>JBBRWR010000001.1:0-205192 GCA_038249085.1 Opitutales bacterium
CGCGGACTGGTGCTGGTCTGGTGGCGCAAAGGCCACCCGCTGCTCAGTGGTCCGCAGTTCATGGAGCGCAACCAAGCCCGGCGCCACACCGCCCTAACCGAGCTTTTTCAACCACTTAAGTGTTAGCAGTGCGGGACCCTGGGGCGGTCGGTGGCAGGCCGGGTCGCCCGGGATCCACCCCGCACCGCGGCCGCTCGTTGACACCCCGGCACCAGGCCCCGAAATGGTCGCGTGATGTCGCGTTTTCTGGTCGGGGCCCAATTTGCGGCGATTGCCGTGCTCATCGTGCCGCCCGGACAGGTCGGCAACCTTTTCGTCGGCGTCGCCTTGGTGGCGGCGGGCCTGCTTTGGCTGGGGTGGGCGGTCTCCGCCAACCGTCCGGGGAATTTTCATGTCCGCCCGGTGGCCCGATCGGGGGCGCGGCTCGTCACTTCCGGCCCCTATCGCCTCGTCCGCCATCCGATGTATTTTGGCGTGCTTGTGTCCGGTGCGGGCCTCGTGGTCCTCGACCCCGCGCCGCTGAAAGCAGGCGCCTGGCTCGCCCTGCTCGGCGTGCTGTTGGCCAAGACCCGACTCGAGGAGGCGGCGCTCCGACGCCAGTTTCCCGAGTACGAAATGTATCGTCGCCAGCGACGCTTCTTGGTGCCCTGGATTTGGTGACGCGGCGACGCCGACCGATCAGTCTGCGTCGCTCATTCCGCCTGGTTTCGCGCAACGGCTCACGGGCCGAAGGCCCAGAGGTGGGTCGCAGTGCGCAGGTAGAGAAAATCCTCCACGAGGGCGGGCGTCGCGAGAATCCGGGTCCCAAAATCGGAGTGGTGCAGCACCTCCGGCTTCATTCCGCCGGCTCGGATCACGGTCACCTTGCCAGCCAGCGAGGCGAGGTAGATGCGGCCAGCGGCGGACACCGGTGAGGCATAATAATTGCCGGTCGCGCCGATCCGCTCCTGGGCGTAAATGGGTTCTCCAGTTTTCGCGTCGAGGGAGGACACCTGGCCACCGTCGCGGACAAAATAGATGCGACCTTCCAGGTACAGCGGCGACGGCACATAGGGCAGGGCCCGGCGATAACTCCACGCCACATGGGTGGCCGCAATGTCGCCGCGGCCGCCGGGCTTCACCGCGAGCAGCACGTTTTCGGCCCGGGCGTCCGCCGCCTTCAGCAGTTCCCAGTCTTCCCGGGTGAACTTGCCGTCGCGATTCTTGTCGAGACCGCGCAGGTAATCGCGTCGGGCCGCGGGGATTTCATCGAACGCGACCTCGCCATCATGGTTGCGATCGTTGCGCTTGAGAAACTCATCCCACGGCTGACGCGGCGAGTCGGCCTGCCCGGGCGACCAGGCCGCGAAATACAGCAGGCCCTCGCCGCTGACCGGCGTCGTGCACACGGTCCCCGTGACTCCCGGGATGACCCAGCGTTCGGACCCCGTCATGAGATCGTAGCCTTTCAATTGCGCCGAACCGGCGAGCACCACCTCGTCGACCCCGTCGTTTCGCCAATGCGCCGGGGTGCCGAAACTGCCCGCCGCCTCCGTGCGCACGCTCTCCCACGCCTTCCGGCCGGTGGCCAGATCCAACGCCAGCAGCGAGGAATCCTGATACTGGTCGCGGTTCACGATCACCCGGTTGCCAACGATGATGGGAGAGGTGCCGGTGCCATACTTGCCTCCGCTCTGGGCCCGCGGCAGCAGGTGCCGCCACAATTCGTTGCCTTCCAGATCGTGGCAGACCAGCCCGAAGGACCCAAAGTAACTGACCACGCGCCGACCATCCGTGACCGGTGATGATGCCGCGGGGCTTCCATCCAGCTGATGGTGCTCCTCCAACGTTTCCGGCGTAAGGCCGCGCGTCCATTGCAGGCGGCCGTCGCTCCGGCTGTAACTGCGGATCTGGAGTTGTCCCGCGTCAAAGGTCGTCAGAAAAATACGATCGCCCCACACGATGGGCGAAGAAGGTGACCAGGGGACCGCGATGCTCCAGCGCACCTTTTCCTGCGGGCCAATCTTTACCGGCGGTTTCGCGTCCGCGGAGACTCCGGCGCCATTGGCCCCACGAAATTGCGGCCACTGGGGGACGCCGCGGACGGGCGCGGCCCACAGGAGCGCAAGACCGAGGGGAAGGATCGCCGGGAAAGGGAGAGTGGGCATGGGGTGCAGGGGGGGCCATCGGTAGCCGCAACCCCCGCTCGGCGGCGAGGGAATTGCGCCGGGACCGCCCCGGAAATGTGATGGCCCTGACGACCGCGCGCTCAGCTTCGGCAGTTTCTCCGAGGGAGGATGCTGGCGGGCCCGCGTGCAGCGATTGCCCGTCGCTAGACTTGTCGATCCCACCTTCCAACCGCCGTCCGACACCATTGCCCGCAGCGCCCTTCTGCTGGCTGACGGCGCGTTTCTCTGAAACGTCCGGCGCTTGTTCGCGGACGGCGGGCCTGATCCCGCCTTGAACGGCGCGACGCTGCGGCTTCCGAACGTGCGGAGTGCGCAGGCCGGATCGTACCAGGCAAGCGTCACCGTGGCGGGCCGGACCCTCACGAGCCGGAGCCTTTCCCCTGGCCGCCGGCAGTCGCGATGCCGCGCCATTATCTACGCTCGAGCCGCGAGCCTATTCGGTTCAGCTCAGCGGAGCGGGGACTTCACGAGGCGCAGAATGATCGGGCTCTACGTGGTGCCGTAGTGAGGGTTGCCGCTCACCCGGCGCCGTCGCCCCGTCCCTCTTATCGCTTCGCCCAGATGCGCAGCGAGGAAAGCAGGAATGATTCCAGCGCCGCGGATTCGTTCAGGTTGAGACGCAGCAAGCCCACGTCGTGCTCGAGCTTTTCGATGGCGGCAACCAGCGCGCGGCGGGAGCCCTCCGCCTGCGCGGTCAGCAGGGGCAGCGCGAAGGTTCGGGTGGCCTGCTCGATCTCGGCAAACAACCGCGAGCGCAGGCCGTTGGCGATGCCCGTTTCGATCGCCACCTGCTCATCATCGGTCAGATCCGGCGGCAAGTGCTGCTTCTGCTTTTTCCAAATCTCGTCCGTCGCAAAATCGAGCACGGCCCCGAAGCGCGCGACCAGGCCGTAGACCGAAAAAATGTGATCGGCGATCACCTGCTTGTCGGTGCCCACGCCTTCGGTGAGGCGCGTGAGCCAGGCCCGATAGTCGTCGAGCCAGGCCGTCCAGCCGTCGGCGGCGACGGGCACGCCGGCCGACGGAAAGCGAAAATGCAGCACGCGACTGCGGATGGTGGGCAGTAGCGCGTAGGGACGCGAGGTGAGCAGCAGGAGGGTGGTGTGGGCCGGGGGTTCCTCGAGGGTCTTGAGAAAGACGTTGGCCGCGGTGAGGTGCATGCGATCGACTTCGTGCAGGATCGCGACCTTGCGCCGGGCGACCGCCGGGGACACCTGCAGCTTGCCGATCAACGCGCGGGTCGCCTCGGCGGAGATCTGCCGCATCTTGCCGGCGGGGCGCAGCGCGAAGCAGTCGGGGTGCCGGTCGGGCGGAAAGTGGGCGGAGGAACCTTCGGCGTTGAGCAGTCGGTCCGCGATGGCCTCGGCGATCGCGACGAGGGTGTCGGGATCGTCGCCGTGCAGGAGGAGACTGTGCGACAGCCGTTGGCGGGCGATGGCCTGCTCGATCACCGCGATCGCCGGCGTGCCGGCCAGCGCTGCGGGCCACGGGGTGGCGACGGTCATGGGCAAGCGGGGCGGAGGGGCGTCCTATTTCAGCCGGGCCTGCAACTCGGTCCAGATCTTCTTCTCGACCACATCCTCGGCCTTGGTGCCGTCGACGACGATGAACCGCTCGGGCATGCTCTTCGCCAGGACCAGGTAGCCCTCGCGGACCTTCGTGTAGAAATCGACGTTCTCACGCTCCATGCGATCCGGCAGATCCGAGGCCCGTTGCTTGAGCCGCGCCAGGCTGACGCTCTCCGGCACATCGATGACGACGGTGAGATCCGGCATCACATTGCCCACCGCGAAACGGTTGATTTGGTTGACGGGATCGGCGGCGAGGTTGCGACCGATGCCCTGGTAGACCGTCGACGAGTCGAGAAACCGATCACTCAGCACCACGGCGCCGCGGATGAGGGCGGGAGCGATGACCTCGCGCACGAGTTGCGCCCGGGCGGCGGCGAAGAGCAGCAACTCGGTCTCGGCGCACATCTCATCGCCCTTGGAGTTGTGCACGATGATGCTGCGGATCTGCTCCCCAATCTCCGTCCCGCCCGGTTCCCGGGTCGTGATGACATCGCGATGGGTCTTCTGAAAGTGGGCGGCCAGCCGGGCGATTTGCGTCGACTTGCCGGAGCCTTCCGACCCTTCGAATGAGATCAGTTTGCCGGTTGCTTTCTGGTTGAGTGGCATGGAGCGAGGGTGAAGGGATCAGCGCCAATTGGCGAGGAACGATTCGATCTTATCCAGCGAGGGGCTCTCACCGGTGCGCACATAATGTCCGCTGGTGCAGACGCCAAGCGTGAGGCACGCCTCGGGATCGAGGTTCAGCAATTGTCCGGTGGTGAAACCCGCGTTGAAGTGGTCGCCGGCGCCCGTGGTGATGAGCGGCTCCGCGGTATAGGGCCCCGGCACCCACGTGGTGCCGTCGGCGGTGGCGCACGCCGCGGATTCGCGCGGGTGAATCACGACCAGGTTGACGCCCAGTTTCGCGCGAATCGCGGCGGCCGCGGTGCGCAACGTGGTTTCGTCCTCGGCGGGCGGAGCGATCCCGAGCGCCTTCGCCACCTGCTGGGCCTCCTTCAGATTGAGCCCAAACACGACGCGACCGAAGGGTTCGAAGCGACTGATGGCCGTGAGGGCGCCGCGGAGATCCTCAATCGAGCGCTTTTCGGGATCGGCGAGATCGAAGAAGAAGATTCGGCCCGTGACCGGCGGGAGCTGGGGGAGCACGCGTTCGACGACCGCGTGGAAAATCGCCGTCATGTTCGGGATCATCGTCCAGTTCACGAACGAAACCAGGCCGGCGGCGGCCACCTCGGCATGGAAGGCCTCCTCGCCCATCACGGTGCAGATGTGCTCGTACGTGACCTCGTCGAGGCTGCGCATGAGGCCCAGCATCAATTTGCCGTCGTTGCATTCCACGGCGGTCGTGTGGGCGGCGTCGCAGAGAGAGAAGGTCCGGGCCCGCGACGCCATGTCGGCGAACACCGGGTGCACGACCGGCGTGCCGAGCGCGCCGATATAGGTCACGTGCATGCCGGAGGCGAGCAGGGCATTGGCCATGATCGGACCGTTGCCGCCCAGCTTGTCGACGCGCGGGTACAGTTCGATGTTGGTGCTCTTGCCGGCGGCGGCGACCACCCGGTGGCCGAATTCCGACAAGGTCGCGATGGGCGTGAAGTCCTCGCCCGGGCCGCGGCGCAGGCCCACAGGAGTGACAATGGTGTCGACGAAGCCGTCGAAGCCGACCAAGGCGGTGCGGGAAGTGATGGCACCGCGCTGGGCGGCGAGTTGCTGGAGGGTGCGGGGGCGGAACATGGAAAGGGAGATGAACCGCCGAGCAAAAAAACGCCCGTGCGCGGCGGCAAACACATTCGCACGCGGGCCTCAGGGCGGCGACCCGTCTCGAATCGCAACTTCGGGGGGGCTTTTCCGTTGAAGGTGGGGGACAAAACCTCCAACTCTTGCGCCCACGTCCCATGTTTGCGCCGCACTTTGTCCCCCCCGTCCTCGCCACCAACATCATCGAAATCTTTGAGCTTTGCGGTACCATCGACAAGGCGATCGTGCTTGGCCTCGGGGTGTTCAGTCTCGTGGCCTGGACGATCATGTTCGGAAAACACTTCGAGTTGAGGCGCCTGCGCGTCCTGAACCATGCGTTTGAGGAGCATTTGCGCGAGCAACCCAACCTGCTCGGCGTGCCCGACTCGTTCCGCAGCCCGCGTTCAATTCCCTACGCCGATCTTTTTGCCGACGCGGTGGAGAGTTACCGCCGGGCGGCGCTGGCCGGCCAGGATCGGGGGCGGGAAAATTCCCGCGCCCAACTCGAGCACGCGGAGAACGCCATCCAGCGCGCCATCGCGCGGCAGACCCTGCGTTATGAGTCGAACATGATCTTCCTCGCATCGATCGTCTCGGGAGCGCCATTCATCGGACTGCTGGGCACGGTGTGGGGTGTGATGGAGGCTTTCAGCGCGGTGGCGGCGCAGCAGACCGCCGGCATCCAGCAACTCGCCCCGGGCGTATCCGGGGCGATGCTCGCCACGATTGCCGGCCTCGTCGTGGCGATTCCCTCGGTGTTTGGCTACAACCTGCTCCTCGGCCATACCCGCCGGATGGTTACGGAGATCGAAAACTACGCGAGTGCGCTGGCCGACCGCATCGAGCTGGAGTCGAACTGACGCCGGAGGACGCCATGGCCCGCCACTTTCGCCGTCACCGCACCGCCCATCCGATCGCGGATCTCAACGTGACCAATTTGATCGATCTGGGGTTCATGTTGCTCGTGATCTTCATGATTGCGACGCCGCTCATTCAGCAGGAGCAAACGGTCGGGGTGAATCTGCCCACCGTCGCCAAAGCCCCCCAGTCGAAAACCCCGCCGGAGGATCGTTTCGTGGCGGTCGGTGTCGACACCCGGGGATTCTACGTCGACAACCAGCCAACTCCGCTGGACCTGCCCCAGCTCCGCAGCCGCCTGAACGCCTATGCGACGAGCGCCAAGCCCCCGGTCATTCGGATTCGCGGAGACGCGAACGTCCCCTACCAGCGGGTGGCTGAGTTGATCAACGAAGTGCACCAGGCGGGACTCAGCCGGGTGACGTTTGATGCCAAGACCGAGTGAATCCGACGTCACCCAACGCGTTTCTCCTCTCCGCCACGCTGCACGGGGTGGTGGTTGCGCTGGCCTTGCTGTTTGGCTACGTGAACAGCCGCCACGACCAGGACGCGCCCCGAATCCTCGAGTTGGTCGCCGGGGAGGGAGATAATTACGCGGCAAGAGAGGCGCCGGCCCTCGGTACGGAGGGCGGGGTAAAGCTCACCTTGCCGGTGGCGCCCGCAGTCACGCCCGCTCCGCCTGCGCCTGTGACCCCCGCTCCTGCCCCGGTGACTCCGGCTCCGGCTGCACCCAAGTCGGCGCCGACCGCCAATCCGGAAATCCCGAACTTCAAAAAGAAGATCCAATATGAAATTGTGCGCGGCGATGCCAAGGCCCGGTTGCAATTGCGGCGTGAGCACGCGGCCGAGGAGAAGCGCAAGGCGGAAGAACGGAAGCAGAAGGCTGAGGCGGAAAAGCGCATGACCCTCGAGGAGTTCAGGCGCGCGCAGAAGTCCGGCGCCAAGTCCTCCGGTTCGGTGTCGACCAAGGTCGCCCGGATTGACTCCGAAGGGATTGCGAAGGGCGTCGTCGGGGGTTCGGTCAACAACAAGGTGGGTGGGGCGGGGGGGAAGGCACTGGTCAGCGACAATGACGACGTGATGGCCGCGTATTACGCGATGTTCAAACAGCGGCTGCGGGTTCAGTTCGAGCCCCCGCCGGGACTCAGTGATTCGCTCAAGGTGACGATTGAGGTGCGCAGCAACGCCGACGGAAAATTGAGCAATGCGCGGGTCACCCGCTCCTCCGGCAGTCGGGACTTTGATCGCTCGGTGCTTGATGCCATCGCCCGGGTGGCGATGCCGCCGCGCCCGCAAGGCAAGAGCGAAACCATCGAGTTTGTTTTCACGATGCGCGAACGGGACGAAGGTTGAAAAAGTCCTTGCTTTCGCGGAAGGAAGTTTGATTTTGCTCCCCTCTCGCAAGTGAAAACGGGCTCTTAGCTCAGTTGGTAGAGCGCCTCAATGGCATTGAGGAGGTCAGCGGTTCGATCCCGCTAGGGTCCACCACTTTAAGCGGGAAAGGGCAGAGCGGAGGAAGTCGCGGGTACGGCGCCGTCTTCCCCGGGTCGCTTCAAGCCCTTGACGGCCCATCGGATGTGAATCCAGAAGCCCACGTTTGACCGCGGGACGCCCGTTCCACTTCCAAGACACCTAACCCTGCAGCACGGGAGGTTCGTCGGCCTGCCCCGCAAAGGTCGAGGCATGCAATCGACTCAGGACCGCGCGCAGGTGGGCGTCCTCGATTTCGCGGCGCTTGGCGGCGCGGTACTCCATCTCGCCGACAAAGAAGATGAACACGAATAAGGCGGAGAGGAGGGGTTGGAAAAAGGCGGCGGCGACAGCCCCCAGCACGCACAGGACCTTTCCCGTACTCGCCGCCCATAACGTCGCCCGCAGATAGTTCATCCGGAAAGCGAGCAGAGCCCGCAGGATCCGGCCCCCATCCATGGGAAATGCCGGCAGCAGGTTGAAGATGCCCATCGCCAGATTCCATTGCATCAGGATTTGCGCGGATTCGAGCAGGGTGGGCAGGTCGGAGTCGGCATTTCCGCTGGCGGGTCCCAGGTCGGCGGGCAGCACCAACCAGAGCAGGCCCGCGAGGACAAAGTTGACCGCCGGTCCCGCAATCGTGATGAGGAGTTCGCGGCGGGGCTGGCGCGGGATGCCGTCAAACTCCGCCATGCCACCGATGGGCAGGAGCAGGATGCGCGGCACGGTGATCCCGTAATGCATGGCGGTGAAGCAATGCCCCAATTCGTGCAGCACGACGCACGCGAAGAAGGCGAGCAGCAGGCCGCTGTGCCAGATCAGACCGGGCCAGCCCGCACTCGCCCAACCGTCGAAGGCGTTTACCGCGAGGAGCAGGAAGAACGAAAAATGCACCGCGAGCTGAATGCCCCGAATACGGAAAAGGTTCATTGACCAGCCGAGCATGCGGAGCAACAAAGGCGCGCCCGTGGAATACGCCAGCGTGCAATGCTCATTCCCTTGGGATGGTGCACGCGGCGCCTGCGGGAAACCCGTCCTTCCGTCTCCATGTCCGACACCGCCGCCAAACCAGCCACGATCCTGGTCATCGATGATGACGCTGAAATCCGCTATTCGCTGTCCCGGGTCCTATCCGGCCGGGGCTACGAAGTGGTGGAAGCTGCGAGCGGTGAGCAGGGCATCGCCATGGTCAAGAAGGGGCCGCCGCCGGACCTGGTCTTTCTCGATGTGCGCATGGGCGGGATGAGCGGCATCGAGGCCCTGCAGCACATTCGCGCGGCCAACCCCCGCCAACTCGTGGTCCTGATGACGGCGTTTGGCACCGCGCAGACGGCGATCGAGGCGATGAAGTACGGCGCCTTCGACTACGTGATGAAACCCTTCGATCCCGCGAAGGTGCTGACGCTGGCGAAAAACGCGTTGCAGGCCCATGCCGACCTCCGGGCCGTCGTGGACTACAAGCCCACCATCAACGTCGACGACTACCGTGAAGGCATCGTAGGCGGCTCGCCGGTGATGCAGGAGGTGTTCAAAATCATCGGCCAGGTCACGGCCAGCGATGTCACGGTGATGATCACCGGCGAAAGCGGCACGGGCAAGGAACTCGTGGCGCGTTCGATCTGGAAACACAGTCACCGCGCCGCCAAGCCGTTCATCGCGGTCAATTGCGCAGCCATCCCCGACAACCTGATCGAAAGCGAGTTGTTCGGCCACGAGAAGGGCTCGTTTACGGGCGCGACCACCCAGCGGCTCGGAAAATTCGAACTCTGCGACGGGGGCACGATTTTTTTGGATGAAATCGGCGACATGGCCCTCGCCACGCAAACGAAGATCCTCCGGGTCCTGCAACAGGGGGAGATCCAGCGCGTCGGTGGCACCGAGACGATCCGCGTCGACGTACGGATCATTGCCGCCACCAACAAGAACCTGGAGGAAATGGTGGCGGCGAAGACCTTCCGGGAGGATCTGTATTACCGGCTCAATGTCGTGCGGATCAAGATGCCGGCACTGCGCGAGCGAAATGAGGATATCCCGCAGATCGTTGATTTCTGCCTGCAGAACCTGGTGAAGCAACGGAAGACCCGGGTTTCCAAAGTGGCGCCGGAGGCCTTGGCCGTGCTGGTGCGGCATCGGTGGCCGGGCAACGTGCGTGAGCTCGAAAACGTCGTCTACCGCAGCGCCGTCATTGCGCAAGGCGATGCGATTCTCGTGAAGGATCTCCCGGTGGAAATCGGCGGAGGGACCACCTCCGTGACGCCGCCGGAACCAGCGGAACCCGCCGAGTTAGGCGCGGAAGCGGCGACTCCGGGCCCCGCGGCTGACCCGGCGACGGCGCTGCGGGGGAGCTACGACGCCCTCTTCGCGCAACTCACGGCGGAGGGCGACGGTTTGCTGGCCCGGGTGGAGATCGAATTCGTCCGGCGGGCACTGGAGGCCCATGGGGGCGACGAGGCCGCTGCCGCCAAGCTTCTCGGGCTCACGAAGGCGGCGCTGCAGAAACGCGCCAAGTCGCTTTGAGAATCTATTCCGCGTGAAATCCCCCTTTGCCTTCACCCTCCTCGCGCTGGCCTTCAGCCCGGCCACCGCCGCCGAGCGTGCCACTCCGATTCGGGCGCTGCTCGTCACCGGCGGTTGCTGCCACGACTATACGGCGCAAAAGAAGATCATTTCCGAGGGTGTCTCCGCCCGTGCCAACGTCGTGTGGACCATCGTGCACGAGGGTGACGATCGCGAGCACCGCGTGAGCATCTACGAACAACCCGACTGGGCGAAGGGGTATGACGTCGTGGTGCACAACGAGTGTTACGGGTTTGTCAACGATGCGGCGTTCGTCGAGCGCATCGCCGCGCCGCACCGGGCGGGGGTGCCCGGGGTTTTCCTGCACTGTTCGGCGATGAGCTATCGCCTGGCCCCGACGGAGGCGTGGCGGGAGGTCATCGGCATCAAGTCGACGGGCCACGAAAAGCGGAAGGACCTCGTGGTGAAATCCCTGGGCACCCCTCATCCCGTGATGATCGGTTTTCCGACGGTGTGGCCCGATGCGGAGGACGAGTGCCAGAAGAACGAACAGGTCTGGCCGACGGTCACCCCGCTGGCTACGTCGTACGGGGTGGAGACGAAGCAGGACCACGTCGTGATTTGGGTGAACACGCTGGCGCCGGGCCGGACCTTTACGACCACGCTGGGGCACACCAATGCGACGATGCAGTCGCCGGTCTACCTCGACCTCGTCACGCGCGGGTTGCTCTGGGCGTGCGACCAGTTGACCGCCGACGGTAAGCCGAAGCCGGGCTACGGAGCCGCGGGGAAGTAGATCGGCGTGAGAATTTACCTGGCCTCCGGTAACGACCACAAGGTGGAGGAACTGCGTGCGCTGGCCCGCGCCAGCGGTTTGCCGATGGAGATCAGATCCGCCCGCGAGGTGGGGGGCATGCCGGCCGTGGTCGAAGATGCGGGCACCTTCGCCGGCAACGCGCGAAAAAAAGTCCGGGCGCTGGCCGCGTTGTTGCCGCCCGATGCCTGGGCGCTCGCCGACGACAGTGGGCTCTGCGTCGACGCGCTCGCGGGCGCCCCGGGTGTTGAATCCGCGTATTACGCCGGTCCGCAGGGCGACAGCCGGGCGAATCTCGCCAAACTGGTCGAGACCATGCGCGCCGTGCCGGAGGGGCGGCGCGGCGCGCACTTCAGTTGCCTGCTCTGCCTGATCGGTCCGGATGGCGGCGAGCAATTCTTTGAAGGTCGCTGCCCGGGAGTCCTGCTGGCGGAGCCGCGGGGTGGGGCGGGATTCGGCTACGACCCGCTCTTTCGGCCGGAGGGCCACGCGGCAAGTTTCGCCGAACTCGGCGAAGGCGTGAAAAACACCCTCAGCCACCGCGCCCGCGCGTGGATGAAGCTGGTCGCCTGGGTGCAGGACCGGGCCCGGCCCGCAGCTACGCCCGACGCTCCTGAGCGAACATGACGGCCGCCTCGGCGCGGCGGGAGACGTGGAGCTTTTCGAAGATCGTGCTCAGGTAGTTCCGCACGGTCTTTTCGCTGAGACCCAGGCGGGCGGCCACGTCCTTGTTGGTGCAACCCTCTGCGATGAGGGCGAGGACCCGCCGTTCCTGCGGCGAAAGCAGGGAAAGCGGATCCCGTCCTCCGGGGCGCTGGCCGCTTTTGACCAATTGCAGGACGCGCGCCGTGATCGCCGGATCGAGGATCGACTGGCCGGCGGCGACGTCGCGGATCGCGTTCACGAGGCCGCGCCCATCGATCTCCTTGAGCAAGTAACCGTGAGCGCCGGCCCGGATGGCGTCGTCGACGGTGGCATGTTCGATCACCGAGGTGAGGATCAACACCCGGGTGTCAGGGGAAGCCTCGAGGATTTGCCGGCAAGCCTCGATGCCGGTGCCATCGGGCAGGCGCACGTCGAGCAATACGACGTCGGGCTTGAGTTTCCGCCCGGCCTTGACTCCCGCCGCCACGGTGCCGGCCTCACCCACCACGTCGATGGTGGCCTCGACCCCCAGGAGCGTGCGCAACCCCACCCGCACCACCTCGCTATCGTCCACAATCAGGATGCGGATGGGCGCGGGGTTGGTCATGGCGCCACGGTGGGAAGAATGGGTAACGTTGTCACCACGCGAGTGCCTCCGCCCGGTTGGCTGTGGACCCGCAGGGTGGCGCCGACGCGTTCGGCCCGGGCCGCCATGTTGGCCAGGCCATGGCCCGGGTCGCGGAGTTGCGCCGGATCGAACCCCCGGCCGTTGTCCTGCACCAGGAGGCAAACCTCGTGATCGCCCTGGTGCATGCGCAGGGTGATGATCGTCGCGTCCCCGTGGCGCAGGGCGTTGCTCGCCGCCTCCCGGGCGATTTGGAGCACCTCGAGACTCTGTTCGGGCGACAATTGCGCCGCCGCCTCATCATCCACCTGCAGGTCGAACTGGGCCTCCCGGCCCGAGGCCAGTTCGTTGAGCAGGAGGGCCAGGGCGCGGGCAAACCCGGCCCGGCGCAGGCTTTCCGGGGCCAATCCGACAATATAGGCACGCACGTCGCGGATGGCGTCATTCAGGCTGGCCCGGATCTGGTTCAGCCGGCGGTCGGCCTCGTCGGGGTTCGTCTTTACGAAGGTGCGCACCGACTCAAGGGTCAGCCCGGCCGCGTAGAGCGACTGGATGATGCCGTCGTGCAGGTCCCGGCCCAGGCGAATCTTTTCGTCGAGCGACTGCGTGAGCAACTCCTGCTTGAGCCGGGAGTCCTCCTCGGCCCGGCGGCGCACATCCCGCTCCCGGGACAGTTCCTCGCCTTGGGCGACCGAGGATTCGGCCAGGCGGGCCAGCGTCGACACCTCCTGGTCCGGCGCGAGAAAGGGTCGCCGGGTATCCGGCGACCGGCTTGGTCGGATGACCACGCTGAGCATCAACGGCACCGTGAGAGCCAGGCCGACCCCGGCAAGCCCCAGGGCCAGACGTTGGGCGAGCACCCGGGCGCGGGTTTCCCCTCTTGGCGGGGTGTTCGCCGCGCTGCCAGGTTCCGCAACATAGGTCCTCGCTGAAGTGACACCCGCCCGGGCATCTTGCCACACGGGTACGGCCAGCACGGCCACCAAGGCCACCAATATGACGAAAAGCGCCATCGCGACGAATCGGGAAACAGGATTCATGCGAAATTCGGGGAAAGGTGCCGGATCCGCCGGCAGGCGTCAAAACTTTCGACATTTCGCCGCCCCGGGGTTTTGTTGGCCGGCTTTTCATGAAGTCTTTCTACATCACGACCGCCATCGACTATGCCAACGGTTCGCCGCACCTGGGCCACGCCTATGAAAAGGTGCTGACCGACGTCATCGCCCGGTTTCGGCGGCAGATGGGGGATCAGGTGCATTTTCTCACCGGGACGGACGAGCATGGCCAGAAGGTGCAGGCGAGTGCCCGGAAGCGCGGCATTCCGCCCCAACAGTTCTGCGACGAGGTTTCGCAGGAGTTCCGCTCCCTGCTACCCAAGCTCAACATCTCCAACGACGATTTCATCCGCACGACGGAAGAACGCCATAAACGGGTGGTTTGCGACCTGCTCCAGCGCTTGTACGACAAGGGCGATATCTACCAGGCGGAGTACCAGGGCTTTTACTCCACCCGGCAGGAACAGTTCCTCCAACCCAAGGACCGCAATCCCGATGGCACCTGGCCGGAAATTTTCGGCGAGGTCACGGAAATCACCGAGGCGAACTACTTCTTTCGCCTCCAGAAATACCAGGCCTGGCTCATCGAGTTTCTGACCAGGAACGAGGACTTCGTCTTCCCGCGGTACCGCCAGTCGCAGGTGCTCGAGTTCCTGAAGGAACCGCTCAACGATCTCTGCATCTCCCGGCCCCGCGAACGCCTGGAGTGGGGGATCCCGCTGCCGTTCGACGCCAATTACGTGACCTATGTCTGGTTCGACGCCCTGGTGAACTACTACTCCGCCGTGGTGGATCGCCCGGGCCTCTGGCCCGCCAACTACCATGTCATCGGCAAGGACATCCTCGTGCCGCCGCATGCCGTGTATTGGATGATCATGCTGCACGCAGCGGGCCTCGCGCTGCCGGGCGGGATCATCGCGCACGGTTGGTGGATGCAGCGCGGCTCCAAAATGTCCAAGAGCACGGGCAACGCGCTCAACCCCCTCGACCTGGTCGATGAATTCGGCGCGGACGCCTTCCGCTATTTTCTCATTCGCGAGATGAACGTCGGGCAGGACAGTGACTTCACGCCGGAGCAATTCCTCGTGCGCTACAACAGCGAACTCGCGAACAACCTCGGCAATCTCGTCAACCGCACCCTGAACATGACCACCCGCTTTGCCGGCGGAGTGGTCCCTCCCGCCACGGTCGTCGAGGATCCGGAAAGCGAATTGCACACGCTGTGGGCCGCCACCGGCCCGGAGTGTGTGACCCTATGCGAGGGGTTCCAATTCCACACCGCGCTGGAGCGCACCCTCCACTTCGTGACGGCGACCAACGCCTACATCGAAAAGCGCGCACCGTGGAAACTCGCCAAGTCGACGGAACCCGCCGATGCGGAAAGGCTGCGCACTGCGCTCGCCACGATGGCGGAGGCGCTCCGGCTGGCCGTGGCCCTGCTGCAGCACGTCATGCCGACCGCGGCGGCGAAGATCAACGCCGTCCTCGGCTATACCCCGGGGGCCACCTGGCGCGACGAACTCGCATGGGGCACAAAGCTCACCGGCCACACGGTGGCCGCGGCGCTGGTGCTGTTTCCCCGTCCGGCGCCCCCGGCGAAGGCGTGAGGGCCGGCGGGCAACAGTCATCGGTGGACAGTCAGCAGTGATCAGTACAGAATCGCTGAGTTTCACCCGGCGATTCCTCGTCACCGATCACTGAATACTGATCACTGATCACTGATTACTGCTTACCGGATCCGGATCACCTCCCCATGACCATCCTTCCCCTTCATCCCGCGGAAAACGCCTCGTCCCCCGCGGCGTTGCGGTCGTTTCTCGCGCAATGTCGCGACGCGGCGATGCGGGACCGGCACGCCAAGCTCGTGAGCATCTCGCTGGCGGTGGATGCGCTCGACCCCCTGGCGGTGCTCGAGTCGATTTTCGAGCCGGATCAACCGCACTTCTACGCCGAGCGGCCCGCGCTGGAGACCGCGATTGCCGGGGCCGAGATCGCCGCCTGGCACGAGGCGCAGGGCCGGGATCGCTTTGCCGCAGTGAAATCATGGGTGGATGACCTGCTCGCCCACACCATCGCCGTCGGCGATGTCGCGGCCCCGTTTGGCGGCCCGCATTTTTTCGCGGCCTTTGCCTTCCATGACGAGACGGAGGCCGGGGAGCCGTTTCCCGCGGCAACGGTTTTTGTCCCTCGCTGGCAAGTGGCGCTCGCCGGGCCGACGACCACCGCCGTGGCCAATCTGCTGGTCACCCCCGATGCGGATCTCGACGCCCTGGCGCTGCGGGTCTGGCGCGCCCACCAGAAATTTCAGAACCTCGGCTTCCAGGAGGCCCCGGCCGGCGAGCTGGAACCGGGCCGGGCCCCGGTGTTTCAAATTCGCGAAGTGGGGGAGTACCGTTCCGCGGTGGCGCGGGCCCTCGCGCGCATCGCGGCCGGGGAATTTGAAAAGATCGTCCTCGCACGCGCCCAGGACCTGACGGCCGATCGGCTCCTGCACCCGTTGCGGATGTTGAACGGGCTGCGGCAAAAATTTCCTGACTGCTACTCGTTCTCCTTCACGCACGGGCGGGGGCCGAGTTTCATCGGGGCGAGCCCGGAGCGCCTGGTGCGGGTCAGCAAGGGTTTCATCGAAACGGAAGCGTTGGCCGGATCCATCCGCCGGGGCGTGGGGGCGAGCGAGGATGCCGCACTCGCGGCCGCCCTGCTGCGAAGTGAAAAGGATCAGCGCGAACATCGCCAGGTCGTCGACGACATGATGGCGCGCCTTGCCCCGCTGGGCATCATCCCGGACGCCCCGGGCGCCCCGCAGATCCGGCGCCTCGCCAACGTGCAGCACCTGCACACGCCGGTGCGCGCGCCGCTGCCGACGGGGCTGCAATTGCTCGACGTGCTGGCCGCGATGCATCCGACGCCAGCGGTGGGCGGGAGTCCGCGCGAACCGGCCCTGGCCGCCATTCGCGGGCTGGAGGAATTTTCCCGGGGGCTCTACGCGGGTGCGCTGGGCTGGCTTAATGGCCGCGGGGGTGGGGAGTTTTTCGTGGGCATTCGTCCGGCCTTGGTCGAAGGCACCCGGGCCCGCGTGTACGCCGGAGCCGGCATCGTGGCGGGATCGACCCCGGAAAAGGAGTTTGCTGAAACCGAGTTGAAGTTTAAGGCGATGCTCGACGCCATTGTGGCGTAGGACGAAACCATGAACGCGCCATTCCTCGATACCCGGAACCTGAACACGCTGTGGGCGGGCGTGCTGGTCGAGACCCTGGTGCGGGGCGGGGTGCGGCAGGTGGTCGTTTCACCCGGTTCCCGTTCGACCCCCCTGGTAATGGCCGTCGCGGCGCATCGCGACCTGGAGGCGATCGTCGTACTGGATGAGCGGTCGGCGGCGTTCTTTGCCCTGGGCCTGGCGAAGCAACGACTCCAGCCGGTGGCGCTGCTTTGCACCAGCGGCACCGCCGGGGCCAATTATTTTCCCGCGGTCATTGAGGCGCACGAGAGCGGGGTGCCGTTGCTGGTGCTGACCGCCGATCGACCGCCCGAACTGCGGGCCTGCGCCTCCGGCCAGACCATCGATCAGCAGAAACTTTTTGGCGGCTACGTGAATTTTTTCCACGAGGTCGCGCTGCCCGAATTGGCGGTGGCTCATCTCCGCTACCTCCGGCAGACGGTGGCGCACGCCTTGACGCGAACGCTGTCTCCCTCCGCCGGTCCGGTGCACCTGGACGTGCCGTTGCGGGATCCGCTGGCGCCGACCGCGGATGGCGGTGCGACCGACCGCCTGGCCGCCACCATCGATTGGGAACAGTTCTTCTCCCACCTGGCTCCGCCGATTCCGGCGACTCCGCTGGGCGCGTTTCCCCGGATTTCCCCTGATGTCCATGGCATCATCGTCGTGGGGCCCGCGCAACCCGGCGACGTCGCGGCCTATGTCGGCGCCGTGGCGGAGATATCCCGCCGGCTGGGCTGGTCCGTCCTCGCCGATGGGGCTTCGCCCCTGCGGCACCACGCCGCGCAGTTGCCGTATCTCATTACGACGTACGACCTGGTGCTGCGCAACGCCGCCGCCGCGGAGCGACTCAAGCCCGAGGTGGTGCTCTGTCTCGGCGACTGGCCCGTGAGCAAGGTGCTGCGCACCTGGATCGACGAAAGTCAGCCGCTGGTCTGGATGGTGGCGGAGCGTTGCGACAATCGCGACGCGCTGCATGGGCGCGCGCAAAGGGTGACGGCCTCGCTGCCGGCCCTGGCGGCGGTGCTTCCGGTCGCGACGGACGAGAACGGCTACCAACGCCTGTGGGCGCGGTTCGAGCAAAAGACCCGGCCACTTCTCGATGCGCGCCTGCGCGACGAAGCGGAGCGCTTCGAACCGAAGGCGGCGTGGCTGCTGGGCCAGCACCTGCCCCGGGGCACCCCGTTTTTCATCGCGAGTTCGATGCCGGTGCGCGACGTCGAATACGTCACCCCGCCCGGAGATCGGGCGATCCATCCGTTCTGCAATCGCGGGGCCAACGGCATCGACGGCACCCTGTCCACCGCGTTGGGGGTGGCGCACGGCGCGACCCAGCCGGGGGTGCTGTTGACGGGCGACCTCGCCTTGCTGCACGATGCCGGCGGCCTGTTGTTGCGGGCGAAATTTCGCGGCTCCCTCACGGTGATCCTGATCAACAACCGGGGCGGAGGGATCTTTGAACATCTGCCGATCGCGCAGCACGAGCCGCCCTTTGAGGAGTTCTTTGCCACGCCCCAGGAAGTCGACTTCGCCGCCCTCGCCGCGGCGCATGGCGTGGAGCATGTGGCGGTGCGCGACTGGGACCAACTGGTCGGCTTGGTTTCGGTGCTGCCGACTAGCGGCATCCGGCTGCTCGAGATCGCCACGGACCGAAAGCGCGATGCCGCGAGGCGAAAGCAGTGGTTCGCGGAAATCGCCGCGGCGCTCGGGTGACGCGGGGGCGCGACCTGATCCGCTCAACGCGACCCCGCGGGAGCCCAGGCGGCTACAGTTGGATCGGCAGGCCCACCTCGATGATCTGCATCGGCGGCAGGCGGTAGTAATCCCGCGCCTGGCGGGCGTTGCGGCTGAGGAAGCCGTAGAAATGCTTCTGCCATTCCCACATCCGCGCGTCTCCGCCCGCGATGATCATCTCGCGGTTGAAGTAATAGGTCGCCTCCGATGGCTTCAGAGGCACGCCGCGATCCCGGATGCTTTCAATCAGGGTCGTCACATCCGGTGACTCCATGTAGCCGTACCGCCCGAGGGCGCGCCAGATGCCCTCGCCGATCTCACGCACCTCGAGTCGCTCCTCGGTGGCGACAAAGGGGACCTCCTCAGTGATGATACTGAGCAGCACGACAGTCTCGTGCAGCACCTTGTTGGCCTTGACGTGATGGAGCAAAACCAGGGGCGTGCCGGTCGGATTGCCCGCCATGAACACCCCGGTGCCCCGGACACGAACGATGTGTTTGCTGGAGGCAATTTTGCAGAGTTCGTCCTCCGTGATCCCATTGGCGTAGATCCGACGGAAGATTTCCGATTTGCCCATCTTCCATGTCACCATGATGGCGAGGAGGCCGGTCGCGATGAAGATGGGCAGCCAGCCGCCGTCGCGGAATTTGTGCAGGTTGGAGGCGAAGAAAACGACGTCGAGCGCGAGAAAGGCGCCACAGACCGCAGTGGCCCGCCAAGCCGGCCAATTCCAGGCGCGGCGCATTACAAAATACAGGGCGAGGGAGGTCACGATCATCGTACCGGTGACGGCGATGCCGTAGGCGGCGGCCAGGGCCGAACTCGACTTGAAGGCGAACACCGTGGCGATCGAGCCCAGGGCGAGGGCGATGTTGACGAGCGGGAGGTAAATCTGGCCACGTTGATCGGGATTGGTGTGGATCACCGCCAGGCGAGGGAAAAAGCCCAGCTGGATCGCCTGACGGACCAGGGAATAGGCGCCCGAGATCAGGGCCTGACTGGCAATGATTGCGGCCAGGACTGACAGCCCGAGCAGGGCGTACCGGATCGGGCCGTCGGGAGCGATCGCCAGGAACGGATTCTCGGCGGAGCCGCGACCCGAGAGAAAGTAGGCGCCCTGGCCAAAATAATTGAGGGTCAGGCCCGGCAGGACGACACCGTACCATGCTCCCACGATCGCCCGGCGTCCGAAATGCCCCATGTCGGCGTACAGGGCCTCCACGCCGGTGAACGCCAGCACCACCGCCCCGAGCAGAATGGATGCCTCCTTGGGATGCGAAGTGATGAGATGGAGGCCAAGCAGGGGATTGAGCGCCTGCAGGACCGTGGGATTTTCCCACACCCGCCAGAGCCCCAGCGTTCCGAGCACCGCGAACCAGACCAACATCACGGGCCCGAAGACCCCGCCAATGAACTTCGTCCCACGATACTGGAACGCGAACAATCCGGCCAGAATCACGCAGGCCAGAGGCACGACCAGAAAATCCACGCCCGACCAGACGATCTTGATGCCCTCGACCGCGCTGAGGACGGTGATCGCCGGGGTAATCACGGCCTCCCCACACAACATCGCGGCCCCCACCAGTACGAGCAGGGTCCCGGCGTTGAGCCCGACCCGCGTGCTGCGCTCCAGACGGCCCAGCGAGAGGAGGGCAAAGATCCCTCCCTCACCCCGATTGTCGGCGCGGAGGACAAACAGCGTGTACTTGACGCTCACCACCAGGATGAGCGACCAGGCCACGAGCGAAAGCACCCCCAGGACCGCGACCTTGTGTTCGGCCGGCGGCAGCGCGGAGAGGCACTCGCGGATGGTGTACAGTGGGCTCGTGCCAATGTCGCCGAACACCACCCCAAGCGCGCCCAGGCCCAGTGCCATTTGGACGCTGGTTCGCGGGTGCGCAGGTGTCGGATTGCTCATTAATGGGCGGCAGTGTCCAGCAGCCGTGCGAGAAGTCCAAGCTGTTTCATGCGCCCGCCGGGACCAGCTTGCGCCCCGCGCTGGGTACGCCGGCGACGGCCCCGTCAACAGTTGGACAAGCGGGGACAAAGCCCTCAACGTTCCCCGCCATGAGTCCCAACTGGCGGGTCGCCAAGACCTACACCGACATTCTCTATCACAAGGCGGGAGGCATCGCCCGCGTGACCATCAACCGGCCGGCCAAGCGCAACGCCTTCCGACCGCTGACGGTCTCCGAGATGTTCGATGCGTTTTCCGATGCCCGGGAGGACCCGAAGATTGGCGTCGTGCTTCTGACCGGGGCGGGACCGCACACGGACGGCAAGTATGCGTTCTGCGCGGGGGGCGACCAGAGCGTCCGTGGCCACGCGGGCTATATCGACGCAGCCGGGGTGCCCCGACTCAACGTGCTCGATCTGCAAAAACTCATCCGCTCGATGCCCAAGGTGGTGATTGCGCTGGTCGCGGGCTATGCCATCGGCGGCGGGCATGTGCTGCACGTTGTCTGTGATCTCAGTATCGCGGCGGACAATGCGCTCTTCGGACAAGTGGGGCCGAAGATGGGGAGCTTCGACGGGGGATTTGGATCGAGTTACCTCGCCCGGGTGGTCGGGCAGAAGAAAGCCCGTGAAATCTGGTTTCTTTGCCGCCAATATGACGCCCAGCAGGCCCTGCAAATGGGACTCGTCAACGCCGTCGTTCCGATCGCCGACCTCGAAGCCGAAGGGGTGAAATGGGCCCAAGAGATCCTGGGCAAGAGCCCGCTCGCCATTCGCCTGCTCAAGAGCGCCTTCAATGCCGAGCTCGACGGCCAGGCGGGCATCCAGGAACTCGCCGGCAACGCCACGATGCTCTATTACATGAGCGACGAGGCCAAGGAGTTCATGACCGCGCAGCGGGAAAAACGCCCGCCGGACGCGCCCAAGTATCCCTGGCTGCCCTGAGCCGGCGACCGCGGGCGCCGGCCCGCCGGCCCGACCCCGGCGGTTTCCCGTTGACCCGACTTCCGCCGCCGCGATTCATAGCCGCATGGTTCCAAGCGTGCTGATCGTCGACGACGAGAAACACACCCGTGATGGGCTGCAACAGGTGCTGGCGGAGAATTACGACGTCACGGTCGCAGCCAACGCCGACGAAGCCTTCAACCTCCTCGACGCGCAGCCCTTCGACGTGGTCGTCTCGGACTTGCGGATGCCGGGGAAGTCCGGATTGAAGGTCATCGACAAGGCGCTGGCCCTGCCGCAACGGCCCGCCGTGCTCATGATGACGGCCTACGGTAACATTGAGACGGCCGTGGAGGCGATGAAGCGCGGGGCGGTGGATTTCCTCACGAAGCCCGTCAACCTCGAGCGCCTCGAGGTGCTGATTCAGCGGGCCCTCAAGACCAAGACCCTCGAGGTCGAGGTGCAGCAACTCCATGAAAGACTCGACGAGAAGTTCAAACTCGAGGGCATCATCGGCACCTCCCTTCAACTGAAGGCGGTCATCGACAAGATGAAACTCGTCGCGCCCTCCCGCGCCACGATTCTGATCGAGGGCGAGTCGGGTACGGGCAAGGAGTTGATTGCGCAGGCCATCCACCAGGCGAGCCCGCGTTTGCGCGGCGCCTTCGTCGCCGTCCATTGCGCGGCGCTTTCCGAAAACCTGCTGGAGAGCGAGTTGTTCGGGCACGAGCGCGGCTCCTTCACCGGAGCGACGGAACGGCGGGTCGGCCGGTTCGAGTCGGCCGACGGTGGCACCCTCTTCCTTGATGAGATCGGGGAAATCTCGCAGTCGACCCAGGTGAAATTGCTGCGCTTTCTCGAAACGAAGGCGGTGGAACGGGTCGGGGGGTCCAAGCCGATCGAACTCGATGTGCGCCTCGTGGCGGCGACGAACCGCAACCTTGAACACCTGGTGCGCACCGGAAAATTCCGGGAGGACCTGTTTTTCCGGATCAACGTGGTGCGGCTGATGATGCCGCCGTTGCGCGACCGTCCCGGCGACATCCCGCTGCTGCTCGCCCATTTCATCCGGCACTTTTCGGAGGAGAACAGCGTGCCGCCACTGACCGTCGAAGCCGGGGCTTTGCGCACGCTGCAGGCGTACGCCTGGCCCGGAAACATCCGCGAATTGCGCAATTTCTGCGAAAACGCCGTCGTGCTGCGCCGCGGGGGCGCCCTGACGGAGTACGATCTCGAGGCCAAATTCCGAACGTCCGCGCCGCCCGCGGCAGGCGGCCAGCCGGAGCGGTCGGAAGGGCACGCGGGGACGGTGCCGCCCCCCGCCTCCCCGTCGCTGTCGGTCGAGGAGAACGAGAAACACCTTTTGCGGGAAGCGCTCCTGAAGTCGCGGGGCAACCGCACCAAGGCGGCCGCCTTGATGGGGGTGAGTCGGCGCACCCTGCACCGCAAGATTGCGCAATGGCCGGAACTCGACGTGCTCGACCGATGAGCGTTGGGAGAAACCGCGGCGGGCGGGGCGCGAAACGCGGGCCGAATCCGGTGCGGCCGGACGGCCGCGGCACCGCGATCTCCACCCCATGAGCCGGCCCCGCAGCGCCCAGGAGATCATCCACTGGCTTGAGCTTGGCCCGGGGGCCCGCTGGTTGCGCCTGGCGGCCGTGTTGACGGTATGTCTCGTTCTTTCCCTCCGGGTCGCGTGGACGCAGTTTCACGGCCCGGTGTCCGAATCGACCCTGATCCAGGCGGACGTGGGCCGCCAATTGTCGCGCGGGGAGGGTTTCACAACGAAGGTCAATTATCCCCAGACAGCCGCGGTGCTCGCGACCCGCGGAGTGCGCTTCGACCCGCACCAACCGTATCCCGAATTGCACCACGCACCGCTGTATTCGGTCGTGATCGCCGGGACCCTGCGGTTGCTGCCCGCCGGCGCGCGCGAAGCCTGGTTTGCCGCCGCCCCGGTGCCGCCGGAAGGCTTTGCGCCCGACTATGTGCTCCTGGCCTTGAATCTTTTTCTGCTCTGGGTCACCGCCTGGCTGACATTCGTGCTGGGCCGCCGGCTCTTCGAGCCCTTGGTTGGCATTCTGGCTGCCGGAGCGGTGCTCCTCTCGGTGCCGATCTGGCAGGCCACCGTGGCCGTCAATGGCACGCCGCTGCTGATGGTGCTGGCGGTGCTCGCCTTCCTGGCCTGGCACCGCCTTGAGGCCGGGGCGGATTCCCCGGCGACTGGCTCTCGCCTCGGCCTGTGGTCGGCGCTCCTTGGCCTTGGGTGCGGGCTGCTGTTTCTCGCGGAGTACTCGGCGGGTGCGCTCGTCGTGGTGGCCTTGGCTTATGCTCTGACCCGATTTCAGGGCGGGCCGCGCTGGCGGGTGGCCGCCGGCGTCACCGCGGGGTTCCTGCTGGTGACCGCACCCTGGATGGTGCGCAACGTGGCGTGGACGGGACATCCGGTGGCCCTGGCTCGTTACAATGTCGCGTTGAAGTTTGGCGACCCGACCGCCGAGCCGGCGACGATGCGGTCGACGCTCTCCGCGATTCCGCCCGAGATTGATCTGAAGAAACTCGGCAACAAGACGCTGACGGCGATTCAGGAGAACCTACGCTCGCGCCTGTGGTCGGGTGGGGCGATGTGGTTTACCGCCTTCTTCGTGGCTGGCTGGCTCTACTCGTTTCGCGATGCGCAGGTCAACCGCCTCCGCTGGGTCTTCACGGCGTCGCTGGGAGTGGCGCTTCTTGCCCAGGCGACCCTGAATTCAGGGGAGTCGGAAAGGCCGGTCGCGGTGTGGCTCGCGCCGCTCCTGATCGTCTTCGGGGCCGGGTTCTTTCAGGTGTTGCTGGGCAGCAACGCCCGCCTGGCGGCCTGGCCTCGCGCCGCGGTCACCACCTTGCTCTGCATCCAGGCCTTGCCGCTCCTGCACAGCGCCATGGAGCCGCGCCGGCTGCATTTCCAGTATCCGCCTTACTTCCCGTCGCTTTTCCAGGGCATGCGGCAGGAACTCAAGCGCCGGGAGGCCACGGCATCCTTCGGCCTGATGGCGGATGTGCCCGCGGGGGTGGCGTGGTACGGACAGGAACGCGCCTGGTCCCAACCGCCGCGCTTGCGGGACTTCTATGCCATCACCCTGCTGCAGCCGGTCGGCGAATTGTTGCTGACACCCCGCACGTTGGATCGGCCTTTCTTCAGCGAGTTGAACGCCCGACCGATCCTGCCGGGCGCCTTGAGCGCCTTGCCCGACCGCTTCGGCGAGTGGGGGGGGATTTACGCCGGACTGCTCACGGGCGCGCTGCCCCGGGAGTTTCCGCTCGCCTCGCCGCAAAAGCTGGCGGAAAACCTCTTCGTGCTATTGAACCCGGCCCTGCCACCGGTGCGGGGAAATTAATTGATCTCACCCTTTCCCTGCGCATACCGTCCAACCCAGATTATCCAGGCAATTGATGTCCCCCTTTCTTCGCGCTTCTATCATCGGTGCTCTAGCCACCGCGCTGCCCATGCAAGGGGTGTATGCTCCCATTCCGGAACAGGATCAGGGCAAGGTCCTCACGATCTCGGCGAAGGCGGGCCTCACCCACGACGATAATCTTTTCGGCGCCGCGAGCAACGCGGTCAGCAGTACGATTTGGACCTTCGCGCCCCACGCGGCCTACAACACCTCCGTGACCGATCAGACGTTTCTCTCGGCCGCCTACGGCCTGACCCTGGACCGCTTCGACAATCGGCCCGGCGACAAGCTGCTCGACAGCCACGATGCGACCTTGCGCATTGCCCATGCCTTTACGAAGACGACCACCGTCGACGTCAACGAGTCCCTGCTGATCACCCGCAACCCGGAGTCGCTGCTCGCGGGGGTGAAACTCAACACCGACCAGTCCTTCACCCGCAACCAGGTGGACGGACGGCTGGAAACGCCGATCACCGCCAAGGCCGCGCTCACCGCCAAGGTTCGGTCCGCCTACTATAAGTTCCGCGAGGGCGCGTTGGGCCGAAACCTCGATCGCATTGAAAATCTTTATGGTTTGGCGGCCGACTATGCCGTCCTGCCCGAGGTCAAGGCGGTCGCGGAATATCGCCACCAGGACGTGTATTATTCCAAGCAGGGGGAGGTAAAGAACAAGGCGTCGGAATATCTGATGGGGGGAGTGGATTACGACGTCGCCCGCAAACTGTCCCTGAGCGGGCGCCTCGGCCTGGAGTGGCGCAAGCGTGAGGCCGAACGCAACACCACCGCGCCGTATGCCGAATTTTCCGCGAAATACAATTACGCCGAAAAATCGTTTCTGCTCGGCGGCTTTGGTTACACCATCGAGGAGACGTCCGACACGGTGCGCTTCAACGACACGAAGGTCTACCGGGCGTTTGCCAGCATTCAGCATTCAATCACCGCGCTGATCGTGGGGTCGGCGTCGCTGAACTACGAACCCGCCACCCTGCAGGGGCGCCGGGGTCAGGCCAACGTCGACGAGAACTCGGTGCGCGGCGGGGTGGCCCTGAGCTATCTCCCGAACAAGAACTGGACGATTTCCACCAATTTTGATTACGACCGCGTCCGCTCGGATGATGTCACCCGCAAGCTGCAACGCACGCGGGTGGGCTTGAGTGCGGTTTATGCCTTTTGAGCGGACCCGCCGCGCCGATTGTTCATGGCCAACCCTCATGGCAGCAAGGAGACCGCGTCGCTGGCTGATTTCCTGCAGATCCTGCGCCTGCGCAAGGCGCTCATCGCCCTCATTCTCTCCCTCGTCGTTGTAACGACGCTCGCCGTCACCGCCTTCCTGCCGCGCTGGTACCTCGCCACGACCAAGGTCCGGGTCGAGAAGCCGGAAGGGGAGGTCAAGCTGTTCCAGGCCCAGAGCAGCAATAGCTACGACCCGTATTTTCTGCAGGATCAATTCAAGATCATGCAGGCGGAGAAGGTGCTCTATCCGGTGATTGAACGCCTGGGGCTCAATGCGCGGCTCGCGCCGTTGCTGGGGGCGGGCACGGCGCTGCCTTCGGCCGTCACGTACCGCTATCTGGTCGACAAGATGCTCCGCATCGAGTCGCAACGCAGTTCGTCGCTGATCGAAATCAACGTCTTTGCCCAGGACCCCCAACTGGCGGCGGATATTGCCAACGAAATCGCCCGGACCTATTCGGCGGATCGGATCGCCCTCGCCACGTCGGACCAAAGCGAGGGCCTGGCGCACCTGCGCAAGGAATTGATCGCCCAGGAGGAGGTCGTTTCCCGCCAGCGCGATGCCGTGGAGAAGCTGCGCAAGGATCTCAACATCTCCGGCGTCGATCTCAACGCGCGCTACTCCGACATGGAGATCGAGACCCTGCGGCAGATGCAAAACACGCTGATCGCGCTGAGTGTCGACGCCATTGGGCGGAAGACACGGTGGGAACGCTTCAAGTCGATCGCGCCGTCCGAACGGATCAGTCTCGTCAATTCCGAGCTCATCCCCGACCAGAACATCCAGAACCTGCTGCAGGCGTATCTCGTCGCGGACCAGAAGGTGACCCAACTCAAGCCCCGGCTGGGTGAGGCTCATCCCGATCTCATCTCGGCCGTCGACGCCCGCGCCAAAATCAAGGAGCAACTCGACGCGCAACTCCAGGGCTACGAGAGTTCATTGGAGATTGCCTACAAGGAGGCGGAGGCCCGGGTGGCCGAGCTCAAGAGCCAATTGGGCCAGGCCAAGATCGACCAAATCCTCTCCGCGCGGGAGCGCATGCGTCCCTTCGAGGAAGCGGCGCAGAAGCTGGAGGACGAGCAGCGGCTGCATACTACCCTCAAGCTCACCCTGCGGCAGCGCGAAATCGATTTTCAGGTCCCCAAGAAGACGATTGAGATCCTCAACACCGCCGAGGCGGCCCGGACGCCGAGTCGGCCGAACTGGATGCTCAATACCACTTTTGCCTTTCTCTTTGGCGGAGTGTTTGCCGTCGGCATGGCGGTGCTCCTGGAGTACTTCGACACGAGTTTCCGCACCGTCGCCGATGTCGAGAGCCGCCTGCGCCTGCCCGTCCTGGGCGTCATTCCCTTTTCCCGCGGCGGCATGGAGCGGGACTCGGATGATCCCGCCGAGTCCGAACCGTTCCGAGTGCTGCACACCAATCTGAATCTCACCCTCCCCGCGCGGCAGGCCCATGCCCTGGTTATTTTCTCGGCCGGACCGGGCGAGGGGAAGTCGACCACCCTGCACCGTCTGGCGCGGTTGATGGGGGAGGCGGGGGAACGCGTAATCCTGATCGACTCGGACCTGCGCCGCCCCACCCAGCATCGGCTCGCCGGCTGCCCGAAGGAACCCGGGTTGAGCGAATTGCTGTTGGGTCAAAAGACACTCGACGAGGTGATCCAGAAGGCAGCGGCCCCGGGACTCGATTTTATCCCCAGCGGGAGCGTGCCGGGATTCACCCTCAGCCTGGTTTATGGCAACCGGCTGCGCGAACTCATCACGACCCTCAAGGGCAGCTACGACAAGATCGTCTTCGATTCCCCTCCGATTATCGGCGTCAGCGATGCCAGCGTCCTGATCAGCGTGGTGGATGGGGCGGTCCTGCTCATCCAACACCGCCGCAATCCCCAGAGTATGGTCCTGCGGGCGCAGCAGATCGTGGAGGATCGCAAGACTCCGTTGATCGGGGTCGTGCTCAACCAGGTGCCGCAAAATGAGGGCGGAGACTACGGCTACTACACGGCCAACTACGCCTACTACAGCGATGGCACGAAGGCGCGCAGCCGGCGCGGCGGCGCGGCCCGCGACCAGCCTTCAGGGGGGCGGAGCGACGGCCCGGAAAAAGACCGCCTCGTCCTGCGCGAGCCGAAGAAACCCTGACGCGGCGCAGCCCGGGGGAACGCCAGGGGCTCAAACCTGGTACGTCTGCAGCGGAGTCGGATCCAGCACGGTTGCCTTTGGCATTTTCGTGGCAAGTTGCTGCGCAAACCAGGCCCGGGCGGGAGGATCCCCATGGGTGAGCACCACGCTGCGGGCGGAGGATTGCACTGCGAATTCCACCAGTTCCTCCCGGTCCGCGTGCCCGCTGAGCTCAAACCGTTCGATCCGCGCCTTGACCTTGGCCTTGACGTTGGCGGCCGCAAAGAGGAACTCGTCGCCGGGATGCTTCGCGAGGAGGTGGCCGCCCGGGGTGTCGGGATCACAATAACCGACAAAACCGATGGTATTGCGCGCATTCCCCACCAGGCCGGAGGCGAGGGTGTAGCTGGGGGTGCGCTCGACCATCATGCCCGAGCTCACGATGTAGAGGGCATTCTGGCCTGGATCCTCGCCCGCCTTGAGCTGGCGCGGCGTCGGCTTCACCTTCAGGTCCTTCAGGATGCTCCGGTTAAACTGCACGTGCTTGGTCTTGCGCGCGATCTCATCGAAATAGTCCGACAGATCGACCCCCAGGCCGCCGGTGTAGATCGGGCACTCGACGAGGCGGCCGAATTTCCGCGCATCATGCAGCACGGAAAAAACCTCCTGCATGCGGCCCAGGGCAAACACGGGCAGCAGCATGGAGCCGCCGCGCTGGATGGTGTCGTTGATCGACGTAATCAAACGATTGACCTCGTTGATGCGCTCCTTCCCGGCCGGACGCTCGGTCGTTCCCCGGGTCGTCTCCATGACGAGGGTGTCAAAATGGCCGGAGGGAAACTTGGCCCCGGCGAGCGTGCGCTGGTTTTCAAAGAGGACGTCGCCCGTGAAGAACAGGTGCCGATGTTTGTGGCGAATTTCCACCCCGGCGGCGCCGGCCACATGACCGGCCGGATGGAGGATGATCTCGATCTCATCCCGGGCGCCGCGGAAATGCTTGCCGTGCCCAAAGGGCAGTCCGGTGAGCCGCCGACCGCAGCGATCGATGTCCTCGTGGGTGAACAGGGGGTAGTCGGGGATGTTTTGGTCCTCTTTCTGGCGGACCATCACATTGGCCGAGTTGTGCAGCATACGCTCGATCAACATGCGACTCGATGTCGTCATGATGACCGGGGTGTTCGGATGCTCCTTCATGATGACCGGCAGGCTGCCAATGTGATCCAGATGACAGTGCGTGATGATGATGAGATCCAAGGTCAGGCCGCGGAGCGGCTTGAAGTCGGGTGAGGCGATCCGCCCAACCCGCTTGGGGTTCAGTCCGCAGTCGACGAGGAGGTTGAGATCGCCGAGCTGGATGAACAGCGAATTGGCGCCGATTCCGCCGTCGCGGTTCAAGTCTGTGAGCTTCATGCAGGGGCAGAAAGAGCAAAAAGGCCGGTGGAAACGAGAACTAAGTTTGGCCCCCCGAACCGCGGCGGGCCCGGAGGGCTACCCGCGAGGAATGTTCATTTCGAACGGCGGCAGGATCACATGGATGCGATTCCCCATTTCGTCCACCCCGTGAAAGCTGCCCTGGGCCCAGGCGTCGACGCCCGTCACGTGATAGCTGTTGTAGGAGAATTCTTCGCCGGGCGCGAGGCGAGGCGCCTCACCGACAATCTTTTCGCCTTCAATGACAAGGTGCGTCCCGTCCCCATGCTGCACCACCCATTTGCGCCCGAGCAGGGTGACCGTGTGA
Organism: Opitutales bacterium; assembly: GCA_038249085.1. Taxonomy (GTDB): domain Bacteria; phylum Verrucomicrobiota; class Verrucomicrobiia; order Opitutales; family Opitutaceae; genus ER46. The sequence goes on from JBBRWR010000001.1 coordinate 29,846, forward strand.
TCGGTGGAATTGCGGATCGTCACAAAATAGACGAAGGCATGGGGCTTGTCCGCGGGCAGGCTGGCGCCGCCATGATGGTAGCAGAGCTTGTCGAGACGGGCGGTGAGGCCGGGCAGTTCGCGGGAGCTGGACACCGGGCAAAAAGAGCCGGGATAGGCCAATCAGCAAGCGGCATGGTGATTCGGTTTCGCGCTTGCTGCCCGGGGCGGGGCAAAACATCAATCGCGGGTCATGCCCAAGTTCGCCTTATTATCCGTCTCCGACAAGCGGGGAATTGTCGGATTCGCCACGACACTCAACCGCCAGCTCGGCTTCACGCTCCTGTCCACCGGGGGGACGGCCAAGCTCCTCGCCGAGCACGGCCTGCCGGTCACCGAGGTCAGCCAGCATACGGGGTTTCCTGAAATCATGGAGGGCCGGGTGAAGACGCTGCATCCGAAAATCCACGGTGGCCTGCTTTGCCGCCGGGACAAGGCCGCGCATCTCGCCCAAGCCGTGGCGAACGGCATCGCGCTCATCGACCTGGTCGTCGTGAACCTCTATCCCTTCGAGGCGACCGTGGCCAAGCCCGGCGTGGAGTTTGAAGACGCCATCGAGAATATCGACATCGGCGGACCCTCGATGCTGCGCAGCGCGGCCAAGAACCATGACAGCGTGACCGTCGTCTGCGATCCCGACGACTATGAGGCGGTGTTGGCGGCCCTGGCCGGGGAGGCGGCGGCCCCGGCGAATCTTGCCGCGCTGCGGCGCCGCCTGGCGTTGCAAGTCTTTCAGCGCACCGCGGCCTACGATGCCGCCATCGCCCGCTATCTGGAGGCCCAGGCCGAAGCCCCGGATTTGGAGGCTCTCAGCGGGTTTCCCGCGACCCTGACGCTGTCGTGGAAGAAAGCCCAGGCGCTGCGGTACGGCGAGAATCCGCACCAAAAGGCGGCGCTTTACGGAACCTTTCACGATCATTTCGCGCAACTGCAGGGGAAGGAACTTTCCTACAATAACATCCTCGATATCACCGCGGCGACGTACCTGATCGGCGAATTCGAGCGCCCCACGGTGGCGATCCTCAAGCACACGAATCCCTGCGGGGTGGCCAGTGCCGACTCACTGAAGGAGGCGTGGGACCGGGCGTACGCCACGGATCGGCAGGCGCCGTTTGGCGGGATCGTGATTGTCAACCAGACGCTTGACGGCGCGCTCGCGCAGGCCATCGCCGAGATCTTTACCGAAGTGATCATTGCCCCGCGCTTCAGCGACGAGGCGATGACAATTCTGGCCCGAAAGAAGAACCTGCGCCTCATGGTGGCGAAGAGCGGACTCGGCGCCGACGCGTTGCAGGAACTCCGTTCCGTCGTGGGCGGCGTGCTGGTGCAGGACCGCGACCGGACCCTGGGTGCAGTGCGGGAATTCAAGGTCGTCACCCAACGCGAGCCGACGCCGGAAGAGTGGAATGCACTGATGTTCGGCTGGAAGGTCGGCAAGCACGTGAAGTCGAACTCCATCGTCTATTGCCGCGGCGAACAGACGCTCGGGGTTGGCGCCGGGCAGATGGCCCGGGTCGACAGTTCGCGCATCGCCGTGTGGAAAGCCGGCGAAGCCGGGCTCGACCTGCGCGGGTCGGTAGTGGCGAGTGAGGCCTTGTTTCCCTTTGCCGATGGCCTGCTGGCGGCCGCCGACGCGGGAGCCACGGCCGCCATCCAACCGGGCGGCGCCATGCGGGACAACGAGGTGATCGCGGCCGCCGATGCCCGGGGCATGGCCATGGTCTTCACCGGCAGCCGCCACTTCAAACATTGAGGCGGGGCGTCGAAACCGTGGTTCTGCCTCGATTGCATTCAAGCTTCCTCCTCCGATCATGAAACGAATTCTGGTTCCCGCGCTGGCCCTGACCATCCTGCTGTTGCTGCCGGGGTGTTATACGAATCCGGTCACAGGCCGAAAATCCCTGGTCCTATTGTCCAGCGGGGAGGAGGCAACGCTCGGCACCCAGTCATTCCAGGAAATTCGTCAGAAGGAAAAAGTCTCGGCGGATCCGGCGGGGAACGCCCGCCTCCTGCGGATTGGCCAGCGCATCGCGCAGGCGGTGGGGGACGAATTGCCCGGAGCGAAGTGGGAGTTTGTGGTGTTTGAGTCGAAGCAGCTCAACGCGTTCGCGCTGCCCGGCGGGAAGGTCGGCGTCTACACGGGCCTGATGCAGCTGGCCGAGAATGACGCGGAACTGGCGAGTGTGATTGGCCACGAGATCGGCCACGTGGTCGCGCGTCACGGCGCGGAGCGAATGTCGGAGGCGATGGTGATCGCCGGCCTCGGCGCCATCGGCAGCGCGGTAGTGGAGGCGAGTTCCGAAGACGAACGCCTACGGCAGACGTTCGAGGTGGCCTATGGCGGGGGGACCACCTTGCTGCGCGTCCTGCCGCAATCCCGCCGGAATGAAAGCGAAGCCGATCGCATGGGCGCGATCTATGCGGCCCGCGCCGGCTATGATCCACGCGCGGCCATCACTTTCTGGCAGAAAATGGTCGCGCAGAAGGCGGGCGCGGACACCGCGCCGGGCGGTTTGGACCAACTGTTCTCCACGCATCCCGCCGACGACAAGCGGATCACCGACTTGCGCGCGCTGATGCCGCAGGTCGTGCCGATCTACGATCAACACCGGATCCCGCCTGGCGCCTGATCCGGCCGGGGCGGGGCCGGAACGAATTTTTCCGCCCGGCGTTTTCCCATTGGCGCCGGCGGTCGATTTGCGTCACGGTATCCGAATGTTTGATCCCATTGAAAAGCTGAAGGAGTTCATCCGCCATCCCAGCGTCTCGGCCGACTCGAAAGCGCGGGCCGGCATGAAGGGGGCCCAGGAGTTTGTGTCGACGCTCCTGTCCTCGCTGGGCTTCGCGGTCGAAGTTGTGGCCACCAAGCTCCACCCGATCATCCTGGCCCAGCGCGGCGGCGACGCCACCTGGCCGCACGTGATCATCTACGGGCATTACGATGTGCAGCCGGCCGACCCGCTGGAACTTTGGAAAACGCCGCCGTTTGAACCCACGATCGTGGGCAATCGAATTTACGGGCGGGGGGCTGCCGACAACAAGGGACCGTTGCTCACGAACATCGCCGCGGTGGCGGCCGCGCTGGAAGCGGACCCGAAGCTGCCCTTGCGGATCACCTTTCTCATCGAGGGAGAAGAGGAGATGGGGAGTCCCAGTTTTCCGGGATTCTTGGAACAGTACGCGGATCGCTTGCGCACGGCGGATTTCGTGTACCTGTCCGACACCGCCCTGCCCAACGAGCAGCAGGTGGTGCTGACGTGCGGCCTGCGGGGTTTGGCACTGCTCGATGTTCACCTCACCGGCGCGAAAGGGGATTTGCATTCCGGGCTGCACGGGGGCGCGCTGCGCAATCCGATTCAGGCGCTGGCGGAGATCTTGGCGACACTTCACACGCCGGACGGACGGGTAAATGTACCGGGCTTTTACGATGCGGTCCTGGACGTGCATCCGTGGGAGCGGGAGGAACTCCGGAAACTCGGCGCCGACGAAGCCGCCTACGCCTCGTTTCTCGGGATCGAAGCGTTTCACAGCCCTCCGGGATATTCGCCCTTTGAAGCGATCCGCTTCCTGCCGACCCTGGAGTTCAACGGTATCGGGGGAGGTTATCAGGGGGAGGGGACCAAGACCGTGATCCCGAGTCGGGCGTTCGCCAAGATCAGTTGTCGGCTCGTGCCCAACCAGGAACCGGATCGAATCAAGGCGATCGTGACGGCAGCGATCCGGGCCCGAACCCCGCGCGGCATAAAGGTGGAGTTTGTGGACCAGCATAAGGGCGACCCCTACGTGGTGGTGCCGCCAGGCCGCGCCAACACCCCGCAAGATCAATCGCCGATCCTCGCCCGGGCGTTTCAGGCGGCGGAGACTGCGGTCACCGAGGTCTGGGGACGACCACCGCTCTATCTCCGCGAAGGCGGCAGTGTGCCCATCATCGCCGACATCAAACGCGTGACGGGCCTCGATTCGGTGATGTTCGGCCTCTTCCTGCCGGAGGACAACCTGCATGCACCGAACGAGAGCTTCAATCTCGACGTGATGAAGAAGGGAATCGAAACCACCCGGCGCATCCTGGTCGCGCTGGCCGGTTCGCCGCGTTAACAGGCGGGGCCGGGGCGGCGGGATCCCGCGGAAGGAGTTGCGCCTGGGCCTATCGGCCCAAAAGAAAAAGCCGCGGAATATTCTCCGCGGCGTGAACCGAAGATCTTGTTTTCCGGCTTAAAGCGGTGCGGGTGCCGCGGCGGCGGGATTGACCACCACCAGGTCCACCCGGCGGTCTTTCGCCATCGTGGCTTCATCGGCGTTCTTGGCCGCCTCCAAGCTGCCCTTGGAGAGGGTTTCCAGGCGCTCGACGGGCACGCCCAGCGATTGAAGGTATTTACGCGTGGCGTTCGCGCGGCGATCACCGAGGCCGAGATTGTACTCGGCGGTGCCCCGCCAGTCGCAATGCCCCTCGAGCAGGAGACGGTGCGTCGGATGGGTGTCCAAGTACTCTTTCGCGACCTTCAACTTATCCCGCTCGCCCGCCTTGATGTCCGACTTGTCAAAATCAAACAGGACAGCCTGGGCTTGCAGGGCGGTCCGATTGTGCCCGTTGGGATCAAATTCCGATCCCCGGTCAACCAATCCCGTGGTGTTCTGGCCAAACGAGGCATCCATGGGTCCCGGCGCCATGCTTGGGCCCCCGGTTTGCGGGCCGAGAACGGTGGAAGTGGGATTGGGCCGATCCGGTTTCTTTGTGCATCCGGCAAGGACCAGTGCAGCGCTGGCGACAAGAAGGGAAAGTTTCGGCAAGGCGAGGTTCATGAGATGGAATTTGAGCGGAACGCGTGGGGAGAGCAATGGCGCAAAGGCGCTGGGGGCGGCAAGGCTTTTAGCGCCGCTCCTCAGATCGATTTCTTCGGTTCGATCAATCCCACCTCGAGGGCATACCGCGTGAGGCTGGCGACATCGTGCAGATTTAGCTTCCGCATCAAGTTCGTCCGGTGATTGTCGACGGTCTTTACGCTGATGCCGAGCTTGGCGGCGATTTCCTTGGTGCTGTGACTTTCGGCCACCAATTGGAGGATCTCGCGTTCGCGGTCGGTGAGAAAATCAGGGGCGTTGCTGGTCGCCGGGTTGGCCACGACATTTCGCAACAGGGCGGCGACGGCCGGCCCAAAATACGTGCCGCCGTTGGCCACCGTTTCCAGGCCCTTCTTGAATTCGAACAACCCGGCCGTCTTCTCGACGAAGCCGTGGGCTCCCGCCTCCAGCATTTCGCGGACGAGCACGGGGTTCTCATGCCCGGAAAACACCAGCACGCGCATCTGCGGGAGCTTCTTGCTGATCCGCCGCAGGATATCGACCCCGTTGAGTCCGGGAAGTTTCGCGTCGAGGATACAGACGTCCGGGCTGGCCTCGAGACACAATTGCACCGCCGCCTGGCCATCACCGGCTTCGCCCACCAGTTGGTAATTCGCGTCGAGCCGCAGAATCTCAACCAGCATCTCGCGAATCGCAGTTTGGTCTTCGATGATGACAAGGCGTTTCATATTTTGGTCGGGAAAGAGCTCTGGATGGTGGGTCGACTGGGATTCGAACCCAGAACCAACGACTTAAAAGGACGCTGCTCTACCATTGAGCTATCGACCCAGTTTCCAAAGGAGGGCCGAAAATGGGTTTCCACGTCGCAGGTTTGCAAGAAATTTCTCCCCCGAGGTTTAGCGTCAGGCCATTGACCAATGCCAACCGGGCGCATATCGATGGGAATTAGGCGACAAATCGTGGGAACAATTCAGCACTATACCCATCAGAGCGAGGCAGAACGTATGACTGCCAAAGCACAGGAGGTTGCCCTCGACCGGATGCTCGTCGATCGCTTCAAGGGCGGAGACCAGTCCGCATTTGACGAGATGGTCACCCGCTACTGGGATCGGATTTACGCGATGGTCCACCAACTCCTTCGCAACCAACAAGACGCCGAGGAAGTCACCCAGGACGCCTTTATCCGCGCTCATCGGGGGTTGGCAAATTTCCGGGGCGATTCGGCCTTTTCGACCTGGCTTTACCAAATTGCCACCAATCTGGCCCGGAACCGTTATTGGTATTGGTGGCGGCGCAAACGCGACTTCTCCGTGTCCATCGATGCCCCGCTGAGCAGCGAGAACGACATGACCCTGGCCGACATCATCCCGGCCGAAGTCGAGTCGCCGGACGATATCACGGTCAATCAGGAGTTCGTCAGCCGGATTGCAGCCGGGATGGAAAAACTGTCGGCGAAACATCGGGAAATCCTCGTCCTGCGCAACGTCAAGAACATGTCCTACGAGGAAATCGCCGCAATTTTGGGAATTTCGGTTGGAACGGTAAAGAGCCGCATTGCCCGCGCCCGCGAAAGCCTGCGCTCAAAGTTAGGGGAGGATTTTAAATGAAACACGAAGAATTTCTCGAACTCTTGAATCTCTATCTCGACCACGAGATCAGCGCCGCAGATGCGTCCCGCCTTGAGGCGGAGGTTCAGAGCGATGCGGCGCGGCGCGCCATTTACCATGAGTATTGCCGGATGCAGAAGGCCTGCATGATCCTGGCGTCCGACTTTCGGGAGACCGAGGTTGCGACGGCGGAGTCGGGCGCCGGCGGCAAAGTCGTTGCGTTTGGCACGGCGGCAGCTCGACGCCGTTCGCGGGTGCAATTGGTCGCCGCGGCTTCCGCCACCTTGGTCGCCGCCTGCGTGACCCTCGTTTTTGTCTGGCCCGATGGGGTGGCGTTGCCGGCAAAGAGCGCCGGCGGCGTGGCAGCTTCCGCACCGGGAAATGCCCAACCCGTGGGGTTGGTGCCGAACCCCGGCTTGAAGAGCCTCGCACGCGGGTTGGTTTCGGTCGCCAATCGGCAAGATTCAGGCGAGGCATCGAAGGTGACCCTGGTCACCGAGTCCCTCGTCTTGTCCGGCATTCGGCCATCCCCGTCGGTCATCACGGTCGGCCTTTCGCCTGACGACCAATTGGCCTGGATGCGCAACTTTCAGCTCGTGTCGATTCAGGAGCGAAATCAACTCGACCAGCTTCGTTTTGATGCGCCGCCCCCCACCTTGCGCCCAGACCGCCGCCAACTTGGGACCCGGGCTCCAGCGGAAGCCGCCGTCGAGATGACGGCCTTTCGGTTCGTCAAATAGCAGCGTTTCGGCCTACGCGTTGAGCGCCCGCTTGATCAGGGCCTCAGTCGTCGCCGCTTCGCCCAACGCCAGCGCCGCCCGACGCACCGCCTGATCGGCATCGGCGGTCTTGTAGCCAAGGGCCAAGAGCGCGGAAACCGCATCCCGATGTGGCGTTCCTGACCCACCGGTGGCGGCCGGGTCCGTCTCGGCGGATGACTCCCCGCCGCCCACCCTGGCGCGCAATTCGACGACGAGACGTTCCGCGGTCTTTTTCCCGATCCCGGGGCACTTGGCGAGGGTCGCGATATCGCCCACCCGGATGGCTCCCTCGAGCGAGGGCAGCGAGAGCCGACTCATGATCGTGAGGGCCAGCTTGGGGCCCACTCCAGTCACGTTCTCAATCATCAAACGGAAGAAGTCCCGCTCGCTGGGAGTCGCAAAACCGTAGAGAGTCTGCGCATCCTCCCGGTAGATCACCAGGGTATGCAGCTTGAGCATCGCGCCCACCTGCGGGAGCTTTTCCGCGGTTGTGACCGGTACGTTGACCTCGTAGCCAAAGCCGTTGACCTCAACAATCGCGCGGAGCGGAGTCGCCGACGTCAGGGTGCCCTGGATTGAAGTGATCATGCCTCACTTCAATCCCAGCACATCCTGCATGTCATAGACGCCGGGCGGACGGTTGACCACCCATTGGGCGGCCCGCAGTGCGCCGCGGGCGAAGATCCCACGATCGCTCGCCTTGTGCGTGAGTTCGATGCGTTCGCCCAACGCGGCGAACATCACCGTGTGATCCCCCACGACATCGCCCCCACGAAGGGAATGAACCCCGACCTCGGCCACCGTGCGCTCGCCGGTGATACCCTCGCGCCCATGGCGCAGCGCCGCGCTGGTGAGTTGGCGCTCCTCGAGAATGATCTCGAGCAGGCGCGCCGCGGTTCCGCTGGGAGCGTCCTTCTTGAATCGATGGTGCATCTCGATGACCTCGGCGTCGTAGTCCGCACCCAGGACCGAAGCCGCCCGGCGGGTCAGCGCAAACAGCAGGTTGACGCCCACGGAAAAATTTCCGGCCCACACGCAGGGCAGCTGGGAGGCGAGGGCCAGGAGTTGGGTTTTCTCGTCGGGCGCGTGCCCGGTCGTGCCAATGACAACGGCTTTGCGCTGGGCGATCGCCAATTCGATCAGCCCACGCGTCGCGCCGTGGGCGCTGAAGTCAATCACCACGTCCGCCGCGGTCAGGGACGCGGCCACATCGTCGCCGACATCGACCGCCCCGGCGAGGGCGAGTCCAGCCTTTTGCGCCGCCTCCGCGACGGCCTGTCCCATCCGGCCGTTGGCACCGTGGATCAGGATCGAAAGGGGAGGGGGGGAGGTGTTCATGCGAGGGCAGCGAGGACGTTTTCGAGCACGCGGGCGTTGGCCGGCGACATCTCGCAGAGAGGGGAGCGGACGCTGGCGTCTGCGATCAGGCCCGCCCGCACCATCGCGACCTTGATCGGGACGGGGTTGGGCTCGATAAAAAGGGCCTTGAAAACCGGGTAAAGCCGACGGTGGACCTTCTGCGCGCGGGCAAAGTCATTGGCGAGGGCGTACTTCACCATCCGGCCCACTTCGCGCACGAAGAGATTCGACGCAACACTGATCACGCCTTCCGCCCCGACGGCCATGAACGGCAGGGTCAACGAGTCGTCCCCGCTCAGCACGGTGATGGCGCGGCCCAGCGCCTCCTTGATCTGATCCACGCGGTCGACGCTGCCCCCCGCTTCCTTGATCCACGCGACGTGGCTATAACGCGCCCGCAGCCGGACCATGGTATCAATGCTGATTTCAACGCCGCAACGCCCGGGAATGGAATAGAGGATAATCGGCTTGTCCGTCGCCTCGGCAACGGCGGAGAAATGGCGCACGAGTCCCTCCTGGCTCGGCTTGTTGTAATAAGGTGCCACGACGAGCATCGCATCCGCCTTGGCGTCGTGCGCCAGGCGCGTGAACTCGACTGCCTCGTGCGTGGAATTTGATCCGGTACCAGCGATGACCGGCACCCGGCCGCGGGCCTCGGCGATCACGAAGCGGATCACGTCCATGTGTTCCTCGTAATTGAGCGTCGGGGACTCGCCCGTCGTTCCCATGGGGACCAGTCCGTTGATTCCACCCTTGATTTGGTACGCGACCAGCCGCTTGAAGTCGGCGTACGAAACTTGGCCGTCGCGAAACGGCGTAACGAGCGCGGTGATGGTACCGGTGAGGGGACGAAGTTGCATGGAAGCGGGCAATGAAGCCTTGCGGAACACAGCATGGCGAAATAAGGAATCGGCAACGCTTTTTTGCCATGCCCACCTCCGTTGCCGTTACCCCCCACACCGAAATTATCAATGACCTGCTGAAACTCGCCGTCGACAGCGGGGTCAGCGACGTGATCATCAAGTCCAACAAACCCGGCTACGTGCGCCTCGCCGGAAGATTGAAGCCGGTGGACATGGATCCGATCACGTGTCCGGAGGCGGATGCCTTTGTGAGCGAACATGTGCCCAGGGTGTTCCGGTCGCGCTGGGAAGACGAGGGGCAGGTCGATTTTGCCTATTCCTATGAGGGAATTGGACGCTTTCGGGTGAATGCGTTTCACCAGAGGGGACTGGTCAGCATCGTCATGCGCCACATCAAGAGTTCAGTGCCGAGCTTTGAACAGCTTGGTCTCGGATCGACGGAAGAGGCGCTCATCAAGCTGGCGCAGGCGAAGGATGGCATCCTGCTGATCTGTGGCGCAACCGGCTCGGGCAAGAGTTCGACGATGGCGGCGATGTTGAACTGGATTAACCAGAATCTCGACAAACACATCGTCACCATCGAGGACCCGATCGAGTACACCTTTCAGGACGATCGCTCGCTCTTCCAGCAGCGGGAGATTGGGCTCGACGTGCCCACCTTCGAAATGGCGATCAAGGCCGTGCTGCGCCAGAACCCCGACATCATCCTGGTGGGGGAAATGCGCGATCGGGAAACATTCGAGACGGCGATCTCCGCAGCGGAAACGGGGCATTTGGTGTTCTCGACCATGCACGCCGCCACCGTGGCGCAGTCGCTGACGCGCCTCTTCGAGTTCTTTCCGGCGGAAGAGGTGGTCCAGGCGCGCCGCGCCATCTCGGGCTCGCTGCGGGGGTTCGTCTGTCAGAAGCTCATTCCCACGGCGGAAGGCACGGGTCGCGTGCCGGCGAATGAGATCCTGACCGCCGACGCCACCGTCAAGAACCTCATCCTGGAGGGCCAGAATGAGAAGATTCAAGGGCTCTTGGAAAGCAACGCCGACTCGGCGACCTTCTCGTTCAACCGGGATATCTATCGGCTTTGGAAGGCCGGACGCATTAACAAGCAGGACGCCCTGAAATTCTCGCCCAATCCGCAGCAGCTGGAAATGAACATGAAGGGCATCTTCATCAAGTCTTGAACCGGATTCGCACAGCTGGACTTGCCGTCACCGTGTGCTGTGCGCTCGCCGGCGACGGTTCGGCGCTGGCAAAAAACCCGACTGCAGTTCAAAACCCACCCGCGAAACCAGACGCAGAGCCCCGGGTAGGTGAGCGGGCGCCCTCGATTGAGGAAGCACGAAAGGACTTCGATGCACTCAAGTCCCTGCGCAATGCCGGGGGCGAGTCGAAAGAGGACGCGCTCCGGTTGGCGATTCCGAAAATGCACAACGGGGCGGACGCGGCGCCGACGCGACCAACTCCCACGAAACCCACGGGGCCCACGCCGGGTTCCAACTGGCTGGTTGATGCCATGGAGGAGAAGGCGTCGCCTCAGGATCGGCGGAAGCAGGAAGGAGATCGGCGGTGGGAGGACGGTCACCCGCCGCCAAAGGGTAGGGATGCGAGCGAGGGTCGCACCGAAAGCCCGGCGGCCACCGCCGAACGCGAGCGGAACGACCGCAGCGCCGCCAACAATCCATTCGCCCCGTTTCTGGGGGGATGGATGACGCCGCAGGACTTTGCCTTGCTGATGCCGGCGCTGGAACCGTCCGCCTCCACCGATGATCTCCGGACCAAGGGACCCTCCACGGCGGCGCTGGGCGATTTCTCGGCCTTGAGCCCCGATCCCGGACTGAAGACCATGCCCGGGGGAGTCCGGTCCACGCCGCCACCCGGATCCGCGACCTCCCGGCGCGATAATCCCTATCTGGAAACGCTTGGAGGCACCGGTTCCTCGACGCCGTTTCTGCCGGCTTCGCCCCAATCTCCGCCTCGTGCGGTCACCACCGCACCGTCGTCCGGAGTTATGCCGTCCCCCCAAGTGCCGCCGCCGACTCCCCGACCGAACGTTCCTGAATTCGTGCGTCCCACCGGCGACGACAAATATTTCAAACCCCTCAAGCGTTTTTAGGGCTTGGATTTCGGGGGGGCGGACGATTGTCTCGCCTGTTCTAAACATGGCGTTGGCACTTCTATTTGCAGGTCAGGGATCCCAGAGAGTCGGCATGGGTGCATCGCTTTGCGAAAACTCGCCCGCGGCACGCAGCCTTTACGATGAGGCCAACCGCCTGTTGGGATGGAGCTTGGCCGATATTTCGTTCAACGGTCCCGAGGCGGAACTGACCCAGACCAAGGTCTGTCAGGTGGCACTTTTTGTTCACGGTTTGGCGGTTTTGGCCGCGCTACGGGAAGCCGGCCGGATGCCTGACGGGGAGCCGCAGTTTGGACTCGGGCTGAGCCTGGGGGAACTCACTGCCTACTGTGCTGCCGGTGTTTTCGATTTCGCGACCGGCCTCACAATCGTCGCGGAGCGCGGTCGCCTGATGCAGGAGGCCTGCGAACAGACGAACGGGGGGATGGCGGCGATTATCGGGGAAGAACGGGCCAAGGTTCAGGATTTGTGCCGCGACTTCGACATCGACGCGGCCAACTTCAATGCCCCCGGCCAGATCATCGTATCCGGTGAGAAGGGCAAAGTAGCCGCGGCCGTGGCGGCGGCGAAGGAACGGGGGATGAAGAAGGTGATGCCGCTCAACGTCGCCGGCGCCTACCATTCCCGGTTGATGGAGCCGGCCCGCGCCGCGTTTGCCGCCTTCGTCGACCCCGTTGTCTTCGTGAAGCCGCGTTTCGCGGTGTTCTCCAATACGACTGGGCAGAGCATCGCGGAGCCGGAGGACATGAAGGCGGCTCTGGTGCGACAAATCGTGTCGCCCGTGTTGTGGGAAGACTGCCTGCGCCGCGCCGCCGCCGCCGGCGCCACCGCATTCTGGGAACTCGGACCCGGAGGGGTGCTGAGCGGCCTGGTCCGCCGCACGGATAAAGCCTGGTCCGTGAAGAGTTATGCTGAATTCGCCGACGTGACCGCCTGAACCCGATGCCCACCCGCCTGACCCGTAATTTTTGCATCATCGCGCACGTCGATCACGGGAAGACCACGCTGTCGGACCGGCTGCTGGAATACACCAACACCGTCTCGCAGCGCGTGATGACCGACCAGCATCTCGATTCGATGGATCTCGAGAAGGAGCGCGGCATCACCATCAAGTCCCATCCGGTGACGATGAATTACCCCGCCAAGGACGGGCAGATCTACAAGCTCAACCTCATGGATACACCGGGGCACGTGGACTTCTCCTACGAGGTTTCGCGGAGCCTGGCGGCGTGCGAGGGGGCGGTGCTCCTCATCGACGCCGCCCAGGGGGTGGAGGCGCAAACCGTGGCCAACGCCCACCTGGCGTTTGCGCAGAAACTCAAGGTCATCCCGGTCATCAACAAGATCGACCTCCCCAGCGCCAATCTCGACCTGTGCCTGCAGCAACTCGAGGACGTCCTGACCATCCCGGCGGAAGAGGCGATTCTGGCGAGTGGCAAGTCGGGCATCGGGATTGAGGACATTCTCGAGGCGGTGGTCGCCCGGGTCCCGCCGCCGCGGTGGACGGAATACCCGCAGACGCGCGCCCTGGTCTTTGATTCGCTCTACGACGCCTATCGCGGCGTGATCGCCTACGTCCGCGTGTTTTCCGGGGCGATCCGCCAGGGGGAAATGATGCTCCTGATGAGCAATGGCATCAAGTCCGAGGTCAAGGAAGTCGGCGTGTTCACGCCGAAGATGGAAAAGTGCGAGATCCTGCGGGCGGGCGACGTCGGTTATATTGTTTCAAACATCAAGACCACCGCCGACATCAAGACCGGCGACACCATCACCCTCGCCAACAAGGCGGCGACCGTGATGCTACCCGGGTACAAGGAAGTGCGGCCGCTGGTGTTCTGCGGGCTGTATCCGCTCGAGAGTGACGACTACGAGAAGCTCAAGGCGGCCCTCGGCCGCCTGCGGCTCAACGACTCCGCCTTTGTCTACGCCTCGGAGAGTTCCCTGGCGCTCGGCTTCGGTTTTCGCTGCGGCTTCCTCGGCCTGCTCCACATGGAGATCATCCAGGAGCGCATCCGGCGCGAACATGACGTGGAAATCATCTCGACCTATCCGAGCGTCATCTACCACGTCATCAAGCACGGGGGAGAGCTGATCGAGGTCGACAACCCGGTGAATCTGCCGGATCCGGGCACGATGATCGAGATTCGCGAGCCGACGATTCGCGCTTCGCTCATCATCCCCAACGACTCCATGGGCGACATTCTCTCCCTCATCATGGAGAAGCGCGGCACCTGCGAGCACACCGAGACGCTCGACATGAATCGCGTGATGCTGCACTGCGTGCTGCCGCTGAATGAAATCCTCGTCGACTTCAACGATCGGCTGAAAAGCGTCACGCATGGCTACGGCTCGATGGACTACGACCTGGGCGACTACATGACGTCCGACCTCGTGAAGATGGACATCATGATCAACGGGGATCCGGTGGACGCGTTTGCCTGCATTGTGCATCGCGACAAGGCGGAGGGCAAGGGGAGGCAGCTCTGCGAAAAGCTGGCCGACATCATCCCACCCCAGATGTTCAAGGTCGCCATCCAGGCCGCCATCGGGGGCAAGATTATCGCCCGCGACAATGTGCGGGAGATGCGCAAAGACGTCACCGCCAAGTGCTACGGCGGCGACATCAGCCGCAAGCGCAAGCTGCTCGACAAGCAAAAAGAAGGTAAGAAGAAGATGAAGCAAATCGGCAAGGTCTCCATCCCGCCGGATGCCTTCATCAAGGTGCTGCAGAACAACTGATTTTCACCCCCTGTTGCCGCCATGTTTGGATTTTTTGCCTCTCCGGAGAAGAAGATGCGCGAGAACGCGGGCAATTGGCTCGAACTCGCCGACAAGGTTTACCACTACCGCCGCGACGCTCTTACCACGCCCCAAATCGCGGAGTTGCAGGCGCAGACCAGCGGCGTGCGCGAACTCCTGAAAGGGCGCGCCGGGGCGGAAAAGTTGAAATTGGCGATCGAACGGCTGGAGGAAGTGCTGCGACAGACGGGTGGGGCGATCTACCCGAAGTCGGCGCTGGTGGAGAACGTGGAGTTCTTCCTGGTGGCGGCGATTGTCATCCTCGGCATCCGCACCTATTTCGTCCAGCCGTTCAAAATTCCGACCAATTCGATGTGGCCGACGTACAACGGGATGACGCCCGAGGCGTTCCCGCAGCGCGCCGACGAACCGGGTTTAGCGATGAACGCCCTGCGTTTCGTGTTGTTCGGGGCACAACCCAAGCGCGTCGACGCACCCGCCGCCGGTGAAATCATGATTCCCATTGGGGGGTCGGGCCCGCGGGTGGCGATTCCTTACCGGGAGGTTTCCGGGCGCAATTGGCTGGTTTTCCCGACGACCCTGAAGGAATACGCGCTCTACGTGGGTGACCGTCCCGCCACCGTGACGGTGCCCATGGATTTCGACTTCGAATGGGCCGTGCGCGACTGTTTTTTCCCCTCGACGACCCCTTCGCATGAACCCGGCGGCGTCGATCTGGCCCGCCTCCTGGCGCAGCAAAAGGGAACCCCATCCTTTGATGGCGGAAGGATTCGGTTCCTGCGCACCGGGCGGAAAGTAGCGCAGGGCGAGCGGGTCATGGCCTTCGACATCCTGACGGGCGACCAGCTCTTCGTGGACCGCATGAGCTACCATTTCGTGCCGCCCCACGTCGGCAGCGGATTTGTCTTTCGCACCGGCAACATCGAGGGCATCGCGCGGACCTACGGCGACCAGTATTACATCAAGCGTCTGGTGGGAGTGCCGGGGGATACGCTCGAGATCAAGAATTTCACGCTGCACCGGAACGGCGCGCCGATCACCGGCTCGGAGGCGTTCGCCAAGAACGGACAACAGGCCGACAACTATGTCGGCTATCGCTACGAAGGACTGCTTTCGGCCGGTCAAAAGCTGACGATCGAGACGGATCGTTATTTCGCCATGGGCGACAACTCCGCCAATAGTGCCGACGGACGTTATTGGGGCACGGTGCCGGCCAAGGATGTCGTGGGCCGGCCGATTCTGGTCTATTATCCGTTTACCCGGCATTGGGGTCCGGCCCGGTAGTTCGGGCAGTCCGAGTCTCGCACAATAGATATTATGTTAAGCTGGGAGTTGGGTTTTTACCCTGCTCCCATCTCCCGCAATCCCTCCCTCCAGTCGTCACTTGCCACTTCTGCCATCGGTCATGCCCACCGCACCTGAACCACCTCTGTTCAACTGGCTCGATCAACGCGGCGCCGGAGTTCTCCTTCACCCCACCTCCCTCCCGGGTGACTACGGGATCGGAACCTTCGACTCCGCCGTTGAAACATTCCTTCAGTTTCTCGCCGACGCCGGCATCACCTATTGGCAAACCTGTCCGCTGGGACCAACGGGCTACGGCGACTCGCCCTATCAGTGTTTCTCTTCCTTTGCGGGAAATCCTTACCTCATCGACCTGGTGCCATTGCTGCACGCCGGCTTGCTGACCGAGGCTGCGCTCACCCCGCTCCGCCATCTGCCGCACGATCGGGTCGATTTTGGCGCCCTCTACACACTCAAGCTCCCGCTGCTGTTTTCCGCGCATGCCGCCTGGCGTCGCGTCCCCAACCGCTCCCTGCCCTACGGTGATTTCGATGCCTTTCGCCGGCGCCACTCCGGCTGGCTGGACAGCTACGCCTATTACTCGGCCCTAAAAGACCACCATTCCGGTGCTCCCTGGTGGGAATGGCCGGCGGAAACGCGTTCCTTTGCGAAGGCGCAGGAATCCCCGCTGTTCGCCCGTCTCGCGCCCCGGATCGAAGCGTACGCGTTCCTTCAGTACCTGTTTTTCGGTCAATGGAGCCAGGTGCGGGACCGGGCCCGTGCCAAGGGCATCCAAATCATTGGCGACACCCCGATCTTTACCGCGCTCGACAGCGCCGACGTGTGGGCGGCTCCCCAACTCTTCCAATTGGATCCCCGGACCCTGCGTCCGACAGCGGTTGCCGGGGTCCCACCCGACTACTTTTCCGCCGATGGTCAGCTTTGGGGGAACCCGCTCTACGACTGGCCGGCGCATGCCAGGGAAGATTACGCGTGGTGGCTGTCGCGCCTCCGGGCCAATTTCGAATTCTGCGATGTTGTGCGCATCGATCATTTCCGCGGCTTCGAGGCCTATTGGGCGGTACCCGCCGGCTCCGCCACGGCCCGGCCGGGCACCTGGAAGCCCGGCCCCGGCATCGACTTCTTTCGCGCGGTGCGGGCCGCCCTGCCCGACGCGAAACTCATTGCCGAGGATCTGGGGGTGCTCACGCCCGAAACCGTCGCCCTGCGCGAGGCCACGGGCCTGCCGGGCATGGGCGTCCTGCAATTCGCCTTCGGCGGCGGCGCGGATAACCTCTACCTGCCTCATAACCATCGCCCCAATTCCGTGGTGTACCCGGGAACTCACGACAACGACACCACCCGGAGCTGGTATGCCACCGAGTCGGAGGCGACCCGGGATCACGTGCGGCGCTATTTCCGAATCAGCGGCGCCGAAATCGCCTGGGACTTTCTTCGCGCCGCCTACGCCTCGGCGTCGAATCTGGCGGTCGTGCCTCTCCCGGATCTGCTGAGTCTCGGGACCGAGGCGCGGTTCAACACCCCGGGGCGGGCCCAGGGCAACTGGACGTGGCGCTTTCGTACCGAGCAACTGGATGCGCTGACCCGGGAGTCCGCACCCTACCTTCGGGAGCTGGCCGAACTCTACGGTCGGAAAGCCGCGCTCACGGCCGGGCCAGAAAAGCGCTGAGGAGCGGCACGACCTCGTCCCGGGCGTCGTCGAGCACGTAGTGTCCGGCGTCCGGAATCCGCCGCACCTCCGCGGCGGGCAGGAAGCTGCGCCAGCGCTCCAAAAAGTGCTCGTTGAAGCAAAAATCGCGCCCGCCCCACACCACGAGGGTCTCGCGGTCCCGAAACTGGCCCAGGCCCGCCTCCACCCCTTTGAGCGTGGCCCAACTGGGATGGGCGGGCGACAGCGGGATGTCCTGCACAAAGGCGCTCACCGCCACGCGGTTGGCCCAGGAATCATACGGCCAGAGATAGCCCCGCCGTTCCACCGGCGTCAGGGCCCGGCGGTGCATGGCCATCCACGTGGCGGGCCAGGCAAAACCATTGCAGCCGCGGACCAGGAGCGGCCCCAGCCCGCGCACCCGGCACAGGGCGATGCGGGCGGGGATCCGGCGATCAGGGAATGCCGCCGTATTCATGATCACGATGCGCCCAATCTGCGCCGCGATGCGGGCGGCGAAACCAAAGCCGATCGCCCCGCCCCAGTCATGCACGACCAGGTGCACCCGGGTCAGCCGCAGTTCCGCGACCAGGGCGCTGACATCGGCGACGCGGGACGCGAGCGTATAAGCGCGCGCCGCCGGCTTGGCGGAGGCGCCCATGCCCACATGGTCCGGGACGATGCAGCGCACGGTTGGTGCCAGCTCCCGCACCAGGTGCCGGTAATAATACGACCAGGTCGGGTTGCCGTGGAGCATCAGCACGGCTTCGTCGCGACGCGGGCCCTCGTCGAGGTAGCTCATCCGGGTGCCATCCGGCGTGCGAAAGCTGCGCGGGGAAAACGGATACTCCTCCGCCATCCACCCGGGAATTGGCACCGGCGTCACCATTCCAGGGCGAGCATCAGGCAATTGAGTCCGCTCCCGATGCCGAGGAGACCGACCCGGTCCCCTGCCCGCACCGCGCCCGCCTGGACCGCGGCGGCCAGCGTGCCCGGCAGTGCCACCGAGCCCGTGTTCCCGAGCTGGGCAAAGGTGGAAAAGTCCCGGGCCACGTCCAGCCCGAGCGTCTCATAGAGTTTCCGGCGATGCGCCGTGCCCACCTGGTGACAGATGAAGCGATCGAACTCTTCCCCCTGGCCCGCGGCAAACTCCCGCCACGTTTCCCGCGCCAGCGCGACCCCGGCCAGGAGCAATTGCTCCGAATCGGTCTGCATGGCGAGCGCCTCGCGGCCATGGCTGTCGCCCTGGCAGAGTTGGCTGTGCTGGGTCGCCGCCCGGGCCACACCCCCAAGCAAACGGTGCGGCCGGCCCGGCACGAGTGACCGGTGGCACACCATTGCCCCCACCGCTCCGGAACCGATCGTGAGGTTGGCGAAGTAGGGCTTGATGTCGTTCCGCGAGAGCGGCTGCTCGTTCAATACCCGAATGGTCTCGTCGACGAGCGGGCGGCCGTTCTCGCCCGCGACGACCAGCGCGCAGCGGATTTGCCCCGAGTCGATCATCGCGCCCGCCAGCGTCAGCGCATTCAGGAAGCCGAGGCACGCGTTCGAGAGATCGAAGATCTGGGCGGTGGCAGGCAGCCCAATTTTGCGATGGGCAAACGACGCGGTGGCCGGTTCCAGCATGTCGCGGCTGACGGCCGCATGGATGAACAATTCGACCTGGGCCGCCTGCAGGCCGGATTGCGCCAGGACGGCCCGGCCGGCCGCCGCACTGGCATCGGACGGGCGCGTGCCCTCGGGCCACATCCGCCGCGCCTGGATGCCCGTCATCAGCTCGAGCCGCCCGGCCGGGAGCTTGAGGCGATCGTAGAGCGGACGCAGCCGTTCCTCGATGGCGGCGGAGGTCCAGATTTCTTCGGGCAGCACCACCGCCAGCGCCTCGATGCAGACGTTCGTAAATTTCATCCGCGCTTATTTTTCCGCCCGCATCGCGAGCCGGATGATGTCCTGGTCGAAGTAATTGGAGCCCAGGCCGGCATCGACCACGAGGGTCGCCCCGTTGATGCCGCTGCTGCGGCCGCTCAGGAGAAACACCGCCGCATTCGCGATTTCCTGGGTCTCGAGATTGCGCTTTCGGAACGTAAGTTTTTCCGCGTAGAGGTAGCTCTCCACGTACCCGGGGATGCCGGCCGAGGCGCTGGTCTTCAGGGGACCGGCCCCGACGGCGTTGAAGCGCACCGTGGTGTCGGCACTGAAGGACTTCGCCAGAAACCGCACGCTCGATTCCAGGGCCGCTTTGATCGGTCCCATGTAACCGTAATTGTCCGGCGTCACGAGCAGCGACGAAATGCCGATGGTAACGACCGACGCGCCTGGGGCGAGCTGCGGCTTGAAGGCCCGCGCCATCTCGACGAGGGAGAACGCCGAGACCGCCGTGGCCTGCAGGAAGTCGGCCCGCCGGGTCTGGAAGAACGGTTGGAAACCCTCGCCGTAATTGGCGAACGCGATCGAGTGGACGAGGCCATGCAGGGGGCCGGCACCGGTGGCGACCACCTCCTGGGCCAGGCGGTCCACCGCGCCTTCCTGTTCGACGTCGCAGATGAAGACCGGTTTCCCGGCCAGCAGCGTATCCAAGGATCGTTTGCGCGCTTCGGAGCGCACGCTGTAGAGCACCCGGGCCCCCTGCTCTTCCAGGGTCTTTGCCACGTGCCACGCGACGCTCTTGCGGTTGGCGACGCCAAACACGAGGAAGACCTTGCCGGCAAGCTGCAGAAAGTCGCTCATGACGCCGCCGGGGCCGCCGGCGTCTTCCAGGCGACGGAAAAATTGAGGTTCAGCACTCGCGTTCCGTCCGCCTTCCTGATGTGCCCGCTGAGCATGGTGAACCCGCCCAAGGCGTCCTGTTCCTTCACTTCGAGCAAAACGGTGTCACCGGGATACACCGGGGTGCGAAACCGCACGTCGCTGATTTTGGCGATCAGCGGCACCCCCGCGCCCAGTTGGGCGCCGGCGGCCCGAGCTTTCAGGGCCAGGTAGCACGCCGCCGTCTGGAAGACCGCCTCGCACAGCAGCACGCCGGGGGTGATGGGGGCGCCCGGATAGTGCCCCTGGTAGAAGTCCTCCTCGGCCCGCCAGGTGCGCTGGGCCACCAGGCCGTCAGCACCGGCGCGAACGATTTCGTCGACGAAGAGAAAGGGCGGGCGGTGCGGGATCAGTTCAGTGACTTGGGTCATGGGCTAGGCAACGACGTTGGCGGAGGCACGTTTTTCGGCATGGAGGGCCTTGTCGATCTTGTTCGCCACGATTACGCCGTAGTTAATCGTGCCGAGCCAGCCCGACATGATGATGCCCACGGAGCCGGCATGAAAGAGGCCCGGCAATTGTTCAGGGAGATCCATCGATACCTTGAGCCCCTCGAACTTGGTCCCAAACGAGGTTCCGCCAAAATGCGTCGTGTAGCGCTCGATGGTGCGCGGCGTGGCCGCCTCCATCCAATCGATCTTGGCCCGCACGCCGGGAATGTACCGCTCGAGCGCGGCCATCGATTCGTCGATCAGGCGCTGCTTCTCCCGCTCGTAGTCCTTCTCGGAAAGCGCCGCCCAATCTTCATAGCGGGCATTCAGCGACACGACGACCGTGTAGCGATCCGAGCCGGGCCGCGTGTCCGGATAATAGACGGAAAACGTGCGGCTGGTGGTGTGAAAGTCCGTGAGCTCCGCACTGCTGAAATGCGGATTCTGCGAGGTGAACACGAGGTCGCCGATGTGCGGAATGCTCTCACCCTGGCGGATGCCGAGGTAGACCTGGCACGAACTCGAGTTGATCCGCACGGCCCGGGCGGCGGCGAGGAAGTCGGCGGAAAAATTTTCCTCCCCGGCGAGCCGGGCAATCGTGTTCTTGAGATTGGCGTTGGACAGCACGGCCTTGGCACGAACCATCCGGCCCCCGCGGCCGACGATGCCGCAGGCCACCTTCCGGCCCTCGCGCTCCTCGACCAGGACCTTTTCGACCAGCACCTTCTTGCGAAGTTCGACGCCGTTGCGCTTCAACTCGGCGACCATCTTCTCGATCAGGAGGTCCGAACCGCCCCGGAACGTGTACACGCCGGCGCCCATGAAATTTGAGAACACGATGCCGTAGGTGATGGCGGGATCGTCAAGGGTGGAGCCGTTGGCGTAGGCGATCGGCTCCATCAACAGGCGTTTGACCTCGTCGCGCCCCGGGAAGAACCGCTCCAGCATCTCGCCGGTCGTTTCGGGGTTGTGGTCGTAAAAATTCATCGCTCGCAAGTAGGCGTAGAAGTTCTCCACGTGAGCGCGCTCAAGGCCGAACTCCTCGACGAGGACCCGCGTGTAGTCTTCGCGGGTGAAGGTCGTCCACACATCCATCTGCGGGTTGACGAAGCGGATGTCCTTCAGCGGCACGATCGCCTCGGAGATTTCCTTCGTCCAGTACTTGCGACACGACTTGATCATGCCGATGGGAAAGCCATGCAGGGAGATGTCGAAGATGTGGCCGCCCTTGCGGGTGAACCAGGTGGCGAGGCCGCCGAATTGATAGTGGTGTTCGAGCAGCAGCACGCGGTGGCCGGCCTTCGCGAGCACATTGGCGCCCGTGAGGCCGCCCAATCCGCTGCCGATGACGATCACATCATACTCGTCGTCGACACCTTTGAGCCAGTCGTAAGCCATGAAAGGAACCAGCGTGTTTACTCCCGCCGGGTTTGCCAACCCAGACTTTGTTTTGCCGCCCACATAATGCCGCCGCAGGCCGGCTCAGACTTCCTTCTGCAGGATGTGGTAGTTCGCCATCGAGATTCCGCTCAACATCGCGCCCACGATACCCAGGAACCCTTGATCCGTCCCACAGAGGTACACGTTCGCCAGGGCGGTTCTCCCCTGCCGGTTCTTCGTGGCGGCCCCGTAGATCGCCCCGCCGAGGTGACCCGTGAAGTGCGTGATGGTCCGCGGCGTGAACATGTCCGTGGTCACCACCGCAGCGGCGAGGGCGGGCGGTGAAGCCAAGGACGGCAGGAAGCGCTGCGCACTACGCTGGATCGCCGGAAACCACGTTGCCTTGAGCGCGCGATATTCCTCCTCCGGGAGCGTGGCCCAGCGGTCGTAATTCGCCAGGCACGTGACCCGCACGAAACCCTCAGGCAGGCCCTTGCCCGCCCCATACTCAAAATTGTTCGGGAGGCAGATGACCCCGCTCCGCGGATCAACCGGCGCCTCGGGCCGGGCGTACTCAAGGCGGGCGGAATCGTTGAAGAAGACGATCGTGTCGGCGCCCCAGCCAAAGTCGGCCGGCGGGTGGTTGAGCACGGTGATCGTCTCCACGAAGGAAAGACGCCCCGGCGGCGTGCCTGCAGCGGAAGGATGCGCGGGGGTGATCAGCAGTCGCTCGGTCTCCGGCGCGCCAATTGACGAGATGATGTGGTGGGCGGTCACTTCGGAGCCGTCGTCGAGGATGACGGCCCGGGCCCGCCCCGCCCGCGAGACGATCCGCTGCACGCCGCACTTCATGCGTCGCTCCCCGCCGGCGGTCCGGTATTTTTCCAGCAGAACCCGCAGCACCACTCGCACGCCGTCCAACGGCCGGGCAAAGCCTTCGAGAAAGAGCGCCTTGAACATGATCACGAACTGCCCGAACTCCATGTCGTGCTCCGTGGCGCTGCCGTAGTACATCAGCGGGCAAAACAGCATGTCTTCCAGCAAAGGGTCGGTCACGTGGCGGCGCACGATTTCCCGGGCGGAAAGGGCCATCGCGTCGAGGGCGACATCGTCGAAGGCCCGGACCTCGGCGAGCAGGCGGCGAAAGCCGTCGATCTGCGTCGGGAAGGCGGCGGCAATTTCGCCTTCGAGCACCGCAAAGTCGTTGGTGAAACGAAGCGAGGTCTCCCCTTCCGGGCCGAACGCCACCCGCGACTGTTTCTGCTCACAGAGGGCGAACTCGTCGCGGTTGATGCGCAACTGGCGCAGGAGTTTCGTCAGGGGCGTCCCTTTTACTCCCGGCCGCACATAATTGGTCATCGCGTGCAGGCCCACGTCAAACCGGCGGCCGGCGATGCTGTAGAAACTGTTGAGCCCCCCGACCGCGTTGTGCCGCTCGAAAATGCACACACGGCGGCCGAAATGAGCCAGGCGGATGCCGGCGGCGAGGCCCGACATCCCCGCCCCGATGATCACGACGTCGTAGTGAGCTTGGGTGTTCATGGGCGCGGCGCACTCATGCGCCCATCCCGCGGTGAGGTCGCATTATCCCCTCTCCGTCCATGGCGACGACTCGTGAGCGACGAAAAGAAAAAGCCGGGCAGGGTTGCCCGGCTCCGTGGCAGCGCTGAATCCAGGCTCAGCTCGTCCCCGCCACGGCATTGAACTTCGGCGTCAGGTATTCCGCACAACTGTCCAGGGAAGCGAGTTGCATGTAATCCGCCTCGGGTACCTCGATATTGTGGCGCTTGCGCAATTCCATCACGATGTCGAGGAAGTCCATGCTGTCGAGTTGGAGCTGGTCGCGGAGGCGGACGTCGGGCTTGACGTTGGCCAGATCCTCATCGGGCGCGATGTCCGCGATGATATCGAGCACCACCTGCTTGCATTCGTCTTTGGTCATAGTCGGTTGCGCGGAATTAGGGGACAAACCTTCGAACAATCAACGTGGAATTTATCCCCAGCATGCCGAAGGAATTATTCAGGATCGTGTCGACGCGGGCGACCTGGCGGGGCTGGTTCAGCACGAGGCCCGGGAGGGCGCAGGCCGGGTCGAGGTCGTCGACATTGATGGTCGGGTGCACGATCAGGTCGTCGAAGGACGGCAGGTTGCCCGCCAATTCCAGCGCCCCGGCGGCGCCCATCGCGTGGCCGATGTAGCTCTTCGTATTGTTGATAAACGTGTCCGGACAGCCGGTGCCAAACACGGCGCGGATTGCCTCGCACTCCTGAATGTCGCCCAAGGGCGTGGCCGTGGCGTGAGTGTTGACGATGTGGATCTGGGCTGGTTCGAGCTCGGCGCGGCGCAACGCGGCCCGGATGCACTCGGCTTGGCGCTGCGGGTTGGGCAACACGTAGTCGCTGGCGTCGCTGTTGACGTGATATCCGGCGATTTCCGCGTA
The DNA here is from genome assembly GCA_038249085.1 of Opitutales bacterium. Classification (GTDB taxonomy): domain Bacteria; phylum Verrucomicrobiota; class Verrucomicrobiia; order Opitutales; family Opitutaceae; genus ER46. The sequence continues at coordinate 54,175 of JBBRWR010000001.1, forward strand.
AATCTTCGCTCCCCTCGCCTGTGCGTCCTCGAGACGTTCCAAGGTGTAGAGGCAGCCGCCCTCGGCGATCACGATGCCGTTGCGCGCCCGGTCGAACGGTCGCGAAGCCCGGGCGGGCTCGGCATGGGTCGCGAGCGCGTTCTGCGACTTGAAGCCGGCAAAGATGCCAAAGGTGTGGATGCTCTCGCTGATGCCGCCGCAAAGGGCGAAATCGACCTCACCCAGGCGGAGCATCTGGGTCGCGTGCACGAGGCCCATGTTGCCGGCGGCGCAGGCGGCTCCGATGGTGTAGGCGGGGCCGGTGATCCCGAGATTGAGCGAGGTTTCCCCCGCCGGGTTGTTCGCGACCGTCCGGGGGTTGTGGTAATGCGACCAGAACTTCGTGTCGTAGTTGAACTTCGAGATGTTGTAGATCTCGTTCTCCGTCTCGACGTTGCCGTGCTCCGTGCAGCCGATGTAAATGCCGATGCGGTCTTTCGGCAGGTGCTCGAAGTCGACCTGGCTGTCGGCCAGCGCTTCCCGGGCGCAATAGATCGCAAGGCTGCCCGCGCGGGTGCCCACCCGAACTTCCTTCTTCTTCTGATATTTGAGCGGATCGAAGCGGCACACCCCGGCCAGTTGCGGGCCCATGTAACGGACCTCAATCCGGTCGATGCCCGCCACGCCGTTGAGGAGGTTCTGCCGGAATTCAGGCAGGCTGTTGCCGTTGGGGGCCGCGAGACCCACCCCGGTGATGACGATGCGCGCGGGCTTCATTCAGTTGAAAACGGAAATCGCTAGCCATGACCCGGCCGAAAGCAATACAAGGCTCTCATTCATGAATGTTCTCGTCGTTGGCGGAGCCGGTTACATTGGCAGTCATTGCGTGCGGCAATTGGTGGCGTCCGGCCATCGGCCCGTGGTCTTGGACAACTTCGTCTACGGCCACCGCACCGCCCTGGACGGGAGCGTGAAGGTCCACGAGGGCAACCTCGGCGACGAGGCCTTCGTCGCCCGCGTCCTGCGGGAGGAGAAGATCGAGGTCGTGATGCATTTTGCCGCGTATTGTTATGTGGGGGAATCGGTCACGGCACCGCTGAAGTATTACTTCAACAACTCGGTGGCCACGCTCCATCTCCTCAACGCGATGATCGACGCCGGAGTGAAGAAGTTCGTCTTCTCCTCGACCTGCGCGACCTTCGGAATCCCGGCGACGCTGCCGATTCACGAGAATCTGCCCCAGGCGCCCATCAATCCGTACGGTCAAACCAAGCTGGACATCGAAAACGCCCTCAAGGCACTCGCCCATGCCCACGACCTGAGCTTCGCCGCGTTTCGCTATTTCAACGCCGCGGGGGCGGCGGAGGATGGATCCATCGGCGAGGATCACCATCCGGAGACGCATCTCATTCCGGTCGCGATCGACGTCGCCGTGGGCAAACGCCCGCACCTGCAGCTCTTCGGGACGGACTACCCCACCCCGGACGGCACCTGTCTGCGCGATTACGTGCATGTCGACGACCTGAGCCGGGCCCACATCGCGGTCTTCGATCGGCTGGCGACTCCCGGAGCGCAGCTGTTCTACAACCTCGGCACGGGCCGCCCCACTTCGAACCGCGAGGTGATTCGCGCGGTCGAGCAGGCCACCGGCCGGAAGGTGGCGGTGGTCGAGGGCCCGCGGCGGGCCGGTGATCCACCGGCGCTCTACGCCGACTCCGCCAAGGCCCAGCGGGAACTCGGCTGGAGGGTGCGCTTTCCCAACATCGACTCCATCGTGGCCACCGCGTGGAAATGGCATTCCACCCATCCCAACGGATACGGCGATCGGTGAGCCCCGGCCGGAGCTGACCCGGCGACGCTTCCCCCGGCCGGGTGGCGAATCCCCGGTTTTTGCCGCGTGACTGTTTGTGACTTGGTTCGCCTCCCGGCGTCGCTACGGTCCCTCCATGCCGTCGGTTCCTCCCCTCTTTCGTTCCCGCCAACCGGTCATCGCGATGATTCACGTCGGCGCGCTGCCCGGCACTCCGGCGAATTCCCGGTCGCTGCGGGAACTCGAGGCGCAGGCGTTGCGGGAGGCGGCGCTTTACCACGCGGCCGGGGTGCACGGCCTGATGCTGGAGAACATGCACGATACGCCCTACCTTCGGGGGCGGGTGGGGCCGGAGATTGTGGCGGCGATGGCGATCATCGCGCGCGCGGTCAAGGCCGCGACCTCACTCCCCTGCGGTATCCAGATTCTGGCGGCGGCCAATGTCGAGGCGCTGGCCGTGGCGCACGCCGCCGGCCTCGACTTCGTGCGGGCGGAGGGTTTTGCGTTCGCCCACGTGGCGGATGAGGGGATCATTCAGTCTTCCGCGGCGGAGCTCCTGCGTTATCGCCGCGCCATCGGGGCCGACCGCGTGCAACTGTGGGCCGACGTAAAAAAGAAACACAGCTCGCATGCGATCACGGCCGACGTGGGCATCGGCGAGACCGCCCATGCGGTGGAGTTCATGCGCGGCGACGCGGTGATTGTCACCGGCACTGTGACGGGCGACGCGCCGCAGGTGGCGGAGGTTGAGGCCGTCAAGCGGGCCACCCGCCTGCCGGTGCTGCTCGGCTCCGGCGTCACCGCCGCCAATGTGGCCGCGTTCCAGCCCTACGCCGATGGTTTCATCGTGGGCTCCGCGTTCAAGCAACGCGGCCAGTGGTCGGGCGCGGTGGATCCCAAACGGGTCGAGCGCTTCCTGGCCGCCCTGCACTGAACCGGTCCGAATGCCAGCCGTCAGTCTACCCTAATTTGGGTAGAGATAAATCGGGCGTCCGGCCCGCTCTTCGGCGGAAATGAACGCGGAGGGCCGGACCTATGAAGCCACCGGGCGGTGCTGGAAGGGCTCCAGGATCGAACAACCCGCGTGAGGTCCGGCCCTCCGCCTGGGGCGGGCTCCGCCAGTCCCCGCGCCGCGAGGGCCCGGCCCCTCAGCGCACCCCAAAGACGGTTTCGTCGATCAACAGCTTCTCCGGGTACTTGACGTTGCCGCGCATCAGGATGTCGCCGTCGAAGGTTTCGTGGCGCACGTCCGTCAGTCGCACGGCCTGATCCAGCCGCTCCGGGCGCAGGCCCCCAAGGATCGATTTCGCCTTGTCGTCGGCGAACAGCACCGGGGCATGATAGGCAAACAGGTAATCGAGCTGCCGGGCGCGGATGAGTTCGCTGATGAGTTGGGCGCCGCCCTCGATGAAGACGCCGGGGATGCTCTCCTCCGCGCACCGTTTCCGGAAGTCGGCGAATTGCACGCGTTGAGTCGGCGATTCAAAGATCCACACCTTGATGCCCATCTCCCGCAGTTTGCGCACGTAGCCCAGGCCGCCGTGCGGCGTCGTCACCACAATCGTGCGATCGCGAAATTCGTCCGTAAACAGGGCGGGCAGATTCTTGTCGACCACCGTGCGCAGCAACCCGTCAAACACGAACCGCCACGGGCTCCACTCGGGGGAGCCTTCCACCCGGGCCGTCAGCCTGGGGTTGTCCTTGAGGACGGTCATCGCCCCCACCCCGATGCCCGGGAAGAGTCGGCGCCAGCGGTGCACATCGGCCCGGGCGGCGTCGTTGGTGATCCAGCGGGATTCACCGGTGCGGCAGGCAATCTTCCCATCGAGGGTGGAAGCCACCTTGGCGGCAATCAGGGGACCCTTCCGGGTGATCCAATGATTGAAGATCAGGTTCAAGTCGGTGCATTCACGTTCCAGTATCCCCGTGATCACCTCGATCCCCGCGGCCCGGAGCACTTCAAAGCCGCGGCCCGCATGAGCGGGATTGGGATCTGTCGCCCCGACCACGACCCGTTTCAGCCCGGAGGCGATGATGGCATCGGTGCAGGCGCCGGTGCGCCCGGGCGTCGAGCACGGCTCCAAGGTTACATAAAGGGTCGCCCCGGGACGCGGCGGCTTGCCCCGCGCCAGGAGGGTCAGGCGTTCGGCATGGGGGCCTCCATCGGGGGAGGTCGCGCCCTCGGCCACGACCACGCCCTCCTCCACCATGACCGCGCCGACCATGGGATTGGGGTGGGTGTTGCCCCACACGTTATGTGCGCCGACGAGGGCGCGGCGCATGAAGACTTCGTGTTCGGTGTTATCCGCTGACATAAGGATTCCCCCTGCGCTCCGCGCCGACTGTGGTTTTGGGCCCGTGACCGGGAAACACGGTGGTCTCCGGGGGCAGGGTGTAAATTTGTTCCCGGATGCTTCGCTCGAGGAGCGCGGCGTCGCCGCCCGGCAGATCCGTCCGCCCGACGCTGCGGTTGAAGAGCGCGTCGCCGACAAACGCGGCCTGGAGCGAAGGGAAATAAAAGAGCACGTTGCCCGGACAATGACCCGGCACGTGCCGCACCTCGACTCGAATCGCGAGCACCTCGAATTTGTCGCCCTGCGCCAACCAATGGTCCACGTGCATAGGTTCCAGGTTGAGGCTTTCCCCCATGAACTGCTCCATGATCTCCGGGGTCTCGATCAGGACCCGATCCTCGGCATGCGCGCGGACCCTGGCCCCGCTCCGGCGCACGACTTCCGCCCCTCCCTGGGTGTGATCCCAGTGACCGTGGGTGAGCCAGAGCTCCGTCAACCGGCACTTCGCGCTTTCCAGGATGCCCGCCACCTCGTCCCAGATGCCTCCGGGTGCGTCGATGAGCAGCGCTTCCCCCCGCTCCGGTGCCGTCAACAGGTACGCGTTGGTCTGAATCGGCCCGGCGGGCAGGACGTGGAGCTTCACGTCGACCAATCCAAGGGCTTTTCGGCGCCACGCAACCTCCGAGTGGATGCGGCGAGAGTACATGTTCGAGTTGACGGTGGCATTGAGCCCGGTCCTCCCCGTAGCGCCAGTCTTAGACTGGCGCCCGCCGGTCAGAGACGCGGCGCTACACCCAGAGGCATCACCGCCAAAGGACCGATGCGCCAATACGGCGGAGCACTCCCGGTCCGTTTGCGGCGGGTGCGACTGGCGCAGGCCCAGCCACGCCCTCAGGCCAGCCCCAGTATCTTTAACACTTCCGGCGGCGGCCCCTCGAACTTTTCCAGCGCCACATTGCCGACGTACCCAATGTCCCGCATCCCCTCCGGGGTGGTATAGTACCCACCGGCCGTCAGATCGCGAAAGCGGCGGAAGAAGTGCGCCGCCTGCCGGTGCTCCGGCTTGGCGTCGGGCACATGGCAAATGTCGTCGCACAGGGCGTTCCTTTGCTGCGTCACGAGGTTGGCGAAATCATTGCGAAAGCGCCGCTGGGACTCGGTCTCCAGCCAGGCGAGTCCTTCCAGCACGATCCGCTTGTCGTCACTGTGCCCGGGATACGGCGCGCTGATCCACTCGTCGATGAAGTCGGGCACCTTCACCGCCGAGGCACTCGGGCCCTTCGCGTCGGCCGGAATGATCGTGTCGCACAGCGCCGTCGCGGTGACGCGCTGCGCCGCCGTGAAGGAGAGCGGCCAGACCTCGCCCGGTTGGTAGGTCTTGGTCAGATCGGGATCCGTGCCATAGCCGGTGGCGGTGCCTGCCGCCGGCCCGGGGGCCATAAAGGCGCGGGGATCGAACCAGGCGGCGGAGGCCGCGGCGGTCGCCATCCATTTGAGGGCCGTGCGCCGGTCCAGGCGCGGCCGGGCCGCGGAGTCGTGGGTCGTCATGTCAGAGATTCCCTTTCTTCAGTTCATCGAGCAGGTAGTCGCTCGCCCGCCAGGCCAGGGCCATGATGGTGAGCGTGGGATTCTTGTCGGCGTTGGAACAGAACGGCCCGCCGTCGGTGACGAACAGGTTCTTCACATCCCAGGTCTGGCACCATTGGTTGGTGACGGACTTGCGGGGATCGGAGCCCATGATCGTTCCGCCCACCTCATGAATGATCTTGCCGCCGGGTTCGATGGCGGCGGCGCCGCTGGCGGCGGGCGGGGCGGACACCCGCCCGCCCATCGCCGCAATGAGTTCGGCAAAGGTCCGCTGCATGTGCGCCGCCTGCCGGGTCTCGTGCTCCGACCACTTCCAGTGGAAGCGCAGCACGGGAATGCCCCATTTGTCCTTCACGTGCGGATCCAGGTCGCAGAACGAATCCTCATTGGGGATCATTTCCCCGCGCCCGGCAAAGCCCATGAACGAACCGTAATAACGCCGGGCGTCCTCCTTGAACTTGCGGCCGTAGGTGCCCCTGGTCAGCCCGTCGAGGCCGGAGACCGAACCCATCGCCGGCATCTGGCGCCCGCTGCCGAACTCCACGTGGTAGCCGCGGGCGAAGCCCAGCTTGCCCGCCAACTGTTCCTGGTACAACCACCACGGCACGTAGACGTGGTTGCCGCCCGCACCATCCTCGTTGTGCGGCGGCAGATTTTCCAGCAGCGGGATCTGGCCGCTCAGCGAGGCGCCGACCGTATCCATAATGTACTTGCCCACCAGGCCGCTGGAATTGCCCAGACCGCGCGGGAAGCGCGCCGACTTGGAGTTGAGCATGATGCGCACCGACTCCGCGGAGCTGGCGGCCAGCACGACGACGCGCCCCTGCACCGCGTGCTCCTGCCCGGTCGACTTGTCGAAGTACACGACCCCGGTCGCCTTGCCCGCGGCGTCGGTCGTGACTTCACGCACCATGGCGTTCGGCACGATGTCCAAATCGCCCGTCGCCAGGGCCGGAGGCAGGTGCACCGTGGTCGACTGGTAATTCGCCTTGATCGCACAGCCGCGGCCGCAGGAGGTGGCCCAGAAACACGCCTGCCGCTGGCGCATCGCCTCGGCGAGGAAACGCTGGGCGCGGGGATTGCCGGGGTGAATCCGTTGCGGCAACGTGTCCGCATCCTGCCTGGCGCTGAGCACGGCCCGGTGAATTGGGATGACGGGGACGCCGAGTTTCCTGGCGCGGGCGCGGGCGAGTTGTTCCCCGGCGCGCAGCGCGGGTGGCGGCTGGAGGCAGCCCGCGGGCGAGTCGGGCGTATTTTCCATCCCTTGGTTCTCTCCGAACACCCCGATGAGCATCTCGACCTTGTCGTAGTACGGCGCGACATCCTCGTAGTTCAAGGGCCAGTCGAAACCGAGCCCGTCGCGCGAGCGGGGCTTGAAGTCGTACGGGCCGTTGCGCAGCGAGATCCGGCCCCAGTGATTGGTGCGACCGCCCAGCATGCGCGCCCGCCACCACCAAAACTGCCGCGCCGGATCACTCGAGGCGCTTGTGTAGGGTTCGCCTGGCACCTGCCAGCCGCCGTCGATCGTGGCGTCGTGAAAACCGAACGGCTTGTCGGGCGTGCTCGCCCCCCGCAACGGCGCCTGCGCGTTGATCTGGAACATCGGGGTCTCCTTCACCGGATCGTAGTTCCTCCCCGCCTCCAGCATGAGCACCTTCGCCCCCTGCATCACGCAGGTGTAGGCCGTCTGGCCACCGGCGGCGCCGGAACCGACGACGATCACATCATAACTGGGCAGAGTCTTGCTCGACGTGGTAAGGGGCATGGCGGGGCGAGAACGTGGGTGGGAGCGGCATCTCAGGAATTCGTTTCCCGAAAAGCAATCCGCCTTTTCTCTCGTTCGGCCCTCGGCAGCGGTCGGGCGTCGCGGCCGGAGGCGCGGTCCCTAACCCGCGCGGGTTGCGTCGTCGATCACCGCGGCCACAAAGGCGGCGCGCGCCTCGAGGTGCGGATTGTGGCCGGAATCGGCCAGGGTGCGAAGGTCCGCCGCGGGGAAGTGGGCCCGCAGGGCCGCATGATCGGCGGCCTCGAGGTAGTTCGACTTGCCGCCGGCGATGAAGCGCGCCGGCCCTGCGAAGCGCTCCCCGGGGCTGAGGGGGTTGCGCTCCAACTCCGGCAGCGCCCGGGTGAGCACCGGCAGATTGATCAACCAACGCCACTCCCCGGCCTCCGACCGCTCCAGGTTGGTCGCGAGAAATTTTCGCATCGGCCAGCTGGGCACCCGCGCCTCGAACCGCATCTCCGCTTCGGCGCGCGACCGCAGGTCCCGCAATTCCAGCTCGTTCATCGCGGCAAAGCTCGCCCGGTGGCCCGGCCAGAAATAGTCGCGAGGAGCGATATCAACCACGACGAGGCGCTCCACCCTCGCGGGATGGCGGCAGGCCGCAAGCATGGCGACCTTCCCGCCCATGCTGTGTCCCATCAGCGTGACCCGGGGGAGCGCCTGCGCGTCGAGCCAGGCCAGAAGATCGTGCATCATCTCTTCGTACGTCATCGCGTCCGTATGCGCCGACCTGCCGTGATTCCGCTGGTCCAGGGCGAACACGTGGAAATGCGCGGCCAGATCGGCCCCGGCCGCCAGCCAATTGCGCGACGAGCCCAGCATGCCGTGCAGCAGGACCAGCGGGGGCCGGCCCGCTCCGCCGAGATCGCGATGAAAGAGTGGCAACACGCAGCGTGCAGATGGCGTGGCCCCACCGCAGAGGCCAGTCATTTTTCAGCGCCGGCTTGCCTCGTGGACCGCGGGCCACTGGCATCTGCCATCCCGCCTATGTCCGAAGCCAAGCTTACGCCCATGATGCAACAGTATTTTGAGGTGAAGCGCGGCCTGCCGCGCGACACGCTGCTGCTCTTCCGTCTGGGCGACTTCTTCGAGCTCTTCTTCGACGACGCCGTGGCCGCCTCGCGCCTCCTCGGCCTGACCCTGACCAAACGACAGGAGACGCCGATGGCCGGCCTGCCGGCACACGCGGTCGACAATTACGTCTCCAAGCTGCTCGCGGCCGGCAAGAAAGTGGCCATCTGCGACCAGGCGGAGCCGGCCCAGGCGGGAAAACTCGTCCGCCGCCAGCTCACACGTATCCTTTCCCCCGGCACGACCCTGGCCGCCAACCAACTCGACGCCGTGCGCAACCACTATCTCGCCGCGGTGGTGCTCGACCAACACGGACTGCACGCCGCGTGGCTCGACCTTTCGACCGGGGAGTTCCGCGTGGCCACGGATGCCACCATCGCCAACTTGCTGCCCGTCCTGACCGCGCTCGATCCCGCGGAAGTGCTGGTGATCGAGGGGGAACGCGATCGTTGGGCCGCAGCTCCGCACGAACAGACCGCGATGCACGCCCTGCACGCCTTTTGCGCTGAGCGCCTGGTATCCGAGATGCCCGGGTACCACTTCGACCCTGCGACCGGGGCCAAGACGGTGATGGACGCGCTGGGGGTGCTAAACCTGGAGGGGTTTGGCCTCCCCCACGCCCATCCGGCGCTGGGTCCGGCCGGGGCGCTGGTGTATTACGCCACCGAGAATCTCTGTGCCAAGCCCGAGAACCTGCGGGGCCTGCAGGAATACCGCAGCGCCCGCACCCTGCTCCTCGATCCGGCGACCCTGCGCAACCTCGAGATCTTCACGTCGATTCGGGGCACACGGGAAGGCTCGCTGCTGCATGCGATCAATCGCACCGCCACCGCGGCCGGAGCCCGCCTCCTCGAGCGCTGGCTCGCGGCGCCCACCCTCGAGTTGCCCGAGGTGCAACGCCGTCAGGCGCTCGTGGGTGAATTGCTCGGGCAACCGATGCGCCTGGCCGAGGTGCACGAATTGCTCGGGACGGTGCGGGATATTCCGCGCATCCTCGGCCGTCTGCAAAACCGGTTGCGCAACCCGCGGGAACTGGGCGGCGTGCGCGACACCCTCGCGCAATTGCCCGGCCTCCGCACCGCCCTCGCCGGCTTCGGCCCCGACTCGCAACTCGCCGGCCTCGGCGCCGGGCTCCAGGAACTTCCGCCTCTGCGGCAATTGCTGGCGACCGCCCTCGCCGACGAATTGCCGAACGATCTCGCCGACGGCCAGTACATCCGCGCCGGCCACGATCCCGAACTCGATCGCCTGCGCGCCCTCACCACCGACAACAAGACGTGGCTGTCGGAGCTCGAACGTTCGGAGCAGGAGCGCACCGGGATTCGCAGCCTCAAGGTGAGGTTCACGAATAATTTTGGTTATTACATCGAGGTTACCAAGGCCAACCTCCACCTGGTGCCGGCCGACTATATCCGGCGGCAGACCACCGTCGGGGGCGAACGCTACGTCACCGAGTCCCTCAAGCAGAAAGAAAAGGAAATCTTCCACGCCGAGGAGAACGCCCAGGCCCGCGAGTTGGAACTCTTCAACGCCCTGGTGGCGGCGATCCTGGATGAATCCGTCGCGCTGGCGCAGACCGCGGACCTGCTGGGCGAACTGGACGTGCTCGCCGGCTGGGCCCTGCTCGCGCGTGAATGGGACTACACGCGGCCGACGCTCGATGAGGACCAAACCCTCGAGATCGTCGACGGCCGGCATCCGGTCGTGGAACAGGTCCTCCGCTCCCCGGCTGCCACCCTCGCCCGTGGCACCAGCGGGACGTTTGTGCCCAACGACACGCTGCTCGCCTGCGACGACGCCCAGATCATCCTGCTCACCGGGCCCAACATGGCGGGCAAGTCGACCTACATCCGCCAAGTCGCGCTGATCACCCTCATGGCGCAGATCGGCTGCTGGGTGCCGGCCAAGTCCTGCCGCCTCGGCCTCGTCGATCGGATCTTTTCCCGCGTGGGCGCCAGCGACGATCTGGCCCGGGGCAACTCGACCTTCATGGTCGAGATGAACGAAACCGCCAACATCCTTAACAACGCCACGGAGCGCTCCCTCATCATCCTCGACGAGATCGGCCGCGGCACCTCCACCTACGATGGACTCGCGATCGCCTGGGCCGTGGTCGAGCACCTCCACCGCGATCCCGTCCACGGTCCCCGCACGCTCTTCGCCACGCATTACCAGGAACTCACCCAACTCGACAAACACCTGCCCCGCCTGAGGAATTTCGCCGTCGCGGTGAAGGAGTGGAACGACGACATCGTGTTTGTGCGTCGGGTGGTCCCCGGCGCCGCCGACCGCAGCTATGGCATCCAGGTCGCGCGCCTCGCCGGCCTGCCCCGGAGCGTAATCGACCGTGCCAAGACGATTCTCGCCAAGCTCGAGAGCGACGACACCACGGTCTCACTTCCCGCCCCCCAGGCTAAGCCGAAAAAGAAGATCTCGGTCGCGCCGATTGACGATTCCCAGCTGAGCCTGCTCTGAGGTCGGCGGGGCGCCCGGGGCGCCGCTCGCGCTTTCGATCACTCGACGGTCGCATACCCCAGCAGTCGGGCTGCCGCGAGCATGCGTTTGTCCTTCGTAAAAAGCGGACCCGTGATGACCGACGCGTAGGTCGCGAGGTGAATGGCGTCGAGCGTGCGCAAGGGCACGTGGGGATGGACGCGCAACATCGTCTCGTTGGCCTCGCGGATCATGACGCCATCGAGCGGGATCAAGCGAATCACGCCCTCGTCGACATCGGTCAGGAAGGCCTTCCAAGCCATCTCCCGCGCTGTCGGGGAGAGTACCGCGTTGCGCTCCTTGGCGAGCAAGGCCGACCACACTTCGGCCACCGCCAATTCGGAACTCACGAGCGTGAAACCCACGATCACATCGTCGACCTCGTCCGAATCCGGCTCGGCGACGTAGCGCTTCACCAGCACCGAAGTGTCGAGGTACATCGCGGCTCGGCTCAGTTGCCGCCGTCGCGCATCGCGCGGATCATTTCCGTCGAGTCGGGGGTCATGGGCATGGTCTGGCGCAACTCGCGCCGCGATGCGGCCGGCTTTCCGGTGATGACCGGGCGATAACGCACGATCATCGCCTTGGGTTTCCCATCGCTCGTGATGACGATGTCCTCCCCTTGGGCCGCCCGCTCCAGCAGCGCCGAAAGCTGATCCTTGGCCGCGCGTACACTCACTTCCACCGGCACGCCGTACGCCGCCTGGGCTTCCTGCACCATCCAGCGTTTGAGGCCGGTTGGGATTTCGCTATCGACGATCTTCTTGCTCATGAGGCCAATCGTGGCCACAATGGGCCCCGTCACAAGTCTTTTCATTCGCAATGGGTCCGATACGCCGGAGCTTGCCCCGTGGTTCTTTAGCATCCCCGCCCTAACCCCTCCTGAGCGACCAGAGTTGCTTGGCTTGGATGATGGTCTTGGCGAGGGCTTCCGGTGACAGCGCCTGCTTGGGATCGTCGCCGATGCCATGGTTGGGGCTGACGTGAGCCTCGAGGCACAGCCCGTCGGCGCCGTACGCGACGGCCGCGAGGGCGGCGGCGGGCACGTAACTGGCCTTGCCGACGGAGTGCGAGGGGTCGACGACCACCGGGGCCCAGGTCTTCTCCTTCAGCAGAGGGGTAATGCTTTCGTCGGGGTGGTTGCGGTAGCCGTCGAGCGTGGGGGTGGTGCCGCGGGGGCAGAGGATGATGTTCGGGTTCCCGAAGGCTGCGATGTATTCACCTGCCGAGATAAACTCATTGATGGGGCCCATGTGGATGCTGCGTTTGAGCAGGACGACGGTGTCGCGTTCCGCCACCGCCCGGCCAATCGTCCGCAGCAGCGAGTAGTTCAGGGCATTGCGCGCCCCCACCTGCAGACAGCCGACCCCGGCCGCCAACGCCAGATCCACGTGCGCCTCCTCCATGACCTCAGTGTCGACGGGCAACCCGGTGCGGCGTGACCCTTCCATCAGGATGTCCAGCGACTTGGTATCGCCCTGGAAGGTGTAGGGGTTGGTCCGCGGCTTCCAGACCCCGCCGCGAATCACATGGGCACCGGCCTCCTTCACCGCCGCCGCGGTCTCATAGAAGTAATTCGGATTCTTGGGATCGATCGTGCAGGGACCAGCGATGATCAGCAGGGACTCGCCCAGCGTCACCCCGCCGAGGGTGATCCGGTGGCTGGCGAGGTCCGACCGCTTGTCCATCAACTTGAAGGGCGACTGAATGCGGTCGATCCGATCCACATAATCGAGGCCCTCCAGCCGGTTGATCATCAACTCGTCCCGCTCGTCGCCGACGATGGCGTAGATCGATCGCACCGCCCCGATGATCGGTTGGATCCGGCAGCCGAACTCCTCCACGATGGCGGTGACTTCGGCGAGTTGCTCGTTGGTGAGCCGGGTGGATTTCGGGAGGATCATGATTGCCGGACTCTGGCCACGATTAAAACGAAACTACAATTAGCTTTTTCCGGCGCCCGGACCTCAGTGGATCGTATCGAACTCGACCGGCAGCGGAGCCCGGGCGGAGAAAGGGTGCGTCTGACCGCCAAACTCATAGGTGAACGAGGTCTCCAGGGAGTGGAGGAATAATCGCTTGGTGCCGGCGATCTTCGCCCATTCCCGATTGCGCGCAAAGTCCCCGTAGGTCTGGTCGCCGACAATGGGCAGGCCGCGTTTCGCACATTGTACGCGCAGTTGGTGGCTGCGCCCCGTGCGGGGTTCGAGCCGGAGCAACGTGAGCGGTGGCTGCTGGTGGCCGGCGCGCACCACGCTCATCCGGCACTCGGCGAGCACATGTCCGGCGTGGGCCACGGTGCGGATTTGCCCACCCTGCTTCTGGATCGCCAGCCGGTCGCTCCAAAGTTCCATCGCCGCCCGCGGCGCACCAAACACCAGGGCGTAGTAGACCTTGCGCACCTGCTTGCGCTTGAACTGCGCCCGGATCACGCCCGCCAGCTCCGCCTGGGTGCAGGCGAGAATCACCCCGGAAGTCGCGGAGTCGAGGCGGTTGAGCAGCCAGAGTCGCGCGGGTGCCCCACCCTCCGGGGCGCCCCACTCGAAAAACTCCCCGTCGAAATCATAGCGCGCGGTCAGCAGGGCCCGCGGCTCGTCGCCCGGTCCGTTGGGATGCGAGCGCACGCCCGCGGGCTTGGCGAGGGCGACCAGCCCGTTTTGATCCCGGGTGATCACCGTCACGTTGCGCCCCAGCGGCCAGGCGGGCTCCGTCCTCCCAGGTGTCTCGCTCACTGATAATAAAACGTGAAGGTCATTTCCTGCTGCTCGCCGAGCACGGCCTTCATGTCGTCCGTCCACGGCCCGTAGGGAGCGCGATCCGTGATGGCGCTGAGGCAGGCGCGGGAGGCGGTCTCGTTGGCGCTGGTATCGACATTGACGATGCGGGCGATCTTGCCCGCGTCGTCCATGATGAACTTGACCGTCACACTGCTGCCGACGATCGGATTGGCGTTCTGCTCCAGCACGATGCGCTCCCATTGGATCTGCACCGTGTCGATCATGCGCTGCAGGTAGGCGCCGTAATTGCTCCACTTGGCGTCGACCGCGACGTTGCCAATATTGGTCGTGCCAAACTTGTTTTCGGACAGAATCGCCGGGCGCGACTGGATCGTCTTGACGAGTTGGGGCCGGGGTTGGGGCCGGCGCGGGTCAATCGCGGGTTGCATCGCCGTGGCGTCGGCGAATGATTTGGCGTCCCGCACGCCCTCGACCTTCTCGGGCACCGCCTGGGCGTTTTCCAGCCGCTTCGCCAGGCTGCTCCCCACGCCCTCCTGGTTGTCGCCTTCCACCTTTTCCGTGCCGGACAGGGGGTTTTGCTCCGCCCGCGGGGCGGCGACCACCTGCTCCGCCGGCGGCAGGGCGGCGGGCGGCGGCACCGCCTCGATATGCTCGATGGGCTGCTGCAAACGCCCGCTCACGATCTGGGTCGATTCGAAATCCTTCTTCCCCTCGGTCGCCGGGCGATCGCTCGTGCCGTCCGGGGTGGGTTTTTCCTGGGCCACCTGCTGGTTTTGCGCGGCGAAATTGTTGGTCCGGTCCGGGGTGTTCTCGGGCGCCTCCGGGTTGGTTTCGACAAACTTGAAGGGATCCTTCGGTTTGACCGGCGGTTTGAGGAAGGTATCGGGGGCCAACTCGATGTTGAACTCCTGCGCCGCCGCCCGCGGTCGGACGCCGGCCGGCATGGCGTCGTAGCGCATGATCATCGGCGCCAGCCCCCACAACAAGAGATGAATGAGCAGCACGCCGGCCACCCCGATGAGGGTGGAGCGCGTCTCCTGATCCTCCCAGGTGCGCGCCATCCACCGACGCAGCGCGGTCGCGGGCGACGGGGAGACGATGGTTTGGTTCATGGGCGGGAGGCGGGACGTGGTCCGCCGGGGAAAGTCATGGCAGGTGACCGCAACTCGTCAAAATTTGTTTCGTGGTTTCCAGCGGCAGGCCGATGATGTTGGAGAGCGATCCGGCGTACCCGGCGATGATCAGCTCCGGATGCTCCTGGATGGCGTACCCCCCGGCCTTGTCGAGCGTAGGCACGAGAGCGAGATACGCCGCGATGGCCGCCTCGTCGAGGGGCTGGAACGTGACCTCGCTGGACACGCCCTGGTCGATCACCAGCCCGTCGTTTTTCCGCCGCACGGCGATCCCGGTGAAGACTGTGTGCGTGCGCCCGCTCAACCGCCGGAGCATGGCTTCCGCCTCCGCCCGGTCCCCGGGCTTGTTCAGGGCGTGCTGGTCGATGAAGACCGTGGTATCTGCTCCCAGCACCGTGGCGTCGGGATGCCGTGCGGCCACCCACTCCGCCTTGAGCGCGGCATTGTGGGCCACCATCACCCGGGGATCGGTGGCGGCCTCCTCGTGCTCCACCACGTCGGCCACGATGACATCGAACCGCACCCCCAACTGGGCCAACAACTCCCGCCGGCGCGGCGAGGCGGAGGCCAGGATGAGCCGGCGCACGGGAGTCGGCGGGACCATGGAGGCGGTGCGGGGAAGTCAGCGGAGCCGAGGTCGGGACCGTCGGCCTACTGCACCTTCTCCGCCAGGACCGCCCGGACGTCACCCTTGGCCCGGGCCAACTCGACCCGGCTCAGATTGTACTGGTAGACCGCGTCGACGAGACTGTCGTCCGCCACGGCGAGCCGGTTTTGCGCCTCGACCACCTCCCGGTTGTCCGCCACCCCCTGCTGGTAACGCTGCTGGGCGAGCCGCAATTCCTCCTGTGCCAGCCGCAGGCTCTTCTCCGCCACGGTCACCTGGGCGTTGTGGGAAGAGGCGCTTTGCACCGCCAGGCGCAATTCCGATGAGATCTGCAGCTCGAGGTGGTGCAGGCGCACTTCCTGCGCCCGCTGGCGCGAGAGCGCGATACGGCGGTTGGCGCTCGTACGCTGGCCGTCAAAGACCGGGACGCTTACGCCCAGGCCAATCGCCCACTGGTCCTGTTTGTCGGAGTCGTCGAAATGCGGCGAGGCCACCCCGTAATTGCCGGTCAACGCCAGGGCGGGCAGGCGCTCGTAGGTGGCCGCGCGCACGTTGAGCTTCGCCTGCTCGAGGGACTTCTGGTTCGCGAGGTACTCGGCCCGCTTCTCGAAGGCGGTCTTCTCCTGCGTAAACGCGAAAAGCTCCGGGTTCGTGCGGCGCACGTCGAAGGGCTCGAGGCGCAGGGCGCTCCCGGGCTCGAGGTCGAGCAGTCGCTTCAGGAACAGTTCGCTTTGAAACACCGTCGTCTCCTGCTGAAGCCGCGCCTGCTCGGCGAGGGCGAGTTGCGCCTCGGCGCGCGTCACATCGATCTGCGTCGCGACGCCGGCGTTGAGCTGGTTGCGGGCGAGGTCCAGGAGCGCCCGGGCCCGGGTGATGTTGGCATCCAGCACGTCGAGCCGCCGCAGATTGCGCAGGTGGGCAAAAAAACTGTCCGCCACGTCCGTGAGCACGGCCTCGACCACCGCGGCATAATTGGCCTGCGCGACCTCCGCTCCCATCCGGATGGCGCGCGCGGTCACCAGCAGGTTGGGGTTGAGCAGCGCATAACTGCCGGACAGCAGGGCGTCGAAACGGCTGGCGGGGCGCCCCGAGGCTACCACGACGGTGGCGATGCTCACCCCCTGCGAGCGCCGCTGCTGCGCGCTGGCGGTCAGGTTGGGCAGCAGGGAGGCCCGCTGCTGGTTGACCGCTTCCACGGCCTGCGCAGTGGTCTCGCGCCCGAGCAGGACGTTCAGCCCCACCCGCTCCACCGAGGCCAGGGCCTGCTCGAGGGTCAGCGTCGCGGCGGGCTCGGCCGCGGCGAGGGAGCCGGCAAGGAGCAGGGCGACGAGAGTGCCGGGGCGGGTGGCGGATAACATAGCGGGCCGCAAGCAAATCGTGCGCGTGCCCTCCACTGCAAGCCCGGGTTGCGTGTTGTCAGACCCGACAAAGCCCTTAACGTGCCCCTCCTTCATGCGCCTTGGCCTTGCCCAGCTCAATCCGACCGTCGGCGACCTCGCCGGCAATCGCCGCCAAATTCTCGCCGCCTATGCCACGCTCGTGGCCCAGGGGGCGGAACTGATCGTCTTCCCCGAATTGGTGGTCTGCGGCTATCCGCCCCGCGATCTGCTTTTCAAGCGGCGGTTCGTCGCCGATGTCGCGGAATCGCTCACCGCAATCGCGGCGGAAGTAGGGGCCGTGCCGGCGCTGATCGGGACGGTGGAATCCAACACGTCCGGCCGGGGCCGGCCGTTCTTCAACTCGGCGGCCTTCTGTTATCGCGGGAAGGTCGCCGCGATCGGGCGCAAGTGCCTGCTGCCGACGTACGACGTGTTTGATGAGGAGCGTTACTTCGAGCCGGCCGTTTCGCCCGCCGTGGTGGAACACGCCGGCCACCGGATCGGCATCACGATCTGTGAGGACATCTGGACCCACCCCACCCTGAGCACGCGTCGACTCTACGGCGGCCGCATGCCGCTGGAGCAACTGGCGGAGCAACGCTGCGACCTGATCGTCAACCTCTCCGCGAGCCCGTGGTACAGCACCAAGGACGCCCTCCGCCAGAATCTCGTGGTCGCCGATTCCGCCCGGTCCATCGGGTGCCCGGTCGTCTATGTCAACGCGGTCGGCGGCAACGATGAACTGATCTTTGATGGCCGCAGCCTCGTGGTCGACGCCCGGGGCACCGTGGTGGCCGGACTCGCCGCCTTCCAGGAGGAGTTGCGCCTGGTTGATCTGCCCCCGGGCGGGGGCCGCGCCCCGGCGGCGACGCCTGCGTTGCATCCCACCTTTGCGCAGGACGAGATGAAGGACATGTTCGACGCGCTCGTGCTCGGCCTGCGCGATTATGCGCAGAAAAGTGGGTTCAAGCGCGCCCTGGTGGCGCTGTCCGGGGGCATCGACTCCGCCGTGGTCGGCGTGATCGCGGCGGCGGCGTTCGGCCCGGAAAATGTCGTCGGGGTCTCGCTGCCCTCCTCCATCTCGTCGCAGCACTCACGGGACGACGCCCGGGTTCTGGCCGCCAATCTGGGCCTGACTTTCGAGACGATCACGATCGCCAGTGCGGTTGCCGCCTGCGAGGACCTGCTCGCGCCGCAATTCGCCGGTCGCGCGCGCGACGTGACGGAGGAGAACCTGCAGGCCCGCGTGCGCGGCGTCCTGATGATGGCGCTCTCGAACAAGTTCGGCGCCCTCCTGTTGACCACCGGCAACAAGAGTGAGATGGCGGTCGGTTATTGCACGTTGTACGGCGACATGTGCGGCGGCCTCGCGGTGATCAGCGATGTCTTCAAAATGCAGGTCTACGCGCTGGCCCGCTGGATCAACCGCGACCGGGAGATCATCCCGCCCTCGACGATCGAGAAGCCGCCGAGCGCCGAACTGCGCCCTGACCAGACCGACCAGGACAGTCTGCCCCCCTACGACCTGCTCGACGGCATCCTGCGGGGTTACGTCGAGGAAGGCCTCTCGCGCCGCGATCTCGTGGCCCGCGGCTTCGCCGAGGCCGTCGTCAACGAAGTGGTGCGCAAAGTCGATCTCAACGAGTACAAGCGCAAGCAGGCCGCACCGGGACTGAAGATCACCCCCCTCGCCTTCGGCGTCGGCCGGCGCATCCCCATCGTGCAAAAATACGTTGGCTGAAGTTTTCTTTCCATGTCCCCCATCTCCGATTCCCTCTTCGCCCGGGCCCTGAAGCTCATTCCCGGCGGCGTCAATTCCCCGGTCCGCGCTTTCCGCTCCGTTGGCGGTGCGCCCTTCTTTGTGAAGGCGGCGCGCGGGGCCCTGCTCATCACGGCCGACGATCGCGAATTGATTGACTTCGTCTGCACGTGGGGACCGGCGATCCACGGCCACAACCACCCCCGCATCAAGGCGGCGATCGCGGCCGCCCTGGAAAACGGGACCTCGTTCGGCACGCCCAACCCCTACGAGGTGGAGATGGCGGAACTCATCGTGGAGTTCGTGCCGTCGATCCAGAAGGTGCGCATGTGTAACAGCGGCACGGAGGCCACCATGTCGGCCATCCGACTGGCGCGGGGGTTCACCCGGCGCGACAAGATCGTCAAGTTCGCCGGTTGTTACCACGGCCATTCGGATTCGCTGCTGATCAAGGCCGGCTCTGGTGCCCTCACGCACGGGTACCCTGACAGTGCCGGTGTGCCAGCGTCCTTTGCGGCCGAGACCATCGTGTTGCCGTACAATGATCGGGCCGCGCTCGACGCCGCCTTTGCCGCGAATCCCGGCCAGATCGCCGGCGTGATCATCGAGGCTTACTGCGGCAATGTCGGCTTCATCATGCCGGACGCCGGCTACCTGGCCTACCTCCGCGCGATCACGGCGCGGCACGGCACCGTGCTGATTTTTGACGAGGTCATGACGGGCTTTCGAATCGCGCGGGGCGGCGTCCAGGAGAAAGAGGCGATCGTGCCCGACCTCACCTGTCTCGGAAAAATCATCGGAGGCGGGCTCCCCGTGGGCGCCTTTGGCGGCCGGGCGGACATCATGGATTACCTGGCCCCCCTGGGCCCGGTGTACCAGGCGGGCACGCTAAGCGGCAACCCGCTCGCCATGGCCGCCGGCATCGCGGGCCTGCGCCTGCTGACCGAGGAAAATCCCTACGCCCGCCTCGATGCGCTCGGGCGCCGGCTGCGCGACGCCGTGGAGGCGGCCTGCCGCGCCAAGGGCCTGCCCGTGCAGGTGCCGCAATGTGGTTCGATGTTCAGCATCTTTTTCACCGACACCCCGGTGCGCGACTACCCCACCGCCCTGCGGGGCGACGCCAAGCTCTTCGGCCGCTTCTTTCATGCCTGTCTGGAACGTGGGGTCTACCTCGCGCCGAGCGCGTACGAGGCGGGATTTCTCAGCACCGCGCACGACGGGGTTGCCATTACGCGCGCTTGTGAAATCTTGTCGGAGGCCATCGCCCAGCTCTAGTTTTACCGAGTCGGCGCCGCGGGCCTCGCCGCTGCATGAAAGTTTCCCCCACCCTCCTTCTCGCCTCCGCCCTCACCGCCTGGTTCCCCCAACCGGCGCCGGCCGCCGCGCCGGTCGACACCGTCCCCATGCTCCTCGGCGAGTTGCGGGCCGGCCAGCGCGGGGAAGTATGGACTGTCTTTCGCGGCACGGAGCCCGAAGCCTTCGCGGTCGAGGTCACCGGGGTGCTCCGCAACGCCCTGGGTCCCGGGAAATCGCTCATCATCTGTGAACTCACTGACCCGCGCGTGCAAAACATGGGTGCGGTGGCTGGCATGAGCGGCAGCCCGCTGTATGTCGAAGGGCGGCTCGCCGGTGCCCTCAGCTATCAAATCCAGCGCTTCGAGACCGTCCGGCACGCCGGGTTTACCCCCGTGGCCGACTTGGATGAAGTGAAGCAAAAGGCGTCGAATCCCGCGGACGCACCGCCAGAGGCCGGGGCACTGACTTCGGCTGCGCCCGACTCCCCCTATCGCGCCATCCAGCCGGTGTTCACCTTCGGTGGCCTGAGCCCGGCGGTCGCGGATCTCTTTGCCGCGCGCTTTGCCGCGCTGGGCCTCAGCACCATCGCCCTGGGCGGCAGCACCCAATCCGGTGGCACCGATGACAGCCCGTCGCCGGTGCCAGAGGTCCCGCTGCGCCCCGGCGCCGCGGTTTCGGTGGCCCTGGCCACGGGTGACATCACGTTGGCCGGCACGGGCACGGTTTCGCGCGTCGAGGGCCGGCAGATCACGGCGTTTGGCCACCCCATGCTCTCGCTCGGCGACGTCGATCTGCCCATGTGCAGCGCCGAGATTCTCACGATCCTGCCCTCGCAGATGCAGTCGGTGAAGGTCGCGAACACCGGAAACGTCATTGGCACGATCACCCAGGATCGACTCTCGGCGGTCTCGGGGATCATGGGGCCGGGTCCGGCCATGACGAAGGTCGAGGTCACGGTGCATCCCACCCAGGGGAAACCGCGCACGTTGAAATTTTCCGTCGCGCGCCAGCAGCAGCTTACTCCGGTGATTGTCGCCGCGGGGGTCAGCCAGGCGATCCTTGGATCCAACGACGGCGGTTTTGCCAACGGCTTCCGGCTCACGAGCGATGTGAGATTCCCCGCGTCGTCGAACCTCGCCTTCCAGACCCTCTACGCCGGGCCACAGGGGTTCGCCCAGGGCCTCAACGAATTTGTGCAGGGACTCGCCGCCAATCTGCAGAATCCGTATGCCAAGACTTTTCCCGATCACGTCTCCTTCTCCATCGAGCCCCTGGAAACCAGCCCGGCGGCAACGCTCGATTTGTTTCAACTCTCGCGCACCCGCGCCGCGGCGGGCGACACGGTGCAGGCGACGATCGCCTGGCGCGACTGGCAGGGCGACACCCACCGGGAAACCGTCGACCTCGCGATCGACCCGGCCTGGGCGGGTCGCAAACTCGAGGTGATCCTCGCGCCGGGACGCGCGCTCGACGAATTAACGGGCCGGCCCCGCCTCATCGCCGCCTCCGAACTGCGGAGCTTCGCGGCCTACCTTGAGGCGATGCGGGACGACCGACCGACCGACGGTCTCTGTCTGGCCGTGGTGCAACGGGCGGCCTTGTTCAGTGATCAGACCGTTTCGACGCCGGAGATCCCGGGCTCGATCGAGCGGATCGCCCGGGCGGCGGATGAGTCGCGCTTTCACCACCGGGATGCCCTGGAACCTCTGTGGGAGAAACACCTGCTGGCCGGCAAACTGATCAGCACGATCATCCGGCGTCCGCTGCAGATTCTGGAGTAATCCTGCGCGGAGCGGAGTCCGCCGCCATCTCCAATTCCGGTCCGGGGCGCGCCTGCCTGTGCCGCCACGGCAGACAGGCACCCGTCTCGGGTGCTGGCTTCGGCGTCTCGCCGAAGCGTCCGATGCCCTCGGCGGGACGCCGAGGGCTGCCGGCGAGGCGCAGGCGCTCCCCGGACCATTGCTCGCGCCTACTGCGTCCCAAGCCGGTGTAAATCTGCGGTATCGGACCCATTGCCAACGAAACCTGGACCAAGCCGCGCTGGCTCCAACGCGGTCGGGTGCCATGCCCGCAATCTCCTCCGACCCGGGCGGCGTTGACCCCCCCCTGCCTCAGGGATCGACGTCGTAGACCTCGACGATGCCGACGCCCGTGGTTCCGCCCACCCCGCTCAACTGCACGGTGTAGGCTCCGGGCTCCAGCATGAGGATCATCGCGGCATCCTTGCTGTTGTTCGGGAAGGGGAAGGCGCTGGCCCCATTGGCCGCGGACCGGATGATGGCAGCGTCGAGATCGGAGGCCCAATTGTCGTTGGTGCGGATGACTTTGCCGGTCTCCTGATCGACCAGGGAGATCTGCGGATCGGCGAGCACGCCCGGGACGCCCAGGCTGGCAAGCGTCGGACCGGCGCCGCGGATGAGCATACGCCGCGAAACGGCGCCATTGATGACAAAGCCGGCGATGAGCGTGTTGCTGCCGGTGCCCACAAGGCCGCGCGTGGAAACGTTGATAGCCTTGGGGCCGGCACCGCCTCCCTGGGTGACGTCGTAGACCTCGATCAGGACGACGCCGGAGGCGTTCGGCGTGTTGGCCGGAATCGTGGCCATCACGGTATAGGCACCCGGCGGCAGGGTCGCGAGAACCACGGCATCACGGGAGTTCTGCGCCAGGGTGAAGGCACCGGCACGGTTCGTGGCCTGCACGATGGCCGTCACTTGGGCGGCTCCGGCCGCCTGGGTACCCCAGTCGTCGTTGGTCAGTACCGGGTTGCGATTGCTGCCGGCGTAAAGCTCGAGGGACGGATTGGGCAGGGTACCGGCGACGTTAAAGGGCGCGTTGGCCAGGGTTGGACCAATGACCCGGACCAGCATCTGTCGGGTCTGGGCGGCGGTGCCGGTGACCACAAAGCCACCGATCAAGACGTTCGCCCCCCCGCTCGTGACACCTCGCGTGGAAATGTTGGCCAAACGCGTGGCGACGTTGGAGAGAGTCAGCGTGGCGGCATCGGAGACGTCGACGCCCGCGGCGGAAGTAATGGACACCGAGTACGTGCCGACCCGGGTGGGATCCACGTTCGTCAGGCTGAGCATCGGGCTCGTCGCCCCGGGGATCGGCGCGCCGTTCAGCAGCCACTGATAGACCAGGGGCGGGGCGCCCTGCGCCTCCACCGTAAAGATCGCCCCGGAACGCGGGGCGACGACGAGCGACCGCGGCTGCGTGGTGATGGTAACAAAACGATAGCCGTAGAGCACGTCATTCAAGACCGCCGCGGCGATGGCCTTGTCATCGGGCAGCTTCAACAAGGCATCGATCCGCGCCGTGATTTCGTCGACCGTGACGGTGACCGGGGGCCGCGTGAGCTGGTAGAACAGGGCGGCGGCGCGGGCCCGGGCGTAGAGCGCGGTGTTGGTCGAATTGGTGTTGGTCACGAACTCCGCGATCGCGGTGTTGAGACCGGCCGGGCCATAACCGCGTCCAATCGTCGCGCTTGCGACGTTGTTGTTCATGAAACGCACGAGGTCGATCGTATCACTGGATTTTGGATCGATGATGGTGGGGCGCGATCCGGCGTTGGCCCAGAGCCGATCGAGAAACATCTTCGCGGGCAGGGCACCGTTCACGTTGTTCAGCAACGTGGCCGTCGGCACCACGCCGTACTTGGCGAAGTACTCGTTGGCCGAGAGAATGCTGCCCACGGCGTTGGAGAGGCTGGTGCGCGCGGTGGCCAGGAAGGTTGTGTAATTCTGCGGGGTCGGCCACTGGCCCATGAGCACGTAGTAGGTCGCCAGCAGTTGGATCGGCGCCTGAAAGCCGGAGAGCGCCGTCAACGCAACGCCGCCGTTGGCGGTCAGCGGGCTCACGATGAGTTCGGCCCGGCTGAGCGCCCCGCTGCCGAGTTGTTCGTCGAGCTGGTCGAACACGAGCGGATTGATGGTCGTGGTGTTCGCGATGTCCTGGTACGTCTGCAGAATGAATGCGGCGTTCTCCAGCACCGGGTTGTTGCGGCGCACGGTCAGTTCCACGGTCGGCGAGACGGTGGTGATGCCCGAGTTGTCCGTCGCCACCGCCCAGAGATAGTAGGTACCCGAGACGGTCGGCGTCCAGTTGCTGAGGAACAGCGAGCCGGAGTTGGTGGACGTCGCGATCGCCGTCGCATTGGCGAAATACTGGACGCTGTTCACCGTGCCGTCCGTGTCGCGAGCATTGGCCCGGAGCTGCACCTGCCGGTTGTAAGCCGGATTGGTGGTCGAGGGCGTAATCGTAATGGACGGAGCGATGCTCGAGGCGGCCGTCACGTTGATGCTGCTCGTCGTCGAGGCCACCACATTGCCCGAGCTGTCGCGGGCGAGCGCAACGATCTCGTTGCCGCCGGGCTGCAGCCCGGCAAACGCCGCCGTCGTGCGCCAGGTGTTGCCCTGCGGATCGCGGCGCGCCTGGCCGATGCTGTACCGGTTGAGGAAGAACTCGACCCCGACCACGGCGCCGTCGGGATCGGCGGCGGTGGCGGCAAAGTCGGCCGTCGAGGCGGTCGTGGCGTTGCTGGGAAAGCCGGAGACGTTCACGGCCCGGGTGAGGGTGATGGTGGGGGCGAGGCCCACGATGTCGCTCGCGACCACCCGCCGCGAGTTGGCACTCGTGCCCTGGACGCTGCCGACGGAGGCCTGGGTCGTGATGGTATAGGTGTCGGGATTAACCGGCGTCCAGATTGCGCGATAGCTCGTGGTCGTGCTCACCCGGGAGCCGTTGATCACCTGGCGGGCGCCGCCGGCGGCCGTCGCGATGAACTGCAGCGTGGGCACCTGCGTCGTCACCGTGTTGACCGCCGTCCCCTCGAGGAAGACCGGCGCGCCGACCGTCGTGGTCGTGGCGTTATCGGTGGGCCGGGTGAGGGCCGTCGTCGGGGCGGTGACGGCCGTGACGTTGATCACGATGGAGGGCGACGACACCGCCGTATTGCCGGTATCGTCGGTGGCCACCGCATAGAGATTGAAGCGTCCGGCCGTGTTGGAGTTGTAAGTTAGCAACTGGCCCTGCTGCGGATTGATATAGGTGCCGGCCGCGACCCCGTTGGCATAGAGCTGGATGGTGGTCACATCGCCATCGAGGTCGGAGAGGTTGGCCTGCATGAAGAATTGCGTCCCCGCCGTGATGTTGGTGGGCGTCAGGGCCTGCAATTGAATCGTCGGCGGCGAGCTGGTCGCCGGATTGATGACCAGGTTGACCGTGGCGGAGACGGTCTGGTTGTTGTTGCTGTCGCGGGCGATGGCGTAAAGTCGAACCGGATACGTCACGGCGCCCGTGACATCGTTGATGATCGGCGTGACCGTGGTGAAATCGAACCGGCTGAGATCGAAGGCCCGGCGGTAAAAATTCGTTGTCTGCTCCCGGCCCGCCAGGCCGATGCTGACGTCGTTGAGGAAGATCTCGACGCTGCGGAGGCTCGAGCCGGCGCCGGTCGCCACCGCGGTCGCCTGGAAATTCACCGTCGAGACGGTCTGCAGGCCGAACACCGCCGGGATGGGCGTGGCACTCACGCTGACCGTCGGCGGGGAGCCGACGACATTGGCGACGTTGACCGTGAGAGGCGCGGAGGTGGCGATCTGCGAATAGGTGTCGGTGACCCGGGCGGTGAGGATATGCGCCCCGAGTTGATCCGTGGTCGGGATCCAGGAGTAGGAATACGGCGCGGCCGTATCGGCGCCGATCTGCACGCCATCGAGGAGGAACTCCACGAGGAGAATCGCCGCCCCGGTGCCGGTCTGGACGGTCGCGGCGGCGGACAGGGTAAGGGGAACTCCGGGGGTGCCCCGCGCCGCGGCATTGGGATTCGGCGACGTAAACACAATGGTCGGGGTGGCGAACGCCGCGGTAATTGTGACCGCCGTCGACTCGGCCGTATTGCCCCGGTTGTCCGTGGCAATGGCGTCTATGGTGTAAGCGCCCGGGACGGCCGGCGTGTAGCTGCTGACATAGGGCGCCGAGACGATTCCATTGCCGCCGTTGATGCCGGCCGGGCTGCCGTTCACGAAAAACTGCACCGACGAGATGGTCCCATCGAGCGAGTTGGCCGTGGCGGCCAGGCTGACCGCGGTACCCGGCACCGTGCTCGCGCCGTTCGCCGGCGTCAGCAGGTTGACCGTCGGCGGCGCCCCAATCGGGGAAACCACCAGCAGGGACAGCTGCGCATCCCGGGCGGCCCCCGCATTATCCATCGCGCGGGCGGAAAGGATATAAGGGTGCGACAGTTCACCGGTGCCGAGGGCCGGCGCGGTATAGCGGAGGGTGTAAGGATCCGACGTATCCTCCCCCACTTTGGTGCCATCGACAAAAAACTCGACGCGGACGACCGCCCGGCCCGACGACGCCGTGGCCGTGGCCACCAGATTACGGATCGCGCCACTCGGGAGCGTGGTGCTCGCGGTCGCCGCGGAGGTGCGGGGCGACAGGCTGAGCGTGACCGTGGGAGATAGGTTGTCGGTGATGTTGACGCCGACGGAGGGTGCCGCAACGGCGTTGCCGGAAGTATCCGAAGCAATGGCGGAGATCGAAGCCGTGCCGGAGCCACTGGGAGTCCAGTTGATGGACCAGGTGGAGCCGCTGAGGGTGGCGTTGCCGCCATTGGCGAGGCCCGTCGTCGCGCCGTTGACAAGGACTTGGACGCTGGCGATGCCACTGTCGTTGTCGGTGGCGGTGCCGGTGATCGTGGTGGCGACATTGGCGGCGAGAAATGCGCCGCTGGTGGGCGTACCAATCCCGACGAGGGGCGCCTCGCCCACCTGGTTGATGATATTGATTGGGACAGCGGTCGAGTAGACGTCGACCCCGAGGTTATCGATCGCCCGAGCCCGCAGCGTATGCGCCCCGATCTCGTTTGGCGCCGTGAAGACCATGCTATAGGGAGCGGTGCTATCGGAGCCGATGAGCGTGTTGTCGTAATAAAAGTGCACCAGCGCGATGCCCGCGGTGGAGGAGGCAGTCGCAGTGAGGGAGCGCGCGGAATTCACCGGGATGGTGGAGCCGGCCGGAGAGACGGCCAGCGAAACGCTGAGACCACCGGAGGTGCCGGCCGAGACGGTGACATTTGAGGCGGCCGAAAACGCCGTGACGTTGTTGGAGTCGGTCACCTTCGCCGTGAGGGCAACAACTCCCGTGGACGACGGATTCCACAGAACGCTGTAGGGAAACGCGCTGGCGGGAGCACCAATCTGGTTGCCATTGGCGAAGAAGGTGACCTGCGCAATGGTCGCCCCGCCGGTGGCGCTCGCCGAGGCAGTGAGGGTTACCGCGGTGCCCGTCGTGGCGCTCGTCGGCGGCGAACTCAGGGTCACGGTCGGGAGCCCGGTGGTCGCCGTGACCGTGATCGGAGCCGAAAGTACAATATTCCCCTTGTCGTCGGTCGCCTGCGCTCGCAGCGAATAGGATTTGGCGGTGGTTGGCGTCCAGTTGGTGGTATACGGCGCGGTGAGATCGGTACCGACGGGATCACCATCCACGTAGAATGTGACCCCGCCCCCGGAAACATTGGAGATGAAGCCGTCAGCGTCGCTGGCCACCGCGGTGAGCGCGACCACCGTACCAGAGGTCACAAACGCACCCGCCACCGGCGAGGTGAGCGAAACAGTGGGGGCGGTTCCGACGGCGGCAATCACCGTGAAGGGGATGGTGACGGAATCGACGGTGGTGACTCCGTCCGTGGCGTAGCCGCGGGCAAACAGCGTATGGGCTCCGGGGGCCACCGTGACCGTGTAGGACAGGTTGTAAGGCGACTGGGTCACCGAACCTACCGACACCGCGTCGATGAAATATTCCACCCGGGCCGCGATGGTGTCGACGAACGAAGGGGCCGCACGCAGGAAAATCTGGGAGTTCTGCGTGACGATCGTCCCGCTGCTCGGAGCGCTGAGGGTGATGGACGAGACGGGAGCCGCCGTGACCGACACATTGGCCGCGTTGGAGACCGTCGTAATTCCAGCCGAGTCGGTCACCTGGGCCGTCAAGGCCGTTGCGGCCGCGACCGTGGGCGTCCAGGCGACCGAATACGGCGAAACCGTGGCCGGCGCCCCGATGGCGACCCCATTCGCGAAGAAGACCACCTGAGTGATGGTTGCACCCGGGGAGGCGGTGGCATTGGCAGTCAGGGTTACGGCGGTGGCGACGGTGGCGGTGGAGGGCGGCAATGACAGCGATACTGTCGGCAACGCAGCGACTGCGGTGACCGTAACAGGCGCAGATATCACCACATTCCCCTTGTCGTCGACGGTCTGGGCGCGGAGGGAATAGGTTTTTGCCGTCGTGGGAATCCAACTTCCGGTATAGGGTGCAATCAGGTCGGTACCCACGGGATCGCCATCCACGTAGAACGTGACCCCGCCCCCGGAAACATTGGAAATGAAACCATCGGCGTCGCTGGCCACCGCGGTGAGAGCGACACTCGAACCGGAGGTCACAAACGCACCCGCCACGGGCGACGTGAGCGAAACCGTGGGTGCGGTGCCCACCGCGGCAATCACCGTGAAGGGGATGGTGACGGAATCGACGGTGGTGACTCCGTCCGTGGCGTAGCCGCGGGCAAACAGCGTATGGGCTCCGGGGGCCACCGTGACCGTGTAGGCCAGATTGAAGGGCGATTGGGTCGCCGAACCCACCGACACGGCGTCGACAAAGTATTCTACCCGGGCCGCGATAGTGCCGACGAACGAAGGGGCCGCACGCAGGAAAATCTGGGAGTTCTGCGTGACGATCGTCCCGCTGCTCGGAGCGCTGAGGGTGATGGACGAGATGGGAGCCGCTGTGACCGAGACATTGGCCGTGTTGGAGACCGTCGTAATTCCAGCGGAGTCGGTCACCTGGGCCGTCAAGGCCGTCGCGACCGCGACCGTGGGCGTCCAGGCGACCGAATACGGCGAAACCGTGGCCGGCGCCCCGATGGCGACCCCATTCGCGAAGAACGCGACCTGGGTGACCGTCGCCCCGGGGGAGGCGGTGGCGTTGGCGGTCAGGGTTACGGCGGTGGCGACGATGGCGGAAGACGGAGGCGAAGACAGTACAACAGTTGGCATCGCCGCGACGGCAGTGACCGTAATGGGCGCGGACATCACCACATTCCCCTTGTCGTCGACGGTCTGGGCGCGGAGCGAATACGTTTTCGCCGTCGTGGGAGTCCAATTGGCGGTGTACGGCGCAATCAGATCATTGGCGATCGGGTCGCCATCGACATAGAACGTCACGCCGCCGCCGGTGGCATTGGAAATGAAGCCATCGGCATCACTGGCCGCCGCGGCCAGTGCCACCGCGGTTCCGGTGGCGACAAACGTTCCGGTCGTGGGGGCGGTCAAAGTAACGGTGGGTGCGGTGCCGATGGCAGCCACGACAGTGACTGACGCAGTGCTCGAGTCGAAAGTGGAATTATCGCTTGTGGTTGCTCGCGCGAATATTGTGTGAGCGCCCGGAGCCGCAACAATCGTGTGTGCAAAGCTGTACGGGGATTGAGCGACGCTTCCTAGCGACACCCCGTCTAGGAAATATGCAATCGAACTTACAATCCCGTTCGGGACTGAGGCGGATGATCGCAGGAAGACTTGCGACCCGCTAGCAAGGACTGAGTTTCCCGTGGGCGCGATTAGAGTAAGAGTCGGTCCCGTGGGAGCAACCACTGATATAGTCACGGGTGGCTGCGACGTGGTTACTGCGCCATTCGAGTCAGTGACACGCGCGGTTAACGAAGCGGGGCCGGCAGAAGGCGGCGTCCATGCCACTGAATATGGCACCGCACTAGATGTCGCGATGAGAGTGCTTCCAGAAAAGAAATCAACCTTGCTCACCGACGCCGGCGCAACTGGTGTCGCGGTCGCGGCAAGAGTCAGAGGTGAGCCCAAAGTCGCGTTGGTACCTGTCGACGGAGATGTGAGTGCTACGGACGGAGCTGTGACATTCACATTGACAATGCTTGAGGTCGCGGTGGCCCCGTTAGAATCAGTGACACGAGCAGTGATTGCAAAAATCCCAGATGCAGTAGGCGGCCAACTAATTGAGTATGGGGCCGCCAAAGCTGTTCCGATCGAAGTTGCACCCGCCAGGAAATCAACGCGTCCAACCGTTGCTCCGCCATTACCTGATGCGCTGGCGGTAATCGTTGCAATGGTCCCCAAGGGAATACCCGTGCCATTGGTCGGACTTGTGATTGAAACTGTTGGAAGCGCCGCCGCCACTGTCACATTTACCGGTGAGGACGTGACTATCGTTCCGTTTGAATCGGTCACGCGCGCCGTAAGGGGAAAACTACCCGTGGTCGCGGGAATCCAGTCAGCAGTATATGGACTTGTAGTGTCGGTGCTGACCAATATCGCTCCAGCAAAGAAGTCCACTTTTGTCACCGTCGCACCTCCGGTACCAGCAGCGGTCGCAGTGATGGGGACTGTCGTATTGACGACAAATGAACTTCCAGCGGCGGGCGTTGCGATCGAAATCGTCGGATTCGTCACCGAGGCCACGACGTTTACAGATACAGGGGTCGAAAGGACAACGTTGTTCTTATCGTCGATCGTCTGAGCGTAAATCAAGTAGCCGCTCTTGATTACCGTTGGACGCCAAGTCAGCGAGTACGGCGCAACCGCATCCGGGTTGGATTCACCGGTCCCTACTGGCGAGACGATTTCTCCATCCACCAGAAACGTGACGCCGCCGCCAAAAGAGCTTGGAATGAAACCGTCGGCATCGCTCGCAGTTGCAGCAAGCGTGACATTTCCGGTTACCGTAAGTGATGCCCCGGATGACGGCGATGTCACCGCTACCGTCGGCGCTGTCCCAATTGCGGACGCTATCACCAATGAAACCGTCGCAGAATCCGTCGTAAGTCCGTCGCTGGTTGTTGCCGTAGCCTTCAGCGTCCGCGTCCCGACGGTAAAGCCGTTCGCGGCGGAAAGGACGACTGCAGCGTTGAACGGAGCTTGGGTGATTGAAGTTCTGGCAGGATCGCCAGTCGTAGGGATTGGCACCAGCACCCCATCGACGAAAAACTCGACTTTCTGCACAATTGTGTCCGCCATTAAAGCGTTGGCTCTAAAAAAGATACTCGAATCTTGAGCGACATTAGAGACGGTTGCAGAAGTGCTGAGACCGACAAATCTAGTCGCTGTTATAGTCAGAAAACTGTTCGCGATTGCAGTTGGGCTTGAGGCGCTGGCTCCCGTCGTCGCGGTGGAGTTGTCCGTAACGGTTGCCGCGATCGTGTAGTTACCCGCCAAAGTTGGCGACCAGTTCACGGTAAACGGCGAAGTGCCACTGACACTACCGACGCTCACACCGTTGGCTGTGAACGCCACCGAAACTATCGTTGCACCTGCGGTCGGCGCGGCCGTCACCGTTAGAGGGATGGCAGTACCGGCCGGTGGAAGGGGAATTAACGTTCCGCTCGCGGGCGAAACAAAGGAGATGGTGGGAGTGGCGAACGCCATCGGGGCGGCGCCGAGCGCCACCGCGACCGCGCCTCGGGAGAGG
This sequence comes from Opitutales bacterium, assembly GCA_038249085.1. Taxonomy (GTDB): domain Bacteria; phylum Verrucomicrobiota; class Verrucomicrobiia; order Opitutales; family Opitutaceae; genus ER46. Next base: position 85,600 of record JBBRWR010000001.1, read on the forward strand.
AGTCGCCGGAAAATCGTGTTCATGGTTGGAGCGTCCGGATGCGTGGTTTACTTCGCTTCGCTGCGGGTGCGCGGCACCGCGCTGGCCGGGGTCACGATGGTGGGATTCTGGAAAAGCGAATTCGCCGGGGTGCTCTTCAAGTTTTGCTTTTTCGGCGAACCGCCGGGGCTGACGAGATTGGCCGTGACGAAGATAAGCAGGTTGCGCTTTTGCGAGCTCTCACCCTTGGAGCGGAAGAGCCGGCCGAGCAGCGGAATGTCGCCGAAGAAGGGCACCTTGTCGTTGACCTTCTTGACTTCCTCCCGCGTGAGGCCGCCCATCACCAAGGTGGCGCCGTCCCAGATGGTCACCTTGGTCGAGATGTCGCGTACCGAGAAAATCGGCTGATAAAAACCGGGGGGCACCGTGACCGTGACTCCGCTCGAGATGGCCACGCTGGGCCCGCCGTATTCGACGAAGCCTTCAAATTCCGTCACCCTGGGATTGAGGTCCAGGCTGATGCTGTAGTCGTCCTCCTCCACCGTCGGCGTCACCTTGAGCTCGACGCCGACGTTGCGGGAGGTGAATTCCTGCGGGGTGCCGGCCGTGATCGTGACACCCGCGGCGCTGAGCCCCGTGCCGCCCGTGGCGCTGCCGACCTGGCTTTGAATTTCACCGTAGCTCTGGGGATAACGCAGTTCCTGGGCGACCGTGATGTTGGCCGGGTTGCCCGAGAGTACGGTCAGTCGCGGCGAGGACAGGAGGTCCGTGCCCTGCTTCTGCGACAAGGCGCGGATGGCGGCGGAGACGTCGAATTCACCGACAAAGCCGGTGATGCTGCCGAGCGCCGAGGCGACGGCCCCGAGTTGTACGCTGCCCGGAATCTGCGCGGGCGAGACGGGCACGTTCACCCCGTTGGTGCCGTCCGTGATGGTGAGGGAATTCTGGTTGGAGGTGCTGGGGAACGCGCTGAACAGCTCGCGGGTCACGCCGGCGGACGAATAGGTTTCCCGCGGGTCGAAAATCTGGCGGCCATTGCCGTCGAGCACCGGGGCGCCGGTGCTGGGGTTGACCCGGGGCACCCCGCGACGGGAGAGGTTCCAGGTGACGCCGAGTTCATCGAGGGCGCCTTCCTGCACCTCCATGAACTTGGACTCGATCTCGACCTGCCGCACGTCGTTGTAGCGCGCGAGAATGTTGCGGATGCGCTCATTGTTGCGCGACGTCTGTGTGACGATGATGGCGGAGCCGTCATAGGCGAGCGAACTGCCCTCGACGGTGAAGCTCACCCCGGCTTGCTGGAGAAACGCCCGCATGGCCCCGGCTTCGCCCCCGGAGGCGGCTTGCTCCGAGTTGGCGTTTTCGCCGTCCGTCGCGGCCCCGGTGGCATACGGATCGCGGGCGGCGCCACCGGTGGCGCCGGCAATTCCGGTCATACGCAGCACGGTCGCGCGAGTGACAGGGAAGAATTGGGTCTCCAGGGTGCTCGTCTCGCCGCCGGGTCGCACGACGACGGCGTCGGCCTGCACCTCGTATTGGTAACCGACACCCTCGGTCACGAAGTCCAGCACCCGCTTCAGCGGGGCATTGCGCAGGGTCAGCGTCACGAGCGGATTCTTGGTCGACGGGTCAATCAACACGACGTTGACGCCTTTCGGGCCGCTGCCCGCCGGGGCGGAGTCAAATTCCTCGGAAATGGCACTGAGCGCCGCGACCACGTCGCCGATGGGCGCCCGGGTCCAACTGACGGCAGGGAGAATGATGTCGCTCAACTTTTTCGCGAGCGGGGCGACGGCGGCCGCCTGGTCCACATCGCGGGTCCGTTCCTGATAGATGCCCGGGCGCTGCCAGCTCTTGGCAACCTCTTCAATCAACTGCGCCCGGGTCTTTTCGCGGTTGAGCGCACCGGTCTCCGCCTTTTCCTGGGCGATGCGCAGGAGGAAACCCTTGGCCACGGTGTTGTCCGGCTCGGTTGCCTCAATCGAGCGGAAAGTCTCCTGCGCGCCATCGAGGTCGCCGGCCACGTATTGAGCCCGGCCCTTGGTGACTTCCTGGGCGGTCTTGGCCCGCCCGGCCATGAATTCGGGATCAACCCCGACCGGGGAAGCCTTGGTCTCGGCCCGGGCGATTTGGCGCTCGATCCCGGTCGAGCGCGAATTCGGCGCGGCCATCTGATCGTGGGCGGCGAGGGCGGCGCGGGCCCCGGCCAAATCCCCGCGCTTGGACAGCGTCTGGGCGCGGTCGATCAAGGCGGACGCCTTCTCGTTCTTCAGGTCATTGATGAGTTTCTGGGTGTACGGATTAACCGGCAGGGCCAGCAACGCGGCATCCACGGTCGCAATGGCGTCTTCCGGGCTGCCGCTGCGCAACTGGGCGCGGGCCGTGGCGAGCTGCACCTGGCCGGTGGCGGCCACCTGCTCCAAGCGCGCCGTCTCCGCCCGGGCCAGGGCGTCGGCTTCCTGCTCGGCGGTTGGCCCGCTGGGCGTCTGGCCGGGCTCGGGAATGCGCACGTCGATCATCGCGGAAGGTGCGGGCGCCGGGGAAGCCGAGGCCACGCGGATGGGTTCCGGGGCGGGGGCATTGCGCGCGGCCGCGGCGGCCGCACGTTCCGCGGCGGCCTGCTGCGCGAGGGCCGCCTGCTGGGCCGCGGCCTGGGCCTCGACTTCCGCGCGGAGGCGCTGCACGGCCTTGTCCTCGGGGGCCAGATTCGTCAATTGCGCCAGCGCGCTCTGGGCGCCGGCCAGGTCGCCCGCATCGCGGGCGCGCAGGGCTTCGGCCATCAGGCGAATCTTGGTGTCCGTGGGATTTTGCGCCAACGCCGCGGGCGACGTTACCGCGAGGAGCAGGAAAGCGGTGGCGAGCGCGACGACGAATGACGCAGTAAGGGGGCGAGTATTCATTGCTGGAAAGGAAAGACGGAGGGGAAAATTCGGTTCAGGGAGCGGTGGAGGCGGGTTCGGATTCTTCGGGGAGTTCGACTTCCCGGGGAGTCAGCACGCGGCGATCGGGTTGCGAGAGCTTCGGGGACTCTTTCGTAATTTCAAGGGTCGGCGGGGTGGTCGCGATCCGCTCGACGCGGAAGGTGGCTTCACCGATCTTGAACGAGTCGCCCATTCGCACCTCCCGCGCAGCCGTTTGCCCCGTCTCGGTCACAAAGGCCACCACCGTGCCGGTGAAGACCCGGTCCCGGTGGGTCAGGGTGACATCTCGGCCCGATTTTTCATCATGCACCACGGCGGTGCCCACCCGCTGCCGGGTAGTCATGCTCTCGGCGACCGTGACGGGCTGCCGGCTGACATCGAGACTCTTGATCGAGAGTCCGAGGTTGGGCACCCGGTGTCCGGCGCCGGCCAGAAACACCTCGCCGGTAAGGACGTTTTGGAACGTGCCCCGCCAATTCCCCTCCCCGCCGACGTAGCCGATTAGCTGCAAGCGGAAGGGTTCGGGTTTGACGGCCAGCAATTCCACCCCGAATTCCTCCACAATTTCCTCTTCGACGAGACTGGAGGGCGGCTTGACGGTGAACTGCTTGGACCGGGCATTGTAGAAAATCTCAGGTGGCGTGAACGCATCGTAGATCCAATCGCGGCCCCGATTCTGGGCCACCGGCGGCGCCCAAGTCTCGGTCTTGATCGGGGCGGCGTCGGGAGCCGTCGGAGCATAGGGCGTTTCGACCAACTGCACCTGCGGCACCGGGACGTCGGCGCCGGTGTCGCGGCGGACGGCCAGCCAGCTGAATCCGGCGGCCGAGCCCAAAGCAAGCACGACGACGGCACCAAAGAGGACTTTTTCACCGGAGAGTGCGGCCATGGTCAGGGATGCGGCGTGGCGAGGCGCGATGACGGCGACGTTGGGATCATGGGGTGGGCGGCGCGGGTTGCTCTTCGACCGGCGACGGCGGCGCCGTCACCAGTTCGATGAATTCCACCGTCACGGTGTATTTGGAGACTGATTTCAGGACGATCGGGGTCGCCGTGGGGACGCGCGGGGCACGCGCCGGGGGCGCTTCCTTGGCGGGGACCACCGGCTCCGTCGTCAGGACGACCGGCGGGCTGGCCTCGGCTCCCGGTTCGGCGGAATCCACCGACTCGGCCGCGGCCGGGGGCGCCATCTCCTCCTGGGTGGCGGTGTCGACCTCGACTTCGCGCACGACCACGGGCAATTCAAAGGAGGCGATCCGGTTCAGGAAGTTGCGCAGCGCGGCGGTTTGGCCGGTAAACACGAAGCGGAAGGCCTCGGTATCAATATGGTTTGGCACTTTCGCGCTCGCCCGCGGATCGATTTCAAAGAAATCGGACGACTCGGATTCCACCTCGGACGTCGGGACATCGACGACCTCACCGCCGCTCTGCGAGGCGATCCGGGCCTGACGTTCCGCCTTCGTCATCGTGCGTTCGCGTTTCATCGAGAACAAGGCGCGGGGCCGGGCCTCGAGGAGGGCCACCAACAAATACTCGGCGATCAATCGCTGCCGAAAGACCGGCTCAATCCGTTCGATCTCCGGCCCTTCGTTCGCGTACAGCGAGAAACCGAAGCGCGCCGCCTCCGGGCGAACCTCGACGCCGTCCTTCTCCGCGAGCTCCTTCATCTTTTCTCCATACGTGGCGAGATCGAAAAAGGCATCGGTCCGCGCCACGGGCACCTTCGCGGTCAGGAGGCGTTCCGCCGCCGGGCCATGGCCGGTGAGCTCACCCTGCATTGCCGCCAGCGATTTTAGCGCCTTGGCCAGATCGGCTTCAATGGCCGCCGCGACCTCGCGGGTCGGCGGTGGGGTCAATTGAGCCATGGCTTCGACCTCGGCCCGGCGCTGCTCCAGCCGCTTCGCGGCCTCGCGCGTCGCCGTGAATCGTTCGAAGATCAACGCCAGTTCGCCGGCGGCCACGACGCCGCACAGCGTCAACCCAATGGCAAAGAAGGGATACTTGCGGAACCAGCTCACAGGGTTTTCCGGGGGTTGATGACGAGCGTGAAATCGAAGCGCAACAGGCCGTTCTGGTTATTGTCGAAACGTTCGTTTTCCACGGCGGTGATGAACTGCGAATCCGTAAAGCTGGTCAGCAGCTCCTTGACGCGCTGCAGGGACTCCGGGCTGACCTTGGACTGCGGGTTGCGGACATCCAGCAACCGGCCGCTGAGGGTCAGGCGCAGCGGTGGGCCCGCCGGCACCGGGGGAGGCGGCGGCGCGATCACGCTCGCGGGCGCATTGCCACCCTGACCGTCCGCCGGGGCGGGTTCATCCGGCGGAGCGTCGGCGACCGCGCTGACTTCGGGTGCAGGCGGCCGCACGACCTGCAAGCGGTCCAGCCAGACGTCCTCGATGGCCGTCAACCGCTCCTGCAGGCCGGCCAGAAAATTGATCCAATTGGCCTTCGTCTCGTAAGCGCCACGCAAAGCGGCGATCTTGATGGACGCCTCGGCAATCTGGCGCAGATTGCCCTCGTTGCGATTCTGCAAGGCGCGGAGCGGCATCAACTGGCCGTCAAATTCCGACACCCGGGCCTCAATCGACGTCGCGACGTGGTGGAGATAGAGGATCGGAGGAGACAACACGAGGGCGGCGAGCGCGGCGGAAGTCAGCAGGAGAGGCTGACGTTTGCGAAAGGCCAGGGCCGCGGTCAGGGCGGGGGGCAGGAGGCTCGCCTCGGTCTCACCCTCCATCACGAGACAGGTGGCCATGCCCACAAGGTCGGCGAGAACGTGGGACGAGGTCTCGGCCCCGGCGGCCCGGGCGTCGGCCGAGAGGTCGACGTTCTTGAAGGTCTCGTAACGCTCCACCGGCAACCGGAGCTTGTCGGAGAGCGCAACCGGCAATTCCGCGATCAGCGAGCCCCCGCCGGTCAAATAGAGCGCCACGGCCGCCCCCCCGCCGGAATGACGGCGGTGATTGACCGCCGAACGCGTGATCTCCAATTGCAGGCGGGTGCAGAAAGTCGCTGCGGCCCGCTCCACGGCGGCCCGCGACGGGGAGCCGGCGGGCAGATCGCTGCGACCCGAAAGCACCTGAATCTTGAGGGTCTCGGCCGCGGCAAAGTCGATGCGCAGTTCCTCGGCAATCGCCTGGGTCACGGAATTGCCCGCGAGCGGCAGGGTCCGGATGTAGAACCGCTCGCCTTCCATGAAGAGAAGGTTGGTCGTCCGCGCCCCGATATTCACCACGATCACGGGCTCAACCACCTTCGGATAATTGCAGCGGAAGGCATGGCAAAGGGCCAATCCTGCCGGCGTCGCCCGCTCCGCCGGAAAACCCGCGGCGTCCGCCGAACTGCAAAGGGCCTGCATCGCGTCGAACTTAACCGCGGTGAGCATCACCTCGAGGTCGAAGCCGTCGTCGGCCACCACCAAATGGTCCCACACCACCTCGTCGAGGGGATAAGGGATGTTCTCCGCCGCCTCGAAAGAGACGATCTTTATCCGTTTATCCTTCGCGACCGACGGCGTCTTGATGAACTTGGTGAGCGCCAGGTGCCCCGGGACCGCAATGGCCGCCGGCCCCGAGAGTTTGCGGCGCGCCACGATGGCGCCCAGAGACTGGGCGATTTCAATGGCCCAGCGCGCCTCATGCGAAGGGTCGGAGCTGTGCGGTTCGAGGGCAAATTGCTGCAGCACCAGTCGCCCGGAGGCTCCCACCGAGAAAATGCCGCAGGCGACATGGCCAGCTCCAATGTCAACGGCTAGAACTCGGGGTGCTCGCATAAGGGTTTAAAGAGAAAGGCGATTTCAAAAGGGGCGAGACGCGGCAAGAGTATTATGGTTACGAGGAACATGCGGCAGCTCTCATCGGGCGTCCTTTCTTACAAACGACGGAGTGGCACGCGGATATTCGTTAAGGAAAGGGGTTAGGTACTGAGGCGCGAGGAGCCCGTCGTTCGCGGCGGCGGCGGCTCCCGCTCTTTTTTGAAAATTCTTGCGCTGTTCCGCGCCGGCCAGCGCCGCGACATACGCGCCCTGGCTGGCGGGCAGGGGTTTGCCGTCCACGCGCACTTCGACTCCCCAGTACTTGGGGTCGCCGTGCAGTCGATCGCGTTTTACGATCTCGGGCGGCAGGTAGAAGCGAACATCGACCCGGCCCGGCTCGAGGGCGGCACACTCGACCTCGGCGCGATAATGTTCCAACCGGCGCCCCCCCCCGGGGGGAGCGGGCAACTCGAAACCCAGCAGGAGGGCCACGCGCACCCGGGAAACCATCTGGGAGACGGATCCCGGGGCCGGCCGCACGTTCAGGGCGACGTCCGCCTCGAGCCAATTGCCCGTGGAGCCGTTGGGCGCGCGCACGTTGCTGAACCGGACCGTCGTGACCTCGACCGGCTCGGCGATCGCGACCTCTCCGGCGCACAGCAAGCCGACCAGGAGGGTGGAAGCGAGGGCAACGGGGGAGTTGGGAAGGCGCACAGGAAAAAACGTTGTGCGAGTGGGAGGGCGCGTCACGCTCAAAACGTGCGTCTCTCGTCCCGCCCCGCGCGCCCGGCGCCGACGCACCTCCTCGATGTCGACTCCCTCCCTCGCCTACAAGATTGCCGTGCTGGTGTTTCTCGAAAACGCCGCCGGTGAACAACTCCTGCTATTGCGGGCCAAGGCGCCCAACCTGGGCGTTTGGAGCCCGATCGGGGGGAAACTCGAAACCAGCCACGGCGAGTCCCCGTTTGAATGCGCCGTGCGCGAGACCGCGGAGGAAACCGGGCACCGGATAACCGCCGGCGACCTCCATCTCTTTGCGATGATCGCCGAAAAGGCCTATGAGGGGCAGTCCCATTGGCTCATGTTCCTTTTCCGCTGCAAGGTTCCGCTGCCGGGGCTGCCGGCCCCCATCAGCGAGGGCACGTTCCGGTTCTTTTCCCGCGCGGCCATCGAAACCCTGGCCATCCCGGAAACCGATCGGAAGGCCCTCTGGCCGGTCTTCGACCGCTATCGCGATGGGTTTGTCGCCCTCAAGGCCGATTGCGCCCCCGGCCAGCCCGTCGCGGTCGAAATCGAGGAGATTATTTGAGGGAGTCACCGGCGCTGGCCGGACTCCTGCTGCGGATCGGGCGAAAACACGACAAGTCGTTCGTCCCCTCCCCGGCCGTCGCGGCGTTCCGCGGGCGCATCGGTCGTTTGGCGGCGATACCTTTGGGAGTAGCGCCGCGTCTCGGACCGGCGGGCGCCAGTCGAAAACTGGCGCTACGGGGACGACCGGGCTCAAAGCCACCGTCAGCCTGGAGATGCGCCCGTCGTTCCACCCCGGGTTAATCCGCGCTTGATTTCCCTTCCTCCCGACAAACACTGATCGGTTTCCATCCATTCCACGACCCGCTGTGAGCAAGAAACCGACCGCCCCCGCCACTCCGAAGCCCGCGCCCAGCGAACCGGTGCATGACTACGCCGGGGAGCCCATCAACGCGCAACTGTCGCGGGAGGAAAAAATTGAGCTGCACCGCAAGATGACGCGAATCCGGCGCTTTGAGGAGCGCAGCCTCCGGGCCTATCAGGCCAAGAAGATCGGCGGCTTCCTGCATCTCTACATCGGCCAGGAGGCGGTGGCGGTCGGTTGCTGCTCCCTGATGGGACCGAATGACCACGTCATCACCGCCTACCGGGATCACGGCCACGCCATTGCGGTCGGCATGGAGACGAAGCCCCTCATGGCGGAACTGTACGGGAAGGCCACCGGCTGCTCCAAGGGCAAGGGCGGTTCGATGCACTATTTTGATCCCTCCCGCAATTTCTGGGGCGGGCACGGAATCGTCGGCGGACAAATCCCCCTCGGCGTCGGTCTCGCCTACGCCCTGAAGTACCGGGGCCTGAAGGGGGCCGCCATGGCCTTCATGGGCGACGGCGCCGTCAACCAGGGCGCCGTACACGAGGCCTACAATCTCGCCTCCCTCTGGAACCTGCCCGTGGTCTTTGTCATTGAGAACAATGGCTACTCGATGGGCACGAGTCAGGCGCGTTCCTCCGCCGGCGAACTCGCCCAGCGCGCCGCCGGTTACGATATGCAATGGGGCCAGTGCAACGGGCACGATGTCTACGAGGTGCGCGCCATGATGGACAAGTTCCTCACCCTGGCGCGCGATACGCACCGCCCCAGCACCGTCGAAATCGACACCTACCGGTACCGCGGGCATTCGGTCGCGGATCCCGACAACACCTATCGCAGCAAGCAGGAGGTCGAGGAGTACCGCCGCACCAAGGATCCGATCCTCCTCTTCCAGGGCAAGCTCCAGGCCGAGGGCGTGCTCGACGAGGCGACGAGGGAGCAGATCGACGCCGAGGCCCGGGCCGAGGCGGAAGGCGCCGCCGAATTTGCCGAGGCGAGCCCCTTCCCCACCGTCGAGGCCATCCAGCAGGATGTCTATTGGGATGTCGATCATCCGGCCGAACGCACCTCCCAGGGCCGCCTGTTCTTCAATTGAGGAGGCGCCTGTTTCTGCCCTTCGCCGCCCGCCGCACCTAAATTTTTCCGATGCCTCTCCTGACTTACCGCGAAGCTGTCCGCCACGCCCTCGCCGAAGAACTAGCCCGCGACCAGAACGTGGTGGTGATGGGTGAGGAGGTCGCCCAGTTCAACGGCGCCTACAAGGTCACCGAGGGCCTGCTGGCCAAGTTCGGCCCCGACCGTGTCGTCGACACCCCCATCAGCGAGGCGGGCTTCATCGGCATGGGCATCGGCGCCTCGATGCTCGGCGTTCGCCCGGTGATGGAGTTGATGTTCTGGTCGTTTTACTCGGTCGCCTTCGACCAGATCCTGAACAACGCCGCCAACGTCCGCTATATGAGCGGCGGCCAGATTCACTGCCCGATCGTCATCCGCGGGCCGGCCAACGGCGGCACCAACGTCGGGGCCACGCACTCGCACACGCCGGAGAACATCCTGGCCAATCATCCCGGCGTGAAGGTCGTGGTGCCGGCCACGGCGTACGATGCCAAGGGCCTGCTGAAATCGGCGATCCGCGACAACGACCCGGTGTTCTTCCTCGAGAACACCCTGCTCTACGGCGAAAAGGGCGAAGTGCCGACCGAGGAGTATCTGGTGCCGCTCGGCCTGGCCGACATCAAGCGCCCGGGCAGGGATCTCACCATCGTGACCTATGGCCGCTGCGTGCTGCACTCGCTCGCCGCCGCGGAGGTCCTCGAAAAGGAAAAGGGAATCTCGGTGGAGGTCGTCGATCTGCGGAGCATCCGCCCCCTCGACCTCGACACCGTGCTCGCGTCCGTGGCCCGGACGCACCGTGTGCTGATCGTCGAGGAGCAGAAACCGTTCGCCTCCGTCGGCGCCCAGATCGCCTACATGATCCAGCGCGAGGCCTTTGACGAACTGGACGGTCCGGTGCATCGCCTGGCGACGGTCGACGCCCCCGCCATCTACAGCCCGCCGGTCGAAATGGAACAATTGCCGAATCCGCAACGCGTCATCCAGGCCGCCCTCGCCGCCCTCGCCTGACACCGGGCGTTTCCTCTCCCCTCTCCCTTCCATCCCCTCCTTTCCCGCCGTGGCCAACATCATCGAAATGCCGAAACTCAGCGACACCATGACGGTGGGCACGCTGGCAAAGTGGTTGAAGAAGGAAGGCGACGTCGTGAAGTCGGGCGACATGCTCGCCGAGGTCGAGACCGACAAGGCGACGATGGAGCTCGAGTGCTTTTTCGACGGCACGCTGTTGAAGATCTTTGCCCCCGCGGGCGCCCAGGTGGCCCTGGGCGCGCCGCTCTGCGCCGTCGGCAAAGCCGGCGAGGTCGTGGCGATACCCGAAGCCCAGCCGGCGCCGGAAGCCGCCGCGCCCGCTCCCGACGCCAAGGTATCTGCCCCCGCTGCCCCCGCTGCCCCCGCTGCCCCCCCGCCCGCGCAGCCGAGCGCGGAGACCCCGCGCCCGGAGCCTTCTCCGGCAGCGGCAACACCGCCGGCTCCCGCGCCGGCCGCCGGTGGCCGCATCAAGATTTCACCGCTCGCGAAGAAACTCGCCGCGGAAAAAGGCATTGATCCCGGCCAACTGACGGGGACCGGCCCCGGTGGCCGCATCGTCCGGGCCGATGTGCTCACGGCGGAGAAGTTCCCGCCCGCCCGGGTGGGGTCGGCCGCCTCGCCGCTCGGAACCAAGGGGGCAATCCAGGAGGAGCGGATCGTTGCCGTGTCCAACATGCGCGGAGCCATCGCCCGCCGTCTGGTCGAGTCGAAGACCCAATTGCCCCATTTCTATGTGGAGGTGGAGGTCGACGCCGCTCCGCTGCTCGCGCTGCGCGAACAACTCAACACCGGGTTGGAGCACGAAGGGGTCAAGCTCTCGGTCAACGACTTCATCCTCAAGGCCGGCGCCGAAGCGCTGCGGCGCGTGCCCCAGGTCAACGCCTCCTGGGAGGGCACGCAGATCCGCTACTTCGCCGCCGCGCATGTCTCGTTCGCCGTCGCGCTGGAGGATGGCCTCATCACCCCCGTGATTCGCGACGCGCACCTCAAGAGCCTCTTCGCGATTTCGACCGAGGCCAAGGCGCTGGGCAGGCGGGCCAAGGACAAGAAACTCACGCCCGCCGAATTCACCGGGGGCACGTTCTGCGTCTCCAACCTCGGCATGCTGGGCATCCCGCGTTTCAGCGCGATCATCAACCCGCCCAACGCCGCCATTCTCGCCGTCGGCACGACCGTGCGCAAACCCGTGGTCCGGGGCGACCAGATCGTGATCGGCCAGACGATGACCCTCACGCTGTCGTGCGATCATCGGGTCGTCGACGGCGTGGTCGGCGCGCAATATCTCAGCGCCCTCAAGGCGCTGCTCGAGCGCCCGGCCCTGCTGCTGGTCTGATCCGTGCGGCTTACCCGCCGGGCTAGGGCGCGGCTTTCTTTTTCCGCCCCGCCTTCTTCGCTTCCGCCGGCGGCGCGCCCTCGATGGATGAGAGCTGGAGCTTCGCCTCCTGCGCCTTGAGCCATGTCTCGTAGCCCTTCTGGCGACCGCCCACGTAACGATAGGTGTCGAAGATCGCCGCCTGGCCGAGCGCCCGGGGATCCTGCTCCGCCGCGAGCAGAGTCATCATACGCGTGCGCATCAACTCCATGGTCCCGGCGTGGGCGAGGTCGTTCGCGAGGTTGTTGACCCCCGCGGGATCGATGCGCAAGTCGTAGAGTTCATCCGGCAGGCGCTTGCCGAACGACAGGTCGTAATAGTGCCCGCCGATGGTCTTGAGCAATTCCTTCGACGGGCTCGGATCGCAATTGCCGAAATCCGTCTCCGGATTGCCGGCGGGCCAGCGGTCGGGATGGAAATTGTGCACGAAGAGAAAGTCCTTCGTTTGCAGCGCGCGCACCGGATAACCCTGGTCGTTGGGTCGCCCGATGTCGTGGCGCTCCTTGCCGATGAGCATCTCGGCGCGGTTTTCGATCCAGCCCGATTGCGGCGACTCCAGGATCTTCACGAGGCTGTGTCCCGTAATCTGCGGGTGCGGGGCGACCCCGGCGAGTTCCAGGTAGGTGGGCGCGAAATCACGCACGTTGACAAAATCCTGCACCACGCGCCCCGGCTTGATCCCCTGGCCCCAGCGCATCGCGAGCGGCAGGCGGAAACCATCCTCGTGAATCTGTCCCTTCACGTAGGGGAAGGGCATGCCGTGATCGGAGGTCACCACCACCAGCGTGTTTTCCAGGACGCCTTGCGCCTCCAGGGCCGCCAGCGCCCGCCCGATATGGGCGTCGCCCCACTCGACCTCGATCGAGTAGTCCGCGAGGTCGTTCCGCACGATCGCCGTGTCCGGCAGGTACGGCGGCACCACCACTTCGCTGGGCTTCTTGCCCAGCCGCACGCCGGAATTGAGTTCGTAGCCGCGGTGAGGCTCGTGGAAGCCCATCCAGAAGCAGAAGGGCTTGCCCTTGTCCCGCTGCGCCAGGAACGCCTCGAAATTCTTCGAGTAATTGTTTCGGCTGATGCCCGAGGCCGGCACCGTCATGTTGTTTTGATCGAAGCTGGGTCCCGCCGGGTTGCGAGTGCGCTTGGCCTGCGTCTTGAAATCGCCCGGGCTCCACCCTTTGCCCGTGAGTCCGACCGTGTAGCCGGCTTTTTCCAGCAGGTCGGGATAAACCTCGAAGCCGTCGGGAAACATGCCGCCGTGCGACACGCCCTCGCGGAGCTGCCAGGTGTTGCGCCCGGTGAGGATCGTGGCCCGGCACGGACTGCACTTCGGATTCGAAGTGAAGGCGTTTTGAAAATGCACGCCCTCCTTCGCGATGCGGTCGAAGTTGGGCGTCTTCACCCACGTGCAGCCATTCACGCCCGCATGCTGCCAGCCCCAGTCGTCGAAGATGATGAACAGGATGTTGGGCCGGGCGGGGGCGGCCGACGACGACGCCGGCAGCGCGCGCGCCAGCACCAGCACAAAGGCGAGCAGGATCACTCGCCGCCAACTGCCAAGCATGGAGGGTGTAGTCATAGAATCTTTCCGGGGTTATTTGTTTTTTGTTCTTCCTCGACATCGGCGGCGCCGCGGCGGGAACGAAAGCCCCCGCCGTGGATGTACACCACCAGCGGGGTCGGCTCCGCCGAGTGTGCCCGCCACACATCCAGCACGTGGCGCGGATGGGGCCCGTACGGGACGTTGGCCAGGTCCGGCGGCGGCACGCTTGGCTTCTCTTTTTCCGCCGCGCCGGCAACCACGCTCATCCCGGCAAGCAGGAGTAGAAACAGCAGAAGGGAACGGCGGGGAAAATTCATCGGTCAGGGCGAAGGGTTGACGAAGCAAGAGGGCGCAGGGTTGCGCGGCCGAGCCACGATTACTGAGGCATTCGCTTTCGGCCGCGGCGATGCAAATCCCCCACCGCAAACGAATCTCGCCTCCCGCCCGTCGGCGCATTGACTTCCGGGTTCGATGCAACGCGTGCTTCGCCTCCTGCTCGGCAGCCTTCCGCTGGTGACCGCCCTGGGCGCCGCCGATCCCAGCCCACCGCCGCCCGACGACCTCACGCTCTGGTATGATCAACCCTCCGCAAAGTGGACCGACGCGCTCCCGCTGGGCAACGGCCGGCTGGGCGCGATGGTCTTCGGCGGCATCGAGCGCGACCACCTCCAACTGAACGAGGACACCCTCTACTCCGGCGAACCGCCCGCCGATCTGCGCTCGATCGACCTCACGAAGGATTTTGATCACGTCACGACGCTGCTGCACACCGGAAAGAACGCCGCCGCCGACGCGTACATCACGCAACACTGGCTGGGGCGAAACCAGCAATGCTACCAGCCGCTCGGAGATTTGTTTTTCGACTTCGACTCAGACCCCGGAGCGGAAAAGGCGACCGCCTATCGCCGCTGGCTCGACCTCCCAACCGCGACCGCCGGCGTGAGCTTCACCCGCGGCGGAGTGACCCACACCCGCGAGTACTTCGCGAGCCAGCCCGACGAGGTGATCGTCGTGCGCCTGCGCGCCAGTCGACCCGGAGCCCTCGCGTTTCGCACTTCGCTCACTTCCGTGCACCCGACCGCGCGCAGCACCGCCAGGCCGGGCGAACTCGTGCTGCGGGGTCAGCTCCCCGGCTATGTCGGCCGGCGGCCCCTGCAAACGATTGAGCAGGCGGGCGAGCAGGCGCGTTATCCCGAACTCTTCGATGCCACCGGGCGGCGACTCCCCCAGGCCCGCCCCTATCTCGGCAACGAGAAGAACGGCACGGCCCTCTATGGCGCCGACATCGGTGGGAAGGGCATGCGCTTCGAGGCCCGCCTCGTCGTGCAGACCGACGGGAAGGTGCTCGTCGAGGAGGGTCGATTGCACATCACCGGAGCCGCCGAGGCGGTCATCGTGCTGGGCGCCCGCAGCAGCTTCAACGGCTTCGACCGCAGCCCGAGCCAGGAGGGCGTGGATCCCGCCATCCGCGCGACGCGCGAGGTCAGCCTGGCGGCCGCCCAACCCTTCGCCGCGCTCCGCGAACGCCATGTGCGCGATCATCGCGCGCTCTTCGATCGCACCACATTCCGCCTCGACGGCGACCCGGCGCGGGCGCAGGTGCCGACGGACCAGCGCATCGCGGCGTTTCGCGCGACCGGCGATCCGGCCCTCGCCGCCCTGTGCTTCCAGTTCGGCCGGTACCTGCTCATCGCCGGTTCCCGCGCCGGCACGCAGCCGCTCAACTTGCAGGGGATCTGGAACGACCAGGTGATTCCACCGTGGGCCTCGGGTTACACGATCAACATCAACACCGAGATGAACTACTGGCCGGCGGAGACCACGAATCTCGCCGAACTGCACGAGCCGCTGTTCCGGATGCTGCGGGAGGCGGCCCAGAACGGACGGATCGCCGCCCGCGACATGTATCACCAGCGGGGCTGGGTGCTGCATCACAACACCACGATCTGGCGCGACGCGTTCCCCGTCGACGGCCAGGCCCGCGCCGCCTTCTGGAACATGGCGCCCGGCTGGTTCTGCAGCCATCTCTGGGAGCATTACCTCTTCTCCGGCGATCGGGCCTTCCTGCGCGACGAAGCCTATCCCCTGATGAAGGGCGCCGCCGAATTCTATGCCGACTGGCTCCGCCCCGCCGATCATGGCGAATTGGTCACGCCCGTCAGCACCTCGCCCGAGAACGCGTTCATGGCCCCCGATGGCAAAGCCGCCACCAGTATCGGCGGCACGATGGACCTCGCGATCGTGCGCGAGCTTTTCACCCGCACGATCGAGGCGGCCGAATTGCTCGGCCGCGATCCGGACCTGGTCGCCGAGTTGCGCGGCAAACTCGCGCGACTCGCCCCCTACCGGATCGGCGCCCGCGGCCAATTGCAGGAATGGCGCCAGGATTACGCGGAGGCCGAACCCACGCACCGCCACATCTCGCACCTCTACGGCCTGCATCCCGGCAACCAGATCAACCCCGACACCACGCCCGAGCTCTTCCGCGCGGTCGCGCGCACCCTGGAGTTGCGTGGCGACGAGGCCACGGGGTGGTCCATGGGCTGGAAGATCAACTGCTGGGCCCGTCTGCTCGATGGCGACCATGCCTACGCGATCATTCGCAACCTGTTCCGCCTCGTCGGCACGGGCCCGACCAACCTGCGGGGCGGCGGCTTGTATCGCAACCTGTTCGATGCCTGCCCGCCGTTTCAAATCGACGGCAATTTCGGCTACACCGCCGGCGTCGCCGAAATGCTGTTACAGAGCCATGCCGGCGTGCTGCACCTCCTGCCCGCCCTGCCCCGCGCCTGGCCAAGCGGGCGTGTCACCGGCCTGAAGGCCCGCGGAGGCTTCGAGGTCGATCTGGCGTGGGCCCAGGGCAAACTCACACACGCCGTGGTGCGCTCGAAGCTGGGCGGCAACGTGCGCCTGCGCACCGCGGAGGCCATGCTCGTCGACGGCACCCCGACCCGGCCGGCGACCGGCACCAACCCCAATCCGTTCCACCACTTCGTCCCGGCCGGCCAACCCCTGCTGGCCGACGCCGGGAAACTGCCGGAACTTCGGGTGCCCCCCACCCGCACGGTCGACTTCGCCACCACGGCCGGTGGCGAGTATGCGATTCGCCCGCGTTGAGGTGGGCGCATCGGTTCATTGGCCGTGTTTCCTCGGGGAGTAGCGCCGCGTCTCTGACCGGCGGGCGCCAGTCGAAGACCAGTGCTACGGGAAGGATCTCGCTCAATTCCACCGTCAACCTGGAGCTGCAGCCCGTTGAGCTGGCAGCGCACCGACGCCCTTGCACCGCGCCGGCCCCTGGTCACGTTCGACGGCCACATGACTCCTGACCTCATCGGGCAGCGCCGGGCGCGCCTCGCGGCCGCCCTTCCCCTCGAAAACGCCCTGTTGCTGATCGGCGCCGGCGCTCCCCTGCCCCTGCCCGAAGGCAGCGACCAGACGTATCCGTTTCGCGCCCACGCCGAATACCTCTATGCCGCGGGGGAAGAATGCGCGGGCGGCGTGGTGGCCTTTGATCCGCGCGAGGGCGGGCCGGCGGGCTGGCGATCCTTTGTGCCGGTCGTGACCGAGTCCGAGCGGGTCTGGGAAGGGCGCACCCAGGCCGAAGGACTGCCCCTCGACGGTTTGAAGGACTGGCTCGCCTCCCGCCGGGGCCGCCCGGTGCGCATGCTGGGCTCTCCGCTGGCCGGGGTCGCGACCGACGCCGCAGCCACGGAGCGGATACGCGCCGCTTTCACCCACGCCCGCCGTGCCAAGGACCCCCACGAAATCTCGTTGGTCCGCCGGGCCGTGGCCGCCACCGCCGCTGGTTTTGCGAAACTCCCGTCGATCATTCAAGCCGGCGTCACCGAGCGGGCCGTCCAGATCGAACTTGAGACGGAATTCTTCCGCCACGGCGGCACCCGCACCGGCTATGGTTCCATCGTGGGCGCCGGTTCCAACTCCGCGATCCTCCATTTCGAACCGTCGTCCCGCGTCATCCAGGACGGCGACTTCGTGCTCGTCGACGCCGGCGCCGAGGTCGACCGTTACGTGGCTGACGTTACCCGCACCTTTGTCGCGGGGCCGCCCACCGCCTTCCAGCGCGACCTCCACCAGGTCGTCCGGCAAGCCGAGGAGCGCACGATTTCACGCTGTGTTGCCGGGGCGGAGTGGAAAGAGATTCACCTGGCCAGCGCGGTCGACCTCGTGGCCGGCCTGGTGGCGATGGGCGTGATGCACGGCGAGCCCTTCAGCCTGGTCGAACAGGAGGCGCATACCTTGTTCTATCCCCATGGGATCGGGCACATGGTCGGGCTCGGCGTGCGCGATGCCAGCGGCCGGGCTCCGGGCCGGGCCAAGGATCCCCGGCCCACGCTGCGCACGCTCCGCATGGATCTGCCGCTGGCCCCCGGCTACCTGGTCACCGTCGAACCCGGTCTCTACTTCATTCCGCCCCTGCTCAACGACCCGGCCCGGCGCACCCGCTTCGCGCACTGCGTCAACTGGTCCCTGGTCGATCAGCACCTTCACCTCGGCGGCGTGCGGATCGAGGACAACCTCCTCATCACCACCGGCGCCCCGGAGGTGCTCACCTCGGAGATTCCAAAAGGGCTTTAATCCCGGCGGGGCGGGCCGGCGGCTGGCTCGAGTTCGATTTGAATCACCCAGGTCCAGGTCTTCCCCGGAGTGAGAGTGACGAGCCCGGCATGTTGGTTGAACGAGTTCTGCAGGCCCACCATGGGCTCGGGACAGAAATACCCCTCGGCCGTGCCACCCCAAAGGTTGAATTGGACGACGGGCGGCGCGGGAGTCGATTGCGCGTGATGACTGACCCGCACGGCCAGACCCGCGGCATCGATCAGCCGAAACCACGGGTCCCCGGCGTAGCCGCCCACGGCCATCGCCGCCACGACCCGCAGATCCTTCAACGGCACCGCTGGCACGAAGCTCCGGGCCTGCGTCGCGCCACTCGGCGAACCGTCTCCGCCCCGCAGATACTCGACGCGCGCAGGGCTCTCCACCGCCATGGCTTCAGCGGCGGAACCGGCGACCAGGGGCACGGCAAACCCGAGGTGATTCCCGATCGAAAAGAACATCGGCGCGGTGTTGTCGGCCGCCGCCTTCACGAGGTGCCGCAGTTCCACCCTGCCGTCGGTCACGCGGTAGATCACGTGCAATTCGAAGCCGAAGGGATAGCGCGCCCGGGACTCCGCGTCGTCCGTCAATACCACCTCGACCGCGGCTTCGCTCTCGTTGGTCCAGGCCCGGAGCACCCGCCACGGTTTGTCCCGCGCGAAGCCGTGCTGGGGCATCGGGTAGCGTTGCCCCTCGTAGTCGTAAGCCCCCTTGCTCCGGTACTGGGCCGGATCGCCTCCCGTGGGAATGCTCGATCCCACGGCCGGCCAGAGAATTGAGGCCTTGCCCCGGAATCCCTTCGTCGGCTGATAACTGCGGCCGCGATAGAGCAATTCGATCCAACGGCCGTGGAACTCCGTGCGCACACTGGCCAATTCCCCGCCTTGGGTCGGCGCGATCGCCGCCTCGACGCGGCTCGTCGCATCGCGCAGCACCACGAGGCGGATGGCTTCGGCGCTCGTGGTTTCCTCCACGGAATACCGGGGCGTCGGAGGTGACGCGGCCGCACCGGCGGCCTGCACCCCGAGCATCGTCAGGACCACGCCCAACCAGATTGCACCGATCAGGCCCCGGGAACTCGACGCTCTGCCCATGGGGCGACGAACGTAGGGCGCTCGGTTCACGGACGCTGGGGTGGGATTGGGACGCGTCGGCATGACTGGCTCTCAGCGTTGGTAAGCGGCCGTGACCCGCCGGACCCGGCCGTCCTCCTTGGTCATGAAGAACAGGTCCCCGGCGAGATCGTCATACCCAATGCGCAGGTGCGTGCGTTTCGTGTGCGAGAGCGTGGCGATACTCGTGACGATCCCGTCGCGCACGATGTTCAGCTCGTAAACCGCGTGGTCCGACAAGGCGGCATCCATCATCATGAAGAACAGCCGGCCGGTCACGATGTCACCGCACACATACTTGTGCTGCAGCGCCTCGAGCGGACCGCGGTAGACGAAGCCGCCGCTGATTGCCTTGCCGTCGCCGTGGTCGAATTGTCCGAAGGGCGGACGGTAGGGCGCCAGCTCGGCGGCCGTCGCCGGGTGGACGACCTTGGCATCCTGCAGGACCTCAATGCGGGTCGTGCCCTCGATCTTGTTCCAGCCATAATCCCCACCCTTTTCGATCAGGTTGATCTCCTCGACGTTGCTTTCCCCGATATCGGCGAGGATGAGCCGTTTCCCATAGGAAAGATCCCAACACATGCGATGCGGATTGCGAAACCCATAGGCCCAGATCTCCCTTCGCACCCTGGGATCGGGACTGCGGGCGAATGGATTGTCGGGCGGAATGCCGTACCGACCGGCGGCAGCCTGGTTTCCCCGCGGATCGATCCGCAGCAGCGTACCCAACAGCGACCGCGGGTTGTCGGCCAGATGCGGCATCTTCAAATTAACCGAACCCCCCTCGCCTACGCCGATGAAGAGCAGGCCATAGTCAGGGTCGCTCCGGTCGGTGACGGGAGCGAAGCTGATGTCCTGAAAACCATGGGCGGTCGTGGGAGTCTTCACGCGTAAGACCTCCCGGCGCGTGCCGGCGAAACGGTCCGACGCGAGATCGGTCACGTGCCACTCCGACAACACCCAGTGCAGGGTCGGAGTGACGGAAGGCGGCAAGTTGACCCCGTCGTACCAGTCGTCGTTGATCGCGGGCGCGTGGCGGTCCGGCTCGGCGTGGGTGGTGTAGATCAGCCCATTGGTCAGAAAGTCGGGATGAAACGCAAAGCTCCCCAGGCCGGTCCCGATGCCCGGTTCGAACACAAAGTTGGAGAGCTTGTCCCGGATGTCCAAGAAGACGCTCACCTGCCGGTTCTTCACGCGATAGATCACGCCCATCTGGTCGCTGATATACAAGGTGCCGTCCCGCCGCGGTCCCGGGCGCAGGGTCGCGATGCCCTTGTCCGGGCGCCGGTTGGGGGCGAGGGGGATTTGCACAAACTCCTCCAGCTCGATCACCAGGCCCGATTTCTCGACCGGGGGAACCAGCCGGATCACGCTCCCTGACGGTGATTCCAGACTGACGGCAAAGGGCTTGAGCTGGTACCGTTCGGTCTCGTGATCGACGTAGGCCAGGATCGCCGTGATCTGATCCTCCGGCAAAACCTCGAAGGGTGGCATCACGACCTTGTAGCGTCGGAAAAGCGCGTTCGCGCGCAGATTGCCGGCGGCGATGACTTGGGCCGGGTTGCGGATCTGCCCCCAAAGTTCAGACCGGGGCAGCAATTGGGTGACTCCACCCAAGGGAGGCCCGATGGCATCCCGGTCGAGGATGTGGCACGAGGCGCACAATTGGGCGAAGAGGGTCTGTCCCTGCGTGAGGGTCGCAGCGTCCCGGGGAAATTCCTGTCGGGGGAGAGCGGCGTGATTCGCCTCCCCGGCCGGCGGCTCGGCGCCGCCTGCGATCACCGCCGTGGCTAAGAAGAAAGGAAACCAGCGAAGGCGGTTGGCTAAAAGGCGAGGGGGCACGGGATCGGGGTGAAGTTCGGCGCGGCGCGGGCGACGGACGGGGAATGCCAGTTACGGAATAAAACTCGATTCCAAATCGCGGGAATACGCGTTTGGCCGGAGCGCGGGCAGTGGCACGTCGGGGCCCGGGGCCGCGAGGATGACACCCGCCTGCTACCAAAAAGATATCTTCGGCACCCTCTTCGTGCGCGCTGCCGGCGGTCGGGCTCCGAGCCGGACGCAACTGCAACCCGGCGGCGTCCGCCTTGAGCACTACCTTCTCATCACCACCGGCGCCCCGGAGGTGCTCACCTCGGAGATCCCGCGCGGGCTCTGGAGCGGCCAACCCGCAGGAGTAGCCAGGGAGTTCCACCCCGCGAGGCTTTTCGACCGCTTGCCGGTCACGTCGGCCGGTGCGATCAAACCCCATCCGGTCCCGACCCTCTTCGGTTCGACCGATCTTCGCTGCAAGCGGGCGATGTCGGGCGCCACCATCGCGGCTTTGAGTAATCAATTTCCGAAAGAGTCCGTTACCAGCACATGAGGCCAGGGATATTTTCGAGGCGGCGCCGGTGCTGCGGAACGAGGATACCGCTTTCACACGGGAGGACCGGCCGCGGTCCGAAGAGGGTCATTTCTCCGCGCAGTACGTTGAAAATCTGCGGCAGCTCATCGAGCCCCGTCGCCCGCAGCAGCCGGCCGCATCGCATCATGCAAGACGCGCTCTCCTGATCGCACTTTCGAGCGGAATTTGCGCGGTTCCGCCGACCGGCGGGAAAGGCGCGGTGCCCGTCCGTGGGCGGGCGCATATGCATCGTACGGAACTTGTACAAGTAAAAGTGCTGCCCCCGGTAGCCGACACGCTCCTGACGGAAAATGAGCGGTCCGGGTGAAGTCATGCGCATGATGACGGCGACGGGCAAGGCGACGGCCATGAGCAGCGGCATGGCCAGCACGCAAAAGCCCAGGTCTATCGGGCGCTTCAGCATGCCGATGGCAGAATTGTTCGAACGGGTTTGGTGGTGAAGGCTACGGCTATTGAGATACCGCTTCATGATTTTTCGAAATGGCTACGAATTTCATCAGGCACTAGCTTGGAAAGTGCGGGCACATTGTAGAATTAATCGGCCTTGATGGCCAATGAAAAAAACCTTCCGGCCGTGGCCCACCGATGGCGCTTCCGGCGTTACTTGAAGCCCCATGAGAGCAGGTCCTTGGCTGGTAAAACACTTCACCGTCACTCTGCTGCTTCCGCAAGAGTGGCGACGTCCTGAAAGGCGTACTTTCCCTGGTGGACATCCCGCAGAGCTGAGAGGATTTGTTTTCGGGTGGACGGTTTGCATAGGTAACCGACAGCCCCGGCCTCAACGGATTTGCGTACTGCCGATGATTCGCCGTTGGCGGAGAACACAATAATTTTGGTGTCGGGATTCACGCGCAGCGCTTCGTGCGTCGCCGCAAGGCCGTCCATTACCGGCATGTCGAGATCCATGACGATAATCTCCGGCCGGAAGGTGGCTGCCAGCTCGACCGCTTCCCTTCCGTTGGTCGCCTCGGCGACCACTTCGAAATCTTCCTCGTTCGAGAGCATATCGCGGAGTCCCGAACGCACCAAATAGTGATCGTCAGCAATCAGTATCCGGATTTTTTTCGCCCACCCAATTGCTCCGGCGTCTTGCCTGCTCGGGGAGGTGGAGTCACGGGCCGCGCCAGACTCTTGCACATGACAAAGTAGCGAAAATGTTGCCCAGGACAATCTGTCCCCTGATTCGGCGTGGAGCACCTGCGATCGAATCGCGGCGAGGGTTCGGAGTAGTTGCAGGTCCTCAGGCATGAGGTCCGCCACCGAACCCTCCAGAATCCGCATGGTGGATTCGAGCGCCGTGATAATGCTACGATACTGGTCCCGAGTCATAAGTGCAGGTGCCGACTTGCGAGAGGACTGACGAGTTGCACCAAGAAGTTTGCCACGGCGTCACATCCCTGAGGTGCGAACGGCGTTTCATCCAAGGCTCGATCATTGTTCATGTCGTGGGATATTCCCCCAAGCACGAGATTCTTACGGTCATTCCACCACAAAACGGCCGTTTTTCTTCGCTTTCGGAATCGCCTCGACGAAACCACCCCAAATTTGTCCCGGGCATGAAATTCGCTATCCGGTTCGGCCTCACGAATCTACCGTACAAACCGGATTGGGGATGCATCGAGGTCACGGGCGCTCCCCGGACATGGTCAAGGACGCCGGGCGCATCGGTCCGCGCGTGGACCTGCGGGACGCATCTGGCGGTTGACGGTGATGCCTCTGGGAGTAGCGCCGCGTCTTTGACCGGCGGGCGCCAGTCGGAGACTGGCGCTACGGGGAGGACCGGGCTCAATCCCACCGTCAACCGGGAGATGCGCCCGGACCTGCGGGACGGGATAATTTTCCGTGGACAAGCGCGTTTTTGTGCTTCTCCTTCGCCGCATGGCCCAGCCGGAAAAGAAGTTCATCTCCCCCCTCAGTCTCGCCGTCGATGCGGTGCTGGTCCTCGCCTTTTTCCTCTTTCTTTACCGGGTGGTGTCCCCACATGTGCCGTCAAACGATCCGAAGATGATCCTGCTGTGGGGCAGCCTCTGCGCGGCGTGCATGTCGGGCGTGTTCTGGCTCTGTATCCAGATGTTTCGCGTGGTTCTGCGGGCCCAGCGCGAAGCCGCGCGCAAATCGTAACGCGGCCCGGTGGCGCTCGTGTTCCTGCCGCCCCCGCCGATTCTGCTCCCGGCCGCGGGCGCAGCTCCAAGTCGACGGTGGCGTTGAGCTCGGTCCTTCCCGTCGCGCCAGTCTCCGACTGGCGCCCGCCGGTCAGAGACGCGGCGCTACTCCCAAAGGCATCACCGCCAACCGGCAGATGCGCCCCCCGGCCGCCGTTCTGATTGCTTGGGGTTGCGTCCGGCGAAACTTGGACTAGTTTCGTCCCCGTTCCCAATGAATGCGATCTCTCCCACGGATTCGCCCTGGTCGGAAACCGGGCAACCCACGCGGCACGGGCGCCTGTGGCCCGCGTTGCTGGCGGGGTTGTTGGCGGGATGCACGACCACCCATGTCGTCAAGGTCGATTCCCTCGCCAAACCCAAGGCCGAAGAATCGATTTCGTACGAAATCAAGAATCGCAACCCACTTGTGGCCGATGACTCGCTGCGCTACCTGGAAGCGGCGAACCTGGTGAAGACCGCGCTCTCCGGTCGCGGCATGTACGAGGCGCCGGCCAACACCAAGGCCGACATGATTGTCGACCTCGATTATGGGGTCGGCCCCCCGCAGATCCGGCGCGAGACGGTCTCGGAGCCCGTCTACATCACGATTCCCGGCCAGATTCGCACCGAACGCGTGCAAGTGGGCACGGATTCCCAGGGCCGGCCCGTCTACCAGACCATCACGGTCCAGGACCCGCCGTCCACCGAGTTCGCCGGGTTTCGCGAGTACATCATCACCGTCACCGTTTACGAAAAATACCTGAAACTCTCCGCCCGGGAGAACAAGGACGCCGTCGAGGGCCGGCCCCCCGCGGAAATCTGGACTCTGGACATCACCAGCGAGGGCGAGAGCCGCGACATCCGCAAGAGCCTCCCCGTGCTGGTGGCGGCGAGCATCGACTACATCGGCAAGGACTCGCAGGGCCAGAAGACGATTCGCATCAAGGATACCAACAGCGACATTGCCTTCGTGAAAAAGGGCATGTAGCCCGCCGCGGGGGCCGGCCGAAATTCAGCACGAGCCTCACACCTTCACCCGGGCCTTGCGCTTCTCCACCCGCGACGAGACCAAAATCGAAATCTCAAACAGGGCGTAGAGCGGCGCGGCAAACAGGGTCTGCGTGAAGGGGTCGGGGGTGGGCGTGACGATCGCGGCGATGACAAAAATCACCACGATCGCGTGCCGGCGGTACTTTTTCAGAAATGCCGTCGTGATGATCCCGAGCCACACCAGCAGCACGATGACCAGGGGAAACTCGAACACCGCCCCCGAACCCAGCACCAGCCACGTCAGGGTGTTGAAGTAATTGCCCGCCGTCCATCGCGTCTCCAGGCCGAAGGCGTTGTTAAGTTCGATCGCGATCCGGATCGTGCTCGGCATCAGGAGGAAAAAGCTGAAGGAGGACCCCACCAGAAACAGGAACATCGCCGCGAGGCACATCGGCTTGACGGCCTTTAATTCCTTTTCGGTCAACGCCGGAGCCACGAACTGGGCGACGAAAAACAGGATGAACGGCGCCGCCAGCAGGAGCCCGCCGAAGACACACATCTGGATCACCATGTTGAACACCTCCATGATGGACAGGGTGCCCAGCTTCGTATCGATGTTCGGGTATTCCTTGGCGACGCTGAGGAGCGGCCACTTGAGCGACTCGTTGAACTGCGTCGCAAAAACACCAATCAGGGTCGCGAAAATGATGAAGACCACCACGCTCTTGACCAGCGTGCCGCGCAATTCCTCCAGGTGTTGCCAGAAACCCATGGGCTTTTCGCGCGGGGACGCCGGCGGCAGCGCCTCGGCCGGCACATAAGGGTCTTCGGGTTGTTTTTCGATTTGGCTCACGGGAAAGGGGGATCGCGCATGGTGGGAGGTTTTTGGGAAAACGGAAGAGCGATGTGCGGCCACCGATCTCCATGAGTAGGTTCGAGACGGTTCTTCCAGCTGGGGCGCGGACTCCGCTCCGCGCCGCGAACCCGGTGCGAGAATCGGATCGCAACCGCGGCGGCGCAGGGACTCGCCGCCCTGCCCGGTGGAGGTTTCGTTGCGCTTCATCCTCCCTGCCACCCCCGGGCCTCGTCCCGAAACACGCCCAACCGCGAAGTTCCGCGCCTGCGCCGTTGACACACCCGGCCCCCGCCCTATTGCCTCATTTCGTCCGCGCACCGGTGCCGCGGGCTGTTTTTTTCAACCTTATATCCACCACCATGGCCGCCAATAAATCCGCCAAGAAACCCGCCGCGAAGGCCAAGTCCTCCGCCAAACCATCCGCCTCCCGGGGCCCGAAATACGTCTACACGTGGGGTGCCGGCAAGGCCGACGGCAACGGCTCCATGAAGCCCCTCCTCGGCGGCAAGGGCGCCAACCTCGCCGAAATGAGCCGCATCGGCCTGCCCGTGCCCCCGGGCTTCACCGCGACCACCGAGGTCTGCACCTATTATTACGCGAACAAGCGCACCTACCCCGCCGCCCTTCAGTCCCAGATGGAAGCCGGCATCGCCCAGATGGAAGCCATCATGGGCTGCAAGTTCGGCGACGCCACCGCCATGCCCCTCCTCGTCGCCGTCCGCTCCGGCGCCCGCGACTCAATGCCCGGCATGATGGACACGATTCTCAACCTCGGGCTCAACGACCAGACCGTCCTCGCCCTCGCGCTGGCCACCCAGAACGAGCGTTTTGCCTGGGATTGCTACCGCCGCTTCATCCAGATGTACGGCGACGTCGTCATGGGCGTGCAGAAACGCGAAGGCGAAGACCACGAACCGTTCGAGACCATTATCGAACAGCTCAAGCATGACCACCACGAGGAACAGGTCGACGACGCCCACCTCACGGCCGACGACTACAAGGAGCTCGTCGCCCGCTTCAAGGCGCTGGTCAAGGAGCGCACGGGCAAGAGCTTTCCGAACGACGCCTGGGAGCAGCTCCGCGGCGCCGCCGGCGCCGTCTTCGGCTCCTGGATGAACGACCGCGCCATCGTCTATCGCCGCAAGTACAACATCCCCACGGAGTGGGGCACCGCCGTCAATGTCCAGGCCATGGTCTACGGCAACACCGGCGAGACCTCCGGCTCCGGCGTCGCCTTCACCCGCAATCCCGCCAACGGCACCAACGAATTCTACGGCGAGTTTCTCATCAACGCCCAGGGCGAGGATGTCGTCGCCGGCGTCCGCACCCCGCAGCCCGTGCTCGAGCTCAAGAAGCTCATGCCGAAGTCCTACGCCGAACTCCTCCGGGTCCGCCAGACCCTCGAACGGCACTTCAAGGACGTCCAGGACATCGAGTTCACGATCCAGGAAGGCAAGCTGTTCATGCTGCAGACGCGCAATGGCAAGCGCACCGCCATGGCCGCCCTCAAGTTCTCCATGGACATGGTCAAGGCCAGGCTCATCGACTGGGAGACCGCCATCATGCGCAACCCGGCCGACCAGCTCGAACAGTTGCTCGCGCCCGTCTTCGACCTCGCCGACGTCAAGAAGGCCAAGGTCATCGCCACCGGCCTGCCGGCCGGCCCCGGCGCCGCCACCGGCAAGATCTACTTCAACGCCGACCGCGCCGTGGTCGCCGCCGAGAAGGGCGAGAAAGTCCTCCTCGTCCGCGTCGAGACCTCCCCCGAAGATCTCCGCGGCATGATCGCCGCCGAAGGCATCCTCACCGCCCGCGGCGGCGTGTCCTCGCACGCCGCGCTCGTCGCCCGCCAGATGGGCAAGGTCTGCGTCTGCGGCGCCGCCGCCCTGCAGATCGACTACGACAAGAAGACCGTCACCGTCGCCGGTACCGTTTACAACCAAGGCGACTTCCTCTCCATCGACGGTACGCTTGGGGCGGTTTACGCCGGCCAGATCAAGACGGCCCCGTCCGAGATCATCGCCGGCCTGATCAACGGCGACAAGGCCGCCCAGGCCACCGAAAAATTCAAGCACTACGTCCAGCTCATGAAGTGGTGCGCGAAGGCCACCAAACTCTCCGTCCGCACCAACGCCGACACGCCCGAGCAGGCGCAGAACGCCATGGCCTTCGGTGCCGTTGGCATCGGCCTCACCCGCACCGAGCACATGTTCTTCGAGGGCGACCGCATCGACGTGATGCGCGAGATGATCCTCGCCGACTCGCTCGAGGCGCGCCAGGCCGCGCTCGCCAAGCTGCTCCCCTACCAGCGCAGCGACTTCTTCGGCATCTTCAAGGCGCTGAAAGGATTCCCGGCGACCATCCGGTTCCTCGATCCGCCGCTCCATGAGTTCCTGCCGAACACCAAGGAGGCGCAGCTCGACCTCGCCAAGAAACTCAACGTCCCGGTCGAGAAGATCATCCAGCGCGTGCACGAGCTCCACGAGTTCAACCCGATGCTCGGCTTCCGCGGCTGCCGCCTCGGCATCAAGTATCCCGAGATCACCGCCATGCAGGCCCGCGCCGTCCTCGAGGCCGCCGCCGACGCCACCAAGGCGGGCTTCAAGGCGAAGCCCGAGATCATGATCCCGCTCGTCGGTTTCAAGAAGGAGCTCGATCTCCAGACCGCCCTCGTCCACGAGGTCGCCGCCGCCGTGCAGAAGGAGAAGAAGGTCAAGATCTCCTACTCCGTTGGCACCATGATCGAGATCCCGCGCGGCGCGCTCACCGCCGACGAGATCGCGCAGACCGCCGAATTCTTCAGCTTTGGCACCAACGATCTCACGCAGACCTGCCTCGGCATGTCCCGCGACGACTCCGGCTCCTTCCTCGGCGCCTACCAGGAGAGCGAGATCATGAAGAAGAACCCCTTCGCCTCCATCGATCAGACCGGCGTGGGCCAGCTGATGCAGATCGCGATTGAAAAGGGTCGGAAGACCCGGCCCGACATCAAGCTCGGCATCTGCGGGGAACACGGCGGCGATCCGGATTCGGTGAAGTTCTGCCACCAACTCGGCCTCAGCTACGTGAGCTGCTCGCCCTACCGGGTGCCGGTCGCCCGTCTGGCCGCGGCCCAGGCGGCCGTCGCCGATCTGAAGGCGGCGAAGAAGTAAGCCAAATCACGGATTCCCGACGTTCGCCGCTCCGGGGCGAACGGTTTGGCGCAACCCCGCACCCTCCCCGGCGCGGGGTTTTTCTTTGGCCCCAATGGCAAGCCGTTCCATGGGGACGGGTCGTCCTCTCCATCGCCCGTTGGCCATGGCTGTTGGGTTGGGCGCGGACTCCGCTCCGCGCCGTGGTCACTCCCGGGTTTCATCACGATCCTACAGGCGGCGAAGGGGCTCGCCGCCCTCCCGTGGGGCGACGAGGGAAAGTCCAAATCACCAGCGAGGTTCGTATAAAAAGGGAGACGGGATTACTCCCCTTTGCTCTTCCCCTTGCCCTTGGCCTTGCCTTTTGCCGGCGCGTTGTCCGCGAAGGGATTCGTTTTCACGTCGACATGGGCGCGCTGCGCCCAGACGTCCCAGCGCGCGGCGAGGTCCCGCACCATGGCGGACTGGGCCGCCGCCAGGTTGTGCAGCTCGTTCGGATCGGCGTCGAGGTCGTACAGTTCCCAGGCATCACCCACCAGCGAGACCAGCTTCCAGCGGCCATCGCGTACCCCGCGGCTGCCATCGTGTTCGAAGAAGAGCGGCTCCCGCCGCTGCAGGGGCGTGTTGTAGGCCAGCACGGGCAGCAGGCTGACGCCTTCCATGGGCTTGATGGCGGTACCAGCCCGTGCGGCGGGATAATGCGCCCCGGCCAATTCGACGAAGGTCGGCATCAGGTCGATGATATGCCCGGGCACCGTGCGCAATTCGCCCCGCGCTTTCAGTCCGGCCGGCCAATGGGCGATGAACGGCGTGCGGATGCCGCCTTCAAAACTGAAATGCTTGTAGTACCGGAACGGCGTGTTGCCGGCATTGGCCCAGGCGCTGCCGTAACTGAGATAACTGCCCGGCGCACCCGCCCGCTTCAGGTCGGCGCCCGTGTGCAGCACGTTGTTGGGACCGCTGCTGCCATCGAAGCCGTACGGATCCCATTCCCAGCAGGCGCCATTGTCGCTGAGAAAAATGATCAGGGTGTTGTCGAGTTGACCGTGCCGCTTCAAATCATCCACCACGCGCCCGACCGTGTGGTCCAGCCGATCCACCATCGCGGCAAAAATCGCCATGCGGCGCGCGAGGTCGCGGCGGCGGTCCTCGGGCAGCGAGTTCCACGCCGGGTTCTGCTTGCCGGCAAAGGGCGAGGGCTTGGCATGGCTCTTCGCCGGAATCGGGCTCCGCGGCGGCAACTCCAAATCGGCCGGCAGCAGCTTCAGTTCCTTCACCCGAACCAGGCGTTCCTCGCGGATCACGTCCCAGCCCTTGGCAAAATACATCGCCTCGTACTTCGCGATGTCCTCCTCCGGGGCATGCAGCGGGAAGTGTGGCGCATTGAACGCGAGGTAGAGGAAGAAGGGCTGCGTGCCCTTCCGCGCGTCCGCCATGAAATCGAGCGCGTAGTCGCCAAACGCATCGGTGGAGTAAAACGTTCCGCGCTGGCCGCCCTGCGGAGAGGTATAGGTGCGGGGCGTGCGCCCGGCCGGCCAGCGCGTGTAATAGGGCGACTCGTCCCAGCACGAGTTGAAGCCCCCCAGCATGCCGTAGAATTCCTCGAAGCCCCGGTCGGTCGGCTTCACGCCGTTGCGGGGATTGTAGAGATGCCACTTGCCGACCATGTAGGTGCGATAACCGGCGTCGCGCAGCACCTCGGCGAGGGTGACCGTATCAGCCTGGATGGTACCGCGATAGCCGGGATACTCCGGCCCGCGATCGTTGGACATGTTGCCGACGCCCGCCTGGTGCGGATAAAGCCCCGTGAGCAGGGAGGCGCGGGTGGGACAGCAGCGACCCGTGTTGTAGAACTGCGTTAATCGCACTCCGCCCGCGGCCAGGGCATCGAGCGCCGGCGTGTGAATCTCACCGCCATAGCAGCCCACGTCGCTCCAGCCGAGATCGTCGGCGAGGATGAGCACGAGGTTGGGTCGCGCCGGAGCGGCCGCGCGCGCGGTGAGGTCGGCGGCCAACAGCGCCAGCAGACAGGGAACAAGACGGTGCCGGGATGACATAATGAAAGGGATAAGGAGGGAGGGTTGGGCGAAGACTAATGCGGTCAGCGCGGTGGGGCGCCGCCGTCAAACTCGATGGCGCCGAGGTCGGGTTGGCCATGGATCGGCCGGCCCAGAATGTCGTGGCGCACGGCCAGGCCGCCCTTCAGGCCGGCGGTATCACCGGGGAGGAGGGAAATCTCAATGCCGCGATCTTCAACCGCAGTGCGATGGCGGGGAATATAATCGGCGGCGGTCAACCCGCCGGGATGGGCAAACCCGGGGTCGCCCACGAACGGGGCCTCATTCGCAAACGGCACCCCCGCCGGCAGGACCGCCGCCGTGAGGAAGAGATTATGGGTCACCCGGGCGCCGGGAATCGCGGCGAGCGCGCCCTCCCGGCGCGCATCCTGATCGCCGGCCACCAGTACCGTCTCGCCCTGGAGGTAGAAGACGTTGTTCGCGATCAGCAGTCCCCGGGTGGTGGAACCGAAGGAAAAACACGAGCGGCTGCCGGCCCGCACATACACCGAATTGTTATAGATGTAACAATTAACCGGTCCCGCGCGCGGCTGGCCGCGGCCGGCATAGCCGCTGGTCCAGAGCACCTTGCCTTCCTGCGTCGCGCCCTCCCGGCCCTTCACCCGCGCCCCGTCGTCGACACTGAGGTTGTAGCGGTAGGCACAGTTGAAGTTGTCGCCGAGGATTTCGACAAAGCCGCCTTCGTTATCGAGGCTCAGGTTGTACTGCACGATCACATCGCGGCACCCAAAGTCGATGTGAACGCCGCAGGAGTCGGCCTTGCCGCGGGCGTGCCTGAAACGGTTGCGCTCGATCAGGACATCCTCGCAGGTCCACGGCCAGATCCCGCTGCCGCGGGCGTGCATGCGGGGATCGAGCCTCGAGCCGGAACGATCCACCGTGTTGCCCCGGACCACCAGGTGCCGGCAGCGCTTCGGATTCATGCCGGGCCCGCCGATGTCTTCCAGCGCATTGTCGAGGATCTCGACGTCCTCGAGGAAAAAGGTGCGTCCTTCGTTGCGGCCGAGCAGATCGATCCCGGTTCGGCCCGTGCGGGCGATCCGGCACCCCGCCACCCGCACGCCTCTCAGGCGTCCCTGCGGCGTCGCCAGTTTGATGCCGGTCCCCTGGTTGGAGGTCGCGCCACTGCCTTCATCGGGTCGTCCTTCGGTGGCGTAAATGTCGTGAATCTTCAGGCGCCGCACTTCCACGGCGCCATAGTCTCCCGCCCGATCCGAGACCACCAGCACGCCCGCCCGGTTCAACCGCGCCGCGGGCACCTGCACCGCGCCCGCATCCGCGGTGATCTCGAGGTCCTCCACGATCACATGCCGGCAATTGCGCAGGTGCACGCCCGCCTCATAGCCCGCGGCATCAATCACCGGGGGCTGCTCGATGGGCGCGTCTCCGTACGCGCCCACCCGGAACGGCGAATCCGCGGTGGCCGCGACGGAGACGATCAGCGTGCCCGGAAAGCGGGCACCGCGCGCCAGCAGCAGCCGGTCCCCCGGCTGGAAGGCCTGCCGGTTGGCCCGCGCCAGGCTGCGCCACGCCGCCGCGGGCGTCGTGCCCGGTTTGCCATCATCCCCGTGGGTCGCGTCGAGGTAATACGTCACTCCGGGGTTGGCCGCGGGGCGCGGTGCCGCGCCCGGATTCCAGAGCGAGGCCAGCAACACCGCCATCTCCGGATCGTGCCGCTCCAACTGATCCCGGGTGTAGGGATAAAAATCGTTGCGACCAAAATAGGCCTCGGTCGTCTCGGCAAAATACTCCTGGGAATTCGTCAACGCGTAGGCGCGGTCCAGGCTCTTGCGTCCCGCCGCGTCCTGCCGCTCGACCCGATCATAGCTCCCGCCGGCCCTGGCCCGCGCAAACGCGGCCTTGATGCCCGGGTGATCGTGCCCCAGCACCCGGTGATGATACGCATGCGCCAATTCGTGCAGGACGAACACCGGCATGCGCCGCACCTCGGCCTCGAAGATCCGCCCATTGGAAAATTCCACCCCGCGCGCCATCGCCGGATCGCGCTGGTGTTCCCGCAGCCAGGCGGGATTCGGATGATATTCAGCCTTCGGCGTCACGCCGGGATAACCGGCGGTGAGCCAGAGCGGCACCCGCCGCAACTCCACCACCGCGGCGGCCGGGACGATCCGCGTGATTTCGTCCAACTGGGCCCGCAGGAGTTCCAGCGCGCGCTCCGCCGCCGGGCTGTCCTGCGCCAGCAGGTCCCGGTTCACGTGAACCGTCCACCCGGCGAGCGCGCGCGTCTCGGACTCCGCGGCAGCACGGGCAAGGCTGGCGCCCGTCCCGAGCAGGACGAAGGCGAGAAGCGTGCGGAGGTTCATCGGCCCTTCTTCTTGCCCTTTTGTTTGCCGCCCGCCGCGGGCCGATAGCTGGCCCCGTTGTCCGCCGGCATCGAACGGTGCCAGGCAAGGAGGCCCGCGGTCAGCCGCTGCACCTCGGCCGGATGCTCCGCCGCGACATTCCTGCCCTCCGCCGGATCCGCGACGAGGTCGTAAAGTTCCACGCGGGATCCATCGTATTCACATAACAACTTCCAGCGCCCCTCGCGCACCGCGAGGTCCGGCAGATTCTCGACGCCGGCGAACGCACCGCGATCGGGCGGCCGGCGGAAGAACAGCGGTCGTCCCCGCGAGGCTTGGGAACTGCCCAGCAACACCTCGCGCAGGGGCACGCCGTCGAAGGCCACCTCCGCCGGCGGCCGCACGCCGGCCAGCGCCAGAAACGTCGGCACCAGGTCGATCGTGGCGAAGACTGATTCGCGATTCACCGACCCGACCCGATCCGCCGGGATAAATCCAGGGCCCCAAACGACGAGCGGAGATCGGATGCCACCTTCGTAGAGCATGCCCTTGGTGCCGCGCAGGACTCCCGCGAGGCCCGCGCCTGCTTCGGGACCGTTGTCCGAGCAGACGACAATCAGGGTGTTGTCGCGGAGCCGCGGGTTGTTCCGAATCGCGTCGAAGATCACGCCAAACTGCCCGTCCATGGTTTCCAGCACCCCGTTGTAGAGCGTGCGCTTCTGGCCGTCACCGCGCCGCGCCGCCAGGGGGAAGAACGGCGAATGCACGTCGTCCGGCCAGAGGTTCACGTAGAACGGTTGGCCCGCCGCCGTCGCCTTTCGGATGAAAGCCAGTGCCCCGGACACAAAGCTCTCCGTCACCAAGGCCCGATCCCGCCAGGTGATTTCACCGCGGCCCAGGGTGTCCGAGCCCAGGGCGTATTTGCGCGGCGGCGTGCCATCGTGCGCATCGAGCATCGGCAGGACGCGCGGGCCGAGCCCCTCGAAGTTCGTCAGGGACGCGTCGAAACCGTACTCCGTGATCAGGGGCGCCTCGCCCACATCGCGCTGGCCGCCCATGTGCCATTTGCCGAAGTGACCGGTCGCGTAACCAGCGCCGTGCAGATAGCGCGCGAGCATCGGTGCGCGCAGATCCAGCCACTGCGCCATGCCGCGGGCATTGTTTTCCGCGCGGTTGGCCAGATAGGAACTGATGCGCCAGCGCTGCGGGTAGGTCCCGGTCGAGAGACCGGTGCGCGAGGGGGAACAGATCGGGGACGAAACGTAGAAGTGCTCGAAGCGCAGCCCCTCGCGGGCGAGCCGGTCGATGTTCGGCGTCTTCGCCGTCGTGTTGCCGAAACACGAAAAGTCCCCCCACCCCATGTCGTCGACCAACACCATGATGATGTTGGGGCTCGGTTTGGCCGGGGCGGGGGAAAGCCCGGCCAGCCCGGCAAGCAGCAGGAGACTGCGGGAAAGAAGCGTGGGGTTGTTCATGACGGAAAAGGCGGGAGGCGACTCAGGGCTGCTTCTTTTTCGCGGCCGCCTGCTTGGCGGCTCCGGCTTGGCGGGCCGCGGCGCGCCCGGTCAGCGGCCAATGGGGGTCGGGGGCATGCGCTTCCCGCATCAGCGCCTCCGCCTTGGCCACCAAGTCCGGCCGCGACGCGGCGAGGTCCCGGGATTCCGCCGCGTCCGCCGCCAGGTCGTAAATCTCAGTGGGCCGATCGGAGGCGTTCTTGACCGCCTTCCACTGGCCGAAGCGCACCGCCTGCAACGGGCGCTGCTCGTGCAGCTCCCAGTAAAAATAGTCGCGTGCCGGAGCTGGTCCGCCCTGCAGGAAGGAAACGAGCGAAAGACCATCCGACTTGAACCCGGCCGGAACCTTCGCGCCCGCCAACTCCACCGCCGTCGGCAGGAAGTCCCAGAAAGCCCACGGTCCGTCGGTCACCCGCCCGGCCGGAACGACGCCCGGCCAGCGCGCAAACGCCGCCTGCCGCAGGGCGCCCTCGTACAGCCCGCGCTTATACCCCCGCAGGCCGTTGCTCGCCTGATCGAAGAGTTTCCCGAATTCGGAGGTGGGGGAAAACGACGAGCCGTTGTCGCCCGCCACCATCACCAGCGTCTGCTCGTCGAGCTTGAGCTCCGCGAGCAGATCGAGCACTTGCCCCACATCCCGATCCAGCCGCGTGACCTGGGCCGCGTACGCCTTCTGCCGTTCGTTCCAGGGCTTGTCAGCATAGATGCCGAGGTCGTCGATCTCGTTGGCGGCATGCGGCAGCGTGATCGCGTAGAAGAGAAAGAACGGCGTGGCGCGGTGGGCCCGCACCCACGCCAGGACGTCGTCCTGGATGAGGTTTTGCGCGTAGATTTTGCCGACCCCCTTGCCCGTGTTGCCCGGCAGCTCGAAGCGCCGATCATCGCGGTAGAGATAGGTGGGGAAGTACGAGTGGGCGTGGCGCTGGCAATTGTAGCCGAAGAAATGATCGAAGCCCTGCTTCAGCGGGCTGCCCGTGGTGTCGAACATGCCCATGCCCCACTTGCCCATCACCGCGGTGGCATAGCCGGCGCCCCGCAGGATTTGGGCGAGCGTGACCGTTTCCGCCGGCAGCGGCAGTTGCCCCTCGGACCCGATCTCCCAATTGCCCCGGATGGGCGAATGCCCCGTGTGCAGCCCGGTGATGAGCGAGGTGCGCGACGGCGCGCACACGCTCGTGCCGCAATACGCCTGGGTGTACAAGGTGCCTTCCTTCGCCATGCGATCGAGGCGCGGCGTCTGGATCAGCTTCTGACCGTAAACCCCCACGTCGCCCTGCGCGATGTCGTCACTGAGGACGAAGATGAAGTTGGGCCGGGCCGGTGGCGTGGCCGCGAAGGCGGTCAACGACCCAAGCAGGGCCGCCGCGAGGGGGAGGTATCGTTTCATGAGCGTGGAGGATTGAGCGTAAAGGGGCGGCGGTCGGCGGGTCATCTGCGTCGGGTGCCCGGGCGCAACGCCGCGGCGGAGGCGAGGGCCACGGGGAGGGAGGCGACGACGACCGGGCGGCAATTCATGCCACGAGCTCACCGCTTTTGATCTGCCAGTGCAACTGCGGTCTCGCCCGACTCCACGACGGGGGCGCATCTGGCGGTTGGCGGTGATGCCTCTGGGAGTAGCGCCGCGTCTCTGACCGGCGGGCGCCAGTCGAAGCCTGGCGCGACGGGAAGGACCGAGCTCAACGCCACCGTCAACCTGCGATGCGCCCCAGCGATGGCCGGCCGGCGCGGCGGCCGGCTCCCGGCGGAACGCGGTCGTGCTCAACCGTTCACGCACGGCGCGATTGTCGCCGCGCTCGGGACCTGACTCGCTGTCAGTCGGGACCACGCCCCGCTTCCGTCAACCCACCTCCTGCTCGTGATCGCTCACCGGTCAACCGGAGCCGTTGGGCTGACGGCGAATGGTGTCGGCTCATCTTCACCGCCCTCGTCTCTTCGCCACCATGCTCCCGGTCCTCGCCCGCCTCGCCCTGCTCACCCTGCTACCCCTCGCGGGTGTCCCCGCCGCCCCACCCCGCGAGTTCCGCTACCAGAATCCGATCTCCGCCGGCCTCGATCCGCACGGCGTGCGCGACTGCCAGGTGTTTCGCGACGGCGCCCGCTGGTACCTGACCGCCACCGTCTGGCCGCACTGGCCGCGCCAGGAGACCACCGGCGCCACCAATCCCGGCGTGGTGCTCTACTCATCCGAGGATCTGCTCCAGTGGAAATTCGAGCGGGTGATCGTCCCCGCTCCCGGCCCCGACCGCTGGTATCGGATGCGTTTCTGGGCGCCGGAAATCCACCACCTCAAGGGGAGGTATTACGCGACCTTCAATTGCAGCAACCCCGCCCTCGGCTTCCCCGGCCAGCATTTCGGTTACGCCGTCGCCGACTCCCTCCTCGGCCCCTATCGCGTGGTCACCGCGGACCAACCGCTCGGCTCCGGCAACGACTTCACTCTGTTCGAGGACGACGACGGCGCGGTCTGGGCGTTCTGGAACCGCGGTCGCGATTTCGGCATCGGCTTTGCGCGCGTCGATCTGGAAAAGGCGGTCCTGCTCGGCGAACCCCGCAGCGCCATCCTTCCCGGGGCCCTCGAGTATGCGCTCAACCCCGATGGCTCCCCCGCGATGGAACCCGGCTACGACGGCCGCCCGCAGCGCCAGGTCGGGCGCGCCCACGCGTGGGACAGCATCGGCATCGAGGGCGCCTATGTGATCAAACGCTCCGGCACCTACTACCTCTTCTACTCCTCCTGGACCCGCGGTTATGAAATCGGATACGCCACCGCCCCGCGTGTCACCGGCCCCTGGACCAAGGCTCCCGCCAATCCCTTCTACGGCGGGCAGAGCGAGGCGGCCTGCCGCAAGAACCACCTCGCCTTCTCCGGTCGCGGCGACCCGAGCCCGTTCAACCAGGTCGGCCACAACGAGGTGTTCACCGGTCCCGACGGCCGCTGCTGGCTCTCCTGTCACGGCATCCTGCAGGCCCGACCCGATCAACCGATGCTGGTGATTGATCCCCTCGATTTCGATGCGAACGGTCGGATCATACCGAAATCGCCCAGCCACACGCCTCAAACCATCCTGCTGCCCTAAAACCCGCGCGCGCCCACCTCTCGCTCCGCCCGGCGAGCGGCCTCCCGGCCGGCGTCCGTTGAACGGTTCGCCGGCGGGAAACTCGCCGGACGGCCCCCGCCCGCCGATGCTGTTAGCCCGCCCGCTGCCATCCGCGCCTCGTCCCCTCATAACTCCCCCCCTTTTTTTTCGCCCCGCTTTCCGCTTCGCTCCCCCCTTTTCACCATGTCCTTCCGCATCGCCTTCATCGGGGCCGGCTCCATCGGCTTCACCCGCAAACTGGTTTCGGATCTGCTCACCGTGCCGGAATTCGCCGGGGTCGAACTGGCGTTCACCGACATCAACCGGCGCAGCCTCGACATGGTCACCGAACTGTGCCGCCGCGACCTCGCCCATAACGCTCTGGCGACGAAGATCACCGCCACGACGAACCGCCGCGCCGCCCTGGCCGGCGCCCGGTACGTGTTCTGCGTGGTGCGCATCGGCGGGATCGAGGCCTTCCAGCACGACGTCGACCTCCCGCTCAAATACGGGGTCGACCAATGCGTGGGCGACACCCTCTGCGCCGGCGGCATCATGTATGCCCAGCGCGGCATCGCCGCCCTGCTCGACTTCTGCCGCGACATCCGCGAGGTCGCCGCCCCCGGCTGCCTCCTGCTCAATTACGCCAACCCGATGGCGATGCTGACGTGGGCCTGCCACCGCTACGGCGGGGTCCGCACGATCGGGCTCTGCCATGGGGTGCAGAACGGCCACCGCGACATCGCTACCGCCTTCGGCCTGCCCCAGCAGGAAATCGACATCATCTGCGCCGGGATCAATCACCAGACCTGGTACCTCTCCGCGCGCCACCGGGATCGCGATCTCGTGCCGGAAATGCTCGCGGCGTTCGAGCGCCACCCGGTCCTCCGCCGCACCGAGAAGGTGCGCATCGATGTGCTGCGCCGCTTCGGCTACTTCTCCACCGAATCCAACGGCCACCTGAGCGAATACGTGGCCTGGTACCGCAAGCGCCCCGGTGAAATCAAGCAGTGGATCAACCTGGAACATTGGATCCATGGCGAGACCGCCGGCTACCTCCGGGTCTGCACCGAGGGCCGGGATTGGTTTGAGGCGGAGTTCGGCAAGGGCGCGAAGGGGCATCCGCCTTTCGACTACACGACCGCGAAACGCACCCCCGAGCACGGTTCCTACATCATCGAGGGCCTGGAGACCGGCCGCCTTTACCGGGGGCATTTCAATGTCCCCAACCAGGGTACGATCACCAACCTGCCCGCCGATGCCATCATCGAGGCCCCCGGCTACGTTGATCGCAACGGCATCAACGTTCCCCGCGTGGGCGATCTGCCGCTTGGCTGCGCCGCGGTGTGCAACGCCTCCATCTCGGTCCAGCGCCTCGCCGTCGAGGCGGCCGTGCACGGCGACGACCAACTGCTCCGGCAGGCTTTCCTGATGGATCCTCTGGTGGGGGCCGTCTGCAATCCGCCGGAAGTCTGGCAAATGGTGGACGAGATGCTCGTCGCCGAGGCGCGCTGGCTCCCGCAATACCGGCGCGCCATCGCCGCGGCGAAACAGCGGCTCGCCTGCGGCCCGTTGCTCAAGACCAAGATCACCGCCGGCGCCGCCCGCCGCCGCATCCGCACCCCCCGCCAACTCGCGAAGCTCAAGGGCAACCCACGCCAGGGGCATTGAGTTTTTCTCGGCTCGACCCCGGCAGTGGCAACGTCGCTCTCTCGCCTCGTGGTCTTTCACTTGCTTCTTTCTCTTAATCTTTCTCTCCGACCGACAAACCCTGACGAAAGAGAAAGATAAAGAACGAAGAGAAAGATCGGCCAATCGACTTTGACGCGGCCCTGGCCCCGGCCTGGCTCGCGCCAGCTTCAGCTTGGCATCGACCGGATCGAGGCCAAGCTGCGCCGCATGACCAGACTATCCTGCCTCGCTGTCGCCGGGTTTAGCGTGGGTCTCCTCTGCGGATCAGCCGCCAGGGGGGAGGAACCGAAATGGACGCCGCTGTTCAACGGTCGCGATTTGGAGGGTTGGACGATCAAGATCGCCAAGCGCCCGCTGGGGGAGAATTTCGCCAACACCTTCCGCGTCGAGGACGGAATCCTGAAGGTGAGCTACGACGGTTACGACAAGTTCGACAGCCGGTACGGCCATCTCTTCACCAACCTGGCCTATTCGCACTACCGCCTGCGGCTCGAGTATCGTTTCATCGGCCACATGATGGCCGATGCGCCGAAATACGTGAACTTCAACAGTGGGGTGATGATCCATGCCCAGCCGCCCCAGAGCATGCGCCTGGACCAGGGTTTTCCCAGCAGCCTCGAGATGCAATTCCTCGCCGATGAGGGCAAGGGCCCGCGCGGCACGGCCAATCTCTGCACGCCCGGGACCAATGTGGAGATCGGCGGCAAGCTGGTCACCCAGCATATCGTGAAATCCAGCTCTCCGACCTTTCCGCCCGAGGCATGGGTGAAGGTGGAGGTCGAGGTGCACGGCAACGAGGAGGTCATTCACCGCGTGAACGGCGTCGAGGTCCTGCGCTATCAGCGGCCGCAACTCGACCCCAAGAACAGCAACGCCCCCGCCACTGATCTCCTCGAGGCCGGGGGCAATCTGATGCTCAGCTACGGCCACATCGCATTGCAGGCCGAGGGCCAGCCCGTGTGGTTCCGAAACGTCGAGCTGCTGTCACTGGAGAAACCGTAGGACTCGGCGTCCCGGCGTGATGAGCGCCGGGTGGGCCGCCGACCCCGCGCACGGCGGCATCACCGACTCGGGGTCCAAGCGAGCGGTCTCACACTTGAGGGCACTTGGCCGCGGCGGGCAGGAGCGGGTTTACCCCGCAACGGTCCGAGCCGGAACTTGATTTCGCGGCGTAAAGCGCCGCCTGCGCCCTGCGATCGGATCACGACAATGATGAAACGGTGCACTATGGCTCATGCGGCGGCGAGGGGACTCGCCGCCCCACCCATGGGGCATTGATGGAACGTCCAAGTGGTTGGACCGACCCTGCGGCCGCAGCATTCGCACCTCCGGAATCCGGAAATCCGAGATTCCAGATGCCCGATTTCAGATTTCAGATTTCCGCTCTGTCCGACGCTGGCCTCCTACCTTCGTCCTCTGACCAAGAAGAGCAGTTGGAACCACGGAGGCACCGAGGGCACCGAGAGAAATCAGGTCGCCGATCCGAATCACCCACGGGGTGAAGCAGCCTTTGAGGCGGAGTTTCCCCAACTGCCTTTCTTCGCGATCCCTGTGTCTCTGTGGTCAATTTCACCTGCGGAATTTTGGCCGACTTCTGTCCTCTGGCTTCAGTCCTCTGGCATCACGGCCCCGCCGCGAACCCATCTTCGGTCCCGGCCTGCACGCGGTACTGGCCGGTGCGCGTGGTACCGGCGCGGGTGTTGTAGAGTTCAATCACCCGGGTGAGCTCCAGCAGACTCAAACGGAAGTCGGAATTGGTGTCCGCCGAGTGCCCCACTGCCACCGGGATGGAGCGGGGATCGGGGCGCGCCAGCACTTCCGTGTCCGCCCCGGCGGTGGCGCGGACAATCGCCCGCGCCACCACTTGCACGCTGCCGGTCTGCCCCACGGGAACAGCCAGGGTGTAGCTGAAGTCAATCGGGCCGGCGGGCGCTGGCGTCCAGGTCCATTCCGCCAGGCTCGTTGCCCCCAAGACCGGCCGCACGTCTCCCTGGCTACCACTCCCCGCGAGGAAGGACCAACCCGCCGGCAGCAGCACCTCCCACCGCAGGGACGCCGGGGCTCCGGAAAAAGCGAACGTGTTCGTGACTCTCACTGTCCCGCCCGCCCGGTAGCCTCCATTCGTGTAGTCATGAGTCGCATACGGCAGGAACGGGAATACGCGCAACGCTGCGCCCAACGAGGTCTCCGTCCCGGCGGAATTCGTGACCGCGACGGCGTACACGCCCTCGTCGGCGGCCTGGACATTGGCGAGGTTCAATTCCGCCGCCGTGGCCCCTGGGATCGGGGCACCATTCTTCGTCCATTGGTGGGAGAACGGCGGTGTGCCCGTCGCCGCCACGGCAGATGATATCTCCTGACCAACGGCGCCCGTCAGGCCGATCGGGCTGGCCGGTGACCAACGGGGCAATGTTCGTGGTTCCGAGGGCTCCGGCGGCGGCCATGCTGAACAAACTCGCACCCGCTCCGTTGGCCGCCTTGATCCAATAATAGTAAGTGGAGCCGCTCACCGCCGTCGGATCGAAGTACGAAGCGAAGCGTATGCCACTCGCCAGCCGGGTGGCGGTCACCGGGTTGCTCACTGTGCCGCGCCAGACCTCGTAGCGATTGGCGCCGAGCGAGGCAGGCCAGTTCACCCACAAGCCGGCGGACCCGGCATCAAACACCACGGATACTTCCGATGGCGCCAGCGGCGCACTGAACGGTCCGCCGACGATCTTGGTGGGCGTCATCCGTTGGGTGCGCGTGCCGTCACCCAATTGGCCACTGTCATTGTTGCCCATCGCCCAGAGTCCGCCCGCGGCTGTGACAAACAGCGTTGAGTGTCCTCCCGCCGCAAACGTGACGACTTCCGCGGCAATCTGTACCGGCATATTCACACTATAGGATGTGCCTTGGAACCCCAGTTGCCCGTAATAATCGCCGCCGACTCCCCACAGCGTGCGGTCACTCTTGAGCGCAAGGCTGTGAGAAGCCCCGTTCGCGATCGCCGCGACCCCCGCAATACTCATGAGCACCGGGTTCCGACTGTTCTGGGCCAAACCATTTCCAAGTTCCCCGGTCGAGTTTCCCCCCATCGCACCCACCGTGCCATCAACATTGAGGAACGTGCTGTGATAACACATCACGTCCGCCAATGCCCTCACGCGCAACTCGACCCGGCCAGAGCCGGCACTGGCGACCTCGTAGGCCGTCTGCACCCGCGGCAGCAGGATGCGCCCCACCCACGCCCCTTCCTTCCAGGCCAGGGAAAAACTTCCGCCCCGCTCCGGGATCGCACCCCCCCACGCGGATCGTTCCGTCGGCATCGTGCAGGACCAGATTCACCCGCCCCTCTACTTCATCCGCGTTCGGCAAAGGCAGCGTCATCGTGCTCCCGCGCACCAGCCTCGCGTCCGGGTCGCCGAGACCGCGGTCCAACACCACCACGCGTTCAGGCGACGCCGGAGGCGATCCTCGCGACGCGTTCCTGCCTCCAGTTTCCACCCCGGGCACCCCGGGCTGAGCCGCCGCATTCCCTTCGGCGACCTTGCTCGGTCCTGCCCGCGTCGCCATCGCCTCCTGAGGTTCGAGCTGCACCTTTGGTGCGACGGAGGCGGACGAGATTTCCCTGTACCCGGTTCCGGCGCGCCACGCCCACCGGCCGCCGATTAGAATTGTTGCCGCCATCAACCACAGTGTGAAGGCGAGCCGCGAAGGGCGGCGGAAAGAGGGGGTGTTCACGGTGGCGGCCGGGGCTTGGTGCGTGGGCAGGCAATCAAATGGCCCGCCAGCGGGTAAAGACCGATTGAGATCTCCCGGCCGATAAATGCGGGCCTACTGCCCCCGCATCGGAAACTCATCTGCGGCTGCGACGATCCAACTGACCGGGGACTTTGGTTTGAAGCCTCGGATTGTCCTCGGATCGACCTCCTGTGCACCGTCTGGAGCCCGAGCCCTGATCGACAAGTCCGCTGCCAGAATCACCGGAGCCCAAGCCGAGGTCGAACCGAGGCGGCCTGATACCGATCGTCCTTGTTGCCTGGACTCCTGGTCGCGCGCGGGATCTCACGGGGAACCGGGGCGGAGATACACGGCCGTCGGCCGCTCTGCCACCAACCCGCCGGCCGGGTCGCCCGCCAAATCCGGCTCCGCCAGCATCGCCTGCACGTTGGCCAGGCACTCTGGCGGACTGGCGCTCCAGAACAGGTAATTGAGTTTCAGGGTCTCCCGAGCCAGCCGCAGGTGCTCGCGCACCGGAATCGGCGCCTCTTCCTCGGGCGTCACCGCGACGGCGCCCCGGTCCTGTCCGCGGTTGAAGGCTGCCGTGCGTTTCCACCGGGCCACCGAATAATCCGGTGACTGCACTGCCGCCCCCAACGGCACCACACCCGCCAGCGGCGCATACAGGCGGTAAACCCCCTTCGCGGGATCCGAGAGGTTGGACGGGCGCGGATAGACATCAGGACCACCCAATCCCACACCGATCGTCTTCATATACGCGGTCAGTTCGGGCAGAGCCTGCTGCGGAAAATTGGCGTATTGAATCACCGCGGTATGCGGAAACGCCCGGCGCAGCGCCAGCATGCGCTCCTGCAGCGCCGCGACATAGCGGGCGACCGTGTACGCCTCGACTCCGGGTTGGGGCGACTTGTCCAATTGGGCCGAGGGTGAAGTCTCCGGCAGCACTGCCGCTTCGACACCGGGTTCGCCATCGAATTCGCGCCCCAGCGCGGCAAAGAGGGCGTCCATGCGCTCGCCCACCCGCGGGTTCCACAACACCGGATCCCAGGAGCCGCTGCCCGCGCGATAAACGCCGCCACCGTACTCCGGCCCGGCCAGATAGGCCGGCACCTGCCGCTGGTCCTGGCCAAACGCCTTGTATTGGATCTGCAGCACCAATTGCTTTCCGTGGGCCTGCAGGCGGCCCAGATCCTTTCGGATCACCGTGAAATCGTAATGTCCCGGCGCGGGCTCCAGCCGGGTCCAACTGTACGCCCGCTGCACGCCGCGGAAGTGGGGCGCCCGGAGCAACTCGTCCCGGATTTCTCCGTGGCCCATGAAGACGTAATGGCCGGGATGCCACTTGGGTTCGCTCGCAGCGTCGGCGTCGCTCGCCCAGACTCCCAGGCTCACCGCCAAGACCGCCCCAGTCACCCATCGTGGCATCATCGTTCCAGCGTGCCCCGCCGGCGGCGGGAGTGCAATCCATCCGTGCGCGCACAAAGCCACGCGCGGAGGCGCGCACCCGTTGAACGGTTCCACACCCGCCCGCGTGACGTCGCCCTCCGCGCCACCATGGTGTTTCCCTGGCGACTTGGAAACTTGTCCGCGCCACCCCACCTTCATCACCCGTGACCTGCTCCCCCCACACCGCACCCGTGCCCCTTAACTGCGAAAAGCATCACCGCGGCATTCCTACCCAAACCCCGTGCACGTAATCTCA
Organism: Opitutales bacterium; assembly: GCA_038249085.1. GTDB lineage: Bacteria > Verrucomicrobiota > Verrucomicrobiia > Opitutales > Opitutaceae > ER46. The sequence continues at coordinate 130,272 of JBBRWR010000001.1, forward strand.
CCCCACCCGGAAAGCGCGGCTTCCCCCCGTGATGGTTGCGGCACGGAAGCGCGGCACTACTGCCTGTCTCCTACCGCGCGACCGACCGGGTAAGAATCCACCGCGCGCCCGCTCCGCACGTCTGCAATCCCAGATTAAAGATGCCCGATGTTCGATTTCAAGATCCCCCAGCCGAGCCGCCGCCCCTCCCGCGCGCCCGCTGGCCGCTGATGCTGGTGCTCTGCTCGATGTGGAGCGGCCTCGTCCTCACGGAGAACATCTCCAACCAGGTCCTGCCGCTTACGATCCGCCGCTTCACCACCGACGCCGCGATCATCGGCCTCATCCTGGCGCTGAATCCGTTATTCGGATTCATCGCCAACCCGCTGGTCGGCATCCTCAGCGACAAGATCTGGACGCCCATCGGCCGGCGCGCGTTCTTCCTCGTTACCGGCGCGCCCATCGTCGCGCTGTGCCTGCTCTACGTGCCGGAGGTTCGCCTCCTCTGGCACCTCGTGGTGTTCGTCACGATCTACCAGTTCTTCCAGGACGTGCTCTGGGGCTCCGATCACCCCCTGCTGGCCGACCTCGTGCCGCCGTCCCAGCGCTCACTCGTCAACGGGGCGATGCTCATGTCCGCCCAGGCCACCGGCTGGATCTTCTCCCGCTATGGCATGGGCCATTGGATGGATGCCTACGGCGAGGAGTTCCTCTACCGCGTCGCCGCGCTCGCCCAGGTCGGCCTGGTCGCCTTCGCCGCCCTCTTCCTGCACGAACGCCGCAATGTTTCCGTGCCCCGTCCCCGCCTCACCGTCGCCCGCTACGTGCGCGACTTCGTCGGCGATCCCGTCCTCCGGCGTTTCGGGAGCCTCGCCTTCACCCAGTACTTCTTCCAGAACATCCTCCAGAGTTTCTACGTGCTCTTCGCCGTGCAGACCCTCGCGTTGAGCCGCGCGACGTTCGGTCAGATCTGGAGCTGGTTTCCCGCGATGATGTTCTTCCTCGCGCTCCCCGTCGGACTCCTGGCCGAGCAGCTGCCCAAGCAGCTTGTGCTCGTCGGTAGCTATGTCTGCATGCTTGGCGCCTGCGTGGTCGGCTGGTTCGCCCACGGGGCCGGCGCCCTGCTGGTCTCGGTGCTGCTCTTTGGTTTCGGCCAGCTCGTCAGCGGCGTCACGCAGAAGGCGTTCTTCACCGAGTTCATTCCGCGCGACCTCATTGGCCAGATCTGCGGCGCCTACAACATCTGCCTCGCCCTCGGGCGCACCGCCGCCCTCGCCGGCGGCGGCTGGCTGATTTCCCTCCTCGGTAACGATTACCGCTGGATCTTCCCCCTCGGCGCCGTCTTCGGCGTGATTTCCATCCTCATCGCCCTGCGCATCCGCGACGTGCGCTTCGAAAGCCGCACCTCCGGCCAGGCTCGCTGAACTCGCGTCCTCAAACCACTCGCCTCCGATGACCCTCCGTCACCTTGTCATCTTCCTTGGCAACCTCTCGGCCGCCGCCGCGCCGGCCGCCACCCCGCAGGTCTGGACCTATCCCGCACCCAGCGAGGAATTCCGCTCGCCGGATTATACGGTGCGCCTCACGCAGGACGGCCGCACGCGCGAGGCGTTTGTCTACCGTCATGCGCACCAGGATGAGCACCTGCGCGAACTCGGCTCCGACTTCAACCACTGGACCACGTTCTCCTTCGCCGGGCCGATCACGATCGAGGTCACCCGCCTGACGGGTGACGCCGCGGGCTGCACCGTGCTGCCCTCCGCCCGCGGCGTGCACCCGCGCCTCGCCGGCCGCACCGCCACCTTTGCCCTCGATGCCCCCGCCAAACTCTTCGTGCGCTTTCCCGATGCCGCCGAGAATCCGCTCTTCCTCTTCGCCGATGCCCCCGAGGAAAACATCCCCGATCGCCACGATCCCAACGTGATCTGGTTCGAAGCCGGCCGCGTGCACGACATCGGGGAGAAGTTCACCCTCAAGTCCGGCCAAACCGTCTACATCCCCGGCGGCGCCTACGTGAAGGGCACGATCACCGCCGAGAGCGCATCGCACGTCACCGTGCGCGGGCGCGGCATCCTCTCCGGCCTCGGCTACGCGCGCCGGCCCGGCGTCGCCGGCATCCCCTACAACAGCGTCATGTTCAACGGCCCCGGCGAAGACCAACTCGTCGAGGGTATCACGGTCACCCATCCGCCGCATTTCTGCCTGCTCTCCCGCGGCAAATTCACCGTGCGCAACGTGAAACTCTTCGGCTGGTGGCACCAGACCGACGGCTGGGGTGGCGGAGATGGCTCCTTGATCGAGGACAGTTTCCTCAAGGTCAACGACGACTCCGTGAAACTCTACGGCCGCGATCAGATCGCGCGCCGGCTCGTCATCTACCAGCAGGTGAACGGCGCCCCGTTCCAACTCGGCTGGGGCGGCGCCTCCCAGAACGCGCAGCACTGCCTCGTCGAGGACATCGACCTCATCGCCTGCGATGCCGCCGGCAAAATCCAGCGCGAGACCAACCAGGCCTTTCTCAACCTGCGCCATCAGTCCGCCGCCAGTGTCATCAACGGCGTCACGCTGCGCCGCCTGCGTTTTGACTGCGACATCCCGATGCTCGTCGGTCTCATCCAGGTGAAGGGCAAGGTCCGCAACCTCGTGTTCGAGGACGTCGCCCTCAACGGCCAGGTGAACGGCAAAAACTTCATCCGCGCCGAGGGGGCCGGTTCGGTGGCGGGTCTGCGGTTGAAAAACGTCCGCCTCGGCGGCGTGCCGATCACCGCTACGACCGGCCTCGTCTGGAGCACAACCGGCGACGTCGCGCCGGGCGAGGTCGAACCCTGAGCCGTAGAGATTCAGTCGCGATGGCGGCTTGACCCCAAGACGCTCGACGTGACGCGGAACGTACGAAGGCGCGTCGGGGTCAACGCGCCCCACCTTGCAGTGGCTTCGTTTTCATCGTCAACCGCCCTTCGACGGACGGGAACCGGCCTGGCGGGAAATTATTTTCCGCCCTCTGCTATGTTTTGCCCCGCGGCGGAGATTAGATGAATAAACCCTGATCTCCACCCGACCCTTGGCGCCTGAATTCGATCACCTCGCCCACGTGCAGCGAACTTCGTCCGGCAGATCCTGCCGCTGCGGGGTTTCGTGCTGGCGCTCCTGCCGCGCCCCGAACTGGCCGACGACGTGGTGCAGGAGACCTTCGTGACGGCGTGCCAGAAGGCCGACCCCTACACGCCCGGCACCAACTTCCGCGCCTGGAGCTACACCATCGCGCGGTTCAAGGCGCTGGCGGTGCTGCGGCGCCACGCGGGCCACCCGACCCTGCTCGATTGCGACGTCGCGGAGTTGCTCGCCGCCGACCCCGTCGAGGATGAGCGCCTCGATGCCCGGGTGGCGGCGCTCAACCATTGCGTGGCGCAACTCGCCCCTTCCGCCCGTCAGGTGATCACCTTGCGCGATGCCGAGGAGATGGGGCCGACCGCCATTGCCACCCGCATCGGCTGGTCGATCAACGCCGTCAACGTGGCCCTGTCGCGCGCGCGCGATTTCTTGCGCCGCTGCACCGCCGAGCAGTTGGAACCGAAACGCCCCGCCTGACTTTCGCCGCCCAGGCGGAATGGTCCCTGACGTCGGGCCCCGTCTCCGCCGGAACCATGATCGCCGGCGAGTACGCCCTGCGCCAGGGCTCCATCCGCTTCGAAACCGCCCGCGGCGACGGGGGCCGGAGTCTCGCGAGCCAGAACAGTTTCTCCGTGGTGCTTGCAACCGAACCGGTCCGGAATCTCTTCGTCGAGTTTGCCGCCAACAACGATCAGCGGAAACAGAATGTCTACGACACCACCCACAACGTGAACGCGATTCTGGGCGAGCCGGGCCAGACCTATCGCGACGGCACGCCCAATTCGTACGCGGGCGACTACTACATCGACACTCGCTGGGTGCTGCGGGCGGAGACGACTGCGGCCGAGCGCTACCGGGCGACGGTGGCCTACCAGCTCGATCTCGGCCGCTGGGGCCGGCACAATCTCGCCGCGCGCGCGAGTCGCGACAACACGCGCAACCCCCGCCACGTCGACTTCCTCGTGGTGGACGGCGCCCCGTTTAACGCGAACCCCACCAACGCGTCGAACCAGATCTGGTCCCGCACCTATTTGTCCAATGCGGCCGACCTGACCCAGTTCGCCGCCCCGGATTATGTGCCTGCTGCCGCAGCAGGTAAGCGTCGTCATGAATGCCGGCGCCGCACCCAGCACCTACCAGCTCGCGTGGACCAAGAACACGCTCGCCGACCAGTGGCAGCACCTGAAGGAATACCTCGTCTCGTGGCAGGGGTATTTTTTCAACGACCGCCTCGTCACCACCGCCGGAACGCGCCACACCGCCAACGAGGCCTTCACCCGCACCACCGCGACCGATGGCGCCGGCAACCTGTATCTTCCGAACGTCGCCGCAAATTACGAAAGCTCCAGCTTCGATCGCATCTCCTATGGGTTCGTGGCCAAGGCGACCCCCTGGCTCTCGGGCTACTACAACTACTCCGAAAACGGCCGCATTCCCGGCACGTCGGCCAAACTGATTCCCGACAACCGGCTCAAGCCCCTGCATGCCGGCAAAGGCCGGGACTTCGGCCTCATGTTCAATCTCCTGGATAATCGCCTGTCGGCCCGCTTCGGCTACTTCACCCCCAATTCGGTGAACCAAAGCGTGACGAGCGGCTCCTACCTGAACGTAGGCAATCGCAACGACAGCATCAATCAAGCGCTCATCGCCGCCGGCCGGCCACCGGCCAATACCGTCACCATCGAAGGCGGCAATGACGACTTGGCGGACGTTGACGCCCATGGCTACGAGCTAAACCTGACCGCCAACCTCACGCCTTCGTGGCGGATGATCGTCAACGCCTCGAAATCCAAGGTCGTCACGAGCAACATGCTCAAGGCCGCCCGGTCCGTGGCCGCCGTGGTGGTGCCCACCTGGACGGGGCTTTCCGCCGCCGACCAGGCGATCAGCACGGGGTCCATCTCCATCGCCCAGGAGATCGCCAATTACCAAAGCTGGCTGGCCGCCACGACCGCCGTCGAGGGCGAGAGCACCATTGGTCAGCGCGAGTTGGAGTTCCGCTTGTTCACGCGCTACGACTTCCGGACCGGCCCGATCAAGGGCGTCTACACTGGCGGCGGCCTCCGCTACGGTAGCTCTCCCGTGGTCGGCAAGAGCACGGCGGGCGCCTATTTCTCCAGCCCCGCCAACCGCGAAGTGGATCTCCTGCTCGGTTATCGCACCGACCTCGGGCTTCACCTCCGCAAGATACGGCTCGATCTGCAGTTCAACGCCCAAAGTATCCTGCACCAGGAAGACTACACCTACCTCCAAATCCAGGCCAACGGTCAGCCCAGCCGCGTGCAGGTCAACGCGCCGCCCCGATATTCCCTGTCCGCCACCTTCAGTTTCTAAGCGACCGCCGTCACGCCGGCGCGCTAACTCTTCAACGTGAAGGTGACATTTTGAGTGCGGCGATTCACCGCAAGGTGGAGCGGCTTGACTCCAAGACGCTGGCCTAACGAAATCCGGACCGGACCGCGTTGGTGTCTACCCGGATTGAAAATCCGAGATTTCAGATGCCCGATGCCCGATTTCACGATTTCCCTCCGGTTTTGACCTTTCGCCTTACCTTCCACGTCCTCGCGCTTTGCTTCGCTCTCGCCGCGGCGACCTCCGCCGCCGCGGCCCGCCCGCTCGAACTCGGCGCCAACTTCAACGAGAGCCTCGGCGCGGCGCGCCTGCCCGCCCTCGATGCCACCGGGGTCCACTGGATCCGCGGCTTCCTGCCCGCCTCCGAATTCCTCGACGATCACCGCCGTCTCGCCGACGACCCCGGCCTCGCCACGTTTCGCGCCGCCGCCGCCTCGGGCCGCAAGGTCGCCCTGACCCTCAAGTGGGACTTCGTGCGATCCAAGACGCGCGTGCCGGCGCCGGACTCGCCCCGTGAGCGGGCCAGCTTCGCCTGGGCCGTCGACGTGGTCCGGTCGGGCCACCCCGACCTGCTCCTGCTCATCAACGAACTCTATATCGACACCCCGGCTGAGGATCTGCGCCCCGGCACCGATGGCACGATCCCGATGGTGCGCTTTCTCCAACGCCTGGCCGCCCACGTGCACGCCGCCGCCTTGCAGACTCCCTCCGGCGCCCCGCTCCCCGTGAGTTGCGGCGGTTTCACCAAGATCGACACACCCGCGATGCAGCGTCGCGAGGCTACGCGCGCGTTGCTGCCGTGGCTCGCCACCTCGCCCGATCTCACGCACGTCAATTTTCACCTGCACCATGAGTCACTCGCCGAATTTGGGGCCGCGCTCGCCTTCGTGCGCCGGCAGCGTTGAAGTTCCCCCGTCGTGCGCTGACTCTTGCTCCCGGGCCCCTCCGCTCCCTCTCCTCCCTCATGAAATCACTTGTCCCCCTGCTCGCCCTGCTGGCCGTCGCGCCTCTCCACGCGGCGTCCACCCGGCCCAACGTCCTCCTGATCTGCATCGACGACCTCAAGCCGGTCACCCACAGCTACGGCGACCCCTACGCGAAGACGCCGAACCTCGATCGCCTCGCCGCCCGCGGCGTCCAATTCGACCGCGCCTATTGCAACCAGGCCGTCTGCGGCCCGTCGCGCTACAATCTGATGCTTGGCTCCCGCTCCACCTCGACGGGCCTCTACAATTTCGGCCGTGATTTTCGCAACGTGTATCCCGATGCCGTGCCACTGCCGCAATATTTCAAGCAGCACGGCTACACCTCCCGGTCGATCGGCAAGGTCTACCATGTCGGCCACGGCATGTACGATGATGACGCCTCCTGGAGCGTGCCGCCCTATCACGACCGGGTCGTCGAATACCTGCTGCCTGAAAGCACCTCGGGTGGCCAGTTGACTCGCGAAGAGGCTTATTTCGGCAACATCAAGTCCGTGGTGCCGCACAACCAACTCGTGCGCGGCTCGGCGTGGGAGAGCGTCGACGTGCCGGACAACGCCTATGCCGATGGACGCGTGGCCACCGAAGCGATGCGCCGCCTCACCGAAGCGAAGGCCGCCGGGGAGCAGTTTTTTCTCGCGGTCGGGTTCGCCCGGCCGCACCTGCCGTTTACGCCGCCGAAAAAATACTGGGATCTCTACGATCGCGCCAAACTTCCGCTGGCCGCCAACCCGAATCCACCCAAGGACGGCCCGCCCTACGCGTTGAAGAAGATCGGCGAACTCAACCAATTCGCCCAGGTGCCGGAGCAACCGCCCCTCACCGAGGAACTCCAGCGCACGCTGATCCACGGCTATTACGCGGGGGTCTCCTATGCCGATGCGCAGATCGGCCGCGTGCTCGACACGCTCGACCGCCTGGGCCTCGCCGCCAACACCGTCGTCGTGGTGTGGGGCGACAACGGCTACTCCTTCGGCACGCACGGTGATTGGACGAAACACACGAATTACGAGGAATCGAACCACATCCCGATCCTCTTCGCCGGTCCCGGGATCACCACGGGCGCCCGGACCCAGGCGTTGATCGCGACCGTCGATCTCTACCCGACGCTCTGCGCGCTGGTCGGATTGCCGGCGCCAACCGGACCCCAACCGATCGACGGCGTGAGCCAGGTGCCGGTGCTGCGCGATCCCAAGACGACGGTGAAGGACTACGTTTACCACGCCTTCCCGCGCCCCCGGCCCGGCCAGGGCGAATGGCTCGGCCGCGCCATCCGCACCGAGCGCTATCGTTTCGTCGAGTGGAAGTCCGTCCGCGACCCCGCCGCCCCGGCCGACCTCGAACTCTACGACTACGTCGCCGATCCGCTTGAGGCCGTCAACGTGGCGGCCCGGCAACCCGAGGTGGTCGCGCGGCTCCTCGCGATGCTCGCCAGTCACCCCGCGGCCAAACCACCGGTCCCACCCGCGCAGTAATACCAATCACCGGAGCGGGGTTGATTTTTTGGTGAGGCGGGGACTCCGCTCCACGCCTTGAGCATCGACTGGGATTCTTGCGAGGTCTCAGGAGCACAAGCCGGGATCGAACCGAGGAGGACCAAGCCCATCGTCCCTGTTTTTTGGATTCTTGGTAGGGCGCGGACTCCGCTCCGCGCCGGGAAAGACGGCCGGATGCGCGCGGCGGGAAAGCGGCGGCGAAGGGACTCGCCGCCCTACCCATGGGCATCGACGGTAAGTCCAATTGCCAGGAGTCGCTGGGCTCAGAACGGCAGGCCGATCGAGAAGTGCAGCGTGCCGCCGGGATCCCCGGGGCGGGGATTCAGGTTGCGTCCATACTCGATCCGCACCGGACCGATCAGCGTGTGATACCGTACGCCCAGGCCGGCCGAGTAGAGCGTCTCGGCGTACGGATACGACGCCAGCTGCACCGCCGTGCCCAGGGCGTCGCCGAACCCGACCACCGACCAATTGGTCGTGAGCGCCTGCTCCACTTCGACATTCGCCAGCAGGTAGCTCTTCGCCCCCAGGAAACGCCCGTCGACCGCGCGCGGTGCCGCCTCGCCCTCCTGGTACCCGCGGATGCTGCCGTCGCCCCCGGGATAGAATCGTTTATTGACCGGCAACAACCGATCGTCGCCGGCGCCCAGGGTCGTGATCACCCCATGCGACAGACCGAGATGAATCCAGCGGCCGCGCCCCCACGCGGTGTGAAAGGCGGCGCCCAATTCACCCCGTTGGTAGTCGGGCTGGCCGCCGAAATAGCGACTCGCCACCTCGGCGCGCGCGAACCACCGATAGCCGCGCCGCGGCCGCAACGGATTGTCGCGCCAGTCGCTGGTCAGGCCGAAATCAAAACTCGCGACATCAACCCGGCCCTGGTCGACCCCGCTCGTACCCAGCACGTTGTCCCGGTTGCGCAGCGATTGCAGGGTGTAGCCCGCGCTCCCCTCGATCTTCAGCCACGGCAACGGCCGCTTGAGGGCGAGCGTCACGCCGAATTCCTGGCGTAGAAACGATTCCTCCTCGCGTTGAAATCCGAAAATCTTGGCGGTGCCATCAATGGATTCGCCGAAGAGTTCCGGCACCGAATACGTGTATTCGCCGCGGCTGCTCTTCATCGACTGCACCAGGGCCAGCCGGGTTTGATGGGCGCGCCCGAAGAGATTCATTTGCCGCAGTTCCACTCCTGCCCGCGCCTGCTCGTAGCTCCCGTAGCCCGCCAGCAGGCTCGCGTCCCACCGGCGACCTTCCCGCAACAGAAACACCGGGTCGCGCACGTCGCCGTCCGGCGGCTCATAGCGCAAATCCACCGCCGTGAATACACCCAGCCGCGACAAGCCATAGCGCGCCCGCTCGAAGGTGAGCGGATCCAGGGGATCACCCGCCGCGGCGTGCACCCGCCGACGCAGCACGGCGTCCCGGGTGTGCGCGTTGCCCTCAAAACGCACCCGCCCCACCGTCACGTGCGGCCCCGGCACGATCGCGGCGGTCACTTCGACTGCCTTCACGCCGGCCTGCTCCGCGCCGACGGTGGGCGTCAGCGTCACCATGATATCCGGAAACCCCCGCTCGAAAAACGACTGCCGCACCGCGGCGCGCACGTCCTGCTGCCAGAGCACCGACCAGGGCTGCTGCTGGAAGCGGCGGCCGAGATCAGCGGGAACGAGGCCCGCCTCCACGCCCGCAAAATGCAGCGCCGTCACGTTCCAGCGCGGCCCTTCCACCACGGTCACGGCCAGCGCCACCCGGCCCGTTGGGTCGTCGATTTTCACGTCCTTCGCCCGCACACTCGCCTCCGCATAACCGCGTTGCTGCAGCGCCGCCAGCAACGCCTCAATCGAGCGGTTGAAACGCGACGGGGTATAGGCCCGCGCCCCGCCCGCGGCAAACAGCGCCTGGTCGGGCTGGAAATAATCGCGCGCGACCTTCACCGGCAAGACCGTCAATCCCTCGATCTGCACGTCCGCCACGACGTACCGCACCCCCTTCGTCACGTGAAAGGTCACGGCCGTGGCCGCCAACTCCCGGGGCAGCGGGGTCGCCAGCGTCGTGTCGAAGGTGAAACGCCCTCCGGGACCGGCCTCGGCCACATAGGCGATTTCCACGACCGGCTTCAGGAAGCCTTCCTGCTCCAACGCCGACACGAGCAGAAACGCCGCATCCTCGACGGCGTTGGTCCCCACCGTCGCCCCGAGCTGGGCGCCGAGCAGCCGCTCCAACGCGATCCGCCGATCGCGGTTCTGCCACCACCCCAGGCCCGTGACGCGCAACTCCGCCTTCGGCGCGGGCGGCGGTCCTCCCCGCGCCGTTCCCGCCAGCCCGCCCCCCAGCACCAGCGCCACCATCAGGCCCCGCCAGCCACGACCCACGCGGTTCATCGGACCTCCTCCTTTTTCTCCGGCTCGGCCGGTGCCTTCTTTTCGATCGGCGGCGTCTCCGGGCCGAGGAAACGCCACTTCAGGCCCGCATTGAAACCGTCGAACTCGTCGTATTCGCCGACCAGGGAGAACCGGTCATTCAGCGTGTATTCGACGTCGTAGGTCTCGCGGCCCTGCTGCGACACCCGCTCGCCCGTGACTATGCTCAGGCGGGAGGCGTCGGTGTGGTCGCCGCCGAAACTGCTGATCAGGCTCTGCCCGAGGTACGCTCCCAGACGCGCCGCCCTCTGGCCGGCACCCACGGCGACTTCATTGTGCGGCATTTCCCCCGCCATCACCAGCAGCAGCACCTGTTTCGCATCGAGTGGCGGACTGGAGGAAAACGTCACCACCGGTTTCGCCACCGTGCCCGTGAGATCCATCTGCAGATCATACCCGTAGCGACGGGCCGTGCCGGTGAGCAACAGGCCGAGCGTATGCGGTTCCGCCTCGGACAGCCGCACTGCGCCCTGGACCACCTCAAAGGTGGCAAACGGCAGCACCACCTGCCCCTGGTTCACCACTGCCTCGCCCGTCGCCCGCGGATCGCCCAGCGTTCCCGTCAGGCGAAACCGCGCCGAGGCCACGCCGACAAACGCCGTCGAACGTAGCCGCATGAATTCATCCCCCCGCACTTCGACCGCGAGCCGCCAGGCATCGAGCGGCGGTTCGCTGATCGCAAAGTACGGCGGCCGTCGCGTCGGCCCGTTGCCGCCCCCGCTCGGAATGAGCGCCCGCACATCCGACAGGAACACGCTCTCGCGCAGCTTCACCGCCCCGGTCACCGCGGGAACTCCGTCGGCTGGCGTGACGAGCTTCAAATCGAGGTCCGCGCGCAGGATCAGCCCGGCCTGCCGGATCAGCGGCAGGTTCTTGCCCTGCAGCGTCAGGTCGTACCGCGGTGCGGCCCCCAGCGGGAGTTGAATCGTCCCGGTGAGCTTCACCGGCTGCCCGCCCGTTTGCGCCGACACCGACTGCACCTCGACCGCCCGGCCGTTCAACCGCACCTCGGCGTTGATCTCCTGCAACACGCCGAGCGGTCCGACGGGGCGCGAGACCGCCCCCTGGAGTCGGAACGAGCCCTCCATGTCGCCCCCGGGCTTGAGTGTCGCCTGCAAATGCCACCGCCCGGCGGGCGTCAACCACGCGGGCAGGTAATGCGCCAACGCCGCCACCTCCGCGTCGGGGACTTCCAACTGCAGGTTTCCCTCGCGGCGCACGAAGGTCAGCGGATCGCGTCTGAACTCGGCCCACGTCACCGGCGAGAGCGGCAAGCGCCCGCTCGCCCGCACCATCTGGCCGTCGACGGTCACCTTCAGCCGGTCGACCGTGACACCCGCGCGATCCCCGATGGCGTGCAGCTCGAGATTTTCCACCTTGGGCCAGGGCCACTTGAGGCGCTTCCCGTCGGTCGCCACCCGCACCACCCGGGCGGTGACCTCGCCTTGCGGCCGCGCCCAGGAGCCCGTCACTTCCGCCGTGATCTCCGGCGCCACGAATTCCAACCCGGACGCCTCGGACAACTTCCGCCAGAATTCCGGATTCGACGTCGTGATCGCATGAAGCTCCAGCGGCGCGGCCTCGTCGAACCGCACCAGCGGGGCTGCGCCACCCGGTTGCAGGTGGAGCGGCAGCCGGCCGGTCACCGTGAAGATCGGTGCCGGACCCTCGGCGATGCGCATGGCGTCAATGATCACGCCGCCGGCGTCACCGTGCGCGGAGAGGTGGGCCGCCGCGGTCCGCCCCGGCGCCAGCACAATTTCCAGCTCACTCTCGGCGGCAAAGGTCATGGGCCCGCCGTCCCACTGGCCCTGGGCCGCGAGTGACACCACCCGCCATTCCGGTCCCGCGTTGGCCACAAAATCGTTCCCCCACGACGAAGGGATGTTCTTCGCCGTAACGTCCACCCGGCCGCGCCCGCCCCACGCCAGTTCCACGGCGAGTGCCCCCTCGGGTCCCGCCAACTGCAGCGGACCGACCTCCAGGCCGGGCGACCAGCGCACGCGCGCCGGCCGCACCAACGCCAGGCGCTCGACGCCGCCCTGGCTGAAGCGCAGGTCGCTCACCTGCGCGCCGGACCGATCGACGGAACCGGCGAGCGTCACCACGGCAGCGCCCGCCCGCACCTTCGCCTCGCTCACCTGCACCGCCGCCCCCGTGCCCCGCCACGCCACCTCGAGGGCGAGCGGATGCAGGCCACGCACCGTCAACGCGGAAGCTTGCGCAGTGCCTTCGTGCTGGAGGGCCGCGAGCGGACCGTGGGCCTTCCCCGTCAACGTAACCCCACCCAGCCCGACCTCCGCCGGCCACCACCGCGCGACCGCCGCGCGACTCAGGGTGCCGGCGATCTCGGAGTCGAGCAGCTCCTTCGCCTGAAAGTCCCAGCCGCCCTGCCCCGTCAGCGTGTCGCTGGGATTGAGCGTTATCTTCGCGGTCTTCACCTGCAGGCGCGGCCACTCCAGCGTCGCCTCCGCGGAGCCGCCCAATCCGCTCCACTCCCGCCAGGTCCAGTCCCGGCCGGCGAGTCGCACCTCAATGCGCGGCACCCCGCTCCCCCACGGCGTCAGCCGCGCCTCACCCGTCAGGTTGCCCCGGGCCGTGAACCAAGGCTGCTCGGCGAGATTCACCGCCACCGCAAACACCGACACACCCGAGCGCAGGCCGCCCTTCCGCTCAAACTCGATTGGCGCGCTCAGGCTTGCCGTCACGCCCGGCGCCTCGACCTCCAGGGATCCGATGCTCAACCGCTCGGTGTCTCCCTGGCCCCGCAGCTTGACGTGCAACGGCGGCGCGGCCTGTCCGGCGACCGCTTCACCTTCGATGTCGACCGCCGTCTCGAACCTGCCCTGTTTCCAGTCCAGGTGCCCGTCGCCGCGCAGGACCGTGTAGAACTGGCCGAGCTTCACGTTCGCGGCCGGCACGCTCCACGTGGCGGCACGCACCACCGCTGAGTCCGGCAACCAGCCGTATTCCGCCCACTTCGCGCGCACTGACGCCGTTTGCTCCCAGAGACGAATCTCTCCGGCCGTTTCGTCGCCCTGTTGCTTCAAGTTCGCCTGCCACGCCTTGTCCGTCGCCACGGCCCCCAGCGTGATCACGGCATCCGGGAGAAAAGCCGCCGTGACCTCCGCCGCCAGCGCTCCGAAATCGAGCTCCCGCACCTGCACGGTCCGCTGCTGCCAGCGGGCCGAGGCGATCGTCAACCCGCCTCCCGGCCACGTGACCTTGCCGGCCCCGACCTCCGCGAAGGGCAACCAGCGATCCAACTGGGCGGCCACCCGCGTCAGGGTCGTGCGCAACCGCAAGGCCCCTCCCGGGGACGGCGCCGCCCCGGCCACGGCGGGGCGCGGCGTGGCCGTCACCTCCCAGCGCGTTGCCGTCACGACGCGGGCCCCTCCCGTCCAGAGCCGCCAGAGGTACAGCACGGGGGTATCGGTTTCAACGCGGTCCACGGTCACCCGCACGACTGGATGGGTGTAAACGACCTCGCGCAGCGCCAGGCGCGCATAACCCACGCGCTCGTAGGTCGCGAAACTCAGCCCCCAACGTGGGCCCGCCGCCTTCAGCAGCGAGGGCAGCCACCACGGCAGGGCCAGGAGCGCCAGAACGGCGCTGCTGATCAGCCCACCGAAGAGGAGGAGGATACGTCGCATGAAAGATGAAGCCTCGAAGGAATCCGACGCCGAGCCAACCAAATCACGGCTCTCCGCACGATCCCATCGGCCGGGACTCCCTGGGCATGGCAGGCATCGACCCTCCCCGCCCCCGATGGTTCCTCCCCGATCGGCGACTGAGTCCCAGCCGGCCCCGCGGATGGACCCCGCGGAAGTAAACGGTCAAACGCCGGGCGGGTTGCCCACGGCGGCCGACCGGCGCCACCCTGGATCTTTGCCCTTGCCAGCTTCGTTGCCTCGGGTCCAGTCCGGGGCTGCTCCGACTCCGCGCCTTCAACTCTGATTTTCCTCGTGCCCCCGCCCTTCCTCTCGGCCCTCCGTCTCGCGTTCAGCCTCGCCCTTTTTCCCGCTGTCCACGCCGGAACCACCGTCGCCATCCGCGGCGAGGACTTTCTCCTCAACGGCCGCCCCACTTACGCGGGCCGGGTGTGGGAAGGCCACCGCATTGAGGGCCTGCTCTTCAACAACCGCGTCGTGCAGGGCACCTTTGACGATCTCAATCCAGCGACCGTCTCTCGCTGGGCCTATCCCGACACGGGGAAATGGGATCCCGAGCGCAACCTCCGCGAATTTCTCGTCGCGATGCCGGCGTGGCAGGCGCACGGCGTGCTCGCGTTCACCGTCAACTTTCAGGGCGGCTCGCCCGAGGGCTACTCCAAGGGCCAGCCCTGGGAAAACCATCCGTTCAACCCCGACGGCTCCCTCCGCCCGGCGTTCCTGGATCGCATGAAACGCATCCTGGATGAGGCCGACCGGCTCGGGATGGTGCCCATCGTCGGGTATTTCTATTTTGGCCAGTCCGGTCGCCTGCAGACCGACGAGAACGCCCTCCGCGCCACCGACACGCTCACGCAATGGCTGCTCGCGGGCGGTTGGCGGAACCTCCTGATCGAAATCAACAACGAGTCGCATGCGGGTTACCGCCCGCCGATCCTGCGGCCCGAGCGCGTGCACGAACTCATCGCCCGGGTGCGCGACACCAGGGCGGCCGACGGCCGCCGGCTCCTGGTCGGCACGTCGTTTCCCGTGAAGACCATGCCCACGGTCGAGGTGGCGCGCGCCTCGGATTTCATGCTGCTCCACGGCAATGCGTTTCCGGACTCAGCGGGCTTGATGGCCAAGATCCGCGCCACCCGCGCGCTTGATCCGTCGCGGAAGATCCCGCTGCTGATCAACGAGGATGATCACAACGACTTCAGCGACCCAACCGGCCGCCTCACCTCCTGCGTCGCCGCGCATGTGTCGTGGGGCTGGTTCGACTGGCGGCGCCAGGGCGAGCCCTTTGACGAAGGCTACCAATCCGTGCCGGTCAACTGGGGCATCAGCTCCGAACGCAAACGCGCCTTCCACGCACGGATCGCGGAGATTGTCGGCCTCCCGGCCACCGCGCGGCCGGCGAGCCTCTCGCACGGCGGACGGGAATGAGGCGGTCCGAGACGCTGAGGTTGCGATGCATGACGGCAGTCCCTTCACTCCCGTGAAACCGACTGCGGTCCGTATCGCGCCAACCCTGTCCCCATGAAAATCCACCTCCTCCCCTTCCTCGTCGTTGGCCTCGCCAACCCTGCCGTGGCGGCAACGTCGCCGGCCCGCCCCAATATCGTCTTCATCCTCGCCGACGACATGGGCATCGCCGATCCCACCTGCTATGGCGGCAAGGGCGCCCCGACCCCGCGCCTCGACCAACTCGCCCGCGAGGGCACCCGCTTCACCCAATACTATTCCGCCTCGCCCATCTGCTCCGCCTCCCGCACCGGGCTCACCACCGGCATGTACCCGGCCCGCTGGCGCATCACCAGCTACCTGAGTTCGCGCAAGTACAACCGCGATTGCGGCCAGGCCGACTTCCTCGACGCGCAGGCTCCGAGCGTCGCCCGGGCGCTCAAGGCCGCCGGTTACTCCACCGGCCACTTCGGCAAATGGCACATGGGCGGCGGGCGCGATGTCACCGACGCCCCGAAGTTCGCCGCCTACGGCTTCGACGAGGGCGCCGGCACCTGGGAGAGTCCCGAGCCCCACCCGGACATCACCTCCTCCAACTGGATCTGGGCCCCGACCGACAAGGTCAAACGCTGGGACCGCACCGCCTTCTTCGTCGAGAAGGCCCTCGACTTCCTCACCCGCCACAAGAACGAACCGTGCTTCGTTCAAATCTGGCCGGACGATGTCCACACCCCCTGGGTGCCCGACGACAATTGGGACGAGACCAACACTCCGAAAAACCTTCACCCCGTCCTCCACGAGATGGATACGCAGATCGGCCGCTTCCTCGACGGACTGCAGGCGCTCGGTCTCGCGGACAACACGCTCGTCGTCTTCGCCAGCGACAACGGCCCCGAACCGACCTTCGACGGCCTGCGCGCGGGCGGTTTTCGCGGCGGCAAATGGAGCCTCTACGAAGGCGGCATCCGCCTGCCGCTCATCGTGCGCTGGCCCGGGCACGTGCCCGCCAACCGCGTCGATCGCGACACCGTCTGCGACGCCGTCGATCTCCTACCCACCCTCTGCGCCGTATCCGGAGCCGCCCTACCCACCACCGCCCGGCTCGACGGCATCGACCTGAGCCCGGCCCTCCTCGGGCGCGCCGCCGTCTCCCGCCCCGGCCCGCTCTTTTGGGAATACGGCCGCACCGCCAAGTTCTTCAAGTACCCGCCCGACCCGAAGAGTCACAGCCCCAACGTCGCCGTGCGGGACGGCACTTGGAAGCTCCTCATCAATGCCGATGGCACCCGCGCCGAACTCTACGATCTCGTCGCCGATCCCGCCGAGTCCAAGAATCTCGCCGGGGCCCAACCCGCGGTTGCCCGCCGCCTCACCGACGCCGCCCTCGCCTGGCGGCGCGCGTTGCCATAAAATTAGCCTGTTGAACGTGCTGTCATTTGACCTGGCCGGTCGATCTTCATGTGGGCGGGGGGCCCCCCCCCCGCCCGCAACTCGTTGGGGGAGCAAAACGCGGGGTGTGGGCACCCCGCCCACTGCGACCGTAACTGAGTATTCCCGCCCCTTACCATGAAACTCGTCCGCCTGGCCCTCTGCGTCCTGCTGGCTCACGTTGCCGTTTCCCTCGCCGCCTCCTCCGAGCCGGGTTGGTGGCTCCGCCCCCAACGTCTGCTCCAGACCAATCTCCGCGAGATCGACGCGCAGATGGATCTCGAAGCCTACCTCGCCGCCATCCGCGACAGCGGCACGAACGTCGTGCTCTTCAACACCGGCGGCATCGTCGCCAATTACCCGACCGATCTGCCGTACCACTTCCGCAACCCGTACCTCAAGGGCGACCTCACGGGCGAAGTCGTGCGCCGCCTGCACGCCGCCGGCATCCGCGTGATCTCCCGCTTCGATTTCAGCAAGGTCAACGCGACGATCGCCGTGGCCCATCCGGAATGGCAGTCGCGCGATCGCCAGGGCCAACCCTACCCGCCCGACAACGGCCAGGTGAACGCCTTCCTCAAGGCGCGGAATCCGGCGCTTTGCATCTGCACCTACACTTCCGCGGGAGTTGACGTCATCCGCAAGGAATCCAACACCGCGCTCCCCACCTGGGCCTACGACATCGTGCTCTTCGAATGAACTCACTTGTCCGACGACTATTCTTCATCGCCCTGGTTTCACCGCAGGCCGGGCCCACCGCAACCCCGCCCGCCGATGTCCGCGCCGCCATCACCACCCACGACCGGGCTGTCCTCATCCACGAGCAATGGATCCGCGATCCGTACATCGTCCGCGCCACCGACGGCTGGTTTTATCTCACCGGCACCACGCTGAAGAACGAGCCCGACCACGTTATCGGCATCCCCATCTGGCGCAGCCGCGACCTGGCCACCTGGGCACAACTGCCCCGGCTCTGGTCGTTCGCCGCTTCCCGCTGGATGCAAAACGTGAAGGCGCCGCCCCCGAAACAGACGGGGAGTGATTTCAAGGCCCTCGGCGTGGGCGGGCTCGACATCCTCGTGTGGGCGCCGGAGCTTCACCCCGTGGCCGATCGCTGGATCATCGTCCACACGACCAATGCCCGGGCCGCAAACCTGCTGCTCACTTCCGGCCCCCAACTCGCCCCACCCCTCGCCGAGCCGATGGGCGCCGCCTTCGGCACCCGACACGATCCTTCCCTCTTCGTCGATGGTTCCACCCCCTGGCTGATCTGGGGCATCACGCAGATTGCGCCGCTCCAGCCCGACTTTTCCGGCTTCGCCGGCCCGGAAGTCCGCATCGGCCCCGCCGATCGGAAGCTCGGCCATGAAGGCTGCACGATTCGGAAGGTTGGCCGCAAATACGTGCTCTTCGGCACGGCCTGGAGCACCGACACCCTGCGCCACGGCACCTACAACCTCTACTATTGCACAGCCGACAGAATCACGGGGCCCTACGGTCCGCGACGATTCGCCGGCCGCTTCCTCGGCCATGGCACGCCGTTTCAGGACCAGCAGGATCGCTGGTGGTGCACCGCCTTCTACAACGCCAACCAGCCCCCCATCACCGACGACCTGGCCACCGCGAAACTCGCCGACACCGCGTACACCCTCAATCCCCAGGGCACCACGATCGTCCCGCTCGACATTCGCATCGGCTCCGACGGCGACGTGAGGGTGCGCGCCAAGGACCCGCGCTACGCCTCGCCCGGCGGCGAGGAGGTGCAGCAATTCCCGCTCTGATTCCTGCCGCTCCGGCCACCGGCCCCAGCGCCTTCGAAATGCCATCGACGCGCACTTGTTTCGCCCTCAACCTGAAACCGTTCACCGCCGTTCGCATTCCCGGCCCACCGATCGGCCCGTCTCACCGCTCTCTTCTCCCCGCCATGAATGCTCCTTCCATGTCTGCCGACGGGTCCACCCGTCGCGAGTTTCTCAAAACCGGTCTCGTGGCCGCTGCCGCCACGGCCGCCATCAGCACCGCACCTGCGGCGCCCGCCGCCGCGCCCGCCGCCACCGGCAAGGGTCGCCCGCTGCCGCACAATCCGCGTACGGCCGCCGCAATGCCCATGCGCAACCTCGGCAAAACCGGCTATCGCACCGGCATCTTCAGCCTCGGCTGCCAGGCCGCCGTCGAGGAAAAGGGCAAAGAGGCGGTGGCCGAGGCGATCCTCAACCGCGCGATCGACCTTGGAGTTAACTATTTCGATACCGCCCCGGCCTACGGTGCCGGCCAGAGTGAGACCAATGTCGGCCGCGTCATGAAGACGCGCCGCAACGAGGTCTGGCTGTCGAGCAAGGTGAACAAATTCGGCTACGACGACGCGATGAAATCCCTCGAGATCACGCTCGGTCGCCTGCAGACCGACCACCTCGACACGTGGCAATTGCACAACGTCCAGCGGATGGACCAAATCGAGCAGATCTTCGCCAAGGACGGCGCCATCCGCGCCCTGCAAAAGGCGCGCGAACAGGGCGCCGTCCGCTGCCTCGGCATCACCGGGCACTTCGAACCGCTGGTGCTGCTCGAGGGCCTGCGCCGTTTCCCTTTCGACAGCATCCTCATGGCGCTCAATGCGGCCGATCCCCATTACCTCAGTTTCATCCGTCACCTCCTGCCCGAAGCCCAGCGGCTGGGGATCGGCATCATCGGCATGAAAATCGCCACCCGCGGCCGGCTCATTTCCGAGTGGGATCCTCCGCCCCTCGATCAGCAACCCGAGCGCATGCGCACCGCCAAGCGGGGTACGATCACGATGCGGGAATCGCTGACCTACAACATGTGCCTGCCGGTGAGCACCAACATCGTGGGCTGTGACCACCCGGGCCACGTCGAGGATAACGTGAAGACCGCCGCCATGTTTTCCCCCCTGAGCGAGACCCAGATGCGCGACCTCGAGCGCCGCACCCTGCCTGTCGTCCGGCAGGCCCTCTACTTCCGTCGCTGGGATCTCGGCGCCTAAGCCGTAACGATTCAATCGGAGTGCGTTTCAGCCGTGAGAAGGAAACCACTGAACGGTGGGGCGCGTTGACCCCAACGCGCCTGCGTGCGTTCGCTCTCACGTCGAGCGTCTTGGGGTCAAGCCGCTCCACCTCGACTGAATTTCTACGGCTAAGCGGGACCGGCGGGTCACAGGTGCCGGCCGCGCTCAGCCTTTCGCCGCTGGTTCAGGCGGCGGCAGGCGCGCCCGGCAAATCTCGTCGGCGCCACGCTTGAGGCTTTCGCGCCGCATCGTCTGGCCGTAGACTCCCCGCATGCTTCGCCCTTCTGCCATCTGCTTCGGCGAAATTCTCTGGGACTTCCTGCCGGCCGGTCTCTTCCCGGGCGGCGCGCCCTTCAACGTGGGCTACCACCTGCATCGCCACGGCGTCCAGACCCACATCGTCTCCGCGGTGGGCCGCGACGTGCTGGGCGACGAGTTTCTGCGGCGCGTCGGCCTCTGGGGCCTCTCCCCCGCGTTCATCGCCCGCTCCGCCCCACCCGCCCCGACGGGGTACGTGCGCGCCTCCCTCAATTCCGACGGCAATGCGCGCTACGAAATCGTCGCCGCTGTCGCCTGGGATGAGATTCCCACCCCCGCGGCCCTGCTTGCCGCCGCGGCCACCGCCAACGCCCTGATCTATGGATCGCTCGCCCAGCGCTCCCCGGCCAATCGCGCCGCCCTCGCCGGGCTGCTCGCCGCCCTGCCGCCGGCCGCCCTGCGCGTCTTCGATGTCAACCTCCGCGCGCCCCACGATGATCTCGATCTCGTTCGCCGCCTCGCCCGCGACGCCACGCTGCTGAAGCTCAACCATGAGGAGGCCGCCCGGCTCGCCGGCGCACCGCCGGCCCCGGGCCGGGAGGAAGCCCACGCCCGGATCCTCGCGGCTGAGACCCCCGACGCCATCATCGTGATTACCGCCGGTGCCCAGGGCGCCGGCCTGCTGCACGCGGGACGCTGGCACTGGGAACCGGGCCGGCCCGTCACCGTGGCCGACACCGTCGGCGCGGGCGACGCCTTCCTCGCGTCCCTCGTCGCCCACCTGCTGTACGGCGCCCTTGGTGAGGCCGAATGCCTCGCCCGCGCGTGCCGGGACGGCGAATGGGTGGCTTCGCAACGCGGCGCGACCCCGGATTATCCCCCCATCCCCTCCACTTGATGCTTCCTCCCATGATTCGCATGACCCGTCCGCTGATCCTCGCCGCCCTCCTCGGCCCCCTGGCCACCCTCCTCCCCGCCGCCCAAACCGCGGCCGAAATCCGCGCGGCGCTCGCCACCCATGATCGCGCCATCCACGTACACGACACCTGGGTCCGCGATCCCTACATCATCATCGGGCCCGACGGAGCTTACTATTACACCGGCACGACCCAGCTGCCCGACCAGGTCGTGACTCCGGAAACCCAATACAACACCGGCCTCGGCGCCACCAGCCTCGTCGGCTGGCACGTGCGCGTCTGGCGCAGCGAGGATCTGGTCACCTGGCAATCCCTCGGCTCCCCGTACACCCTGAAGGATGGCATCTGGTTTCAGGCCGAGCCGGACGCCTTCGCCCAGGCGCCGGAGCGGCAATGGCGCGTCTGGGCACCCGAGTTGCACGTGGTCGACGGCCGGTGGGCCATCATCCACACCACACCGGCGCCGCTCGCCCCCAAGGTCGGTGGCGCCCTGTCGTTCAGCGCGGGCCCGGAGCTCCGGGGCCCCTGGTCGAATCCCCTCGGGACGCGCATCGGCCGGCGCCACGATCCGTCCCTCTTCCGCGACGATGACGGCACGTGGTGGATGATCTGGGGCGCCACGGAGATCGCGCCGCTCCAGCCCGACTTCTCCGACTACGCCGCCGCACCGATCAAGATTGGTCCGAGCGGGGCCGCAGCGCAGATGGGGCACGAGGGCTGCCTCATCCACAAGATCGGCGGACGCTATGTGCTCTTTGGCACCGGCTGGTCCACCGGGAAGATGCGCAAGGGTTCGTACAATCTCTACTATGCCACCGCCGACAAAATCTCCGGCCCGTACAGCGAACGGAAGTTTGCCGGGCGTTTTCTCGGCCATGGCACGCCCTTCCGGGACCAGCAGGGCCGCTGGTGGTGCACCGCCTTCTACAACGCCAACGTGCCGCCCACCCCGCGCGAGGGCATCCAGTCCCGCGACCTCTCCGCCGACGCGCAAACGATCAACCCGCCGGGCCTCACCCTGGTCCCGCTCGACGTGCGGATGGTGGCCGGCGACGTTTACATCCGGGCCCAGGACCCGCATTACGCCAACCCCGGTCCCGACGAGGCGCAAAAATTTCCCCGCTGACTTGCGGTGGGCGCCCCGATGTCATCTTCTCCACCCTCCTTCCCGCCACCATGAAAAATCGCCTCACCCTGCTCCCTGCGTTGCTCCTCACCGCGGCCACCGTTTATCCGGCCACCGCAGCGCGTCCCAACTTTCTCTGGCTGATTGCCGAGGACTGCAGCCCCTCCGCCTATAGTTGCTACGGCGAGCAACCCGCGGCGGCGACGCCGGTGATCGATCAGCTCGCGGCGACCGGCGTGCGATACCAGCGCTTCTACACCACCGCTCCGGTGTGTTCCGCCGCCCGCTCGGCCTTCAATACCGGCATGTATCAGACGACGATTGGCGCACACCAGCATCGCACCCCCGACAAGCAGCCGCTGCCCGAGGGGGTGCGCCCGCTCGGCGAATGGTTTCGCGCCGCCGGCTATTACACGGCGAACATCCGGGAATTCCCCGCGGAACTCGGCGTCCGGGGCGCGGGCAAGACCGATTGGAACTTCATTCCCCGCGAGGCGAAACTGTTCGAAAGCGATCGCTGGTCGGACCTCGCGTCGCACCAGCCCTTCTACGCCCAGGTCAATTTCCAGGAAACCCACCGCGCTTTCCGCGCCGAGGGCATCACCGACCCCGCGAAGGTCGTGCTGCCGCCCTACTATCCCGACCACCCCGTCATCCGCAAAGACTATGCTGATTACCTCGATTCCGCGCGCCGCCTCGACGGCAAGATCGCGAAGATCCTCGCGCAGCTCGCAAAGGAAGGCATGGCCGACAACACCGTGGTCATCTTCATGGGCGACAACGGCGAGGCCCACATCCGCGGCAAGCAGTTTTGCTACGAGGAGGGCCTGCGCGTGCCGATGATTGTGCGCTGGCCGAAGGGCATCCCCGCCCCCGCCCATTACCGTCCCGGCACGGTGGATCGCCGCCTGCTCGAGGCCATCGACATGCCCCCGACCCTGCTCAGCCTCGCCGGCGTGGCCGTGCCCCCGAAGATGCAGGGCGTGCCCTTCCTCGGGGCCCACGTGCCCGCGGAAAAGAAGTATGTGTTCGGGGCGCGGGATCGCTGCGACGAAACCGCCATGCGCCTGCGCACCGTGCGCGACGACCGTTACCGCTACATCCGCACCTTTACCCCCGAGGTGCCCTTCTTCGCCCCGAACGCGTATAAGGCCCAGCAATACCCGGCCTGGACGCTCATGCCGCAGCTCTACGCCGAGGGCAAACTCACCCCGCCGCAGGCCTTTCTCTGCCAACCCCGCCAGCCCGCGGAGCAACTCTACGACATGGTCGCCGATCCGGACGAGATCCATGACCTCACCCAATCCACCAACCCGGAACACGTCGCCGCGCTCAAGCGCCTCCGGGCCGAGCTCGAATCGTGGAACGTGCGCACCGACGACCAGGGGCGTTTCCCAGAAAAGATGTCACCCGCCCAGGCCGACACCGCCGTCCGGAAGCAATCGGGACCGGCCCCGACCAAGCGAAAGAAGAAGCAGTAGGCGACGGTGGGCGCATCTGCTGGTTGGCGGTGATGCCTCTGGGAGTAGAGCCGCGTCTCTGACCGGCGGGCGCCAGTCGATGACTGGCGCTACGGGAAGGACCGAGCTCAACGCCACCGTCAACTTGGAGATGCGCCCGGCGACGGTCACGGCCGCCGTCCAAGGACCGAAACCGCGCGGCGCGGCGTCAACCCGCCACCGGCGCCCGCCGACCGGCTTCTACCGGCGGCTTGTGGGAAGTGGATGCCATCCAAACGACGCGTGCCCTGTGCTTCACTCGTTGGGTGAACGGCTACGTTCCTATCATTGTCTGGCATCTGCGTTCATCGGCGTCAGCGGCGGTCCAAACTGCTTTTTCTGGGCTCAGAGCACCTTCACGCGCAGGTGGCGGTAGCGGACGAAGCCTCCCTGCCCGGCGGCGCCGCCGTGCACCTGGAGCCCGATATGTCCGCGGGCGGGATGCTGCGACGCCGGCTCGGTGTAGGTGAGAATTTGCACGCCGTTGACCCACGTGGTCATCGTCGGCGGATCGTTGACGATGCGCGCCCGGATCTCATTCCACTGGCCCACCCGCCAGAAATGCGGCCACGCCTCGGGCAGCACCGGACAGGGCTGGGCATTTTCGTTCAGCTCGATCACCTCGGGCCTGTCCCCGAAGGTGAAATTGCGCACGCCCCGGCGTTTCCAGATTCCCTCCCCCAGGATACCGCCCAGGGTGCCACCCTTGTGGTAGTCGATCAGGCATTGATAGGCGTGCCCTTCTTCGGTGCAGCGCAGGAAAAGGCCGCTGTCGGGCCCGAAGTCGTTGTTCGTCTCGACCGACACTTCCATGTCACCGTATTGCGCCTCCGTGATCAGCAGTCCGCCGTTGTTCGCCGGATGCTGACTCCCGACGATCACGCCGTCCTCCACCACCCAGCGCCCGGCGCTGGTGTTGCCGCTCGCCCGGCTGTGCGGACTCTTGGGCGCCGGTTTCCATCCCTGTAGCGTGCGCCCGTCGAAGAGCGATTGCCAGGCCGCGGCCTGCGCCCGGGCCTGGCTCCAGGGCCAACACGCCGCCGTCGCGAGCCACTGCAGGCACTGGCGTCGGCTGATGCGCGGAGTGTTCATGCGTCACGGGTGCGCGTCACGCCGCCGGCACTTCCCAACCGGCGCGGTACTTCTTTGTGAGCAAGGCGTGCGCCTGCGGGTGGTTGGTGATCCGGAGATGCTCGGAATCCCAGAGCAGTCGGTTGGCATCGCGGGCGTTTGCGATGTTTGACCCGCGTTTCGGCGTGGGCGGTTCACACACGCGTGTCGCTACGTTGCCGAGTTGCACGGTCTCGCTGAGCAGCGAGGCGTAGTCGAAGGCCGCGCTCGTGGGCACACCCGCGATGATGGCGTCGATCCAGCGGTGCCAGTGGTTCAGGCCCTTGATGTCCTTCGGGTAGGCAAGGTCCTTGAAATTCTCCACCGGATAGAAACGCGGACCGGCGATGTGCGGCAAAATCATGTTGCCCTTTTCGCCGATGAAGAGGGACGCCGTCTTCGGCAATTCGACGCCCGCAGGAAGCTGGGCGAGTTTCCGCTCTGGCATTAACCCGCCGTCCATCCAGGTGACTTTCAGGGTCCGCCCGGCGATCTGCGCATTGCCCGGAAACTCGTAGACAATCTTCTGAATCGTGGGCCAAACTTGGTCGTTGTTGCCGCTGTTGTCCGCGGTCACCGCCAGGGGCGCTTTGAGTCCGAGCAGCGTGAAGACCGGGTCGAGCAGGTGGCAGCCGAAGTCCCCGAGGGCCGAGCCGCCGCCGAAATCCTGCCAGTCGCGCCAGGCAAACGGGTGGTAGACCCCCGGGGCATAGGGCCGCATGGGCGCCGGGCCGACCCAGCGCTCCCAGTCAAACCCCGCCGGCACGGGGGCGGGCGGCGGCGGCACCAGGCGGCGTGTCTTCTCGTTGCCGGTGAAGGGAACCCAGGAAAACACCTCCTTCACCTTGCCGATCACGCCCTCGCGAATGAGCCGGCCGGCCAGCCGGTATTCGACCGAGGAGTGGCCCTGGTTGCCCATCTGGGTGATCACTTTCGTCTTCGCGGCCCACCGGCTCATCTGCCGGCACTCCCACACCGTGTGCGCGAGGGGTTTCTCGCAGTACACGTGCTTGCCCCGCTGCATCGCCGCGATCGCCGCGAAGGCGTGCATGTGATCCGGAATGGCCACCGTGACGGCGTCGACCGTGTCGCCGAGTTTGTCCAGCATCGCGCGAAAATCTCCGAAGTGCGGCACGCCCGCATGCGTGGCGTCGGCCTTCGCGAAGTTGGCCTGGTCCACGTCGCAGAACCCCACGACCTTCACCTGCGGGTGGTCATCGACGTTGTGCAGATCCGTGAACCCCTGGCCGGTCAGGCCGATGTTGGCCACCTGCACGCGGCTGTTGGGGCGGGCCGCCCGCAGGACGGCGGGAAAGCCCAGGGCGGCCCCGGCGAGCGCCGTCTGTTGCAGAAAAACGCGGCGGGAGGAAACGAAGCGGGGGGATATTTTCGGGGTCACGACGTCGGACGGGGTTGCACGAGCAACGGTTCGGATGGCGGGAAGGTCAAGCCCGAGGGACGCCACGGTGACCGCGATGGACGAGTTCAAAAATATCGCCGGCCGGCCGTGGGCTCGTTTTTCGCCCCGGGCGTTTTTTTCGGCGCGGTCGAGTCAAGGCGTCGGCGAGATCGGGCCCAATCGCAATGCAGTCGTCCTATTCCGGCAGGTCGGTGTCCTTCGTTTCCGGCAGGAACCGCAGCACCACCAGGCCCAGCAGGAAGAAGCACCCCAGCATCGAGACGGCCACCGGCAGCGCGAGGGTCGATTTCAGCCAGGCCGAGAGCCAGATGAGGACCGGAGCCGCGAGGATGCGGCCGGTGTTGAAGCAAAACCCGGCGCCCGTCGCCCGCAGGTGCGTCGGGAACAATTCGGGAAAATAGACTGCGTAACCCGCGTGGATCCCCTGCGCAAAAAAGCCGAACACCGGCAGCAGGCCGAGCAGCAGCGCATAGCTCCCGAAATAGCCCGGCACCCAGCAGACGACCCACGTCATCACCCACGCCGCCACGTGCATCACCGCAAAGGTCCGGCGCCGCCCCCAGCGCACGCTCAGCGGCCCGAACGCGATCATGCCGACGCCCGCCCCCATGGTCTGCACGAAGCCGAAGGCGATCTTGGCCCGGCCCGCGATCTCCCCCGGCGGCACGCCCTGCGCGCGCAACAAATCCTCCGCCAGGTTCTGCCCGGCCACCACCACGCCCCAGAACGTCGCCAGACCCACCATCGCGAGCAACGCGCCAAAAACCGCCCGTGACCGCCACCGCGGATCGCCGAGCAATTCCCGGTAGCTGCCCAGGCGGTCGGTCTTCGTTCGCTTCGCCTGCTGCCACGACTCCGGCTCCTTCACGCTCATCCGCACCCACAACACGAGCAGCGCCGGCACGACGCCGACCAGATAGGCCATCCGCCACTCCGCGCCCACCCACAGGCCGACCCCCGCAGCCATCCACAACCCCGCGACACTGCTCGTGTGGAAGATCACTCCGGCCCGTTCGCGCGCGTGCTTGGGAAAAACTTCCGCCACCAGCGCGGCCCCCACCGCCCACTCCCCGCCCACTCCCATCGCCACCAGAAAGCGCAGCGTCCCGACATGCCAGAGCTCCGTCGCAAACGCCGTCATCCCAGAAAATATACTGTAGCACAGAATCGTCAGCGCCATGACCGGCATCCGCCCCCAGCGATCCGCCAGCGAACTGAAAATCCATCCGCCCAGGGTGCCGCCAATGAGGAAGACGCCGAGAAACCGCTCGCCCCACGCGCTCGTCAGGGCCGCGATCGCCCCCTGACCCAGCGACGGATCCGCCGCGCGCAGCAGATCGGGCAGCATCTCACCGCGCGTGATGTTGTAGAGTTGCCCCTCGAAGGCATCGAAGATCCAGCCCAGCGACGCGATCACCAGCACGAGCCACTGGTAGCGCGTGACCCCGCGATACCACCGATCCGGAGCAGCGGGCCCGGCTGTCATGCGTGGTGGGGGTTGGGCAGATCCAATATCGCCCCCACCGGGAGCGGCCGGCGCTGGCGAATCGACTCCTCGGCGATCAGGCAAAGGCCCGCGGACCACAGCCCGTCCTCGCCGGTCGCGGCCGGTTCCGCCTCGCCCCGCACCATCCGGACGCAGCACGCGATCTCCTCGCGCAACTCGAAGACTTCGCCGCTGTGCCGCGCCAGTTTCACCTCCTCCAGCGTTTCCCCGTCAAAGACCTTCAGGAAGAAGCTCGGCTCCAGCGTGCGATCCAGCGCCCCGCTCCACCCCGCCCACACCGCGCCTTTCGTGCCGGCAATCTTGACCGTTTGATGATGCTCGAACGCCGCCAGCGTCTGCGACACCACCGCGTAGGCGCCGTTGGCATACCGGAACATCGCGCTGAAATTGTCGTACAACCCCGGCCGTCGCGCGTCGCGCGAGTTGCCGTACGCATGGAGTTCCACCGGATTCCCCGCCCCCGTCAGATACCAGCGCGCCAGATCGAAGAAATGAATCGGCTCCTCCAACACCCAGCTGCCGACGCGCGCGGGATCATACCGCCACCCCGAAGCTCCCGGCCGGTACGGTTTGCGGGACAATTCCACGAGCACGTATTGCGGCTCGCCGATCGTACCGCGTTCGATGATCCGCTTGATCTCGCCCCATTGCGACGACAGGCGCAGTTCGTGGCCCACCGCCAGCTTGCGTCCGCGTTCGCGCGCCAGCCGCACGATGGCCTGGCAATCCTCCACCCGGAGCGCCATCGGCTTTTCCAGGAGCAGGTCGCACCCGGCGTTGAGCACAGCGGTGGCGATGGCCAGGTGGGTGTGGCTGGGCGTCACGACGTCGACTAGGTCCAGTTTCACCGCGGCCAGCATCTGGCGGTGATCCTCGAAGATCTGCGCGCCCGGATGTTGCTGCGCCGCGAGTTCGCGGCTGGCGGCCGAAGGCGCCGTGATCGCCACGAGCTGCGCTTCCGGGTTGGCGGCAATCGACTGCGCGTGGTGTTGCCCCCAGGCGCCAAATCCGACCAGACCAAAACGAACGGGAGTGTTAGATGACATGGGTGACGGCGGGAGGGGGCGTTGGTCTTGTTCCACTTCACCGCGGCTCGCGACGCAGTGGGATGTAATGAATAGCAGGCGGGACCATTCCCCGTGGCTTGTCACGTTCGTTCCGGCGATTCCACGAACCCGGTCCGCGGTGGGGCCGCCTGGCCATGATGCCCCGAGGCCCTGGTCGCCTTTGGCGCCGCCTCCGGCGGGTAAACTTGCCTCGGAGTGGCCGGGCGAAGGGCGGGTGTTCGCATCGGGCCTCGCTCGGTTCAAATCCCGACCGCGCAGTCGGATCGAAACGCAGCGGATTGAAATTCCGAGATTTCAGATGACCGATGCCCGATTTCACGATTTCACGAAAGTGGTGGTGGTGGTGGATCCGTTGCAAAAGCCGCAGCCCTACCGCCGCGCGGCGGTCGTGAGCGGGGTGACCGGATCGGCCACGAGGCGGTTTTGCACCGCGTTGAGGCGGCAGGTCGGCAACCGCGGCAGCACATGGCGCGCGAAAAGGTCGCATTCGTCCGCGTGCGGGTAGCCGCTGAAGATGAAGGCGCGCATGCCCAGGTCCATGTAGCGATTGAGCTTGGTCAGCACCTGATCCGGATCACCCACCAGCGCGCTGGCGCAGCCGCTGCGGGCCAGGCCAATCCCCGACCACACGTGCGGCTCGATGAAGAGATCGGGACCGGCCTGCGCGCGCAGTTCATCCTGCCGCAGCACCCCGAGGCTCTGGCGGTCGAGGGAGCGTTCCTTGATCGCCTGGCCCTGGCGGCGGTCCAGCCTTGAAATCAGCCGATCCGCCGCCGCCCGCGCCGCCGCCTCCGTCTCCCGCACGATCACGTGGATGCGCAGCCCAAAGTCGATCGTGCGCCCGTGCGCCGCCGCCTGCGCACTCATCTGCCGCATGGTCTCGGCCAACCGCTCCTCGGTCTCCGGCCACATCAGGAACACGTCGCAATGCCGGGCGCACAGCGCCTGCGCCGCGGAGGAGATCCCCCCGAAGTAAAGCAGCGGACCCCCGTTCTGCTGATACGGTTTCGCCGGTTCGCAAGTGGGCAGATTGAAGCGGTAGAACCGTCCCTCCCACTCCAGCGGGCCATCCGTCGTCCAGAGTCGCCGCAGGATCTGAATGATCTCGCTGCTCCGCTCGTAGCGCACCTCGTTGCTCTCCTTCAGTCCGGGCAAGTCCGAGGAGATGATATTGAGCACGAGGCGGCCCTGCGCGATGTGATCCACCGTCGCGATCGCCCGCGCCAGCATCGGCGGCCAGACTTCCCCCATGCGCAGCGCCACGAGTTGGTTGATTTGCCGCGTCTGCCCCGCCATCGCCGCCGCAAACGTCAGCGCGTCCTGGCCGGCGATCCAGCCCGACGGCAGCAGGATGTTCTGGTAACCCAGCGCTTCCGCCTGGCGCACGATCCCCGCGCAATGCTCGAAATTGCTGCGCAAGCGGCCGTCGGGTACGCCGAGAAACTCGTAGTCGTCGCCGCACAGCGCGGCGAACCACGCCACCTCGACCCGCCGGTCCGGCGTCCGAATGAGGATCGGGGGCGGCACGGGCATGACCAAGGCTGCGCGCGGCCGCCGCTACGGCACCGACCGGCCCTGCGCGGCGCTCCACAATTCGTACCAATGCTGCCGTTCGAGCGCGATGCGGGTGCTGGCGGCCGCGGCGCGAATGCGCTCAATCTGATTCGTCCCAATCACGACCTGCGGCCGCGACGGCAGCGCGGCGACCCAGGCGTACGCCATTTGGTCGGCGCTGGCGGCGTACTCCGCGCCGATGCGCGCCAGGGCGTCCCGCGCCCGCACCGCCTCGGGTTGGATTCCGTTGATCAGGCGTCCCCCGGCCAGCGGCGACCACGCCATCGGGTGGACCTCCGCCGCCTGGCATTGATCGAGCGTGCCGTCGGTGATCGCGTCCAGCCGCAGCAGGCTCACTTCGATCTGGTTCGTCGCCGGCACCTCGCCCAGAAAACGGGTCAGCAACGCGAACTGGTGCGGGTTGTAATTGGAAACTCCGACGCGCTTCACCTTCCCCGCCGCCATCACCGCTTGCAGTCCGCGCGCCGTCTCCTCCGCACTCGTCAGCCAGTCCGGTCGGTGCATCAGCAGGAGATCGATCCGGTCGGTGTTCAACTCCCGCAGTGATCGATCCACGCAGCGGGCGATCGCCGTCGCCGTGGTGTCGTAATGATTCACGCGCACGCCGGGCCGGTTCGCACAGGGCACATTGATGCCGCACTTGGTGATGATCTCCATGCGGTCGCGCAATTCCGGCGCCTCGGCGAGCGCCCGCCCGAACAGACCCTCGCAGCGGTACTGGCCATAGATGTCGGCATGATCGAAGGTCGTGATGCCTGCTTCGAGGCACGCCTCGATCTTCTGTCGCACTCGCGCTGGTGCGGTGCCCTGGGGATCATCCGCCAGCCGCCACAGGCCATACGCCAGCGCGGAAACTTCCGGACCTTGGGGGGAGAGTTGGAAACGAGGAACCATAAGGAGGGTGCACCGGCGGGGCCG
Source organism: Opitutales bacterium (assembly GCA_038249085.1). GTDB lineage: Bacteria > Verrucomicrobiota > Verrucomicrobiia > Opitutales > Opitutaceae > ER46. The sequence goes on from JBBRWR010000001.1 coordinate 161,577, forward strand.
CATCCGGCGGGACCGCCGCGGGGGTGTCGGCTCTGACCGTGGATCGGACCCGCGCCCCGGCTCAAGTATTTTCGCCACCGGCAACCCCTGCCTTCGCACCGCCGCCTTGTAATCTCTCCTGGCTCGCTCCGTCATACTCCAACGGCTTCCTCCCGCCGATCCTTCACCCGCTTTCGACCCTCCTGCCGCCCACCCTCATGCTCCGCTCCTTTTTCTGCCTGGTCCTGCCCTGTCTGGTCGCACTCGGAGCCGAACCCGCACCCGTTGATTCCTCCAGCCTCAACGGCAAGGTCATGTGCGGCTACCAGGGATGGTTCAACGGCGAGGGCGACGGCGCCCAGCGCGGCTACAACCACTGGGCGCGCGGGAGCTCGCGCCCCGGGCCCGGTCACGTCACGGTGGATCTCTGGCCGGACCTGAGTGAGTTCGGGCCCGACGAACGCTTCCCGACCGACTTCGTCCTGGCCGATGGAACGCGGGCGGAGGTCTTCAGCTCCTACCAGCGCGCGACGGTGCTGCGGCATTTTCGTTGGATGCAGGAGAACGGCATCGACGGTGTTTTTGTCCAACGCTTCATCAATTCGTTCCGGCGCGGCACGTCGCTCGCACACAACAACACCGTGCTCGCCCATTGCCGCGAAGGGGCCCGCCTCTCCGGCCGCACCTATGCGCTGATGTACGATCTCAGCGGTCTCGCGCCCGGGCAGGCGGATCGGCTCATCGACGACTGGAAGCAACTCCTGCACGACACCGGCCTCACGCGCGATCCCGCCTACCTCCGGCACCGCGGCAAGCCGCTGCTCGCCCTCTGGGGCTGCGGCTTCCTCGACGAGAACACCCCCCGCCCCACTCTCGACGACTGGCGCAAGATTCTCACCTTCCTCAAGCATGACCCCGCCGCCGGCGGACTCTCCCTGATGATCGGTGTGCCGAGTTTCTGGCGCGAGCAGGTCCGCGATTCGATCACCGATCCCGCGCTGCACGAGATCATGCAAATGGCCGACGTGATTTCGCCGTGGACGCCCGGCCGCTACCGCACGCCAGCCACGGCCACGCGCCACGGCGCCGACGTCTGGCAACCCGATCTCGCCTGGTGCCAGGCCCACGGCCTCGACTTTCTGCCCGTCGCCTTCCCCGGGTTCAGCTGGCACAACCTCAAGGGCGATCCGCTCGACGCCATCCCGCGCCTGGGCGGACAGTTCTTCTGGTCGCAGATCGCCGCGGCCCGGCGCGCCGGCGCCGACATGCTCTACGTCGCGATGTTCGACGAGGTCGACGAGGGCACGGCGATCTTCAAGTGCACCAACGCGCCGCCGGTCGGCCCGGGCGTCGCCTTCCTCACCTACGAGGGACTGCCGAGCGATCACTACCTGCGGCTGACCGGCCTCGCCGGCCGGATCATACGCGGCGAACTCCCCGTCACCGACGAACCACCGGCGCGCGCGACGACTCCATGAAAATCAAACCCTTCCTCTCGCTCTGCCTGCTCTCCGGGGGTTTCGGCGCCTCACTCCCCGCGGCCTCGCCACCGGTGCAGCTCAACATCCTCCTTATCGTCGTCGACGATTTGCGCGATACGCTGGGCTGCTACGGCCACTCCGAGGTGCAAACGCCCCACATCGACCGGCTCGCCGCCCGCGGCGTGCGTTTCGAACGCGCCTACGCGCAGTATCCCGTCTGCAACCCCAGCCGCTCCTCGTTTCTCAGCGGGCTGCGACCCGATCAGACCGGTGTGACCAGCAACACCACGATGCTGCGCAGCCAACTCCCCGACGTCCTCACGTTTCCGCAATTGCTCAAGGAGCACGGGTGGCAGGCGGCGGCCTTCGGCAAGATCTTTCACCTCGGCGGCGGCCGCAACCCCGCGGCGCGCGCACAATGGATGGATTTGCCGAAGTCCTGGCACACCGCGGTGTCATTCGAAGCGACGACCCGCGGCCGAACCAAACTCGCCGGGCGCAATCTCACCGACGGAGCCCTGGCGTGGTGCAATTGGGGCATGATGGACGGCGACGACGAGGACCAACCCGACGGCCAGATCGCCCGCGCCGTCGTCGCGCGCATCGAAAGCCTCGGTGACCAGCCGTGGATGATCGGCGCGGGTTTCATGAAGCCGCACGATCCCTTCGTCGCGCCGAAACCGTACTTCGACCTGTATCCGGAAAGCGCCATCACCCTCTACCGCGATCCGCCCGGGATCACGCCGGCTCCGCCCCTGGCGGTCGGCTTCGGGGCCTATGGCACCGCCTTCGGCAAGTTCACCGACCGCGAACGCCGGGAATTCCAGCGCGCCTATTATGCCTGCAGTTCGTTCATGGACGCCCAGGTCGGCCGCGTGCTCGCCACCCTCGACCGCCTGAAGCTCTGGGATCGGACCGTCGTGATTCTGCTCGGCGACCACGGCTATCACCTCGGCGAACGCAATTGGTGGAACAAGAACACGCTCTTCGACCGCAGCTGCCGGGCCCCGCTCATCATCGCCGCGCCCGGGATCGGGCCGGGCGTCGCCCGGGGCCTGGTGGAGTTCGTCGACCTCTATCCCACGGTGGCGGACTTCGCCGCCCTGCCCGCCCCGGCGGGACTGGCGGGCCAGAGCCTGCGCCCGCTGCTCGCCGCCCCCTCCGGCCCCGGCAAGGCGGCGGCGTTCACCCTGGTGACCCGCGGACCCGGGCAACGCGGGGACTCAATCCGCACCGACCGCTGGCGCTACACCGAATGGAGCGATGGCGCCCGCGAACTCTACGACCACGCCGGGGATCCCGAGGAAACGCGCAACGTGGTCACCGCCCAGGACGCCGTCGCCCGCGACCTGCGGCAACGCCTGCGCGCCGCCCACCCCGCCGGCCGCTGAGTTTCGGCCCACAAAAAAGGCGGGTCCAAGACCCGCCTCGGGAAATCTCACGCTATGGCGCGACGCCTCAGTTGGCGCTCTTCTTCTTGCGCTTCTTGCCCGCGGGGGCGCTGCCGGCGTCGTACTCTTCCTTGGACAACTTCTTGTCGTCGTTCTTGTCCAGGGAGGCGAACTTCGTCTTGGCGCCGTCTTCACCGAGGGTCGTCTTCATGGCCGTGACATACTCGGCCTGCGACACCGAACCGTTACTGTTGAGGTCCGCGGACTCGAACGTGGCGACCGCCGCCTGGTCTTTCTTCTTCTTGCCGCCGCCCTTGGCCGCAAAGGCGGCGACCGGGAAGGCAATGGCGGCCGCGAGGGTCGCGAGCATGATGGATTTTGTGAGCTTCATGGGTTTTTTGGGATCGGATTTTCCGACTTGCGGAGAATGACGATGGCGGCGGGCTTAGGTTTCCGCAACCTGTGCGATAGCACGCCCTCGCCCCCAGTGGGACGGTTCGTTCGCCGGCAGGCGGCGGGAGGTTGGATTCGCCGGCCCCGGCGACTTCAGAACAATTGCTGCGCACGTTATCGGCTTGGTCGCCCCCATGAATTCCCCCACCGTGCGCTCGGCACCGTCGTTACCCTTGCCTCTCCCTCCCAGCAATTTCCCAATGAAAACCCCGCCTCCCCAACCCCGTCACGCCCTGCTCCGCGCCGCCCTGCCCCTGCTCCTCCTCAGCCTGCCGCCGCTAGCGCCCGCCGCTGAGTCCCTCGGCCCCTTTGTTCCCATCCCGGGTGGCACCCTTTACCGCGGCGCACCGGCTGCGGGCCGCAACCGGGCCCAATATCGAGTCGAGGACTTCGAGATGCTCGACCACCCGGTGACCAACGCCGAGTACCAGCGCTTCGTCGCCGCGACCCGCCGTCCGGCCCCGCTTCACTGGAGCAATGGTCGGATTCCCGCCGGCAAGGACGCCCACCCGGTCATCTTCGTCAACCGCGACGACGTCCGCGCGTACCTGTCGTGGCAAAGCGCGCAGGACAGAGGGCGGATCTACCGCCTGCCCACGACCGCGGAATTTGAATACGCCGCCTCCGGTGGCGCCGCAGATCGTCGCTTCCCCTGGGGTGACGAGCCCGCCGCCGGCCGGACCAATTTTGATCCACGCGGCGACCGGCCGTTCAACCGCTGGGCGGACTTCCTGCAACCGGCCGCCGCGGGTCCCGCCAACGCCTTCGGCCTCCGCGGCATGGCGGGCAACGTCTGGCAAATGGCGCTTACCCGGGCCGACCCCGCCATCGCCACCTACAAATACCGCATCACGGATCCCGCCCTGCTTGAGACTGCCGTGATGGGCGGATCCTGGGCGCGCACCGCCGACTACCTCTCCCGCGGCGCCGTCGAGGTCGTGGGCGCTGGCATCCGTTATCCCGATACCGGCTTCCGGCCGGTCCGCGCGCCCGTCGGACAGGATTGGCGGGAACGCCCCCGGCGCCTCACCGGCATGGCCCAGGGGCAGAAGGGCATCCTCCTCGGCTGGTCCCTGCTCGCCGCTGATCCCCCGGGCCTCGCCTTCCACGTCTACCGCGCCAATTCGCGCGAACACGCCGGCTTCCCCCTTACCGCCACGCCGATCAGCGACCGCGCGACCTTCCTCGATGCGAAGGCCGAGGGCGGCCGCCGCTACCACTATTATGTCCGTCCCGTCGATGCCCGGGGCACCCTGGGGCCGCGCTCCGAGTGGATCGGGGTCACGGCCAGCGAGACGGAACCGACGAACATCGTCGCCACCTTCGAGCCCCTCTACCGCCAGGGATCGCTCGTGCCGGTCTTCGGCGATCTCAACGGCGACGGCGCGATGGACTGCGTCATCCGCCTCGACAACGGCAACACCGAGACCTCCCAGGATCCGGGACTGCCCGTGCAACTCGAAGCCTTCACCAGTTGGGGCCGCTCCCTCTGGCGCAAGGACATCGCGCACCATGACCATTGCTGGGGCAGCGCCAACAACGCGCCCTACAACGTCTGGGACATGGATGGCGACGGGAAGGCGGAGGTCATCACCTTCCTGCAGCAGGGCGACACCTCCACCGTGGCAATTCTCGACGGGATGACCGGCGCGGTGAAGGCCAGCGCCCCATGGACCCCGCTCGCGTCCGATTTCCAGAAATCGTCGACGCGCATCATGCTCTCCGTGGTGTGTCTCGACGGGAAGCATCCCGCCGTGATCACCCAGTCCGGCCTGTACGAAAACGAGATCCTCACCGCGTATGATCACCAATTGAAGAAGCTCTGGCAGTTCAACAGCTTTGCCGAGACGAGCGGCAGCGGTGGGCACAAAATCGAAGCGGCCGACGTCGACGGCGACGGCCGGCAGGAGATCTTCGACGGCACCACCTGTCTTAATCCCGACGGCACGGTGCGCTGGTCAATCTTCCGCCAGCATCCGGACCTCGTTTCCATCCAGGACTACCTGCCGGACCGTCCCGGCCTCGAGGTGTGCTACGTGGTCGAGACCCGGATGCACGCCGGGATCTACATGGTCGACGCGAATACGGGGCAGGTGATCTGGAAGCAGAACCGGGAAGACGACCGCGCCTGGTCCCACGGTCACATCGCCTGGACCGCCGACATCTGGGACGGCTCGCCGGGACTCGAATGCCTGACCAATCGCGCGGGGCATCAGGACTATCACTTCCAACTCTTCTCGGCCGCCGGCCAGCTCCTGCTGGAGCCGTTCCCCCGCAATTGGAGCCCGCTGGAGTGGGATGGCGACCCCACCCGTGAATTGATGAGTCCCGATGCGCGCACGATTGGCGACTTCGACGGCCGGCAGGTCGTGGTCAAGCCGGGCGTGCGGCCCAATCCGATCGAGAAGAGCAGCGTCATCATGGTGGCGGATCTCTACGGCGATTTCCGCGACGAGATCGTGCTGCTGACCCCAACCGCGAAAGGCGGCCGCGCCATCACGGTGGTGATGGCCGGCGAAGAAATCCCTTTCCGCTTTGAAGGGGCCCTGGAGGAGCGCGAGTACCGCTACTGGATCGCCCGTAACAAGGGCGGCGGCTACGCGTCCATCCACGACCGGAAACTTGTGCGGAAGTAACTCCGGGAATTGCCCGCATCGTCGCCCGCCACGGCGCGTCAGGCCCTCAAACCGAAGAAGCCATCATCACCATGAAGTCCTGTATTTCCCTGCTCGCGACATTCGTCCTGGCGGCCAGCCCGGCGCTCGCGGCCCCGGCGCGTCCGCCCAATATCGTCTTCCTGCTCATCGACGACATGCCCTGGTTCGGCACGTCCGTGCGCATGGATCCCGCCCTGCCGGAGTCCGCCATGGCCTTCCGACATACGCCCCACGTCGAACGACTCGCCACCCAGGGCATGACCTTCCGCAACGCTCGTGCCGCCGCCGGCATGTGTGGCCCGTCGCGCTGCTCGATCCAGACCGGCATGATGACGGCCCGCCATCTCTACAGTGGCAACGGCGGCTTCGGACCGAAGACTGACGGCACGGTCAAGTATCTCTCGCGGGCTCAGGATCTGCGACGCCCGCTCCTCGAGCCGGAGCCCCAGGGCAACATTCGTTTCCCTTCCATCGGCGATGCGTTGAAGGCGGCGGGCTACGCCACCGCGCACTTCGGCAAATGGCATCTCTACGGCGGGGGTCCGGCCCGGCACGGCTACGACGAGAGCGACGGCGAGACCGACAACAAGACCTGCACGCCCATCGACGCCGCCACCGGGCAGCGGTCCAGCACGTCCGACGACCCCAAGCTGATGTTCAGCATTACCCGCCGCAGCCTTGATTTCATGGAACGTCAGGCGAAAGCCGGCCAACCGTTCTATCTGCAGGTTTCGCACTACGCCACGCATGCGCAGTACCAGGCGACCCGGCAGACGCTGGCCAAATACGAAAAGAATCCCGTTTTCGCTCAAATCAAGAATCCCCGCGAACGGCAGAACGCCACCCTCGGAGCCGCCATGGTCGAGGACCTCGACACCTCGATCGGCATGATCCTGCAGAAACTCGACGCACTCGGCCTCACCGACAACACCTACGTCGTCTACACCACCGACAATGGCTACCGCATCTGGAACGAGTCGTACGATCCCCTGCGCGGGGCGAAATGGTGGCTGTGGGACAACGGCCTGCGCGTGCCGCTGATCGTCCGCGGGCCGGGTATCCCGGCGGGTACCCGCCAGAACCTCAACGTGGTGGGCTACGATTTTCTCCCCACCTTCGCGGATCTGGCGGGTGCGAGCCGCTTCGTTGCCCCGGGGGTCGACGGCGTGAGCTTGAAGCGCATCCTGCTGGGGGGCGCGCCGACCGAGCGCGAAATCAACCGCCCGCTCTTCTTTCACTATCCCCACTATCGCGTCTCCCCGCCCGCCTCCGCCCTCGTGGTGGGCGACACTAAATTGATGCATTGGTACGAGTGGCCGGATACCCGTTTTGTCTATGACGTCAGGCGGGATCTCGGCGAAAAGAACAACCTCGCCCCGGGCCAGGCGGAGCTCGCCGGCCGGATGGAGGAACAATTGATGACCGGCCTCAAGGCGGTGGGGGCGTATTTTCCCAAGCCGAATCCCAATGCCGATCCCAAGGTGAAGCGTTATGACCCGAGCGACCTGGCCGACCAGGGCGAGGGCGGTGATCCGGAGGCAGCCGACGGCGGATCCGCCGCGGCGACCAAGACCAAGAAGGGCAAAACCAAGAAAAAATGAAGTTATCCCTCCGCCTCCTCCTCACTTTGGCCGGCTTCGTCGGGGCCACCGACCGCCTGGTCCTCGCGGGCAATTCCGCCCTGCCCAATATCGTCGTGATCCTCAGCGACGACTATGGGTACGGCAGCCTCGGCTGTTATGGCGCCGACCCCAAACTGGTCCGCACCCCCCATCTCGATCGCCTGGCCACCGAGGGCCGGCGTTTCACCGACGCCAGCACGCCGTCGTCAGTGTGCACGCCCACGCGCTACGCGCTGCTCACAGGGCGTTATTGCTGGCGCACGCGTCTGAGTCACGGGGGCGTCGCCAACACCCTTGATCCCCTGCTCATTGAGACCTCGCGCCCGACCCTCGCCTCGCTGCTGAAACCCCACGGCTATGCGACGGGTTTTGTCGGCAAGTGGCACCTCGGCTACGGGACCGCCCCGCGCGTCGACTACACCAAGGAACTCAACCCGGGACCGCTGGAACTCGGCTTCGACTACCAATTCGCCGTGCCGCAGAATCACAACGACATCACGCGGGTGTTCGTCGAGAATCACCGGGTCTTCGGTTTGCGCTCGAATCGGCTCACGCCCACCCCGGGCAAACTCGGGCTCGACGCCCCGGAGCGCGAAGATCCGAAGACCATGGGGGAGCTCACCGACCGCGCGGTCGCGTGGCTCGGGCAAAGGCGGGGTCAGCCCGCCCCCTTCTTCCTCTATTTCGCGCCCGTGGCGGTGCACGAACTCATCACCCCCTCGGCCGAGACCACCGGCTCGAGCCAGGCCGGGCCGTACGGGGATTTCATTCACGATCTCGACCTCAGCGTCGGACGCATCCTGCAGACCCTCGACGACCTCAAGGTCGCGGGCAACACCCTGGTGATCTTCACCAGCGACAACGGCGGCGTGATCGTCGACTCGAGCAAGAGCAACACACAGAAGGTGGCGCGCGACGCCGGCCTGAAAATCAACGGCGCCCTCCGCGGCGGCAAACACGACATCTGGGAAGGCGGCTTCAAGGTGCCGTTCATCGTGCGCTGGCCCGGCCACGTGGCCCCGGGCACGACGAGTGCCGCGATGATCGGCCTCGTGGATGTGTTTGCCACGCTCGCCACGGTCGTCGGCGAGAAGCAACTCGATCGGACCACGACGGCGCCGGATAGTTACAACATCCTCCCCGCCTTCCTCGATCCCCAGCCCGAGCAGCCCCTGCGGCCCGATTTGCTGCTGCAAAGCGCCAACGGCGTCTACGCGATCCGCCGCGGCCCCTGGAAATGGGTGGAGGGGGTGCCCGCCGCCCTCCCGGGCAAGAAGGCCGCCCCGAAGAAGAGTCCCAAGGGCGACCAGTTTCACCCGCAACTCTTCAACCTCGAAACCGATCCCGCTGAGACGACCGATGTCGCGGCCCAGCACCCCGAGATCGTCCGGCAATTGTCCGAAACGCTGCGTCAACAGCGCTCCCAGGGTTTCAGCCGCCACCCCTGATCCGCTTCGCCCTGAATCCCCGGGGCAAGCTCCGGAGCATTTGACCGGCGCGTAGTCCCATCACCCATTCAAGCGGGTGCCTCTCCGGGTTGCCGGTGGCATTGAGCCCGGTCCTCCCCGTAGCGCCAGTCTTCGACTGGCGCCCGCCGGTCGGAGACGCGGCGCTACTCCCAGAGGCATCACCGCCAACTCGGCGATGGACCCCAAGGACCTTGGTCTGAGGTCTCGGATTGGCCTCGGCTTGGTCTCCTGGGCATCGTCCGGGGTCCCGGGGCGCCCCCACCCACCGCGTTCACTCACGCGCCCACTTGTTCAACCACGGATCGCGGGTCTGTTTCTGGAACGTCTTCAACCGCGCCACCATCCGGTCCAGTCGTTCGCGCTGCGCGGGATCCCCCGCCAGGTTGTGCACTTCGTCGGGATCCTCCTGCAGATCGTACAATTCCAACGGCGGCCGCTGCAGAAAATTGGCGAGGGTGCGCCGCCCCAGCCGCTGCCCGGGCTCGAGGCCCGCCACGCTTTGCCAGGTCGCCGAGCTGCCCAGGTCATCCGCGATCGGAAAGTCGAGTTGGTAGGCCGCATTCCAGATCAGTTTGTACCGCCGATCCCGCACCGCCCGCATCGGATAATACGAGGTCACCTCGTGAAAGGTGTGGGAGGCGTAGATCTCCCCCCAGTCGGCCGCGTGTTCCTGCTGCAGCACGGGCAGGATGGAGCGGCCGTGCAGTTTGAGCTTGGCCGTCAACGCCCCCGCATAATTGAGAATCGTGGGCGTGATATCCACCCAGCTGATCATGGCGTCGCTCACGATGCCCCGCTTCGCCGCCGCCGGGTCGCGGATGACGCAGGGCTCGCGCAGGCCCGGCTCGTACACGTTGGTCTTGGCCCCGGGGAATGGGGCCCCGTTATCGGAAATGAACACGATCAGCGTGTCGTCCCAATGTCCCGTGCGCTTCAGCACCTCGACCAGCCGGCCGAGCCCCTGGTCGAGCCGCGATACGCTCTGGTAGTACTGGGCGAGTTCCGCGCGGGTCCCGGGGTTGTCGTTCAGGAAGCGCGGCACCAGCACTTCGTCCGGCGCATAGCGCACCTCGACGACCCCGGCATAGGTGTGGTCATTGGCAAAGGTATTGGGTTTGCCCGGCAGGCTTTCAAACCGGGTGCCGAAGCGGTGCGAATCGTTGGTCGCCACCATGACGAAAAACGGCTTCGCGTCCGCCCGGGCGATGAAGGCCCCGGCATCCTCGACGCACCGTACAATGTCCCGACCATACAGGCGCGCGTCCATCGTCAGTTCCGCCCCCGGCGTCGGGATGGCCACATCGAATTCGTAGGCGGCGTAGGGTCGCACGTGCGTCGCCCGGCCAAACCGCCCGGTGCGATAGCCCGCTGCACGCATCAGCACCGGCAGCGTCACCACGTCTTCGCGGGAGTAGAAATTATGCACGCCGTGGGCCAGGCCGTATTGACCGTTGGTGTGGTTGTGCAATCCGGTCAGGATCACCGAGCGGCTGGGGCTGCAACTCGACGTGGTGCAGAAGGCGTCCGCGAAGCGCGTGCCCTCCCGCGCCAACGCGTCGAGGTGGGGTGTCTTGAGCACCGGGTTGCCATAACACCCGGCGTCCTGCCCCATGTCGTCGGCCACGAACAGCACGACATTCTTCGCCCGCCCGGCTGGCGCGGCGGCCCCCTGCCCCACCCCGGTCGCCGTCATCACCGCGAGAACAAAGATCGGGGCGAGGACGACGGCGCGGGGCAGAACTGGGATCATGGGGAGGCAGGGTTGGACCGAAGGCGGGACGCCAGCAGGCGAAGTCGGGATCAAGAGGGCCCTTGCCCGCCGATTCAATCTCTCGTTGCCGCCGCCCTCTCGCCCCCGCGGCGGATTCTTGCACGGCGAACCGGCCCGAAAATGACTTGTCTTATCCCTCTTGTAGGAGCGGCTTTATGCCGCGATTCAGCGCGTGCGAAATTCCATCGCGGCATAAAGCCGCTCCTACAGCGCGACCGACCGTGCAAAAATCCGCCCCGTCTCGGCCCGCGCCACCCGCCCGAAGGAAAATGCGTCTCGTCTCCCTCCCCCTCCCGCTCACTCTGCCTGCCCTGCCGCCATGAAAAACACCCTGTTGTCGTGCGCCCTCTTCGCCTTGGTCACCGGCAGCGCTGGCGCCGCCGATGCATCGCTGACCTCGCCGAAAATCGTGACCTCCTCCTCCCCCGGGTATCCGTCGGAATTAACCGACACGGGCCTCAGTGGCCGCGCCGAAGTCGATATCACGGTCAAGACCGACGGCACCGTGGCCGATCCCCAGCTGGGCATGGCCACCCATCGCGCCTTCGGCCGGGCCGCGATGGCCATCGTCACCGCATGGAAATTTGAACCGGGCCAGCGCGAGGGCCAGCCGGCGGATATGCGCGTCAGCGTTCCCTTTCTCTTTTCGGCCCCGATCGATCAACAGGTCAACGCCATGGCCCGGCGCAAGGTATTCGGCGCCCTCCCCGCCCCCGCGCTGACTCCCAAGGACTACGGCTCAAAGCTGAAGGTCAAGCGACCGGCCCGCCCGATGTATCCGCGGAGCCAGGCCGGGGAGAATCGCGACGTCACCGTGCAGGTGAACTTTGTTGTCGATCCCGAAGGTCGCCCGCTGAATCCCACGTTGGTGGGTGATCCTCCCAAGGAATTTGTGCTGCCCGCCCTCATTGCCGTCGCGCAGATGGCCTATGATCCGCCCCGCCAGAAGGGTGCACCGGTCTACGTCGAGGGCACCACCAAGCTCGAGTTCAGCAATGATGCCGGCGGTCGCGGCGGCCGTGGAGGTCGAGGAGGCGCGGGCGGCGGCGGCGACTTTGGCGGGGGGGGTGGCTTCGGCGGTGGCGGCGGCGGCGGGCCGGAAAACTGAGCCACTGACGCATCAGCGAACGGCGGCGGCCGAGCTCCGATCCGATTCGCTGGGATCAATCTTTTACCGCCCGAAACGCGTGCTCGGCTTCCCCGTCGGCGCGCACCGTGACGAGGGTCCAACCCTGCGGTTGCTGCCCGCGCGGCAAACCGAACGACACCGGTAGCGTCACGATCACCTGCAACCCATCGTCGCGGGTCGCCAGCGCATAGTGCACGTGCCCCGCCAGGACGAGACGCACCCCACCCTGTTTCAGCAGCGCGAGCAGACGGGCCCGCGGCGCCGGTTCAATATTCCAATAACCGCCGCCGGGTTCGTCCGCCGTCTTCAGGAATGGCGGGTAATGCAGCAGCGCAATCGTCGGGGTGGAGGCCGGCGCCGCCAGTTCCCCCTCGAGCCAGCTCCACATGGCCCGCTCCACGGGCAGGCCGCTCCCGAGCGCCGGGGTATTGAGGCCGATCACCCGCACGCCGGCGACCGTCCGGGAAAAAAACGTCGGCCCCATCTTTTCCTCGTAACGCGCAACGCGGGCCGCCGTTGGTCCCTTCGACTGCCCGGGAATCGCCTTTCCGCCGATGTCGTGGTTGCCCGGCACGCACCGCACCGGGGCGCGAAACGCCGCGACCTGCGCCTTGAAATCATCGAATTGCTCCGCCGTGCCGCTCTGCGTGAGGTCACCCGCAATCAGAACCATGTCCACCGCGGCGGCATTCACGTCCGCGATGACGCGATCGAGCCGGCCCCGATAGAGGGGCTGGTCTTCCGTCGTGCCGCGCGTCGCGTGGGTGTCCGACACCAACGCGATCCGCGTGGCGACCCCCGCGCCCCCAACCGATTCCGTCGCCAGTGCCACGGTGAACATGAGCAGCAGGTTCACCCACCCGCACACCACGCGAACAACCGCTGACGACCATGGAACCAACGGGACATTTTTTTGGGCAGGGCACATCCGCATGTCTTGGTGTGGCGCGGGCGCGGGAGGCGTGCAACCATCGGGTCATCCCCTGGAACCCAACCGCACCCACAGCTCCAACCCGCCCCACCTGCAGCCAAGGCTCGCCCCACCGGCCATTCTCGCTTTCCTGCCCTGCAACCTTCGCCCGCAAGGTGACCCACCGTCCGACGGCGGCGCCCTTCCTGCGCGCGAGCACTTCCCCATGAAAACTCCCCTGCACCTCATCGCGCTGCTGGCCGCGACGCTTTCCGCCCCCGCCGCGATCACCCCGGCGGCCTACGACCTCCCCGCCATTCGCGACGCCTCCACCCTCGAAACCCGCGTCATCCAGGACTGGCGGCCCGCGCCCCGCGATGCCGCCATTCGCCAAAAATTGATCGAGATTACCGCGTGCGAGTGGTGGCCCGGCCAGAAGGTGCGCCTGCCCGTCACGCTCAACGCCCCCGCCGCCGGCGGTCCGTGCCGCACCGTGATCATCGGCAACATGGGCTTCGCCCCGCGGCCCACTTTGCCAACCGGCGCGATGTTGCGCCTGCTCAAGGAAAACGGCGTCGGCATCGTCCTCGTCGGCATGGGCACGATCGACGCGATGCCGCCCGTCGGCACGTTGCACCTCGGCATGAAATCCCATCTGCTCGCCACCAAGGACGCCCGTTTTACGCCCGCGTGGATTTGGGGCCTGAGCGACATGCGCGCGCTCACCGCGGCCATCGCGGAAGCGGACGTGTTCCAACCGTCCAAGGTGCTTGTCACCGGTGGATCCAAGCGGGGCGTCGCGGCTGCCGCGGCGGGCATTCACGACGACCGCTTCACCGCCATCATGCCCGTCGTCGCCCCGCCGCTCGGCAACCCTGGCGGCTATTTTGTGATCGGCACCGAGCCCGCCGCCATCGCCGCCGCCAACCGGCAATTCCTGGCCGATCTGGCCGCCGGCAAACATCCCGAGCTTCCCGCCTCCGCCCATGCCGCCTTGGTGGATCGCGACACCCGTCGCGGGGACGAACGCATCACCCTCGCCGCGGCCCGCGCCGCCGGCTGGAGCGAGGACGAGATCACCGCGATGAATGATCGCGCTTGGGACGTCTGCCGCACCACGAGCCATCTCCCGGCGCTACAGCGGCGCGGCCTGGAAATATTCTACAACGTCGGCGCCAACGACAGCGTCAGCCCCGCTCTGGTTGAGGTGGGCCGGCGCTTCCCGGCGTTCCCGCTCTACATCGTGCCCGGCGGCCAGCACGGCGGCCCCAAGGGGGCCGGGTTCACGCGCCAGGTGCCCGCCCAAACCGCGGTGGAGGACAATCTCTACGCGTTCGCCCAGCACCACTTCTTTGGCCGGCGCGCCCTCATCGCCGCCCCCACGCTGCAGACCACCTGGGATGCGACCACCCGTACCGTACAGGTCACAGTCACGTTCACCGACGGCACGGAACCGCAACGCAACGAAGTCTCCTGGTCCGGGCAGCGCCACCCGCCCTACACGCTGGCCTTCGAGTACGATCACTGGCAAACCATGTCACTCGTCCGCGACGGGCCGGCCTCCTTCATCGGCCGCGTTCCGCTTCCCGCCGGCGTGGACACCATCGAATTGCTCTCGCATCACACGCACACGACCCACGGAATCCCCCTCTCGGTTTCCAGCCCGCTCCTGCGCCTCGCCACGAAATAGGCCGGTGCGGATTCCGCCGCTCCCGGCGGTCCCGCACTAGCAACCTCTCTTCCCGCCATGAAAATCTCCTCCACCACCCTTCTCACCGCGGCCCTCGCCCTCGCGGGCGCCGTCGTGCCGCTCGCCGCCGCCCCGTCCGCCCGGCCGAATGTCCTGTTCATCGCGGTCGACGATCTGCGGAATTGGCTGGGCTGCTATGGCGACACGCAGGCCAAGACCCCCCATATCGACGGGCTGGCGGCGCGCGGCGTGCGCTTCGACCGCGCCTATTGCGGCGCCCCGCTGTGCAACCCCACGCGCACGTCGCTCATCACCGGGATGCGCCCCGCCGTCACCGGCGTTTACCAGAACAGCGTCAAGTGGTCGATCGCAGTGCCCAAGGCGATGACGATCCCGCTCCACTTCAAGCAGCATGGCTATTATGTGTCCGGCGCCGGCAAGATCACCCATGCCAACTCCGTGCGACAATCCGACTGGCACGACTTCGGCCCCGTGCAGGACACCGAAGAGGGCGGCGAGGATGTCGGCGACGACCCCAACGGCCGCACCCCGCGCAAGGAGGACAATGAGCGCTACGGCAAATTCGCGTGGCATGTCGTGCCCGACGCCAACGAAGCGGCCCTGATCGATTATCGCTCGACCAGCTACATCGTCGAACGTCTCGGCCAAAAGCGCGACCAGCCGTTCTTCCTCGCCCTGGGCATTCATCGCCCGCACGTGCCGTGGAAC
Source organism: Opitutales bacterium (assembly GCA_038249085.1). GTDB lineage: Bacteria > Verrucomicrobiota > Verrucomicrobiia > Opitutales > Opitutaceae > ER46. The sequence goes on from JBBRWR010000001.1 coordinate 176,858, forward strand.
GTGCCGAAGAAATATTTCGATCTGTACCCGTTGGACCAGATCAAGCAGCCGAAGATCAACCCCCACGATTTGGACGACGTCGGCCCTATCGCGCAGCGCATGGCGCAACCGGAAATGGACGCCGAAATCCGCCGTCTGCCCCAGGGGCCGGAACACGTCATCCAGGCCTACCTCGCCGCGACCTCCTTTTGTGACGCCCAAATCGGACGCGTGCTCGCTGCGCTCGATGCCAGTCCGGCTCGCGACAACACCATCATCGTCTTCTGGGGCGACCACGGCTGGAATCACGGCGAGAAACAGCACTGGACCAAGGCGGTCCTGTGGGAGGAATCCACCCGCGCCCCGTTGCTGTGGGTGGCGCCCGGCGTGACCCGGGCCGGCACGGTCTGCTCCCGCACCGTGGATTTTCTGGGCATGTTCCCGACCCTGTGCGACCTCACGGCCCTGCCCATCCCGGAGCAATGCAAGGACCCGAGTTTCCGCGCCCTGCTCGCCGCGCCCGCCGCCGCCTGGGACCGCCCGGCCGTCTCCACCATGGGCTTCAACAATCACAGCGTCCGGGACGAGCGCTGGCGCTACACCCGCTACTCCGACGGCTTCGAGGAACTCTACGATCATCAGGCGGACCCGCTCGAGTGGACCAATGTCGCCGCCTCGCCCGGCAACGCCGAGATCAAGGCCCGCCTCGCCCGCTGGCTGCCCGTGGAAAACGCTCCCGATCAGGCCCGGCGCGGCGCGGCGAAGGGCTCTGCCACGAAGAAGGGAAAGAAAGCGAAAAAATGAAACACCTGCTTTGCTTCCTCCTCCGCGCGGGGGCGATCCCCGCGGTCGCGGCGACCTCACTGCTCGCTGCTCCGGCTGCCCGGCCCGATCTCGTCGTCTTCCTCTCCGATGATCACGGGCAGCTCGATTCCACCCCCTACGGCGCCCCCGATGTGCACACGCCGAACATGCAGCGACTGGCCGATGCCGGACTCACCTTCGATCGCGCCTTCATCGCCTCGCCCGCCTGCGCCCCCAGCCGCGCGGCCATGCTCACCGGCCTCATGCCCGCCCGCAACGGCGCCGAGGCCAACCACACCTACAAGCGCGACGACGTCGCCTCGCTCCCCGAGGTCCTGCGGAAACTCGGGTACCAGACCGCCGCCTTTGGCAAGGTCGCGCATGGCCCCAAGGACGTCGCGCGCCACGGCTTCGACGTCTTCAACGCGGCCTACGCCGCCCCAGTCGTCGAAAAATTCCTGCGGGAACGCGATTCGACCAAACCCCTCTGCCTCTTCGTCGGCACCCACGAACCGCACGTGCCCTGGCCCAGGCTCGAGGGCTATGATCCAACTCAGGTCAAACTTCCGCCCACCTTCATCGACACACCCGAGACCCGCGACTTTCGCGCCCGCTACTACACCGACGTCACCACGGCCGACACCGAACTCGGCCAGATCCGCGCTCTCGCCCGGCAGCACCTCGACCCCAAGCGCACCCTCTTCATCTACACGAGCGACCACGGCGCCCAATGGCCCTTCGGCAAGTGGAACCTCTACGACTCCGGCATTCGGGTGCCCTTCATCGCCGCCTGGGAAGGTGTGATTCGACCCGGCACCCGCACCGCCGCCATGGTCCAGTGGATCGATCTGCTCCCGACCTTGATCGATGCCGCCGGCGGCCAGATGCCGCCCGATCTCGATGGCCGCTCGTTTCTGCCCGTGCTCCGTGGCACCCGGGACAAGCTCCGCGAAGTCATTTTCACGACGCACAGCGGCGATGGGAGCATGAACGTCTATCCCATCCGCTCCCTCCGCACCGCGGACTGGAAACTCATCCTCAATCTGCATCCCGAGTTTGCCCACACCACGCACATCGACAAGGCGCTCGCCCGGGACGGCGGCCTGTACTGGATCTCTTGGTACGAGGCCGCGCGGACCAATTCCGCCGCCGCCGCCATCGTCCACCGCTACCACGCGCGCCCGGCGGTGGAACTGTACGATCTGCGCGCCGACCCCTTCGAACAAACCAACCTCGCCACCGTTGCCGCCCAGGCCGGGCGCATCCAAGAACTCCGGTCCCAACTTGAGGCGTGGATGCGCACCCAGGGGGATCGGCAGACCGTTTACAACTCCCCCCGCCTGCTCGCCGATCCCGCCTCCACCCGGCCCGGGACCAACGCGGCGGCCGATGCGCCGGCCGCAAAAAAGGGCAAGGCCCGGAAGAGCGGTTGACCCCACCGCCAGTTCCTCCGCCCTCGCCATCTCCGCGACCTCCCCTCTCCTTCCTCCCTCCGCATGAATGCCCTCCTCCGTTTCACCTCCCTGCTTTTCCTCGGCCTGCTGGGCACCGCGGCTGCGACCGCGGCCGCCTCCCGCCCGGCGAACCTGCCGCCACCCAATCTCGTCTTTCTCCTCGCCGACGACATGGGCGCCGGCGACACGAGCGCGTATCAGAGTTGGTCGCACAACTCCGACGCGGTGCAATTGCACACCCCCGCCATGGATCGCCTGGCGAAGATGGGTGTGCGTTACCTCGACGCCCACGCGCCCTCCAGCCGCTGCTCCCCCACCCGGTACGCGCTGCTGACCGGCCGCTACTGCTGGCGCACGCGGCTCAAGCATTGGGTGCTCTTCGGCGTGCAATGCGATCCGCTGATCGAGCGCGCGCGTCTCACCCTGCCGGAATTCCTGCAACAAGCCGGCTACCGCACCGGCATGGTCGGCAAATGGCACCTCGGCCTGTCGTATCGCAAGGCCGACGGCACACCCGCGTCCGGCTGGGACGATGCGGACCTCACCCAACCCCTGGCCGACGGTCCCCTGGATCACGGCTTTGACTCCTTCCACGGCATGTCCCGCAGCCACGGCTCCGCCGGCCCCGACGGGACCACCCGCAACTCGCCCACCCAGAAGATCGGCCCGGGCTGGATTCACGATCGCCGGGTCACGGGCGCCACCGGCAACGGCAAGGCCCTCGACGGCTCCTACCGGTATCATGAGGTCGGTGACGTGATCGATCGGGAGGCCCTGGCCTTCCTGCGCACGGCCGCCGGCGAGACCCGCCCCTTCTTTCTCTACTTCGCCTCGCCCGCGAACCACTCCCCCTACACCCCCTCGGCGAAACTGGGCGATACGCCCATTGCCGGCGCCAGCCGTTATGTGAACGGCCAGCCCACGGGCAGCACCCGGCTCGACTTCATCTACCAAAACGATGTGCACCTCGCGCGCCTCATGGACTTCCTCGCGCAAACCCCGGATCCCCGCCGCCCCGGTCACCCGCTCAGCGAAAACACCCTCGTGGTTTTTTCCAGCGACAACGGCGCCGACAAACCGGACAAGAGCTTCACCGGGCCCGTGCGCAGCTACAAGGGCTCCGTCTATGAGGGCGGCCACCGCATCCCGTTCCTTGCGAGCTGGCCGCTCGGCGGGATCGGCGACGGCGATGCCGCCACCCCGGGTCGCGACAGCACGCGGCTGATCGCGTTGACCGACATGTTCGCGACCATGGCCGAGATCCTGGGTCGCCCGTTGCCTCCCCTGCGCGGGGCGGCCTACGGCGCGGAGGACAGCGTCAGCCAACTGGCCGCGTTGCGCGGCGAGTCCTGCCCGCCCCGCATCCCGGTCTTCTCCAACGACCATTTCGAGGCGTCCAAGGAATTGAGTGACGAACGCGCCTGGGTGGGGGTTCGCTCCGACACGGCCCCGCTCCCCGGCCAATGGAAGGTGCTGCTCGATCATCACTACGCCTGGCGCCAGCAGATCAATCCCAAGGAACTCTACAATCTCGCCGAAGACCCCATGGAAGCACGCAACCTGATCAACGAACCCGCTGCGCGGCCCGCGTTGGATCATCTGGTGGAGCAGGCCCGCCTCGCCGCCGGGGACAACGGCACCACCCGCCAACTCCAACCGGCGCAGTGACAGCCGGGTGTGCATCTGTGACTTGGCGGTGACTTCCATGTAGGCGCGGTGAGGGCACCGCGCGGCCCTGCGGAAACGACCTATCGCGGGGTGTGGGCACCCCGCCCACAACCGCCAACCCGGAGATCCGCCCGTGACGCGGGCGCAGACGCAGACGCGACGGCTGCTATTGTCCGCCAGGGCCCGTGATGGTGGTACACTGACCGAATTTCGTGAGTGGTCGGGCGGGGAGTCCCTTCCCCGCCGCGGTGAACAGCGTCCGGTCACGAGTCCGTACAAACCATCGGGCCCCCACCGGCGCCCTCTCGGGCGCGGAGATCATCTCCCAATGTGGAAGCAAACCGAAACAAACCCGCTTCACTGGGGCCGCGCCCTCGCGGGCGCGGAGATGGCTGGATAATAACTCGTTGATCACTCGAAGTGGTTTCGGCGGAATGCGAGCGGCACCTCGGGTCAGCGCGCAACCACCGTCGCCGCGAACTTGACTTCGCCGAACTCATTCAACTTCAACATGCGAGCGGCCCGGGGAGGCGGTACACCACCTCACTGCTCGCGCGCGTGATGTCAAAGAACGCCCGGTGCCATTGGTCTGGCGCCGAACCCGGAACTTCCTACGCCACGTAACAGGGCGGATCAATCCGGATATAACTTTGGCCGAGGGCAGTGATCACCCTTTCCCCCCGATGCTCCGAGGGTCCCAGCGCAATGAACAGGATTTGATCTTCCTTCGCGTCGATCAGGCCACGCAACTGGCTTTCGAAATCGATTTTCTCCGCGGCCGTCAGGTCGCACTCGAACACCGACAATTGCAGGTGCATACCGTAGTCCCGGCAGGCGCGAACACCTTCCGCAATCGCTTCGGATCACAGATGTCGTACGTCACAATGAAGTTGGTGCGCGCATGAATCGACCCCGGCATCGCCGACGGCGATGCCGGAGACGATTCATCAGCCGGCGCCAAGGCGCCGGAGAGAGCGGGAGGTTCGGTCCCGGTCGCAGTGGGTTCTGCGGATGGGTCGGGAGTCTCCGCAGCTGGCTTCCGCCGCGAGGCGGTCTTGGATTCCGGCAGCGCTCCACGGCCGGAATCCACACGGGTGTGGCCCGGCGGCGCCGCGTTTGGTGTCGGCATGGTGGACGAAGGCCTCCGAAATGACGGCCTCGCAGGTCAGGGCCGGCGAGCGAATGCCGGGGAACTCGCGCGCCGCCCACGCGTGCCACTGGTCGGCGGCATCGAGCGCACCCACCACGAAGCCCGTGTCCACAATCGCGTCAATCCCGGCCATAACCGGCCAGCGTCTTCTTGCGCACGCCGCTGTTCACCGAGCCGAGGAGGTGACCGGCAACGTCGGCCAGGCTGGCGGCCCCGTCAGGGGCGCGGGCGAAAACATAGACGACGCCGTCGCGGTCCTGCACGCGGATCGTTTGCCCGGCGCGGGCCGCCCGCCGGAAGCGCGGGAATTTCCGGGTGAAGTCGCGGGCGGTGGCTTGCATGGCTGACATGTTTGGCAGCCGGGGGGGGAGCGTCAAGGGAGGCACGCCTGGCCAGGGGGCCGGAACCGGGCGGCAGTTTCGACGCAACGTGTGCCGTGAGCGGCGTGAAGTTTCGAGGATTGGCCGGGCCCGCGTTGGAAGTGGAACGAGGGGTTGGCGCCCATTGCGTCGCGGCCGGTGGCGAGGACGATCCCTTGGCCGTTGCACCGGCGCGCCCGGAAATTGCAGCGTTCGGGGCGAAACCCGATCCAGTCGCGACTCATGGCGAGGCGGTCAGGAAAGATCGGCGGGATTGGCGTCGGGCGGGAGATAGCCCATGCGCTTCGCCATTTCGAACGACAGCACCATGCCGTTCGCCAAACGGATCATGGTGAGCGACTCCAGGAACTGGCGGCGGCAGAGCCCCGGTTCGCTGTGCTGGCTGAGCCGCAGGGTGCGTTCGACGCCGGTCGCCTTGCTGCCGATCGTGGTCTTGCTCGTCTGGAAGAAGCCGCAGATGGTGTCGAAGGTGAGATGGACGGGCTGGCTGCGGTCGAAGAGAAAGTTCATGCGGGCGATGACGTGCACGACGGTGGCGGCCCAGACATGAGGTTGGCCCCGGAGGCAATCGGACGCCTTGCGCCGGCAGAGGCGGCGCCAGAGTTCGAGCGTGAAGCCGGTGAGTTCGGCGTCGAGATGTTGCTGGCCGAATTGCGTGAGAAGAGCGGCGACTTCGTCGAAGCGCGCGCGATGCGCGGTGGGGATGCCGACATTGGACGGTGGGGGGGCCGAAGGCGCGGCGGGCGGTTCGGCGGCAGCGCGCGCGGGTTTTTGCGGCGGGGCCTGGGGCTGGCGGCGGCGAATCTCGTCGCGACACAACTGAGAATGGCGCCCCAGACGCAACCGATAAGATTCTTCTCGCACTTGTTGTTGGAAGATCCGCAACAGGTCGGCCGAGTAAACGGACTGGGTATTGAGCGGATCGAGCGAAGCATTGACTACCTGGGCCGGCGCTTCCGGATCATAGGACATCTTTTGCCGATAGAACGCTTCGTCCTCCCAGCCGTAGTTGATGCTCGCCAGCACCTGGTCGCGTTGGTCGCGGGCGAGCACCTGGATGAAGACGCGGCGGCAGTCGCAGTTCAGATCCTCGCAATAGAACTCGGCGAAGGCGTACTCGCCGGCCGGCAGGCCGGGAGAGGGGAAGAGGCCTGGCTCATCGCTCACGTGGATGCAGCGGACCTCGCGCTGCGCAAGGTCAGGGAGGACAGCGTGAAAAGCGATCACGGTGCGAGGGTGCGGGAGGTTTGAGCAATGGCAAGGTCGGTGTGCCGCGTGTACCCCGCGGCGGATTTTTGCACGGTCGGTCGCGCAGTAGGAGCGGGTTTATCCCGCGATGGAAGTCCGCCCGCGCTGAATGTCTTCGACAGTGCGGGCGTCGTAGGAGCCACGGCCAGTCTCGCGAAACAGCGGCTCAGCTTTGAACCGATCCTGAATCGCCAGCCCGTCGGCGACCAGCTCCGCGATCAAGATTTCTTGCTCGGGGAGCCAACCGCGCCGCTAATGCATTACGAGTTCCGTGCCGTGTTTCGCGGCGCGCACCAAGGTGCGGCCCCACCCTCACCGAGATTCCGAGTGGCCGGGGGCGGAGTCCGCGCCCCACCCCACGACCGGTCCGGTCTCAGGGCAGGATAATTCCCTTTGCCTGCGCCGCCGCGCCCGGCAGGCTCGCGACCGCGCCGCCCCTCTTTCATTTCCCATGGCCGAAAATTCCTCCCCGTCCGCCGCCAACTCCAGCCCGCCCCCGAGCGCCAACGCCGCCGATCACCCGATCTTCATCGAGGGCTTCAAGGGCACGCCGGAGGAGATCGAGCGGCAATGGTTCACCCAGGTTTACCGCGGTCGCGGCGACGTGATGCCGCAGCTCACGCTGCGCGCCGTGCTCATGGGCACCGTGCTCGGCGGCGTCCTGTCGCTCACCAACCTCTACATCGGCCTCAAGGCCGGCTGGGCCTTCGGCGTGGCCATCACCGCGTGTATCGTCTCCTACTCGGTCTGGGCGGTCTTCCTGAAACTCGGCCTGGCGAAAACCCCGATGACTATTTTGGAGAACAACTGCATGCAGTCGACGGCCAGTTCCGCCGGCTACTCGACAGGCTCGACGATCGTCTCCGCCTTCGCCGCCTACATTCTTCTCAACAACCAGCATCTGCCACTCGGCCTGACCCTGGCGTGGGTCTTCTTCCTGGCCGTCCTCGGGGTGACGATGGCGGTGCCGATGAAACGGCAGATGATCAACGTGGAGCAATTGCGTTTTCCGACCGGCATTGCGACGGCCGAGACCCTGCGCGCCCTGTACTCCAAGGGGGATCAGGCCATGCGTTCGGCCCGTGCGCTCGGCGTCGCGGGCGTCTTCGCCGCCGTCAGCCAGTTCTGGCAAAGCGGCCTGCCCCTCCTCAGTGCCCGCCTCGAGCCGTTCGGACTCGACGCCTTCATCGGCCGGTTCAACGCCGTGCTCTTCGGCCCGACCTGGATGGGTCGCACCGTGTTGTTCGCCTGGGACCCGATCTTCATCGCGGCCGGCGCCCTCACCGGCCTGCGCGTGACCGCCAGCATGCTGGGCGCCGGCACCCTCTGCTGGGCGGTGTTTGTGCCCGCCCTGCAATCGCGGGGCATCATCGCCGGCAGCGGGTTTCGCGACGTGGTCCAATGGACGCTCTGGGGCGGCGTCTCCTGCATGGTGACCTCCGGCCTGCTTTCGTTCTCCCTGCAGTGGCGGGTCATCGTGAAGGCGTTTCGGAGCCTCGGCAGCCTCTTCAACCGCGCCGCCAAGGCGCCCCGGGACGAAATGGATGAAATCGAAACGCCGGTCTCCTGGTTCGTGATCGGCCAGCTCACTTCGCTGGTGGCGCTCGCCTGGCTGGCCAAGGTGAGTTTCGACATGCCCGTCTGGCAGAGCACGCTCGCGGTCATCCTGACGTTCTTCCTTGCGCTCGTCGCCTGCCGGGTGACCGGTGAAACCGACACCACCCCCGTCGGTGCGATGGGCAAGGTGACGCAGCTCACCTTCGGCGTGCTCAATCCCGGCAACATCAACGTCAACCTGATGGCCGCCAACATCACCGCGGGCGCGGCCAGCTCGGCGGCCGATCTCCTCACCGATCTAAAAAGCGGATACCTGCTGGGGGCCAATCCGCGGAAACAATTCCTCGCCCAGTTTGCGGGCATTTTTGTTGGCACGGTGGCGACAGTCCTCTCTTTCCGGATTCTGGTGCCCGATGCCTCAGTCCTGGGTTCGGATCAATTCCCCGCCCCCGCCGCCCAAACCTGGCGCGCCGTGGCGATCGCCATGAGCCAGGGGCTCTCGGCGCTGGCACCGGTCAAGGTGTGGTCAATCGGGGTTGGCGGTGCGGTGGGCCTCATCCTGCCGCTCCTCGCGCTGTGGTTTCCGCGCCACCAGAAATGGATTCCCTCCGCCGCCGGCGTCGGCCTCGCGTGGACGTTTCACTGGTACTACAGCCTGCTGTTCTTCACCGGCGGCGTCATCGGCTGGCTGATCGAGCACAAACGCAAGGACTGGGCCGAGCAGTACACCTTCCCGGTGGCCTCGGGCATCATCGCCGGCGGCTCGTTGATGGGCGTCTTCCTGGTGTTCTGGGAAAACGGCCTGAGCATCATCCGGCAATTCTTCGGGCTGTCCTAAACCCAGCCGGCCGGACCGGTCCGTTCAACTGATCAGCAGCAACCGCGGCGGCTGGCCCGGCAGTGTGGCGGGCGCCCGATGAATGCACGGGGGCACGGGGTTGCCCGGCGTGGCGATGGCGATGCGCCAGAGGTTCCCCAAGCCAAAGGAAAAGGGCCGCGCGGAGGTAACGGGAGCGTAGTGGAGATCGTGACAGCTTTCCCGCAGGTACTCGCGGAAGTCGTCGTTGTCCTCGCCGCCAAAGCCCCGCAGGAGTTCGGCCCGACTGGCGGGATCGTCGATGCGCCGCCGCGCCTCGTCATTGCGCAGCCCCTCCGTCGCGCTCTCCGTGTAGCTGCAAAGATAGGTGTCGGCCGCCACCGGTGCGCTGTCGGCATGGAATGAATACACATCGGTGGGCAGGGCCCCACTGTCCTCATCGCGGGGGTAGCAGGGAATGCAGTCGAGCACGGGCGCCAGACCCAACGCCCGGAGCAGTTCCTGATCCGCGAGCAGCACCTCCACGGCCGCCCGACCCGCAGCGCTCAGCGGCAGGGCTCGCAGCAACGCCGCATCGAGGGTCTTGATCTCCGCGCTGACGCCCAGCCGTTCCACGACTTCGTTGAAGTCCCCCGGCAGCGTACGCGCCCAGCAGAGGGCGTTGACGCCGCCGCCGAAGGGCATCGAGACGAGTTCGGCGAAACTCTGCACCACCCGGATGCGGGCGTAACCGGGAGGCGGGAGGAAGGAAGGCTCGCGAAGGCTCATGGGTTCAGGGTCACAAGAGGCGAGCCCGCGCCCGGGTCAAGACGGACTCGACCGGGACCTTCCGCCCTGGGCGCATCTGTCGTTTGGCGGTTATGCCTCTGGGAGTAGCGCCGCGTCTCTGACCGGCGGGCGCCAGTCAAAGACTGGCGCTACGGGGCGGACCGAGTTCAATGCTTCGTCAACCTGAAGATGCGCCCCTTCCACCCTGGGCCTGCCCCCGGAAGGGAGACACGCCTTCGGTTGTCCACTCCGGGCCGCCGCACGGCCTCACTCACGGCCCCGCCAGCGGTGCTTCGAAGTGATAAGTCCCGGCGGCGACCTCCACGCTCACCGCCCCTTCCTGGACCGCGATTCCCCGAATCGCGCCGCCCTTCTGCAGCGGCGCGCCCCCCTCCGTCACGCCGGCGACCTTGGCCACGGGCAGCCAGACCTTGGCCGTCGTGTTCGGCGGGATCGTCACCTCAAGACTGAAACGCCCCGCCTCCAGCTTCCAGGCGCTCGCGATGCGGCCCTGAATGGAATCGTAATGCGCCCGCACCCAGGTGATGGGGGTCACGTCGGGGTTGCTGCCCGCCGTCGGCGGCCGCGGCCGGATGGTGATGCGCCGGTAGCCGGGCCCGTCGGTGTCGATGCCGGCCAGCATGCGATAGGCCCACTCCATGACCGCGCCAAAGGAGTAGTGGCTGAAACTGTTCATGCTCGCGTTCTGGTTGCCCCCGGCGCCGTCGAAGCCGTTTTCCTTCGTATAGCTGTCCCAGCGCTCCCACACCGAATTGGCGCCGTTGACGACCTCGTAGCCCCAGCTGGGGAACACCCGGTTTTGGAACAAACGCACCGCGAGGTCGTGGTGGTCGCTGCCCGTGAGGGCCGGGAGCAACGCCCGCGTGCCGAGGAAACCCGTCGTCATGCGGTACCCGTTCTGCGCAATCTTGTCCGCCAGCCGGGCCGATGCCGCCGCCACCTGCTTCGCCGGAATCAGGTTCGTCCACAGCGCCAGCACGTAGGCCGTCTGGGTGTCGACCGTCAGCGTGCCATCCGGCCCCACATAGGCCTTGGCGAAGGCGGCCGCAATGCGCTGGCGGCGGCTCAGGTACGACGCGGCCTCCGTCTTGCGCCCGAGGGCGGTGGCCATCTCCGCCATCAGCTGGCAATCCAGCGCGTGATAACAGGTGTCGATGTACTCCACCGGCGTGGCCTCGTTGACGTTGAGCCAGTCACCCCACGGGTTGCCGATGCTCAGGCCGAGCCCGTCCACGCCCGTGGCCGCCCGCCGGAACTCCATGAACCGCGTCATCGACGCCCAGTTCTTCGTCAGCAGGCGCGTGTCGCCATAAACCTGCCAGACGGTCCACGGGCAGATGATGCCGGCATCCATCCAGCCGGTGCCAAATGATTTCCCCGGCCGGCCATGGGCCATCGGATACGGCGCATAATCCGGATACGCCCCGAAGCTGTGCTGCGCCTCGACGAGATCGTCGAGCCACTTGGTGTAGAAGGCCGCCGTGTCGGCGTTGAACGTCGCCGTGCGAATGTAGGCCTGGGCGTCACCCGTCCAGCCGAGCCGCTCGTCGCGTTGCGGGCAGTCGGTCGGCATCTCCAAGAAATTGGCCCGCTGCGTCCACCAGGCGTTGCGCCCGAATTGGGTGAGCACCGGATCGCTGCACTCGAAGCTCCCGGCGGCCGGCGTGTCGTTGTGCAGCACCAGCCCCGTAATCGCGTCCAAGCCCGGCTTGGCCGCCAGGCCGGTCACTTCCACATACTGAAAACCGTGATACGTGAAGCGGGGGCTCCACGTCTCGCCCGCCGGATCGCCGCGCAAGGTGTAGCTGTCGGTGGCCCGCGCCCGGCGCAGGTTCTCGGTCATCAGCGTGCCATCCCGGTGCCGCATCTCGCCAAAGCGCAACTGGACCCGCGCGCCCGCGGCGCCGCTCACCTTCAGCCGCACCTGGCCGGCGAAGTTCTGCCCGAGGTCAAAGATGTACACCCCCGGCTTCGGCTCGGTGATCGTCTTCGCCGGCAGCTCCTGCGTCACCCGAATCGGCGGGGCGGCATAGCCCTGCAGCTTGGCCGGGCGCATGAATCCGAGATCCACCTCCCGGTCCCCGAGCGCGTCGGTAAAGGTCGCCCGCACGCGCGGATTCTCCTCGGCGCGAATCGCCTCCTCCCACCCGCTCGCGTCGAAGCCCGGGGCGGCCCAACCGGGCATTTCCGCCCGGGCATCGTAGCTCTCCCCCATGATGAGATCAGCCTCGCGCGTCGGCCCCTGGCCGGTGACGCGCCAGCTGGCGTCGGTCCCCACGGTTTCACGCGTGCCATCGGTGTATTCAATTTCCAGTTGCGCCAGGAAGGCGGGGGTTTTGCCATAAAAATAACGCCCCGCGCGGTTCGGACCCTGCCCCACCAGCAGGCCGAAGCCGACATAGCCGGAGTACCAGCCTTCCGCCACCTCGGCGCCGAGCGCGTTCGGCCCGCCGGCGTGGAGCAGCGCCGTCACGTCATGGGCCCGATAATACGCCCGCTTCCGATAGTCCGCCCAACCCGGCTGGAAGTACGCGTCACCCACGCGCTGACCGTTGCAATGCAGGTCGTACAGGCCCAGGGCCGCCGCGTACACGATCGCGCGGCGGATCGGCTTCGCGACGGCGAACTCCTTCCGGTACTGGCGCGCCGCCGGGAGGTAGAGTTCCTGGCGGCTCGTGTGCAGCGGCGAGCTGTCGCGGTAGGAAATCCACCGCGCCCGCCAGTCGGACGCGCCGAGCAATCCCATGCTCCAGCGCGCCGGCGCGCTCCACCCGGTGGGCCGGCCCGCTTCGTCCCAGATGCGCACCTGCCAGTGATACTCCGCCCCGGAATCGAGCGCCCGCCCGGCGTAGCTGATCTGGTTGCTGGTCGTGCCGGTCTTGCGCCCGCTGTCCCACAGGTCGGCCTCGCCTTGGGCGAGTTTCTCCGCCGTCGACGCCACGTGCACCTGCCAGGCGGTCTGCGCCGCGCCCCGCTCCGACGACTCGCACCGCCACGAAAACCGCGGAGTGCGCACATCGACGACCGACGGCGCCACCAGGTACTCGCAGCGCAGATCGCCGAGCGTCAGCGGGGAGGCCGGCGCCTGAGCCCGGAGCGCGAGCAGCGGCCCGGTGAAGAACACGAGGAACAGGGTAAGGTACGATTTCACAGGAGTGGTATTGGGCTGAGTTAAGCGGAGGGGTCGGTCGGCGCGAGTTTGGGCCGGCCGTGGTTTTGTCATTTAGCGCGAATTTCCAGGGGCAGACCCGATCGCCGCAGCGTGACCGGACCCAAGAGGCCGGCCGGAAGCAGCGGAGCCGTCGCCTTCACTGTCGCCAGGGTGAGCGAGGTGCGGCGTTCCGTCGCCGGCAACGCCGCGTCGCCGACCAGGCGGTTGTTCCAAGGGTTGATGATCTCAACCTCGAGGTCATTGCCGCCCGGGCGCAGGGCGTTCGACACCTCGAACTCCCACGGCGCGATCCAGCGCGTGCCCAATTCCCGGCCGTTGAGCCGCACCACCGCGAGGTCCCGCACCGCCCCGAGATCCAGCAGGAGGCGACCGGCGTCCGCCCCGACCGCCAGCGCCGGCGGGTAATCGAACGTCTTCCGGTACACCGCCCGCCCGGAGTAATACCGGATGCCCGGGTCGGCGTGCCGGCTCCAGTCGGCGAGCGACGCGAAGGTGACTTGCGCCGGGCCACCCCATTGCGGATCAAAGCTGACCTCCCAGTCCCCGCCCAGCGTGGCCAGCGTCGTGGACGGGGCGAAGTTCACGCCTGGAGTGCGTGGCGCCGACGCCGGCCGGCGAAACACCACAAACCAGGATTGCCGCGGCGCAAACTCGAGCGGCACCAGCGTGCGATCACCCTCGGTCCGCCAATTGGCCAGATCACGACGCTCCCCGCTCACGGCGTCCCAGAGTTCCGGCTGCCGGCCGGCAATCCGGAAGGCCGCGGTCACTCGCTCGGCGCGATCCCGCTGATTGCTGAGAAAATAAATCTCCGCCCCGGCCGAACGTCGATGGGTGAAAAGCAAGGTGGCATCGGCGGCTTCCGGCCGGAACTCCAGATCCGCTGGCGTGGCCGTCGCCGCCAACACCTCCTCCAGCGTCCGGCCCCAAACCACCCGGCCCCGGCCCACCATCCGCTCACCCGCCGACGGCAGGTCCGGGCCGCCCCAGAGTTCCGCGGCGAGTTGCTGCACTTCGCGATCACCTTGCGGATAACCCTGCAGGCTCGGCGACTGCGTCGGCGCCGGCCCCAGGACCGTCGCACCCGCGCGGACCAGGTCGCGCACCTGGCGCAGCAGCGCCGGGCGCATGGTCTTCTGTCCGGGCAGCACCAACACGCGATAGGCGGGGCCGTGTGGCAGCGTGAGCAAACCGGCACGCACCGTGAGGGTCTGCTTGATCACCTCGGCGTTGATATAGTCAAAATCATATCCCCTGGGCAGGGCGGGCGACCTCACCCCGGTCATCTTCGGCGCGTCTTCCCCGATAAAATACGCCACGTCGACCACCCGGTGGCCCTGCTGCAGGAGCCAGCAACTCCGCCGCACGTAATCGATCCACGCCGTGCTGCGTTCATACCAGGTGTTGTGCCGGTTGAACTCCGTGCCCCACGGCGCGTTCACCCCGGGCACCCGATCCTCCCAGGGTTGCTGGATGGCGACGTGCAGCACAAAGTGGTTCACGCCCTCGCAAAAGGCCCAGTCGCCGCGGGCCTTCAGCGCCGCCGGGGCGTTCTGAAACGGCGGGCCGCCCGTGAACGACTCCGCCGAGACCAACGGTTTCCCATAGGTGTTCGCGCAGGACGACGCGGCCCGGCACTCGATTGAGCCGAGGTCACCCGTGACCCAATACTCTCCGCCAATGCGATCGGACTCCGCGCCGTACTTTAAAAACTCCCCCGGAAAACCCCAGTGCCCGTAATTCTCCAGCCATAGACCCAGGCCCCGCGCCGCCGCGGCCTGGCGCAACGTGCCCACATATTGGGTCGCGATCTGATCCGCCACGAACCGGCGCAGGTCCCAGAGGAAACGCTCACTCGGCCCGGCGCCTCCGATCAGGCGGCCGGTCAACACCGGGAGCCACGGCTTCGGATCGTAGCCGTACGCTGCGCGAAAGCGCTGATCAAAGCCGTCCGTCCAGTTCTCCGAACCCGTTTCGTAGCTGTCCGCCACGACGCGCGTGAACGCCTTGCGGTCCGCCACCGGCACGCGCCGGAGCACCTCGCCGATGAAAGCGTCGAAGTGCGCCTGCGCCACCGCGCGATTCATCTTGTCCCCCTCCAGGCCCTTGCCCTCGGGTGACGCGGGATGGTTGCGCACCCCGGTCGGCGCCATGCCGGAACGCAGGATGATCCAGTCCCCCGGCGGCACCTCCCACCGCAGCGTGCCGTCGGGGGCAAGCTGCGCCGTGAGATTCCGGACTCCGTCGGCGGGCACCACCAGGCCGGGATGATCCGGTTCGGCCTGCGCCGGCCAGAGGTAGGCATCCCACATCGGCAACGGGGTCGGATGCATCTTCCCGAGTTGCTTCTCCACGAACGATTCGAGCCGCGCCGCGCCCGACAAGCGCACCTCGGCCAGCGCCGGCACTTTGCTGCGGGCAAAATAGCCGGTGAACACCAGCCGGAACCTGGCCGCCGTCACGGCCGGGAAAGAAATCGTCACCGGGCCGCGCGGCATCGGGCCGACCTTTGTATCCATGTTCGACCGGTCACACTTGAACGTCCGCAGCGAGCGGAAGGATCCATCCGGTTGCCCCGCCAGCAACTCGCACTCCGCCCCGAAGGCCTCTTCCCCCGGCACGATCTGCAGCGTCCGCGCCGTGAGGGGCGCCGGCAATTGGATCTCCACCGTAAACGGTTTCGCCCCGCGCCCGGCCCCGGCCGGAAACGCGACCACCGTCGTCTCATCGCCGTCCACCAGTTTCTCCGCCCCGGCCACCGCCGGGGTGCAGACGACCTGCGGCGACCGGCCCGCCAACCCATCGGCGTCGAGCGCCGGAGCGGGAAACGCGAGCACGGCCACATCCTGAAAATCCTCCTTCGGCGCCGGCAGTTTTTCCGCGAAGCGGCGCGGGCCCTGCACGCGGGTCTCGGAGGAGACGATATAGCGCATCGCGGATGCGGGTTTGATCCACGGGCCGCCCGATTGGCTCCAGCCGGGACAATTGAACATGCCGATGTTCACACCCACGCGTCCCCCTTCGCGCATCGCGTGAGCCACCAGCGCCCACCATTCATCCGTGAAGAGCTTCACCTTCCCGGCCGGCTGATTATCCAGAAAGATGTTGCCGATCAGCACCTCTCCAATTCCCACGCGCGCCATGGCCTCCAAGTCCCGCGTGATGCCTTCACGGGAGATGTTGTCGTTTATCCAGTACCAATAACACCACGGCTTGGTCTGCGCCGGCGGTTGGGCGAAACCCGCGGCCAGCGGGTCGGCGGCGCGGAGGGAAAGGGAGAGGGAGAGTGACAGGGAGAGTAAGAGGCGGAGGGCAGTGCCATGGCTCGCCTGGAGGAGCGGCTTTATGCCGCGAGACCGTCCGATCAAGGCTCCATCGCGGCGTGAAGCCGCTCCTACCCTTCGCAGAGAACCCGTGACAGGGAGACGGGCGATCACCCGCCGGAAGAAGCGATTTGATTTCATGCCTTCTTCTTGCCTTTCTTCCTGGCGCCTTCCACCGGGGTCTCCGGTTTCGCCGCTTCGCGCTCGAAGGTCCAGCGCATCGCCTGGCCGCCGCCGGCCCCGCGCAATTCGATGCTCGCCAACTCGGTGGGCGCTCCGCCCGGCAATTGCACCCGCACGTGGATCACCTTGCCCGCGGCCGGGGCGTCCAGCGTGAGATCCTGCCAGTCCGGCTGGCCCGCCACGTCGAGCGTCTTGACCTGCCCGGGCGAAAAGTCCGGTTGGCCCTCGCTGCGCCACGCCAGCCCGATCTTGCCCGCCTGCGGCAAACGCAGTCGAACCGCCAGCGTCACGGGCCCCGTCACGGCGAGACCGGTGTGCGTGATGAAGGGATTTGCCGCCCGCTTGCCCGCGTCGGGCGTCACGAGCAGGCGGCCACCAACCGCCGCCAAGGCGCAACTGCGCCCAAGCCAGCCCTGGGTGTCGCCGCTGGCGACGGTATCCGCCGTGGCCCCACGTTTCGCGCTCTGGCGGGTCCCGCCCTTGGGGGATCCGCGCTTGGTGACCGTCGCCCCGGTCTTTCGCACATGCGCATCGAAGAACAGCTCGTCCTGGGCGTTGGCCTCTCGCGGCAGGTGCGGTGGCGGCAGCGTCGCATCCCAGGCCCGCAACTTCGCCTCCAGTTCCGCGGCGACCGCCGGGAACTCCCCGAGGCGGTTGCGCACTTCGCCCTCGGGGCTGTCGAGATTGAAGAGGAAGCGTTCCTTCGGGCCGAGAAAGATGAGTTTCCAGTGGCTGGTGCGCACCGCGGCCTGGGACCGCCAGCGCCAATAGAGTGCGTCGTGCGGTGCCCCCGCCTTCTGCCCGAGGAGGAAGGGCATGAGATTGACGCCATCGAGCAACGGGTCGGCCGGCAACCCCGCGAGCGCGACGGCGGTCGCCGCGACATCGAGGTTGATCACGGGCTCGTCATAGACCCGCCCCGCTGCCAGCGTGCCGGGCCACGCGGCGACGAACGGCGTTCGCACCCCGCCGTCGGTCAACATGCCCTTCTCCCCGATGAGCGGCGTGTTCAGGGAACCATTCCAGGCGCCTTCCTTCAGCGGCGCGCCGTTGTCGCTGATGAAAAACACGAGGGTATTCCGGTCCAGGCTGAGTTCCCGCAGGCGCGTCCGGATGCGACCGATGCCATCATCCATGGCGGCAATCATGGAGAGCGCCTGGCGCCGCTCCTTGGGCAGGTGCGCCGGGGTCTTTGAAAACCAGGGCTCGGGCGAGGCCAGCGGCACGTGCGGCGTGAAGTACGCCAGATAGAGGAAGAAGGGCTGGCGCGCGTGCCGCTCGATAAACGACACCGCCGCATCCGTCTGCCAGAGACAGCGGAAGCGCGGGTCGGTCAGGCGCTGCGGGGCGTTGGGCAGCTTGTTGCCCTTGAGATCGTGCGACGCGATAAAGGTGTTCATCGGACCGGTGTAGTAATCGTCGAAACCCTGTCCGACCGGGAGAAAGGCAAACTCCCCCTGCCCTCCGGCCTTGGCCGCCCCGCGTCCCGTCGGCTCGAGATGCCACTTGCCGATCTGCCCCGACACGTAGCCCGCGGGTCTTAGCCGTTCCGCGATGGTCAACTCCGCCAGGGGCAGCGGCCCCTGGAGATTATCCTCCACGCCAAACCGCTGCTGGTAGCGTCCGGTGATCACCCCGGCGCGCGATGGCACGCATTGCGGCGCGCTCACGTAACCATGGGAAAACCGCACCCCGTCCCGCGCCAGCTGATCGATATTCGGCGTGCGGATGTCAGGGTCGACGCCCTGCGCTCCGAGGTCGGCGAAGCCGTGATCGTCGGAGTAGATCAGCACGATGTTGGGTTTGGTGGCCGGCACCGACGCGGCCGGTGCGGGCGCAACGAGGAGCATGAGGCTCCCCGCGACCCCGGGCAGGAAACCGGCGATGGCGCGGATGAGGCTCATGGCGGAAACCGAAGGGCGGGCGTGGGATGGAAGCGGTGACATCATTTTCATAAATTCAAGGCTGGTCCTGCACGGTCGCGCGTTCGCCGGCATAGGTTTTTCCCAGGGCATCGAGCCGCCCGGCGAGCTGCAGCGCATCGCCGACCGCTATCCAGTAACGATAACGGTAGATCGAGCGCGGTCCCAGGGCCGCACGATCGATCGGTGCCATATGCACGCAAGGTCCCGCCGCGGGATCGTCACTCGCGCCACCACCGTGCGGGCCGAAATTCCAGGGCTGCGTGGCCACCGGACTGAACACCGCGACCCCCTGCCCCTCCGGATTAAAAACCGCCATCGCCTTGAGCGGCGGTTGCGCCTTTCCCCACGGCGGACCCGGGGGCTGGTTTTCCTGTCGCCACTTTCCGCCGCCCAGATAGCTCCGGATGTCGCTGAATCGGCGCGTGAAATAACACGCCGGTACTTCCTGCGGACGCAGCGCCGCCGGTCCCCACCGATCCCCCGCGGTCCGCTCGCAGACCAACTCGCAGCGCACCACCACGACGCCCGGCATGCCCGGTTCAAAGCTCGTCCACTGCCGCATCCGCGCCGCCGCCTCCTCGCCCGGCATGTCCCAGAGCCGCGGAATCGTCTCGGCGTACAAACTGCCGTCGGCCTCGTGGCGAAGTTCGGTGACCCGCGCCCACGAGCCCACCCCGCCGCCCTGGATCGGATTCCAGGTCCAGGGGCTCCAGGCCTTCGATTGTCCCTCGGCGCGCCGATCAAGCCGGAGACCGGCATAGTAGGACTGCTGGATCAACCGACCGGGGTCGGCGTGATTGACCCCATTGCCGGGATGGCCCGGCCAGGAGAGCCAGGTGATGGACCCGCCCCGCCCGGCATCGATGCCGATCTTCACAGCGCCGTTGTCCAGGAACTGCATTCCAATGGTCCCCGGTGAATCGATTGCTCCGCTCGCGGCTGACGAAAGCATTCCGACCACCGCGGCGAGGATGAGCACCGTGCGCATCGAAGCGGCGAAGAAACTAATCGCAACCGTTCGCCATGGCTCCGGCACCGCGGAACTTGCGCCGGCCTGGATCGGTGGTTGGAGCGGCTTTATCCCGCGATGCGTGGGATTTTCGCGGCGTAAAGCCGATCCTACCACGAGCGGAGAGAAGACGTGCATGTTGGTGGGTTCAAGTGCTCCGGGGCTTGCTCCGGAAATGTTTACGAGGCGACACGGCATCAGCGACACCCTTCAGTTCTTGCCCGGCACCAATTCGGGGGTCAGCCGCTTGAGCCGAAAATTGCGGTATTCGATCTTCATCGGTGGGCCGACGTGCACCTGCACCCCCAGCAGTCCGTCGAATTTGCGATGCACCGGATCGTCATCGATGACCACGCTCATCACCTGGCCGTTGAGCAGGTGCGTGAGCACGTTGCCGCGGGCGATCAGGTGGTACTCGTTCCAGTCCTCCGCCTTCACTCCGGCGGCAAGAGCCTCCTTGTCCCCGACTTTGCCGATGATGCGCGCCTTGCCGTCGGCATCCACGCGGCTGATATCGCCGCGCAACGCGAGGAACGTGCGGCCCTTTTCCTCGTAGTTTTGTCCGGTGTATTTCTGCGCGCCATCGATGTCGGCCTGGTAGCCCCGCATCGCGTACGGCTGGCCGGGAATCATCTCGCTGCGGTAATTGACGCCGCTGTTGCCTTTGGCCGAGACGCGGTATTCGACCTTGAGTTCAAAGTCGCGCGTCGTGCCGCCGTGCCAGGTGATGAACGAATTCTGCTTGAGCAGCGTGGCGGGCGTGACCTCGCCGACCAGACAGCCGTTTTCCACGCGCCAGTATTTCGGATCGCCGTCCCAATTGGTCAGGGTGCGACCGTCGAAGATGCTTTCGAAGCCGGTCTCGTCGTGGGGCGCGGCCGTCGGCATCACTTGCGCGGAACGGAGCGGCACCGCCAGCAACCCGGCGAGGACCAGGGTCGCCAGCGGGGAGGACACGGCGCAGGTAAAAGCGCGGCGGAGGAAGCAAGGGGAGTGAGGCAGGAATTTCATGGTGGGGAGGTTGAGGGTAAAGGAGCGCGAAGCCGTACAGCAAAGCCGCGATCGAAAAAAACTCAGCGTGGGCGGCGAAGGTGGAGTCTCATGGAGGCGGAGTCGCCGGTGGTTGCACCGCGGGGTCGGAGGTTTCGCGGACCCATGCCCGCAAAGCGGCATAGAAACGGTCCCGGTGGGGCCGGGCGGCGGCGCTGGCGGCGAGGTTGCGCAGTTCATCCGGGTCGTTCTGCAGGTCATAGAGTTCGAGCGCCGGCACCCGCCCGCCGAGGCTTTGCGGGTCCATCTCGGCGAGAATGCGAAACGCCTCGGGGAACTGGTCCTTCACGCGCACCGTCTCGGCGTAGCTGCGGTTGCCCCAGGGCTTCCAGTCCTTGCTGTCGGCCTGCACCTGGCGCCAGGCCGGTTGGAGTTTCTCGCGGTAGATCAAGTGCCACCGGCCATCGTAGAGGCTGCGCTCCTGCATGCCGTCGTTCGGCCATACGCCACGGTCCGAGATTTCGGCCGCGACGTAGTCACGCCCGGGCAGCCCCGGCTCCCCGGCCAGCACGGGCCGCAGCGACCGGCCGTGCACCGGCGACAACGGCGGGAGGCCCAGCAGATCCAGCAAGGTCGGCGCGAGATCGAGTTCGCTGGCGAGCGCATCGGTCACGACGCCGGTCTTCATCCCGGGTGCGCGGATGACCAGTGGCACGCGCAGGCCGAGATCGTACAGCGTCATCTTGCCGTGCTGAAAGGCCGGGCCGTGATCGCCAAGGAAGACCACGATTGTGTTCGCCTCCTGTCCGGATGCGCGCAAGGCCGCGAGCCCCTCGCCCAGGAGGCCGTCCGCGATCTCGATGGCCGCAAGATATTCGGCCCAGTCCTGGCGCACGCCCGGCGTGTCGGGCAGGAACGCGGGCAGTTTCACCGCAGAGGGCTGCACGCGGATCTTTACCTGGTCGCTGTTGGGAAACGGCCGGTGCGACTTGGAGATATTGAAGAACAGGTGCCAGGGTTTGCCGAGCGCCACGGCGCGCGCAATGAAGCCGGCCACCGCTGGGCCGTCGGAGGCGCGGATGAACTCATCGTAGGGAAATTTCTCCACCGGCGCGACGTGCAGCTTGTGGGTGACTCCCTGGTAATAACCCGCCGCCCGCAGGCGTTCGACGAGCGTCGGGATCGCATCCGGGATGCGGTTGCGGCGATAGAGCGCATTGTTCTTCTCCGCGGCCGTGAGCTGGCTCGCGGGTTTGTGATAGTTCGGCGTGTTGTTGAGCAGGCCGTTGGTGTGATTGTGCAGCCCGGTGTAGATCGCGGCCTTGGACGGCGAACACACCGGATAGGCGACGAAGGCCTGCCGGAAGCGGACGCCCGAGCGCGCCAGGGCATCCATGTGGGGCGTCTGCAGCCCGGGAGTGCCGAGGCAGCCGAGGTGCGCCCCCTGATCCTCGGTGAGAATGAAGAGCACATTGGGCCTGGCGGCCGCGGCGGCGAGCCCGGGCGCCATGATCAGGGTCGCCAGCAGCATCCGGGCGGCGAGAAACCTGGAGTCAATGCGGCTACACTTCATGGTTTCGCCGTGGTGTAACGATAGTTGAAGCGGCCGTCGGGGGCGGCATCGCCGCTCAGGTAGACCTGCATGATATCGCCCGACTGCTGCGGGTGATCCCACCACTTGAAGTCCAAGGTCACGGCGGCGCCGGCCGGAAGCCCGAGGACGGCGCGGGGCACGGCGAGCATCATCTCGTTGCCAGCCACCTTGAGTTCGACCTTGGCCACCCGCTCCCACTTCCAGCCGCCGACATTTCGCTCCAGCCAGGTCCCACCCTCCGCTGCACCGCAGCGGACGAGGTAATCGTACCCCTCCCACCCGGTCTTGCGATCCTGATCGCGGTCGATCAGGAGCAGCAGGCCGTCGGCGTCGACCGGCGGCGTGATCGGCTGGCGGGTCTGCGCATAGAAATAGAGGTGCGTCGCATCGCGGGCCACCTTCAGCTTCGTCAGGTCATGACGGCCGCTGGCCTGGGTGTAATGCCGCGCGCCTTCGCCGAAGTCCCTCGGCTCCGTGTCGAAGGCGTGATCGACGAACTCCGGACCGACCTCGCGCCACTGCGCGAACCCGGCGGTGAGATCGATGGTCTTTGAGGCCGAGGCCGTCGGCAGGGGCAGGTGCCCCTTGTACCGGCGGACGCCCGCGACCAATTGGTAATAGTAGTTGTCGCCGTGCAGCCCGGAGACCGGCTCGATGTCGCGGCTGTATTCCTGGTCGTACTGATCGACAAACACCACCGGCAGATTGGGCCGGCTGTGTTTGCCGGCGGTCCATTCGTTCCAACCGGTCACCATCACGAAGGGCGGATCCAACTCCCAGGCCCGCCGCCATTGCTCCGCAAAATTATATCCGTGGTTCACCGCTCCGGGCGCGGGGTCCTTCTGCTGATCGTGAAAACTGCGGCCGCGCGCGTTCCCCTGGCTCATATTGGTCACCTTGCCGTCGGTCGCCCGCAGGTTCTGCGCCACGGCCACGTTCACCTGCTCCGGTTCCGCGAGGCTGCGGTCGTAGCTGAACACCTGCGGATAGGTGGCCTCCCAATGCCACTCGTTGTGGGTGTTGACCAGCGTGAACGGCCAATGCGCCTTGCGCAGGGTGAAGAACGTCCGCACCTCCGCACTCGCCTCCTTGGGATCGCAGATCAGCAGCGGCTTGCCCTGCCAGCGGAACCAGAGATCCGGATACAGTCCGGGCGCGTAGAGATCCCGGTGGAGTTCCTGCGCCGTCTCGCCCGCCTTGGTGTTGACCATGAAGCACACCTGCGGGGTGCGCCCGCCCTCGCGGCGGACCTGGGTCCAGACTTCCAGGATCTTCATATACACCTCGCGGTAGGTGCGGCGGTTGGTGGTGTCGAAGATCACGGTGTCGATCCCGGCGTCGGCCAGGAGCGTCGCATGCCGGCGCAACACCCACGGATCCATGGAGTGGTAATAACCGTAGAGCGGCTCCGCCCAATAATACGGCGCGCCACGCGGTCCCCACAGCGGCGAATCCGGTTTTTGCAGGAGGTCCGGATCCTGCGCCAGCAGGGTGGCGATGTTCTTCGGCCGATCGCCGCCCGGGCGGGCGTGGGTGAGGAAATAAAAAATCCCCACGGTGCGATTGGGGCGGATGCCCGCCGTCTGGGTCGCCACGGGCAGGGCGCGATCGAGGGCGTCGGTCGCCGGCCACGGGGTGCCGGGATTGATCGCCTCGGGCGGAGTCAGCGGGACGCGGTCGCGACCGGGCGCAAACAGGCACCCGGCCAGGGCGGCGGTCCCCCCGAGGGCCGCCAGCAGGAGGAGCGTCCGGGAAGGTGAGTTTCTTGGTTTCGTCACGGCGGTGTTCGTTTAGGGCCCGGCCTTGGGCTGAATGATCAAGTCGTCGCCCGTGTCGCGCGGGTCCACCAACACATAACCCGGCATGGCGCGGAAGGGTGCGGTGCGGTCGTTGCCGAAGAAGGAGGCGAGCCAGCGACCCGATTTGTCCTTGAACAGCACCCCATGGCCGGCATGGGGCACCGCGACCCGCCGCGGGTGCCACGGCCCGGTCAGGCTCCGGGCGCACGAGTACATCATGTCGTAGGTGCCGTCGGCGTGGTTGCCGCCACCGTTCCACTCGGCGCAGGTGAGCACATACCAGGCGCCGATCTTCACAACGGTCGCGCCCTCGTAGCCGACACGGTTCCCATCCACCGGCAGAATCTTCCGGCCTTCGCCGTCGAAGCCGTTCATCCGCGGATTGAGTTTCCGGATCAAGCCATCCTGCCAGACGTAATAGACGGAGCCATCCGTGTCCTGAAAGAGCGACGAGTCGATGTGCTGATCGACGCCCCGATTCTCGGGGAAGGCCGGTGCGTAGGGTCCCTCGGGCCGGCCGCTGGTGCTCTTCAGCAGGCTGTTCTTGCCCATGTCGGTCTGCGCCCCGATGCAAAACGGAATCCAGTAGGTGCCGTTGACATAGTGGAGTTCGGGCGCCCAAAAGAGCCGCGCGGGATTCTTGTTGTACCACATCTTCGGGTCGGGCGACGGCGTCCAGACCTGCTTGACGAATTCGAAGTGCTGCAGGTCCGGCGAGCGCCACAGGTTGATGCCGTCCATGTTGCCCGAGGTGCCCGTAAGGTAGTACACCCCGTCGTGGCCGACCATGATGAACGTGTCGCGAATCCACGGCACGGCCGCGCGCTGTCCGGGCACCTTGTCGAGGGGCACGCCGCGGGCGGTCCCCATGCCGCGTTCGTAGATGAACGCCGGGTCGGGTCGCAGCATCACCCCAAACGGGAAACGGTCGCCTTTCTCCGAACCCTGGAAGCCGATCGTCCAAAACGCCTCCGTGGCCGGAACGAGCTCGACTTTGAAGGCCCCGGGACGGCCGCGCAGGATCGCCCGAGCGTCGGCGCCCGAGTAAGTCGCCCGCAGCGTGTCCGCCGGGCCGCGAAACACCGTGGTCTGCCCGGCGTTGGGGAAAGCCACGTAAAAGTCCGAGTAGCCGCCATCCGGTTTTTCTGATCCGGCCACCAGGACGTCGTCCACGCCGTCAGGGAGGCCGGTGCGGCCCAGTCCGTTGCGGGACAACCGGCCGGTGACGAAGAGATGGTACCTCCCATTGATCCGGGTGAGAAACGCTCCGCGCAAACGGCCAACCGTCTGGCCGGAATTGCCGGCGTTCGGTCCGCCCACTTTGACGGGAATTCTTGCCGGCGGCCCCGCGAGACCTTCCAACGGATTGGCCTTCATGCGGGCGATCTCCCCTCCACCCATGGTCCAGTAATAGGTGCCGTTGTCATCGCGGAACAACGAGGGGTCCTCGCCTCGCTCCGTGATTCGAGCCTGTTGATACCCGCTGGTCGCGAGGTCCGTCGTGGCAAAGCGCAACAGGTCGGTGCCCCCACCCTCGCGGCCGAGCGTCAGCCAAAAGTGGCCGGCGAAATAATGCAGCTCCGGCGAACGCGCCTTCCCGCCCGGCAGGTCCAGCGTGCGCAACGGCACCCACTGTTTCATGTCGACGGACCGCCAAAAGGAGATCTGCGGGGCAAAGATCGCGCTTCCTTGCGCATCCACCGCCGAACCGGTGAGGTAGAACGCCTGGTCCGGCCCGAGTGTGATGCTGGTGTCGGTCAGCGGAGCATCGAACAGCAGGGCGAGCGGCACGGCGTCGGGCGTCGGCGCCAGCGCCGCGTATTCACGAATGACGCCGTGTTGGGCGTGGAGCATGGCCGCGGCGCAAATCGCGACGGACAGGGTGCGGGCAAGGAAGTGCAGTTTCATATCAAGGGACGGAATATATTCTGGGATTCGGAGCCCGGGGGTACGGCACACGGTCAGGGCGCAAATTGCCAGACCTTCAATTCCCGGCCGGTCGCATCGAGCAGCCGCAACGACGCCACCCGCATTTCACCCACGGCTGTTGCCGGATCAAAACGCAGCGCCGTGAGCTTGGGCACCGGCACGATCACCTGGTAATCGTGCCATTGGCCGTCGTGCTGCACCGCCAGCGGCACCGTCAGCTCCCGCTTGAACCCAAACTTCGCCGTCGTGCTGTAGTAGATCAACCCCGGTCCCGTCGCGT
This sequence comes from Opitutales bacterium, assembly GCA_038249085.1. Lineage (GTDB taxonomy): Bacteria > Verrucomicrobiota > Verrucomicrobiia > Opitutales > Opitutaceae > ER46. The sequence goes on from JBBRWR010000001.1 coordinate 202,908, forward strand.
TCGATTTCATCCGCAACGTGATCGTGAACGGTCCCTTGCCCGCGGGTAGCGCGCGGGTGGCAAACCACGGATCCCCGCCCGATGAAGTGACGACCAACTCGCCGCCCGCGGTGGTCAGCTTGGTATCCTTGCTGAAGGTCCAGTCGCCGGAACCGGCCGGGGATGCCGCGGCGGTCGCAGTCGCGGCGGTGGCGCGATAGGCCGGGTTCGGGCCCGGGACGACGGCATGCGTCTCCGCCAAGAATTTTTCGCTGAGCGCGTTGAGTTCCTGGACCAGCGCCGGCTGGCTCGCCGCGAGATCACTTTGCTCACCGGGATCATTCTTCAAGTTGTAGAGATAGCGGGCGTCCGCGCCGTTGTCGCCCTGATGGAAGAGCCGGATGAGCTTCCAGTCCCCGCGATGCACCGCGACGCCGGGCGGCAGATAGTCCGGCACCTTGGTCTGGTGCGGGAAGTACGTGAACATCGGACCGCGCTCGAACGCCTCGCCCCGCCAGGCCGCGGTGAGGTTCACCCCGTCAATCGGGTGATTCGGCGTGGGGGGCAGGCGGAGCAGGCTGAGAATCGTCGGGTAGAAATCCGTGCTCTGGACCAGCGCGTCGCTCCGGGTACCGGCTCGGGTCAGGCCCGGCCAGTCAATGATACAGGGCACGCGAATGCCGCCTTCCCACAGCGTCGCCTTGCCCCCGCGCAACGGGGCGTTGCTCGTCGGGGTCGTGCCGTCGACCTCGTTGTACATGTTGCCGCCGTTGTCGGAGTAGAAGATCACCGCGGTGCGGTCGGCGATGCCGAGTCGATCCAGCGTGTCGAGCAGCGTGCCCACCGCGTCGTCCATGCTCTCCACCATCGCCGCATAGGTGGGCGAGCGCTGGGGGTCCCGGGGGTCCACCCGCTTGCGGTACTGCTCGATCAGCGCCTGCTTGGCGTCGAAGGGCGCGTGCACGCTGAACATCCAGTAATTGAGAAAAAACGGGCCGTCCTTGTGCGCCTCCAGGAAGCGCACCGCCTCCTTCGCCATGCGATCCTCGATGTGCTGGTTCGGTTCGCCGGGATCGGCGTCGAAGTCCTTGAACTTCCAGGGGGCGACGTAGCTGCCGGCCGGTCCCGGCCCGGCCCAATGCGGCAGATCGACATCGAAGCCTTGTTCCCGCGGCGAATAGGGCTCCGCTCCCAGATGCCACTTGCCGAAGTGTCCGGTGGCATAACCTGCCGCCTTCAACCGCTCGGCCAGCGTGACGTACTTCGTGTCCAGACGCGTGGCGCTGTCGCAGATGAGCGACTTCGCGTTTGCCGGCGCCGTCGGCCGCACCGAGGCGGTCAGCCTGACCTGGGGGAGATGACAATTGGGCGCGGTGATCCCGATGCGCGCCGGGCTCTGCCCGGTGAGCACGCTGGCGCGTGTCGGCGAGCAGAGGGGACTGGCGGAGTAGGCGCGCGTAAACGTGGTGCCCCGCTTCGCCAGCCGCTCCAGGTTGGGCGTCCGGTAGAATTTGGTGTGTCCGTACAGCGTCGTGTCCGCCCAGCCGAGGTCGTCGGCGAGGATGAAGACGAGGTTGGGCCGGGTAGGGACGGCGGCGTGCAGGAACGGCGTGGCGAGGCCGCAGATCAGCCCGAGATGACAGAGGTTGTATTTCATTTTCCAGAGAAGAATTGTGCTGGAGCCGGGTAACGCCCCGCCAGCGCCGCCGGCATGGCACTGGGAACGTAGGGTTTGCCCGAGCCGCGATCACCCTGCGGCTTGTAGTTGGGCCCGATCTTGGTCGACTTGGGCGTGTAACCAGACGCCCCGCTCTCCGTCCGCCACCAGGTGAGCCAGCGATCGCCGAGCTCCGCCACGACCTCGGGGTGTTGCCCGGCGAGGTTTCGGTTTTCCATGGGGTCGGCGCCGACGCGGAAGAGTTCCCACCCTTCGCCATCGACTTCGGCCAGAGTCCACTCGGCCGTGCGAATCGCCCGGTTGTCCATGTATTGGAAGTACAGCGGCCGCTGCCGTTGCCAAGGCTGCCCGCACAGCAGCGGCAGAAAGGACTCCCCGGCGACGTTCACGTTCGCCGCGGCGGGGGTCACGGTGGCGAGCAAGGTCGGCAGCGCGAGCTGACGCGGCGCGAGCAACGCGCGCACGCTGGTCAGCGACGTCCGGATGCGCGGCGTGAAGCGCGTGAGCAGTTGCACGCGATCCGCCAGTGCGAGCGATCGTTCTTGCAGTGGGGCCGACACGGCGAACGCGAGGAGCGCGCCGCAACCGGCCAGCACGGTCCAGAAGATCCACGCGTGCTCGGGCGACG
>JBBRWR010000002.1:0-181007 GCA_038249085.1 Opitutales bacterium
GAGCGTAATGCCGCCAAGAAGTCGCGCCGCCACCCGGACCGCATTCCACGAGGTAGAACAGCATGATTCATCCACCATCCGCCATGCTTCATCCTGGCAGCTTAACGCCTACATGACGGTTTCTATTTTTGCACAATCCCTAACTGAACTCCCAACCCTGCGCCACCGCCGTGCCCGCGTTGATCGACATGCGCTCCGTCCAGCCCTCGTACTCCCCACTGTAGCCGTTGTCGGCGCCCCCCGGGATGGTGCGAATCTCCTGGTTGGTCAGAATATAGTCCGTGATCGACTTGTGAAACCACCCGACCGACAACTGCCCGACCGGCTCGAAGTAATACTCAAGGGAGGCGTCCCAGTTCTTCGCCTGCTGCGGCTTGAGCGCGGGATTGTTGAGCGTGATGAGCTGCGTGGCCTCGGTCGGAGTCTCGGTGGGGAGAAAATTCGTCAGCGCCGCCCGACCGAAGCTCGTCGAGTAACTGACCCGCAGCTTCAGGTTGGAGGTGAGGTCGTGATACGCGTGGACGCTTGGATACAGCTCCCCGTACTGGCTGTGAGTCTCCCGGTAATTGTTCGCGTAGTCGCGCTGGGTCGTGCCCACGGGATCGGCGGTTTGCTGGGCCGCTGTGCTGAGCGTTCGCGCCCGCACCCAGCCCCAACTGTCGACTGTCGTGTCCTCCCACCGCACCCCGCCCAGGTAGCCCGTGCGCCCGAGGAACCCTTCGCGCCCCAGGCGCCCCTGCGCCATGAGATACACCGCCGCCGCCGTCTCCGTCACCCCGCGTGTGCCAATGAACTTCTGCGACTCATGGTAGTACCGATCCTCGCGCCAGGCTGCCGGATCGCGCGGCTGCCGCTGGTTCATGAACATGTGCGACTGCCACCGCGGCATGTGCAGGCCGGTGTTGACTTCGTTGTAGCTGATGAGATTCGGATCGGGCGCCAGGGGCCCGCCGCCGATGTAACTCCAGCGGTGGTTGTCCTTGCCCCAGATATCGACGACTTGCTCGCGCCAGGACAGGCCCGTCTTGAGGAAGAGCGGCGTCGTGATCGGCACGGTGTAGCGGGCGTTGAAGCGCAGTTGCCGCAGTTGCTGGTCGTTCTGGTTGTTGGTATTCGTGAGACCGTTGGTCGTCGGCCGGTAATTGTTGGGATTGGTGAAGTCGGGTCCACCGTTCGGGAGAAAGCGGGGGAACAGGTCGGACTGGGTTCGATCGATGATCCACCCGGCGCCGGAGAGACGCATCGTGAGGTTGCCGGCGGTGCCCTGGCCGTTGTTGAGGTTGGTCTGCCCAATCCCGGCCGTATAATCAATCTGCCAGCGGCGGTACTCGTGCTCGCCGCTGAAATCGACGCGCCGCGTGCGCACAAAATAATTGAGCGGACCATCCATCAGGATGTCGATATTGGCCGCCGCCACCGGCCGGACCACGGTGATATAGTTCGTAAATTGCCCGGGCACGACGCCCGTGGTCGTGGCATTGGGGACGGTGGTCGCGCTGCCGGTGAACGCCCGCACCTCCATGCGCCGGCGGTGCCGCTCGAAATTGTCGTTGCCCATGAGTGTGACCGAGAACCGCGTCGTCGGCGACCAGCGGTAGTCGGTCCGCAGACTGAGGCTCGTTTGTTTGCGATTGTTGATATTGTCCCAGTTCCGGAAGTCCCAGATGTAGGCCTGGGGATTGAGCGTATTCTGGTAGTCGAACGTCGTGCTCGTGCCGCCGACCGCGTTCTCGCTGTAAAACACGTTGAGCGCGACCGCGAGGTTGCGCTGCCCGCCGAAAATATCGAACAACTCCTGGTAGGAAACCGTCGCCAGTGGATGGGCCCGGTGTTGTTCGCGCAGCGGCGTCTGCTCGAAAAACGGCGGAGCGACGCGCGCGGTGAGGCTGTAGGTCGTGCGGCGCTTTTCCTTCATGCTCAGCGGCGAACGCGTCTTCAGGTTGACCGTGCCACCGAGGGAGTCGGCACCTTTGTCGGGCGTGTGCCCCTTGATCAGTTCCAACGCCTCGAACATCGTGCCGGTGATGCTCTGCAGTTCGAAACTGCGGTTGGTGCCCAGGCTCGGCAGCAGGCCGCCATCAACCGTCACGGTGTTGAGCTGGGGATCCATGCCGCGCATGTTGAAGCGGTACGCGAGACCTTCATCCGTCGGGCTGCCGGCGACGCCGGGCAACCGCATCACCACCTCGCCCGCGCTCATGTTGGGCAGGTTGCCGAACGAATCCATCGAGACCACGTTCTTCAGGTTCTCGGCATTCCGCTGCATCGTGAGGGCGGCCGCGTCGCCCTCGCGCTCACCCGTCACCTTGAAGGCATCGAGCTTGTAGATGCCCGTCGTCAGGTCGAAGTTGCGCTCCACCCGCCGGCCGGCTTCCACCGTCACCTCGATCCGGGACGTATCCAGGCCGATGTAGGTGACGACCAATTCGCGGATCCCTGCGGGCACGCCGGTGAGCACGAAGCGACCGGTGTTGTCGGTGAAGTCGCTCAGCCCGGTTCCGGCAATGCTCACCTTGGCGCCTTCGAGCAGATTTCCCGTGGCTGAATTGTTGACGGTGCCGGAAATCACGCCCGACTCGGCGGCCCGCCCGGCGCCCGTCACTCCGACCAGCGCCAGCAGGACACACAAAGCGAGGGGGACAAAGGCGCGTCCGGAGACACGCGAACAACGACGGGAAGGGCGGGACACGCGCGAGGAATGCATGGGACTGCTTTGGTTGGGGGGTGGTTCAGGGGTACTCGCGCCGGGATGCGTTCGGCCCGAGGCCGCCCCGCTCTGGCGGCGGCGGTTGCGAGCGAACGGGTCTTTCCCTCCTGGTGGCAAGCGTGAACTAACCGCGCCGCCGCCGCAAACGCGGCGGATTTTTACACGACGAACAGGCCCGAAAATGGCTCGTCGAATCCGTCTTGTAGGAGCGGCTTTATGCCGCGATTCAGCGCGTGCGGATTTCCCTCGCGGCATAAAGCCGCTCCTACAGCCCGACCGCCCGGGCAAAAATCCGCCGTGCCGCCGCAAATTTCTCTCCTCCTCCTTGACGCGAAGCGCCTGGCCCATGACAACCATCGCGACCGTTCGAGCCTAACCTGAATCATCCCGTTTGCGCCCCACCAACCCCATAACCCGGGTGAGGCGTTAACCAAGCCATACCACCATGCTGCACCACCTCCCCCGATCGCTCTCCGCGTCCAACGCCACCGCATCGCTTCGCCGCCACCGTCTCCTCCGCTTCGCGCTGCCCGCGCTGCTCCTGGCCGTCGTGTGCCCCACCTCCGCCCAACCCGCCACCGGCACCATCAGCGGCCGGATTTTCAATCCCGCCACCGGTGAATACGTGCGCAACGCCGAGGTCACCATCCCTGGCACCAACCTCGTGGCCTACAGCGCGGACGACGGCTCGTACCAACTCACGCGCGTTCCCGCCGGCAACGTCACCCTCGCCGTGGCCTACACCGGCTACGAAGCCGCCTCCGCCTCGGTCACCGTCGGTGCCGGTGCCGCCGCCACCCGCGACTTCGACCTCAAGGGCGCCGTGTACCGGCCCGCCGCCAAGGATGTGACCACGGAGCGCGCGGTGGTCCTCGACCAATTCGTGGTCTCCAGCGAGCGCGAGGGCAACGCCAAGGCCATCATGGAGCAGCGCGCCGCGCTCAACGTGAAGAGCGTCGTCGCCTCCGACAACTTCGGCGACATCACCGGCGGCACCGTCGGGGAATTCATCAAGTATCTGCCCGGCGTCGTCATGGACTACGTCGACTCCGACGCCCGCACCGCCCGCATCGGCGGCCTCGATCCGCGCTACGCCGGCGTGAGCGTCGACGGCATGACCATGGCCAGCGCGCCGTCCGCGTCCTTCGGCGGCGACACGCGCCAGTTCGAATTTGAACAGGCCTCGATCAACGGCATCGAGTCGATCGAGCTCAGCCGCACGACCACCGCCAGCATGGAGGCCGACGCCCCCGCCGGCCGCATCAATATGCGCAGTCGGAGTGCGTTTGACCGCAAGAAACGCGAGATCACCGCGCAGGTCACGATGACCGGCAATCAGTATTCGTGGAACCTGAAGAAGACTCCGGGGCCGTATAATGTCGACGACTACAAGGTCCGGCCCGGCTTCGTCTTCTCCTATGCCGAAGCCTTCCAGGGCCGGTTCGGCGTCCAGCTCACCCTCGGCGCCAACACCGTCGCCACCGAACAATCCGGCGTCACCCACAGCTTCAACTACAGCAACGCCGCCCGCGGCCCCGTCTTCACCCAGATTGCCTTCCGCGACGCTCCGAAGCTGTCCAACCGCGCCTCCTTCAACCTCAACACCGATTACAAGGTCAGCCCCAACCTCGCCCTCTCCCTGCGCACCTCCGGCTCCAACTTCGACGACGGCACCAACAACCGCCAGATTCAGTTCGTCGTCAACCAGGCCCAGGTCGCCCCCGGTTCCACCCTCACCGACATGACGGCCCTGGCCACGACCAATGCCAACACCCGGATCAATCTCACGACCAGTCGGCGCAACAAGGTCAACAACACCGTCACCTTCACCCCCAAGATCGAATACAAGCGCGGCGACGTCGCGATCACCATCGGGGGCGGCTTCTCCCGCAGCCGCACGGCGTACGAGCAATTGACCGAAGGCTATTTCCAGGCCGCCGCGTCGCGACTCACCCGCATGAGCTGGCGCGGCCAGCGCACCGATCTGCGCTCCGGCGATTGGAACATGACGCAACTGTCCGGGCTGCCCTGGACCGATCCTCTGAGCTACAACCGCAGCGACGCCTTCACCAACAACGCCAGCGCCACGCCGCAATCCGCCCAAAACAAACTCTGGGTCGGCTACGTGGACTTCAAGAAGTCGGTGAACGTCCTCGGCCTACCCGTACAACTCGGCGCGGGCTGGCGGACGAAGCTCTCCGTCTACGAACTCGAGAAGAATGGCGCCCTGCAATGGACCTACGTCGGCGCGGCGGGCTCGATGATCGCCCCCACCACGATCATGCCGACGCTGACCAACAACCCGTACAATCCCAAGGTGGGCGGCAACGTCTCGACCCTCGGCATCCCGCTGCCCGATCCGTACACGCTGCGCGACCAGCTCATCGCCAACCCCACCCATTTCAACCCCAACCTGATCCCCAACTACATCAACGAAAACTACAGTTCGCGCTCCGTGAAGGAGCAGATCGATGCGGGCTACGTCGAGGCCAACACCCGCTGGCAGGCCCTGCGTCTCAATCTCGGCGTCCGGCAGGAACAAACCCGCACCATCGGAAAATCCCAGGACCTCGTGCCCGACGCCGTCGTGCGCGCGGCCGGCTTTGCGCCCAATACGATCGCCTACACCGACTACCAGTACCGTCACGGCGAACGCGCGAGCAAGTACGGCAGCTACGACAACACGTTTTTCAGCGGCGGCGCGAAGTGGGCTTTCACCCGCAACCTCCACCTCCAACTCGCCGCCAGCCAGTCAATCGGCCGGCCGAGCTACGGCAACCTCGCCGGCGTCATCAGCATCAACGAAAGCAATCAGGAGATCACGGTCCCGAATCCCAACCTCAAACCCGAGACCTCCGACAAATATTTCGCCAGCCTGCAGTACTACCTCGAGCCGGCGGGTACGCTGACCGTCTCCACCTTCCGGCTCTTCGTCGAAAACATGGGCGCCCGCAACCAGGTGATCTCCGCCGCCGAGGCCGGCTACGCTGACGATCCCGAGTACGCGGGCTACACCTTCCTGCAGACCGGCAACGCGCCCGGCACGCGCCGCATTGACGGCGTCGAGGTGGAATACAGCCAGCAACTCGTGTTCCTCCCGCGGGCCCTGCGCGGCTTCAGCCTCTTCGGCTCGGTATCCCGCACGATCGCCGACACCCAGATCGCCAACCATGTGCCCAAGGCGGCCAACGGCGGCCTCCGCTATAGCAATTACAAGTTCAACGCCCAGGTCCGCTGCACCTGGTCCGCCGCCCGCTTCAATTCGTCGAGCGCGACAGAGGAACTTTGGCAGTACGAGCGCCTGATGTTCGACTTCAGCGGCGGTTACAAAATCAACCAGACCTACGAGATCACCGTCTCCGGCCGCAACATCCTCAACGCGCCCATCGAGACCTACTCGAACGAGCCCGGCCTCATGCGCGCCGTCAACCGCTACGGCGCCGCCTGGACCGTCGGCGTGCGCGGCCGGTTCTGAGTTCACCCAAGCAGACCAACCCTCTCACGCGAAGCTCGCGAAGTCGTTCGGTTGGCAGGGGAATGGGGGCAAGGGAATTGATTGCATTCCTTTGCCCCATTCCCTTGTCATCGCCGCCGCGAAAACTCCGGAGTTGCGCCGGCGGTCCGCATCGCCACCTCCTAGGGGCGTCTTCCCACCGTTCGCCCCCACGATGCCTAGAGTCCCATTGCCCGCTCTCCGTTCCGCGTCCCGCGGTAGTAGGAGCGGCTTTATGCCGCGACCGGGGAAGTCCGCCCCGCCCGAAAACTCGGCGACGGGCGTATCGCACTCTTCTGCAATCCACGAGGCGGGACGCCTCGTCCACGTGGCTGAGGTGTCCCGCCTCAGCCAGAAAACCGGGACGCTTACCCCGGCGCCTGCTCCCGCGCTTCCCTCTCGCGCGGCCTGTTTCCGGGATCCAAGTCCGCGGCGGCTCCTCACCACCCTCGCGAGCCTCCTCTGCCTTCCATTCATCCCCCCCGCCGCCGCCGCTCCGGTCAATTTTGACCGCGAGGTTCGCCCCATTCTCTCGGACAAGTGCTACCGCTGCCACGGCCCCGACGAGGGTGGCCGCAAGGCCAAACTCCGTTTCGACACCCGCGAGGGCGCCTTCCGCATCAAGAACGGCACCGCCGTCATCCTCCCAGGCCAGGGTGCCGAGAGCGAAATCATCTTCCGCCTCACCAGCACCGACCCCGAGGAGATGATGCCGCCGCCGGACTCCAAGCTCGACCGGCTTTCCCCGACGGAGATCGACATCATCAAGCGCTGGATCGACGAAGGCGCGGTCTACCAGTCGCATTGGTCGTTCGTCCCGCTGGTTTCGGTGGCGATGCCACCAAAACCAAACGCGCTGCGTGCGGGGGTGGAGATTCGAAATTCGATCGATCAGTTCGTCTTTGCCGGACTCGCCGCGCGCCAACTCTCTCCCCAGCCCGAAGCCGACCGCCCCACTCTTATCCGCCGGCTCTCCTTGGATCTCACCGGCCTCCCCCCCACTCCCGAAGCCGTCGATGCCTTCCTGCAGGATTCCCGGCCCGACGCCTGCGAGCGTCTCGTCGACAGCCTGCTCACGTCGCCACGTTACGGCGAACGCATGGCCGTCGACTGGCTCGACGTCGCGCGCTACGCCGACAGCTACGGTTTCCAGGTCGATCGCGAACGCGACATGTGGCCTTGGCGCGACTGGGTCATCAAGGCCTTCAACACGAACCTTCCGTGGGACCAATTCGTCACCTGGCAACTCGCCGGCGATCTGTTGCCGCACGCCACCGACGAGCAGCGTCTCGCCACCGCGTTCAATCGCCTGCACCCGCAGGAGAGCGAGGGCGGCTCCGTCGAGGAGGAGTATCGCGTCAACTACGTCAACGACCGCGTGACCACGTTCGGCACCGCCTTCCTCGGCCTCACCCTCGAATGCGCCCGCTGCCACGATCACAAATTCGATCCGATTCGGCAGAAGGACTTCTACCAATTCTTCGCCTTCTTCGACGATATCGACGAGGCCGGCCTCTACTCGTTCTTCACGAACTCCGCGCCCACCCCCGCCATGTGGGTGCCCGATGCGGATCACCAGCGCCGCTACGACGCGGCCAGCGCCACCGTGCGCACGGCAGAGCAAAAACTCGCCGCCCTCCGCACCGAACGGCGGGCCGCCTTCGAGGCCTGGCTCTCCGCCCACCCCTCGCTCCCTCCCGCGGTCCAGGGCGAACTCGCTCACTTCGACTTCGACCAGCGCGAAACGCCGCCCCCGCCCGAACCGGCGGCCGCGGCCCCGGATCCGGCCTCCCCGCCCAAGCCTACCCGAACCGCAAAGAAGACCGCGCGACCGAGGCCCGTCCCGGCGGAAAAGAAGGCCGCGACTACCGATCGCTTTGCGAGTTCGATCAACCCGCGGCATTTCGCGACCACCCCGGTGGAAAACGAATCCGTCCCGGGCCGGACGGGCCTGGCCGTCAAACTCACCGGCGATCATCCCATCAACACGCCGCTCGGGAATTTTCACCGGCACGAACCCTTCGCCGTTTCCCTCTGGCTGCAGACGCCCGACGTGAAGGAGCGCGCCGTGGTGCTGCACCGCTCCCGGGCCTGGACCGATGCCGCCAGCCGCGGCTACGAACTGTTGATCGAGGAGGGCAGGCTGAAATGGTCGCTGATTCACTTCTGGCCCGGCGACGCCATCTCGATCCGCGCGTTCGATCCGTTGCCCCTCAACACTTGGGTGCACGTCACGGTGACCAACGACGGTTCGAGCCGGGCCGCCGGCTTGCGGCTCTTCGTCAATGGCGAACCCGCGCGCACGGACGTCATCCGCGACCACCTCACCAAGGACATCACCGGGGGCGGCGGCGACACGATCACGGTCGGGGAACGCTTTCGGGATCGCGGCTTCAAGGGCGGCCTCGTTGACGAACTGCGCGTCTTTGGACGCGCCCTGACCGATCTGGAGGTGCAGGGTGTCTTTGCCGGAGATCCCCCGACCGGTCGGCCGGCACCCGACCCCGCCACTCTGTCCGCGGCCACGCGGGCCGCGTGGTTCGACACCTATCTCGCAAACCACGACGAGGCGTACCAGGCCCAACTCGCCGCGCTCACCGCCGCGCGCGCCATACAGACCACCCTCGCCGACGAGGCCAGGGACATCATGGTCATGCGGGATTTGCCGCGGCCAAAGACCGCCTACGTGCTGAAGCGCGGAGCCTATGACCAGCACGGCGAGGCGGTCGAACCCGGCACCCCCGCCGCCCTGCCTCCCTTTCCTGCCGGCGAGCCCCGGAACCGCCTCGGCCTCGCCCACTGGCTGACCGCACCCAACCACCCCCTGCTGGCCCGCGTGACGGTCAACCGTTTCTGGCAGGCATGCTTCGGCCGGGGCCTCGTCAAGACCGCCGAGGACTTCGGCAGCCAGGGCGACCGGGCCGAGTATCCCGCCCTGCTCGACTGGCTGGCCGCTGAATTCATCCGCTCCGGCTGGGACGTGAAGGCGTTGCTCAAGACGATCGTGCTCTCGCACACCTACCGCCAGCACAGCTTCGCCAGCCCCGAGGTCATGGCGGATGATCCGGAGAACATCTGGCTCGCCCGCGGCCCGCGCCACCGCCTCTCCGCCGAAATGATCCGGGACAGTGCGCTCGCCGTGAGCGGTCTCCTCGTGGAGAAGATCGGCGGCCCTCCCGTGGCCACCTACGATCTCCCGGAGTCCTTCAAGCCGGCCCCCGCCGGCCAGGGCGAGGATCTGTTCCGGCGCAGTCTCTACACGTTCTGGCGCCGCAACGGCCCCGCCCCGGTGCTGGAGGCATTCGATGTGCCCAAGCGGGTCGTCTGTGTCGCACGTCGGGACACCACGAATACGCCCCTGCACGCCTTCGTCCTGCTCAACGGCCCGCAATTCGTCGAAGCCGCCCGCGTGTTGGCCGAGCAATTGCAGCGCCGCGACGACGGGCAGCGGGATCTGATCGTCACGCAGGCGTTTCGCCGGCTCACCGGCCGCCCCCCCGATGCCGCGGAAACCCGGATTCTCCTCCGCATGTACGAGGAGCAGCTGAACTGGTATCGCGGGCACGCCGCCCAGGCCGACGCCTACGTGCACGTCGGCGCCACCCCCGACGACGCCACGCTGCCCGCCCCGGAAGTCGCCGCCGCCGCCACGGTGATCAACACCCTCATGAACCACGACGCTTTCGTCGTGAAGCGTTGAATGAAAAGGAAACCGCCGCAACCCGATCGGCCCGACGTCGGGCTCCGGCATTTTTCCGTGTGGGCGGGGTGCCCCCACCCCGCGACCAGCACTCCCGGCAATCCGCGCGGTGAGGGCACCACGCCCACATTCGGCCAACCTCCACCCTCCCGGCCGACGCGCCGCCGAAAGTCCGAGATTCCAGATTTTAGATCATAGATTCCAGATTCCAGATTCCAAATGCCCGATTCCCGATTTCAAGATTGCCTGTCCCAGCCATGAATCCCCACCCGCACCCTCCGCTCTGCACCGGCGGCGAACCCTGGATGCCCCTGAGCCGCCGCGAGTGCCTGAATCGCCTCGCCCTTGGCCTCGGCGGGATCGCGCTGGCGGAATTGCTGGGCCGCCCTGCCGCCGCCGCCACGCCCTCCCCCGCGATGGCCGCAACCGCCCGGCGCACCCACTTCGCCCCCAAGGCCAAACGCATCATTTACCTCTTCCAATCGGGCGGGCCGTCGCAACTCGATCTCTTTGACTACAAGCCCCTGCTCAACCGGCAGCACGGCGAACAATTGCCCGAAGCCGTGCGCGGTGGTCAGCGCCTCACCGGGATGTCGGGCAACCAGAGTTCGATCCCGATCGCGGGCTCACCCTTCAAGTTTCAGCAGCACGGCCAGAGCGGCGCCTGGATGAGCGAGTTGTTGCCGCACACCGCGAAGATCGCGGACGATCTCTGTTTCGTGCGCTCGATGTACACCGAGTCGATCAACCACGGTCCCGGCGTCACGTTCATGCAGACCGGCTCGCAGATTCCGGGCCGGCCCAGCTTCGGCTCCTGGCTCGACTACGGCCTCGGCAGCGAAAACGAAAACCTGCCGGCGTTTGTCGTGCTGCTCACGAAGGACAAGAAGGGCCAGCCGCTCATGTCGCATCTCTGGGGCGCGGGTTTCCTGCCCGCGAAACACCAGGGGGTGCGTTTCCGCTCCGGCGGCGATCCGGTGCTGTACCTCGGCAACCCCGCCGGCGTCTCGCCGGAAAACCGCCGCCGCGCGCTCGATCGCCTGCGTGAACTGCACGAACACCAATTCGCCGGCACCCCCGACGCCGAGATTTCCGCCCGCATCGCCAATTACGAGCTGGCCTTCAAGATGCAGACGAGCGTGCCGGAGGTGACCGACCTCAAGGACGAACCGGATCACGTGCTGGACGACTACGGGCCCGACGCCCGCACCCCCGGCACCTTCGCCGCCAATTGCCTGCTCGCCCGCCGCCTGGCCGAGCGCGGGGTGCGCTTCATTCAGCTGTACCACCAGGACTGGGATCACCACGCCGGCCTGCCCGGCGGCATCAAACGCGAGTGCCAACAGACGGACCAAGCCACGGCCGCGCTGGTCAGCGACCTCAAGCGCCGCGGCCTGCTCGACGACACCCTCGTCGTCTGGGGCGGCGAGTTTGGCCGCACCAATTATTGCCAGGGCCTGCTCACGGCGGGGAGCTTCGGCCGCGACCACCATCCGCGTTGTTTCACGATCTGGATGGCGGGCGGGGGGGTGAAGCCGGGCCTCACCTTCGGCGAGACCGACGAGTACGGCTACAACGTCACGCGCGACCCCGTGCACATCCACGACCTGCACGCCACCATTCTCCACCTCTTTGGCCTCGACCACGAACGGCTCACCTACAAGTTCCAGGGCCGCCGCTACCGGCTGACGGATGTGCACGGCGAAGTCGTGACATCGCTGCTGTCCTGAACATCTATCCGCCAACGCGGGTCCATCGGGTCGTTCTCCGCGATCCCAAATTTGGTCCGGGGAGCGCACCCGTCCCGGGTGCCGGCAGATTGCTCCGCGCTGACGGTGTCTCGCATCCAAAACTGGATCTGACGGATCGCACCGTGCCATGAACTTGGCGGGCGAATCGCGCGGGTGGGCGCTGCTTTCCCGCAGGTCGGCCGTGACCGGCGGGAGGATCTGGCGGCTGGCGGTAATGCGCCTGGGAGTAGCGCCGTGTCTCTGACCGGCGGGCGCCATTCGAAGCCTGGCGCTCCCGTCCGCGATTCGCCACAGCGGCTCCGCAGTTCGCCCCTCTCCTTTCGACCCACTCTGACCCAACCCCAACGCTGTGCTTCGCACCGAACATTTCATGAAAACCAACCCAACCGAATCCGCGATCGGCGCCACCCTGCGTACCTTGACGCTCGCGGGCTGCCTCTCCGCGGCAATGGGGCTGCGAGCCGCCGTCGTTGCCGCCACTTACACCACCGGGGCGGAAGTCCCGCTCACCGCCGGCAGCATCGCCACCGGCGATACCGTCGCCTTCACGCTCAACTACGCACCCGCCGTCGGCACCGAGTTGATGGTGGTGCGGAACCCCGGGTTGGGCTTCATCGGCGGCACGTTTGCCAATCTCGGCCAGGGGCAGGGCGTGGCGCTCACGTTCGCCGCGACGACCTACAACTTCGTGGCGAATTATTTCGGCGGCACCGGCAACGATCTCGTGCTCGTGTGGGCCAATACCAAACGCCCCTTCGCCTGGGCCGGCAATTTCTATGGCGAGGTCGGGAACAACACCAACGCGCAAACCCACCTGCCGGCCGCGGTCGTAAAGTCGGGGGTGCTGGCCACCAAGACGGTCGTCGCGCTCTCCACCGGCGTCGGCCACAGCCTGGCCTTGAACGCTGATGGCACCATGGCGGCTTGGGGCTGGAATTTGTATTCCCAACTCGGCGACGGCGGCATCTCGAACAGCACGGTGCCGGTCTTGGTGAACACGTCGGCCGTGCCCGCCGGAGAACGCATCGCGGCAATCTCGGCCGGCAATCGATTCAACCTGGCCCTATGCTCGAACGGTCGGGTGCTGGGCTGGGGCGTGAACGATGCCGGCCAACTCGGTAACAACACCAACAACGGCTATTCCACCCCGCAATTCGTCAATGCCACGGGCGTGCTCGCCGGCAAGACCGTCGTGGCCATCGCCGCGGGTTTCAATCACAGCCTCGCCGTTTGCTCCGACGGCACCGTCGCCGCCTGGGGCAACAACAACCAGGGCCAGGTCGGCGCCGGCAGCTCGACGATCCAAATCCTGTTGCCCGTCCTGGTCTCGACCTCCGGTGTGCTCGCGGGCAAATCGGTCGTGGCCGTCGCGGGGGGCTATGCGCACAGCCTCGCGCTGTGCTCCGATGGCACCGTCGCCGCCTGGGGCTGGAACCCCAGCGGGCAACTCGGCAACAACAGCACGTCCCAAAGTCTCGTGCCCGTCCTGGTCAACACGGCGGGCGCACTCAACGGCAAGACCGTCGTGGCCATCGCCGCGGGCGATCGTCACAGCCTCGCCCTGTGCTCCGACGGCACCGTCGCCGCCTGGGGTGTCAACTCCAACGGCCAGCTCGGCAATAACACGACGACGGCCAGCCTCGTCCCGGTGAATGTGACATCGTCAGGCGTGCTCGCCACCAAGACGGTCGTCGCCATCGCGGCCGGCGCGTCGCATACGCTGGTGCGGTGTTCGGATGGCACCGCGGCCACCTGGGGAAATAATTTCTCCGGCCAGCTCGGCGACAACACGACCACGGCGAGCCTGGTCCCGGTGGCCGTCGATATGTCGACGCTGGGCCCGGGCGCCCGCTTCACAGGCATCTTCAGCGGACAGGCTTCCAGCCACTCGCTGGCCCTGGTGGCCGGGCCGCCCGCACCCATCCCCGAAATCGACGTCCTCGGCAACAACCTCATCATCCCGCCCGGGGCTGCGGTGCCAACCCTCGCGAACCATTCGGACTTCGGCAGTGTGGCCGAGGCGGGAAACGCCACCCTCACCCGGACCTTCACGATTCGAAACACCGGTGCGGCCGATCTGAACCTGACCGGCACGCCCGACCTGATCGCTGTGAGCGGAACCAACGCGGCGGACTTCACCGTGACGGCGGTCCCGGCCGCCCTCGTGGCCGCCCTCACCGGCACGACGCCGTTTCAAGTCACCTTCAATCCCAGCGCCATCGGCCTGCGCACCGCCATCATCTCGATTGCGAACAACGACACCGACAAGCACCCCTACGTCTTCGCCATCCAGGGCAACGGCACCGCGCCCCAGATGCTCGTCCGCGGCCTCAGCGTGACCATTCTCGACGGCAACACCACGCCCACCGGCGGCGACGCCACCGCCTTCGGCGATGTGCTGCTGTGCGGCGGCACCCCGGTCACCCATACGTTCTCCATTCACAATTTTGGCAACACTCCGCTGAACCTGACCGGCAATCCGATCGTGACGGTGGGCGGCGCCAACCCCACCAACTTCGCGGTGTCGCAACCCGCCGCCGCGACCGTGGCCGCCAGCGACACCGTCACCTTCACCGTTACCTTCACCCCCGGCACCCTCGGGCCCCGCACGGCGATCATCAGCCTCGCCAATGACGACCCTGCGGTAAACCCCTACGACTTCGTCGTCGGCGGCAACGGCGTCGGTCCCGAGATCGACGTGAGCGGCGGCGGCAACGTGAGCATCGTCGACGGCAATTCCACCCCGAGCGTCACCGATGGGACGGACTTCGGGAGCATCCTCCTGGGCGGCGGCACCCCGGTGACACACACGTTCACCCTCACGAACACCGGCACCGCGCCCCTCGTCCTGACGCCGACCCCCAACCCGGTCATCGTGACCGGCCTGAACGCGGGCGAGTTCACCGTGACGCAGCCCGTTCCCACGACGATTCCCGCCGGAGGCGGCACCGCGACGTTCACGATCACGTTCATGCCCACCGGTGCCGGCACGCGCACCGCCACGATCACTCTCGCCAGCAACGACTGCGACGAGAGCGCCTACGATTTCGCCCTGCAAGGCAACGGCATCGCCACCCCTGAAATCGAAGTCACCGGAGGCAGCCCGGCGGCCGTGATCCTCAACGGCGATTTATCCCCCGTCGTGACGGACGGCACGATGTTCGGAGATTTTCTGGTGCACGCCGGCGCGTCGCCACCCCACCCCTTCACAATCCATAATTTGGGTACCGGCATCCTGCACGTCACCGCGATCACCTCGAGCAACGCGGGGGAATTTCCCGTGGGCGCGATCACGCCGGCCCTCCCCGCCGCCGTCGTGGCTGGCGGCACCATGACGTTCAACGTCAGCTTCGATCCGCCTTTCCCCACCTTGCGCACGTCGAACCTCTCGATCGTCAGCAACGACGCCGACGAAGGCACGTATGTCTTCGCCGTACAGGGCAACGGCCTTGCCCCCATTCTGATCGTCAGCGGGCTGAGCGTCGCGATCCCCGACGGCGACGTGACGCCGAATTTGGGCGACGCCACCGATTTCGGCGACGGCCCGATGTGTGGCGCGGCACCCGTGATGCACACCTTCACCCTGAGAAATTCCGGCAACGGGCCGTTGAACGTGACCGGGATCAGCCTCGGTGGAGTCAATCCGTCGAATTTCACCCTCAGTCCGCTGACATTCCCCCTAACCATCCCGCCCAGCGGTCTCACGTCGTTCAACGTCACGTTTCTACCCGGTGCGATCGGTCTGCGCAGCGCCACGCTCACCGTGGCGCACGACGACAGCCCCGCCAACCCCCACGACTTTCTCATCAGCGGCAACGGCGTCGCCCCCGAGATCGACCTCAGCGGCGGCAGCGGGGCCGGCATCGTGGCCGGCAGCATCCTTCCGCTCGTCGCCAACGGCACCGACTTCGGCGGCATGGCGGTGAGTGGCGGCACGCCCGTGACCCACACGTTTACCATCACCAACAGCGGCAACGCGGCTCTGCACCTGACTCCTGCTGGCGCGCCGGTGGTGCTGAGTGGCCTCAACGCGGGCGAATTCACGGTGACCCAGCCAGCCCTCAATCCCATTCCCGCCGGGGCCAGCACCATTTTCACGGTCACCTTCCTGCCGACCGGCGCGGGCGGGCGCACGGCCACCTTGACCCTCGCCAACGACGATTGCGACGAAGCCACCTCCACGTTTGCGATCAAAGGCCTCGGCCTCGGGCCGCAGATGCTGGTGCAGGACGGCATATCCCTTCTAACGATTGCCAACGGAGACCTCTTGCCCGGGCTGCCGGATCACACCGACTTCGGCAACTTCCCCGTGAGCGGCGGCTTCACCCAGCCCCGCTACTTCAACATTCAGAATCTCGGCAGCACCCCGCTGCACATCCCCGCCGGTGGCATCGTCTCGAGCAATCCGGCGGAGTTCATGGTCGTCGCGACCTCCCAGCCGCTCCCGGCCACCATCAACCCCGGGATCAGCAACACGATGTTTTTCAGTGTCATCTTCAACCCTGGCGCCGCCGGGCTGAGTTTGGAGACCATCACCATCGCCAACGACGATCCCGCCGCCAACCCGTATGTCTTCGCCGTGCAGGGCAACGGCACCGGCAACCCGGAGATCGCCGTCTCAGGCAACGGCGTCAACATCACCAATGGCGCCACCCTCATCTCGTCGTTGCCCGATGACGGCAGGGAATTCGGCGCCGTGGTCTGGAACGGCGGCGCCTTCGCCACCCACACCTTCACGATTACGAATTCCGGTCCCGTGCCGTTGACGATCTCGGGCCTCACTTCGAACGTGGCGGAATTCACGACCCCGGTGCTGACGACGCCGGTGATCATCCCCGCCATCACCGGTACCACGACGTTCGACGTCACCTACGATCCGGTGGCCTTCGGTCCGCAGACCGCCACGCTCACGATCTTCAACGACGACTTTGGCGACAACCCGTTTACCTTCACGGTGCATGGCCGCGGTCAGGATGCGGTCTTGCCCAAGCCCAACATCGGGATCTTCGGCAACGGCACCCTCATCAACCTCGGTGACCTCACCCCAAACCTCGGAGATCACACCACCTTTCCCGCCACGTCAGTGACCGGTGCAACCACCAGCCTGCGCACGTTCACCCTCACGAACAGTGGCGGCGCCGCGTTAAACATCGCCAGCGTGACATTGGGCGGCGTCAACGCCGCCGACTTTACCCTGACCGGCCCCATTCCCACGTCCATTCCCGGTTCCACGTCACAGACCTTCGACGTCACCTTCGATCCCAGTGCGGCCGGCATCCGTTGGGCGACCGTCAGCGTCGCCAGCAACGTGACCGGCCTGAGCCCCTACACGTTTGCCATTAACGGGGAAGGCACGCTCCTGCTCCAGGTCGCCGCGGAGATCGAGGTCACGGGCAACAACCTCAACATCATCGACGGCGACATCTTTCCCAGTCCGCTGGATCACACGAATTTTGGCAGCGTGTGGGTGTTTGGCGGGTCGCGGGAACGCACGTTCACCATCCACAACTCCGCTTTCGGATCGCTCAGCGTCGGCACCGTCACGGTGATCGGGGGCAATGCGCTCCCGGGCGAGTTCACGGTCACGCAGCAACCCGCCGCCTCCGTGAGCGGCGGATCCACCACGACATTCAAGGTCAAGTTTGACCCCGCCGTCACCGGCACGCGGACCGCCTACGTCAGCTTCGTCAACGGCGACGCCAACGAGAGCCCCTTCAACTTCGCCATTCGCGGCACCGGCTTGTGGTGGTGGCATGGTGGCGGCGGCTGGGTGTTTACGGGCACCGCCACCGCCTGGGTTCCGCTCATCGACGTGCACGGCGCCCTGCATCCGTTCGACAACGGCAGCGGTCCCTTAATCGCCTTGGGCCGGCCCACCGGCCTCGCCTGGGGCGGCAACGGCTTCGGCCAGCTCGGCAACCACAGCACCGTGGCCACCCGGGTGCCGGTCGCCGTCGATGCCACGGGAATCCTGGGCGGCAGAAGGATCGTGGATCTCGCCGCGGGCGAAAATCACACCGTGGCGCTCTGCGCCGACGGCACCCTGGCCGCGTGGGGCCAGGGCAGCGCCGGCCAGCTCGGCAACGGCACCATGGTCGACAGTCTCGTCCCAGTCGCCGTCACCCTGACCGGAGCTCTCGCGGGCCGGACCGTGGTGGCGATCGCCGCGGGGCAGTTGCACACGCTCGCGCTGTGCGCCGACGGCACCGTCGTCGCCTGGGGAGCCGGCGCGTCCGGCCAGCTCGGGCACAACGCCACCACCGCCAGCGCCGTACCGGTTCTGGTGGATACATCGGGTGCGCTCTCCGGCCGCACCGTGGTTTCCATTGCAGCGGGCGAGCGGCACAGCGTGGCCCTGTGCGCGGATGGCACCGCGGTCACCTGGGGCGGCAACGCCTACGGCCAGCTTGGCAACGGCACCACGGCGGACAGCGCCGTGCCCGTGACCGCCCTGACGACGGGGGCCACCTCGCCGCTCAGCGGACGAACCATCGCGGCCATCGCCGCCGGCGCCTCGCACACCCTGGTCCTCTGTTCCGATGGGTCCGTGGCCGGCTGGGGCCGGAACCACGCCGGCCAGCTCGGCGACAGCACCATGATCGATCGACTCGGGCCGGCCTTGGTCAACATCGCGGGTCAGCTCGCCGGCAAGACCGTGGTAGCCCTCGCCGCGGGTGGGGCTCACAGCCTCGCCCTGTGCTCCGACGATACGCTGGTCGCCTGGGGCGATAATAGCTCCGGTCAGCTCGGCGATGGCACCCGGACGAACCGGAACGTGCCCGTCGCCGTCAACCGGGCGACCGCTCTCGCCGACCAAACCATCGTGGCCCTCGCGGCCGGCGCGGGCCACAGCCTGGTCCTCACGGCGGACGGCATGCTCGCGGCCTGGGGCGCCAACTCGGATGGCCAGCTCGGCACCAACGACACCGCGAATCGCACCGTCCCCACCGCAGTCGCCTTCGGCCCCCTCCCCCCCGGATCGCAATTCACGCTGGTGACCGGGGGTGCGTCCGCCCGGCGCACCGTGGCCCTGGCCGCCGCCCCGGCCCCCGCCATCGGTGTGGCCGGCTCGACCATGGGCGTGCCCAACGCCAGCGGACTCTCCGGAATCGGCGACGACACCGACTTCGGTCGCGTCGTGGTCAACACGGGCACCGCCCTGCGCACCTTCACCATCACGAACACCGGCGGCGCCGCGCTCAACCTGACCGGCGCACCCAAGGTCGCCGTCAGCGGCGCCCACACGGCCGAATTCACCGTGACGCAGCAGCCGGTTTCCCCTGTGGCCACACTCGGCGGCACTTCGACGTTTACGGTGACCTTCGCCCCGACCGCCGCCGGCCTTCGCACCGCGACGCTCACCCTCGCGACCGATGATCCGATGGCAGCCGCGTTTGTCTGCGATCTCCAAGGGATCGGCACCGCGGCGGGCAGTCTCGACGGCGGCGCCAACGGCAATGCCAACAACCTCGTGTTCACGACCGCGGTGCAGCCGGATGGGAAGAACGTGCTCGGCGGCAACTTCACCGCCTTTGGCGGCGCAACTCCGCACCGCGCCGCGCGGCTCGGTGCCGATGGCACGCTCGACCTGAGCTTCAATCCCGACGTGAACAATTCCGTCTCCAGCGTCCTGGTACAGACGGACGGCGCCATCGTCCTCGGCGGATCTTTCACCACCGTGGGCGGCGTCACCCGCAATCGGCTCGCGCGGGTCGACGCCAACGGCGCGCTCGACTCCGGCTTCGATCCCGATGCCGATGCTCCGGTCTCCGGCCTGGCGATCCAACCAGACGGGAAAATCGTCATCGCGGGCCCCTTCACCGTCGTGGGCGGGGCGGCGCGCAACCACCTCGCGCGGCTCAATCCCAACGGTACGCCCGACACTGGCTTTGATCCCAATGCCAACCGTTCGGTCTACACCGCCGCGGTGCAGGCCGACGGCAAGATCGTCCTCGGCGGCAACTTCGACACCGTGGGCGGCGTGACCCGCAACCGTATCGCCCGGGTCAACGCCGACGGCACGCTCGACACTGGCTTCGATCCCAATGCCAACAGCGACGTGACCAGCCTCGCCGTGCAGCCGGACGGGAAGATCGTCATCGGCGGCCAGTTTTCCACGGTCGGCGGCGTGACGCGCAACCGGGTGGCGCGCCTCAATGCCGACGGCACGCCCGACCTGGGCTTCGATCCCAACGTCGACAGCGCCGTGTACACGCTCGCGCTGCAGGCCGATGGAAAAATTATCGTCGGCGGCTCCTTCAACACCGTCGGCGGTGTGGCCCGCGTCCGGGTCGCCCGCCTCCATGCCAACGGCACGCTTGATGCCGGTTTTATTGCCAGCGCCGACGACGATCTCGCCTACAGCGCTGCCCTGCAGGCCGACGGCAAGATCGTCCTCGCCGGCGCCTTCACGAGTGTCAACGGAGTGCCGCGTAATTTTCTCGCGCGCCTCGACAACGACGCCGCCTTTCAGAGCCTCACGGTCACCGGCGGCAACCGCGTGCAATGGCTGCGGGGCGGCACCTCGCCCGAGACGTTGCATGTCACCTTTGAGCGATCGACGGATGCCGGCGGCACGTGGACTCTGCTTGGTACGGGCGTGCGGTTCGGCGGCGCGGCCGGCGCCGGTTGGGAGCTGACCGGACCGAGTTTCACGGGTAACGGCCTGATTCGCGCCCGGGCCCGCACCACCGGCGGCGCCTATACGGGTTCCTCCGGCTTGGTGGAGACGGTCACGACCTACAGCGTCGCGGCCCAGCCCGTTAT
Source organism: Opitutales bacterium (assembly GCA_038249085.1). Classification (GTDB taxonomy): domain Bacteria; phylum Verrucomicrobiota; class Verrucomicrobiia; order Opitutales; family Opitutaceae; genus ER46. The sequence continues at coordinate 20,418 of JBBRWR010000002.1, forward strand.
CACGACGCATCCCCTGGGCCAAACGGTGGCGGTGGGGGCGAACGCCAGCTTCACCGTCGTCGCGACGGGCACTCCTGCCCCCACGTTCCAATGGATGAAGGGCAATGCCGCGGGCGCGAATCCGATTCCGGGCGCCACCGGAAGCATCCTCGTTTTGACCAACGTGCAAACCGCCGATGCGGGCAGCTACCTGGTCGTCGTCACCAACAGCACCGGGACCGTCAACAGCGCGGCCGCCAACCTCGCCGTTACGCTCACGGCGGTCGCGCCCGTCATCCTCACCCCGCCCGGCGCGCAAACCGTGACAGCCGGCGGCAATGCCGGCTTCACGGTGGTGGCCACCGGCAGCCCCGCCCTCATGTATCAGTGGCGCAAGAACACCACGGTCATCCCCGGGGCCACCGGCCCGGCGCTGTTCTTCAACGCCGCCCCCGCCGACGCGGGGAGCTACGACGTGATCGTGAGCAACTCCGCGGGATCCATCACCAGCGCCGCCGGGTTGCTCACGGTGAACGTTCCGCCGGCCATCACGGTTCAGCCGCAAAGCCTGGCAGTCGGCATTGGCACCGGCACGGTGCTCAGCGTGACGGCGACCGGCACGGCGCCCCTGGCGTACCAGTGGAGCAAGGACAACACCCCGATTCCCGGCGCGACGACCTCGTCGCTGACGCTCGGCAACCTCACACTGGCCGCCACCGGCGTCTACCGCGTGGCCGTCGGCAATGTGGCGGGCAACCGCCTCAGCGATTCGGCGAACCTGACCGTGGTGGATGCCCACGCCACCCACGCGGTTTCCGGCGCCGGCTACCAGGCCGGCGGCACGGTCACGGTCTTCAACACGCTCACCTATGGCAATGCGACCGCCGGACTCGGCTGGCAATTGCTCCTGCCTCCGGGTTGGAGCTATGCCTCCGGCTCGGGCAACGAAGGCGACGTCAAACCGACCGTCGGCGCGACCAACCTGGTGGAGTGGGCCTGGACGGACATTCCGACGACCCCCATCGCGTTTGCCTACACGCTCAACGTGCCGGCCGGCACCACCGGGAACCACTCGCTCGTGGCCCTCGCGCTCTTCCGCCAGAGCGGCACCCTCGCCCAAGTGATCGCGACGCCGGATCCGTTGGTCATCAGCCAGGTCACGATTCATAGCGCCGATTCCAACCGCGACAACCGCATCAGCCTGCTCGAACTGACCCGCGTCATCGAGATCTACAATACCCGCTTCGGCACCACGCGCACCGGATGTTATCTGGTTGAAGCGGGCACCGAGGATGGTTTTGCGCCGGATCCCACGCGGGTCGGAGCCACGATCGTGACCCTGACGACCTATCACTCCGCCGACACCGACCGTAACGGGAAACTCGGTCTCCTCGAACTGACCCGGGTGATCGAACTCTACAACACCCGCAGCGGCACCACGCGTACCGGTCAATACCACGTGCAATCCGGCACCGAGGACGGGTTTGCGCCGGGGCCGTGATTCCGGCAGCGGGCGGGCCGTCGCCGCCACGCGAGGCTCGCGCCGTCGACCCGGCGGCGTCAGCCTCCGCGCCATGAAAGTTCCCTCCTTTCTTCCCACGGCGGCGCTGCTGGCCTTCGCCCTGTCGCTCGCCGCCCCGACGCCAACCGGCGCCGCCAATGCCTTCTTCGCCATGGACAACATCGCCCGGGGCGGCCCCGACGTCGTGCCCGCGATGCTGCGCGAACTCGGCTACGACGGTTTTGGGGGGCGCGTCCCCGACGAAGCCATGGCTCCCGCCATCGCCGCCGCCGGCCTGAAGTTCTTCAACGGCTACCATGTCATCACCCTCGATCCCGCCACGCCCGCACCGAATGAGGCGTTGCGGGCGTGGCTCGCGGCGATGCGCGGCCGCGACACCGTGCTCTGGCTCGCCGTCCAGAAGGTCGCCCGTGGCGACGGCACCTTCCATGCCCCCTCCTCGTCCGACGGCGACGCCTTTGCCGTGGCCCAGATTCGCGCCATCGCGGAGGCTGCCGCCGCCCAGAGGGTGCGGGTCGCCCTGTACCCACACTCCGGATTCTGGATCCAACGCGTCGACGACGCGATCCGCGTGGCGCACCAGGTCAACCGGCCCGACGTCGGCGTGACGTTCAACCTCTGCCATTGGCTCAAGGTCGAGGGCGCCGAACGCGACCCGGTCCCGGTGCTGCGTGCCGCCCTGCCGCGCCTCATGTTTGTCACCCTCAGCGGCGCCGACACCGGCGACACCCGCAAAATGGGCTGGGATCGCCTCATCCAGCCGCTTGACCAAGGCACCTACGATCTCGGTGCCTTCCTCCGGCTGCTGCGGACGGTGGGGTACACGGGGCCGGTCGGTTTCCAGGGTTACAACATCAAGGCGGAACCGCGCGACGTCCTCACCCGCAGCATCGCCGCCTGGCGGCGCTTCTCAGCCGAATAGTCGGCGGGAAGGCCGACGCCCGCGTCCGGCTCACCGCGCCCCCTTTCACCCCGCTACGGGGCAAGTTTCGCCTGCACGGTTTCCGCCCAGGCCGTGAACGTCCGAATCTCCCTTTCACTCAGGCGGGCGTCAGCGTGCATCCACTGGTAGGAGCGGGGCGGCATGGCACCCTCCGCCATCGCCTCGATCATATACTGGAGACGCTTGCTTTGGGCCTTGGCGCTGAGGCGTCCGAACTCCGAGAGGTTCATCGCCTGCTTGCCGCGACGCACATGCCACGCGAGCAGCCAGCCGGAAGGTTGGATCTCCGCGTACCACGGATAATCCGTGTACTCCGAATGGCAGTCATAGCAGGCCACCTCGAGGATTCGCCGCACCTCGGGGGGAGCCTGGTGGCGAACCACCAGCGAGTCGGGCCCCGGAACGCTTGCCCCCTCGTTCCGCGCCGGGCGGACGAATTGGACCGCCGCCAACAATCCCGCCAGGCCCGCGAGCACCTGCTTCCCCACGCGCTTCGCTTTCCCCGTCTGCGCCATGCCGGGTGGCTCAGAACTTGTATTGCACCTTGCCGTAGACGAGGTGCGCGCTGAAATCCTGCAACCCCGCAAACGTGCCGTCCCGGTTCGTCGCGTAACCATAGCGCACGGTGTAGACGAGCCGGTCGCTTTGCCGCCGCACCCACGTCAGGAACGCACTCTGCAGCAGCGCCCCCGCGTTCAGGGGCAGCGTCACCTCGGGATTGTCGGTGTAATTGTCGGCCCGGTAATAGTTGGCATCGAGCAGCAGATCGGTCGCCTTCCCCACCGCCCAGCCCGCCCCGAGCGAGGCACTCGTGTAATTGTTGTCACTGTTGAAGGTCAGCCGGTGGGAGGGCACCGCCAGTTGATCGTAGGTCACATTCACCGCGCCGGTGAAGTAAAGTTGCGGCGTGGCATTCCAGGTCGCGCTTTGCGTGATGATATGGCGCGTCAGCCGGCCGTGCTCGATGGCCGGGAGATTGTCCATCGTCGAGGTGACCGTCGCCTTCTGGTGGGCGTACCGCGTCACCAGGCTCAGCGTCGCCCGCGGCCGCCACGAAAGACGCACGTTCGCGTCCTGGCTCTCGATGTCCTGATCCGCGATGAACTGCGGATAACGATCCCGCGAGTTCGTGGCATTCGAGGTGTTGTCCCGCCGCGCGGTGTAGTTGCCAATCTTCAGACGATAATTGTACTGCGCCCCCAGCGTCAGGCCGGCGCGCACGTACCACGTCGCGTTGGCCGTGTAGCGCTGGCCGAGGCGTTCATAATCGGTGTCGCGATCGATCACCGTCGCCCGCGTCGGTTGCAGGATGCTCTGCTCCGCCAGTGCCCCGGTCCCCTGGTTCCATTGCGCCCGCGCCGCGAGGTGCCAATCCCCCGCCCGCGCATACCGGACCTCCACGTCCTCCGTCACTTCGTTCCAGGAGTTCCGGCTGTCCGCCTCGATGGAGCGCTGGATGGCCGCGGCCGCCGCCCCCCCACCGAAGTCCGTGTCGACGTGGGTTTCACCGCTGTCCTGCCGCAGGTGCTCGTATTTCACGCCGGGCAGAATGGTCCAGTATTTGGCGGGCTGGTACACCAGGTTCAGGTTGCCAAGGTATTGCTTCACGCGACTGTCCCCCACCAGGCCGTAATAGCCGACGTCCTGGGCCTGGCGGCGGGCAAAGGTCGGGGAGTACGCGGCGTCGGGGGTGCCCCCGTAAATTTTGCTGCCCGTCACGTTGCTGTCGATCGTGGTGACCAGACCGCCGGCCGAGCCGCGGAGTCCCTCGCGGAACACCCGCTCATAGTACGCGTGACCCGAAAACAAATCCGTGCTCGAGCCCTCGTTCATGGTCACGTAGCGGTCCTGATTCTCGAGGGCGCGCCGCCGCGCCACGTGGCGATCGCCCACCTTCGTCCGCTCATACCGCCCCGCCACCTGCCAGGCCTGCCCCTCCGTCCGCTCGCCCACCTCGGCCGTCACGATGTCGCGCTCCTCATCCACCACCAGGTACGACGGGATGAACGCCCGGGGGGAAAACGGGTTCCCCGCGAGGTTGCTGTCGCCCCAGCGCAGGGAATCCTTGGTCCCGTCCCGCGTGTTGCGGTCGTAGCGCAGCCGCCACCGGGGGCGGTCGGGCACGAGGGTGCCAATCTCGAAGGAAAAATAGCTGCGATCGAGCGCGAGGGACTCGTCGAAATAGGAGAGGGCCAGGTTGCGGGGGACGAGACGTCCGCCCGAGCCGTCGTAGAAGGTCCGGAAGGTCTTGTAGCTGGCCTCGACATAATACGCATCAAAGCGCTCCCACCGCACCGCCAGCCGGTAGTCCTCGTCGCCGGGCACCAAGCGGGCGTCGAAGCGCAGGAGCGTCGCGTCGGTTGTGCGGGTCACGGAGAAATTCTCGATCCCACCGAAGCCGTCCTTCCGTTGCCGCAGGCGCTGCTGCAACGCAGCCTGGCTGCCCTCAAGCAGGGCGCCGCCCCCTCCGATGGCGACGGTTCCTTCGGTGACGACTTGAGCGCTCGTCAGCAGAGGTAGCAGAAGTCCGGCGACCAGGAGGGAGCGGCAAGTGAAAATCATGACGCGGGGTGATTTCAAAGGGGAAAAGTTTGCCGGTTGCATCAGTAGCGCAGGTTGGAGTTCACGTTGGAGCCGTGGATCGCCTCGTGGCAGCCCGCCGTCCAGCAGGTGCCGCGGATGACGTTCTGGCTGTGGTTGAACCCGCCGTGCGTAATCTGCGTGGCGCTGTCCTGGGGCTGGAAGTGGCACTGGTAGCACAGGCTCGTGCCGCGCGACTTCAGCATCTTGTCGTTGACCGAACCGTGCGGCGAGTGGCAGCTCACGCAGCCCTCGCGCATCGCCTCATGCTGGAACGTGTAGTGTCCGGTTTGCGCCGGGTGGCACTTCGCGCAGGTCGCGTTGGTCTGGGACTGCAGGGCACGCGCGCCGCCGGCGGCGCTGGCCTCACCCTGGTGGGGATCATGGCAGTTCGTGCACGCGATCTTGCCCGCCAGCACCGGATGCGTGTACGGCAGACTGAACTCCGCCCGCGTGTTGGGGTGACATTGCAGGCAGGTCTCCGGCGCAATCTTCGGATTGAGGATGGTCTGGCGGGTGCCCGCCTTCACGTGCAGACTGCCGCCCCCGTGGCACGACTCACACGAGACGTCGCGGCTGGTGCCATCCTCCGCCTTGAGCGTCAGCCGGGCATGCGTGGCATCGTGGAACCCACGCGCAAGGTTCGAGTGGCACTTCGTGCAGCTCTGGGAGCCGACAAAATTCGCGCCGGCGATCTGCGGCGGCACGAGGAGCGTGCGACTGCCGACGACACAGGAGACCAGCAGTGCCGACCAGAGGGCCAGGCCGCCAAAGACCACCGGGATCGGGAGACGGGGAAACTTGAGGATCATAGGAAAGCGGGAAGGCGAAGGCCGGCGGATTTACTTGGTGAAACGGCGCACGTAGGCCGCCAGTTCCGTGATCTGCGCGTCGGAAAGATCTTTTCCAAACGGCTCCATGGTCTCCTCCCCTTTCTTGTCTTTCCGACCGAACTTGATCGTCTGGAATAGCTCCGCGTCGGAAAGTTTCCCCGCGCTGCTGCGATCGGAGAGATCCTTGGCGCCCGACTTCTTGCCGAGCCGCGTCTGCGCCTTGCCGTTGGCCCCATGGCAACTGGCGCAATGCTCCTCATAATTTTCCGCCGCCGTGGGGGTGGCACCGCCGACGGCCGGAGCCGTGGTCACGGTCAGGAGGGCAAGCGCAAGGGTGGCGGTTCGCACGTCCCACCGACACAGGATCGACGTCCCGCGGTCGAACGCGGATTGGTAATCGACCTGTTACCCGACTGGAGCCGGGTCGCGCCGGATCGGCTTCGACCGCGTGTCAGCGGAGAATCTCGCCCGGGTCACGTCGCCGGGCACATCCAGCAGCTGAATCTGGTTGATGGTCTTGAAATTCTTGTGGTCGGCGAACTCCCACACGATCCGCTCACTCCCTTCGCCTGGCGCTCGGTCTCGCGTCGCTCGTGTTCGTCAGCCACGCCAGTTTGGCTCAGGATCGCCGGCCGGAAGGTGGGCGGGGCCGCGAAGGTGACATGGCCCGCATGAATCCGCTTTTCGCCGCCTTGGACGCCAACGGCGACGGCGTCATCGACAAGCTGGAACTCGCCAACGCAACCTCCATGGCCCCTTGTTAGGGGCGCGTAAGCCCGTGGCACTCGTGCGCATGATTTTTTCCAGACAAAATCGGCAATCCGAGTGTGGATACCATGGATGAATCCTGTCCATGTATCTGCAGAGACGACATCCGGAGCGACCGCCGAGCGGCCGTAAATTGAAGTAGCCATCGTGGGTCCGGAAGAGGTTGCGTGGTTTGATGAGCAACTGACTGAACGCCACTACCTGAAGGCCGGGCGCCCCGTGGGCGATGATCTGCGCCAAGTCGTGCGCGTGCGGGGCCGGCCGGCGGCGCTGCTGGCCTGGAGTCCGGCCTGTTATGCGTTGAAGGACCGCGATCGGCGGCTGGGCGGGAGTGCGACGCCACGGGTGGAGCGGTTGAAACTCATCGGGCAGAATCGCCGCTTCCTGTTGCTCAGCGCCAGGGGCGAAGCGCCCAATCTCGCCTTGATCCGCAACGCGCTCTTCGCCCTTTTGCCGGAGCACTTCCCCGATAGCTCCCATCCGGTCATCCACGAACAATTGCACTCCCGTCCCGCTGCCTGTCTCCGCGTCATCCGTTCACGTTGCGCTCAAAACAAAAGACCATGCATCCGGAAAACAGCGCATCATTAACTGGCTCACCAGGCGGTCGTCCGTGCAGCAGCGGAGACCGGTTGAATTGCGCGGCACCCGTCAAAAGGTCACGCTGTTCGTCCAGACGTACAGGCGCGGCTGGCCGTAGAACGTGACGCCGAGATTGGCGGGGTTGGTGAAGCCGGAACCGTTGTTCGGCAGCGTACCGAGAAGGTAGTGATTGAAGACATTCTCGACGTTGACCTGCGTGACGAAGCCAAAGCGTTGGCCGAGCTTGCGGCGGTAGGAGACGATGAGATTCGCCTGCCACGTGTCGGGTGAGCCGAAGCGAAACCGCCCTCCGCCGGGGACGTTGTAATAGAAGGTGCGGTTCTTCAACCCCGCCGCCACCGTGCCGCCGACCCCGAAGCCCTTCAGAAAATTGTCGCCGGAGAACGTGTAATTGTTCGTCAGCACGAGGCGGTATTGCGCGTAGCCGACGGTGGATTCGCCCTTCCGGGCAACCACCGTACTGCCCTTGGTACCGTTCGGATCCGCCCAAGTATATGGAATCTCGTTGGTCGAGAGGCCGGTCACGCCGCTGCGGGCAGTGCCGCTGGCTCCGACAAAGTATTGGAGGACGCGGCGCAGATTGCTCGTCAGGAGGCGGCCATTGTCATCGGCCGGCTGCGCCCAGTAGGGATTGGTGCGATCATTCATCATGGCGATCGTCAGCGGTTCCCAGGTGCCCTGGTTCTGAATGGTGGCGGGATTGATCTGGCGGTTGAGCGTGGCGATGTTGGCGGTGATGACGCCCGGCGTTGTCGGAACCAGGAAGGGGGCGCCATCCTGATAGGTGACGGCGCCGTTCCGGAGAAAGAACTGGTCGTTCCACAGCAGCGGGTAGGACTTGTCGGTGAGATTCTGGCCGTCGGCCGACGTGGCGGCCAGCCGCACGCGCCAGTGCGGGGTGGGGCTGGCGGTGAGGATGAGTTCGAGGCCCTGGGTGGTGCGGTCGAGGTTGACCCACTGGTTCTTGGCGCCCGCCGGGCCGTTGTGCGCGCCGTTGAGGCCGTTGGGATTCACCAGGTCGCGCACCCCGGTGCCCGCGTTGATCATTTCGTCCTTGGAATCGGTGGTGAAGTATTGGAGTGAGCCCGAGAGGCGGCCGTCGCGGGAGTTGAACTTGAGGCCGATTTCCTGACCGGTGCCGCTCGAGGTGCGGGGCGCGTTGCCGAGCGGGTCATTGGCATTCACCAGCGGCGTGTTGTACGTGCTCGAAAGGCTGTAGTAGGCGCGGAGCCAGTCGAAGACGCCGGCGTTGAGACCGAGATTGTAGCTGCGCGTGTTCTTGGTGCTCTCGGCCCACGGGGTGGCCACCGTCGCGGTGATGTTGGGCGTGCGTTTGTAGGTTTCGTTGCCGCGGAGGCCGACGAGCGTGCCAAAGCGGTCGTGAAACCAGCTCGTGTAATTCGAGGCGTAGTAGCCGGCCGTGCGCTGCTCCCAGTGGTTACCGTCGTTGTTCTGCCCGCTGACGCCGGGCAGCCCGGCGAGGGACGCGAGGCCCAGCGGGTTATTGGGGCCCACCCAGGACGGATCGCGCGGATTGCTGGCCATGCGCACGTAATTCTGTCCGTTGGCCGTGAAGCGCGGCGAGAGCCAGCCACCGCGCTGGTAAGGCTGCTTCACCGGACTGCTGCCGACCGGCCACCACATCGTCGGCATCGGCGTGCGACCCAGGTTCGACGGGATGGCCGGGTTGTAGACCACATTGAAATTCACATCAGCGAGGTAATAGAGGTAGTTGGTCGGGCCGGTGTCGGCCCATTCGATGTCGTAACCGAGGAGCGTCTGGGTTTGGGCCCGGCCACGGAAAAACTCCCGGGTCAGCATCGCCGAACCGCGCACCGCCCAGCGACGGGTCGGCTGCTCGACATCGCCGAAACCCGCCCCGTTGGCCCATTCGTTCAGCGGATTGCCGTTGAGAAGCGGGGCGCTGAGATTGGCGATGTTGCCGTTGGCGCGATCGGTGGTGTTGTCGTTGAAGATGACGTTGAACTGGGTGGAGAGCCACTTGGTCCAGACCGATTCGGCGCTCACCGTGTAGATCTTGTTGCTGGTGTACTCGCTGGCGGCCCAGCCGGCCCAGGAGTTGATGTTGTCCCAGGTGAGCCCACCGTTGGCGATGGCGCCGCGCGGCCACGGCTGCCCGGTGGCCGGGTTGACGGGGCCCGCGAGGTTGTTGCGCAGCATGTAGGCGAGGCCGTAATTGTGGCGAGGATCCGTCGCCGCGTTGGTGAAGCCGATGTTCTCCTGGTTGGTGTTGAGGATGCGCTCGTTCACCGTACCCTGGGCCTGCGCGCGCACCACGGTGCGCAGCGGCGCCACCTTGAAGGCCACCTGCGTGTAGTAGCCCTTGGTTTCATAGCCAATGAAGACGCGGCGGTAGCGCTGCGCATCATTGAGGAGGGTGACGCGCACCGCCACGTTGTCCGCCCCCCAGTTGTAGTCGAATTGAGCCTGCCTGGAACCGTACTGGTCGATACGATACGTGCCGGTGCCGTGGCGGCGGTTGAAGCCGGCGCGCTTTGACACCGTGTTGAGCGTGCCGCCGGCCCCGCCGGCCCCATAGAGCAGCCCCTGGGGCCCGCGGACGACCTCGGCGCGTTCCACGTCGAAGGTGCTCGTGATCCCCGTGGCCGTGGAACCCGAATTGGAACCGCCCGTCGCGGTGAAGCCGTCGCGATGAATCATGCCCGCGCCCGTACCGCGCGTGCCGAGCCCCTGGTTGCCGACGCGATCACCGGGCTGCTGCGAGAGCGCGTCGGAGTCGGGGTTCGACATCACGGTGCCGGCCCCGGCGCCGTAGCTCAGCATCATCTCCTCGATTGAGGTGGCGCTGATATCGCGCATGAAGTCTTCGGTGAAGATGTCGGCGGATACCGGTGTGCGGTTGAGCGCCGTGTTGAACTGCGTGATCGAGTTGGAGTTCAACGCCCCGTAGCTGGTGTCCTTTGAGGTGTTCACCTCAAAGGGGCTCAGTTCAATCAACTCCGACGGCACTTTGGCGGGAGCGGATGCCGGCGAGACCGCCTGCGCGGTGAGGATCGCCGGCGCGAACACGGGGAGGAGCAGCCGCGCGACCCAGGTCGCACAGTAACGCAGGGAGGGGGTGTACATGGTTTGGGGGTTCGGGCACTCGGGTTGAAAGGAGCACCAGCATCAAGTCGCCTGGGGATAATGCGGCTCCGGCGATGGACTTCGAGCATTTACGCGGCGGCGCCCGGGATAGTCGTTTCTTCCCGTCACGGCCAAAAACCGGCTCTGGGGGCGGGGCCGGCAGGAAAACGGATCTTCAGTTGACCGGGGGTCGGGCCGAATGGGGGTTTGCGGCCAAAATTCCGCCTGAGCGCGATCAACCGGTGAGTTTCCCGGCGGCGGCGGCGGTGTCCGTTTTGGGGTGGTTGTACCCCAGTTTTGCACACCTATCGCGCCAGCGTTCGGCGCGTCAGCCGATATCTTTGCCGACGATTTCACACGTCCGGCTCGCGCCGTGGTCTTGTGCCCGTGGTGCCGCGGGGAGGCACAGCGAGCGGCGAATCTTTCCGAGTCCGGCCCTGGCCGGTCGCGGTCTCGTTTATCCGCTACGCACTGCCCCGCGTCTCACTCGCCGAAGGCCCAGAGCTGGGTGGCGGATCGGAATGTAGAGCGCGTTGTCCACAATTGCCGGCGAGGCGAACACCGGTCGGCCCAAATACCCGCTGTGCTAACACGCTTAACGTGGCACCGGTGGAAGGTAGTTGCGGCAATGTTCGCTGCTGGCAGCAGCTACCTTCTGGTCGATCTGGGATTCAGCTTCGTGTCGGGCGGACCGACCGGTTTGCCTTGGCTTCACTCCGTCGCGATCGCGTTCGCACCAGCGGTATCGGTTCTGCTCTTGTCGGGACGAAATAATGGTGACGAGCAAACCCCGGTCACCGGTCATCCCACCTGGCGTTTCGCCAAACCAGCAAGTGGCTCGGTACTGACAGGAGTCGTGATTCTTTATGCCGCGCTTTGGTTCATCGCGAGGTTCTGAACCTGAACCTTCAGTTCATTGAGCGGGTGCGGGAATTCGACGGAGTGGCGGTTTCCAACTGCCGTCCGACGCTCGTAAGGCTCCCCCAGCGATCCGGGATGGTTCGCGACGCTTGTCGGGAACTCGCGCCCTGTGCTAAATACGCGTGATGCCCAAGATCCTCCTCGTTGCCGAAAAGCCCGCCGCGGCGCGGGACTTTGCGGCTGCGCTCGTGGGCGGGTCGTTTGGCGGCCAGGGCCCGCATCGCGGCACCCTGGCGGACGGCACGGCGCTCACCGTGGTGTCGGCGCGCGGGCATCTCTTCGAATTGGCCAAGCCCGAAACCTACGACCCGAAGTTTGGCGCGTGGAACGTCCACGATCTCCCGATCGTGCCGACGAAGCTCTGGGATTTCGTCGAGGAACCGCGGGCGGATGGCGGCAATTTCATCGACCTCCTGCGGCAGGAGGCGGCGGCCCACGCCGGCGGCGAAATCGTCAACGGCTGCGACGCCGAGCGCGAGGGCGAGGTGATCTTCCGCAAGGCCCTGCGCGGCGTCGGGGCGCCCGCGGGCACCACCTACTCGCGCATGTGGGCGCAGACGATGACCGTGGCCGGCCTGCAGGAGGCCTTCGCCACCCGCAAACCGCTGCAGGACTACCATGGTCTCGCCCAGGCCGGTTTCACCCGCGACCAGGCCGACTGGCTCGTCGGCATGAACGTCACCGTCCTCGCGACGAAGACCCTGCCCCGCGGTCGCGGTGACTGGAAAGTGTGGTCCGTGGGCCGGGTGCAGACACCCACCCTGGCGCTAATTGTGGCCCGCGACCTCTTGATCGAGAATTTTGTCCCGCAGAAATTCTGGGAGGCCTATGGGACGTTTGGCGGCCTGGAGGCGAAGGCCGAACTGGACGCCTATGCGGCTTCGCCCGATCGCCTCAAGCTGCTCGCGACCCCGACGGTCAGCAGCGAACGCGACAAGAAGGTGTTCTGGAGCCAGGCCAAGGGCGAGGCGTTTGCCGCCGCGGCCAAAGCGCCGCCGACCTATCGTACCACCGAGAAGAAGACGTCGCGCACCGAGAAGCCCCCGCTCCCGTTCGATCTCCAGGAGATGCAGAAACTGATGTCGAAGAAGTTCGGCCTGACCGCGACCGACACGCTGGCGATTCTGCAGAAACTTTATGATGCGAAGCTGATCAGCTATCCCCGCACCGACTGCCGCTACCTGCGGGAGGACATGAAGGACAAGCTGTATGCCTCGCTCGCCGACGTGCACGCCCACCTGAAGGTGATCCGGCCGACGCTGCACCTCTCGCAGCAGGAGCTGATGCCGAAGCGTGTCGCGGCGGCGGCGCGGGCCTTCGACGACCAACGCGTGGAGGGTCACTTCGGCCTCGTGCCGACGGGCGAGGTGGACGGCGTCGCGGCGCTCGCGGGCAATGAACTTTTTGCGTATCTGGCGGTGGTGCAGACGACCCTGATGGCGCTCGACGAGGCGGCGCGATACCGCGGCGTCACCCGCCGCTACACCCAGGAAGGCGGCGGGGGGCCGTATGCCCCGGCGGTGTTCAAGGCCACGCGCGAGCAAATCGAGTTTCCGGGCTTCAACCGCTGGGTGAAGCGGGAGTCCAAGCCCGTCGCGGCCCTGCCGCCGATCACCGCGAGCCAGCTGCTCGAGGCGGTGACACTCAAGGAGCTCACGACGAAACCGCCGGAACACTACACCGACGCCACGCTGCTCGACGCGATGCGGTATGCCGGCGAGACCTTCGACGACGATACACCGGAGGAGCAGCGGGAGGCGATGATCGAGGTGCTCAAGGACAAGGGCATCGGCACGGCGGCGACCCGCGCCAACATCATCGAGAAAATCATCCTGCGCGGGTTCGTGGTCCGCGAAAAAACGCGCCTCCTCTCCACCGAGAACGGCCGCCTGCTTTGCCGGGAGCTGACCCCGCGGGCGCCGAGCCTGCTGTCGGCCAAACTCACGGGCGAGTGGGAACTGGTCCTGAAGAAGATGGAGCGGAACGCGACGCCCATGACGCGGGTGGAGTTTCTCGACGCGTTGCTCGCCAATGTCGTGAGCATGAAAGCGGCGTTCATCAAGGACAGCACGCGGGCCGGGCTCAACGATCCGGTCGTCGCGGTCACGGCCGGCACCCCGGTGCCCGGCGCCCTCTGCCCGCAGTCGCAGGAACCGCTGCTGGATCGCGGACCGTTCTTCGAGGCGCCGGGGTTTCCCGGCGTGCGGCTCTGGAAATCCGCCTTCGGCCGCGCCTGGGCCGCGGCCGAATTCATCGCGCTGCTGGAGCACCACCTCGCCCGGAAACCGTATCACGCCGCGGGGCTGAAGGCCGCGAACGGCCAGCGCGTTTACGAGGCGGATCTCGTGCTCGACGAGGCCCGGAAGAAACTGGTCATCTTCCAGCCGGAGGCGACCAAGGTGAAAGGGGTGAAGTGCCCCAAGTCCGGGAAGCTCATGCTCGACCACGGGGGATTTTTTGAGGCGCCGGGCTGGCCCGGGGTGAAGTTATGGAAGCATGCCTTCGGCCGGGAATTCACCGCCGAGGACTACGTGCCGGTGCTGCAAGGCTGGAAAGACGGTGCCCCCATCGCCGTGAGCGGCCTCGTTTCGCTGAAGTCGGGCAAGACCTACACGGCGAAAATCGTCGTCGATGAACGCGCGGGAAAAATGAAGTTGGATTTCGGCTCCGCCGCGGCGTGAGGGGGCGAAGTTGCCTCCCTGGCGTGCCCCGGTCGCCTCCCACCCGCCCCGCCCCTTCAGGTGATTCCGGCCGCGGCACCGCGCGGTTCCACCAGGCGCAGCCGCTTGGTCTCCAGCGCGTGGTAGCAATCCGGCAAATCAAACGACTTCAACCCCCCGGGCACAAAGACCGACAACGGCCAGCGATACGACTCCGCTTCGGCGACGGCGGTGAACGACGTCAGCGCCTGGCCGAGCGTCACCTGCGTGACGACCGGCGCGAGCAGCGCGGCAAAGGTGGCCGGCACCGCGCCCCACCCTTTCGCCACCAAGTGGATGTCCCGATGGCCGAAGCTGCCGATCCAGTCGAGCACCCGCAGGACATCGTGCGTCTTCTGTCCCACATAGGGCCGATCCAGCATGATCGAGTGGACCGCATAAAAGTAATCGCTGCCGTACGGATTGAGAAAACTGCTGGCCCCGCAGGTATCGGGCTGCGACTCGCCGATGCCCCGCACGTCGCAGGCATAGACCACCGCCCCTGGCTCGCCCGCCAGCACCTCCCGGATCAACGGTTCGTCCCGCAGCTCGGCATCGGCGGAGAGGTGGGACACATAGAGCACCGCGCGGGCCGCGCTCCGCGGCGGTCGGGACTCGATCCGCTCGGCACTCAGGCGGGAGACCGGGACCTGGATGCCCGGCTCCGTGTTCACCAGGTAGGTCGTGGCCTGCGGCTGCGGGTACTTTCGCCCGGGGAGATTGCGTAGTATCCGGAATTCCGGCACGGCGGCGCGCGGCGGCAGCTTGAGCGCCGCGGTCACGGCCTCGACCAGCCTCGCGCCGGACCCGGGGCCACGCCGGCGACCCAGCGCCCGCGCCTGCTCACGGGTGAAGTCGAAGATCGGGCGCGACGGCAGCGGAGCGACCTGGCCCTGCGGCGTGCATTGCAGGACCGCATCCGGCTCCATGACGAGGGTGGGCTCCGCCGTGGCGGCGGAGATGCCGGTGGCGCGGTTGAACCAGCGATACATCGCCTCGCGGTTCTCCTGCGAATAGCCGTGCGGCGTGGGTCCGACGAAAAGCGAGATGTTATCCTCCCGCCCGAGCAGGCCGTACAGCCGTCGCAACCGGCCATAGGCCTCCTCGATGCCGCGGACGTCGAAGTAGTCGCGTTCCTTGCCCAGCAGGATGACGGGCTTCGGGGCCATCGCGGCGATGAAATCCTCGTGATCCAATCCCAGCGCCAGCACACGGGGCGGACATTGCTCGGTGTCGGCCGGCAACTCGTTCTCCAGGTTGTGGCGGAAGGTGGTCACGAAACAGCTCGGGGCCGCCATCGTCCAGCGCGGCTCCACCCCGCACAGCCACGTCGTCATCGTGCCGCCGCCGGAATTGCCGGTGACGCCCACGTGCTGCGGATCCACCTCGGGCCGCGTCAGCAGATAGTCGAGCGCGCGGATGCCATCCCACGCCCGCCAGGCCCCGAGGAATTCGCCCACGAGGAATTGCTGGTTGCCCGCAAGGAGATGCTCCCGCACCCCGCTGCCGACGCTCGATTTGAGGTTGGCCCCGGCATATTGCAGCCGTTCGCCCTGCCCGATCGGATCATACAGCAGCACCACGTAACCCTGGCGCGCCAGCCCCTGCGCGAACGACTGATACGTTTCACCCGCCTTGCCGTTGGCCGAGTGCCCACAGGTGCCCACCACGGCTGGCAGCGGGAAACTCCGCCCCTTCGGCACATAGAGATTCGCCGTCACCAGGAAGTTGGGCCGGCTCTCGAAGATGACATTCTCAATCGTGTAGACGTCGCGCTCCACCCGTCCCGTCACCCGTGGGTTCAACGGCGTCTTCTCCGGCCAAGGACCAAAACACTCCTGGATGCGGCGGCGGACACCCAACACGTGGTTCTCCGCGTCGGCTCTTGTCTGGAGGGCGGCCTGGGCCCGGTGGTTGGCGGCTTCGGCCTCCCGCAGACGTTCGACAAAATACTCCTGCACCATGCGCGGAAACCGGTTGAGCGGCTCGAGCGGCCGCGGCGCCGCCTTGGCCTTCGTGGCCGCCTGCAGCGCGGGCGCGAGCCAGGACTCCCCGAGCGCCAACCCGCACGCGCCGAGGGCCGTGGACCGGAGGAGCTCGCGGCGGGAAAAGCCGCCCCGGCCGGGGAGTGCAAGGGTGCGAAGAGTAGCCGGCGGCGCGCCAGCGGATGACGGGAGCGAAGGGTTCATCGTAATTGGGTTACGCCGATCAAGACCCAAGCCCATGGTTTTGCACGGCGAATTCACGCGGTCATGATGAGCCATCACCGCCCTGGCCCCAACGCCACCAGGTTATCCGGTGGGGAAAACTCCATCATTGATGGCACGATTTGCGAGAGAATCGACCAGTGAGGGAAACGGCTCCAAGTCGAGGGCGCAGCTAGCGGTTGGCATCTGGCGATTGGCGGTGCTGCCTCTGGGAGTAGCGCCGCGTCTCTGACCGGCGGGCGCCAGTCGAAGACCGGCGCCAAGGGAAGGACCGGGTTCAACGCCACCCTCAACTCGGGAGCTGCGCCCCCAAGTCGACGCCCCCATAATTTGCTCGCTCGATCGGAACCGCTCGTTCCTCTCCGCCCGTTCGGACTATCCAGAGCACCGGGACTGGCTTCAAACCCACGAGCACCGTTTACAAATCCTTCGATTTGTAGACGCCCCATTTTCGCAGCACGATTGATCCGACCGCGCACCCTCGGCACGCGGCATTTCGCGCGCCGGGACGCAGCAAGATTTGCGCGCGGAGTTCGTCCTCCCGTCAAGTGGGGGACTCGCAAGATCAGGCGACAGACGGCATTGGCTTCCTCATCCCGATGGAATCACACGCGCCCAAAGCGGTGGGACACGGCGACGTGCTGGCAACGCAAGGCATCATCGAGACCCGGGGCCACAACAGGCTCGAGGTGTCGTTCAACGAAAACGAATCCAGCGGCGGGGAGGCATGAGATCAGAAAGATCGGCAGCCGATCGGAAAGTGCGCACCGTTTCAGCGGGTGATTGTCGCCGCGTCTGCCGGACCTGCGGCTCAGGCCCCGGGGAGCGTGCCATCAACCACGAATGAGGCAGGGGCGCTGCCCCGCGGCATGTTTATCAGGAGCGCCCGGGGTTGGATTCGTGGCAGCACTTTGTGCCACGGTTGCCACGAAATACGTAGTACAATCCGTGCGCTGGATTGACCCTTGATCCGCCCGGCCTGCGGGCGGAGCCTCATTACGCACTATGAGCGCACGTCGGGAATCCCCCGTCTTTGCCAGTCGCATCCCCAGAGCTTCCGCTGGGACTTGCCACTGGGCGGCCCAGTCCTTCGATCTCTAACCAAAGATAGACGCTCCCCCCGCAACCTAAGGGTGGCCGGAAGGCTCGAAGGCGCGTCTCCCTCCATCCGATCAAGGATCGGCCGAGGTCCTTCGTTTTCCAACCTTATGAAAATGTTCGCTATCTCCCGTCGCATGACGGCGTGTCGGGCGTTGATGGTGTCGGCTGCCTCGCTCCAGACATTTTTTGGCCGAACGCTGGCGTTGTCGGCACTGGCGCTGGGGCTGGCCGTGAATGTGACGGCGGCACCCGCGGTCACCCTCCAGCCTCAGCCACAGTCGGTGAGTGTGGGTGACAACGTCACCCTCTCCGTGGCCGCCACGGGCACCGCGCCGTTCACCTACCAATGGCGGAAGAACGGAATCGCGATTGCCGGTGCGACGATCGAATCGTTTTCGATCGCGTCTTTCACCGAGACGGCCGCCGCGGTTTACGATGTGGTGGTGCAAAACACCTCCGGGAGCGTGACCAGCACCGGCGCTCTGCTGACCGTGCGGCGGACCGCAACCGTGTTCCCGGTCGCCGCCACGACCGGCAGCGAATACGCCACCGGCGCGGCCTATGGCGCCGGCTCCTATCTCGTCGGGATCAAGGGCGACGCCGCTTCGCCGCAGAGCGCCACGGCGCAACTCGTCTCCGCCGGAGGGGCGCTGGCCGGTTCACGCATGGTCGTGGGCGGCGGCACCGGCATGGGGCCGGTCGTAGCCTTTGATGGGGCCAACTTCCTCCTCGTCTGGGATCAGGGCGGATCGGTGCTCCTCGGCCAGCTTTTCAATCCGGCGGGCGCTCCGGTCAGTGGGCAGTTTCAAGTGACCGGGGCGGCGCCGACCGCTTACCGCGTGATTTATGGCGGCGGCAAATACCTCGTTTGCTGGACGGCGGGCGGATCGGTTTACGGCCAGATGGTCTTGCCGGCCGGCACGCTCGCCGGCGCCCCCTTTGCCCTCAGCGGCTCGACCGTGGAGGGGAAGGATTGCGCCCTCGCCTTCAACGGAACCAGTTTCTTGGTGGTCTGGAATGGCGGCACGGGCGGCTACCGGCCGGTCGTTTATGGCCAGTTGGTCAATCCGGCCGGCACGCTCATCGGGGGCACGCTGGTGATCGACGACAGCGCGGCGCCGAGCGACAACCCGATGGCGGTGGCGTCGAATGGCACCGACTTTCTCGTGGTCTTCAACGACGAGGGAGGCGGTGCCGGAACCGGCGAATGGGACCTGTTCGGCCGCGTGGTCAGCGGCGCCGGCGGTGTGCAGGCGAGCCGGCTCGTGATTTCCGCCGATCCGGGCGCCCAGCGGTTCCCCTCGGTCGCCTTCGACGGCACGAACTATCTGGTCGGCTGGGGCGACAACCCGAGTTCGGGCTACGGTAATCTGGTGTTCCGGTTTCTTAATCAAGCCGGACAGGCCGTCGGACCCGAGTTCACGGTTTTTGCCACCGCGGCCGGCAACTATCCTTTGCTCGGTGGCCTGTTGTTCGATGGCACGCGTTATGTGGCGTCCGCCTCGTATGGGATGTGGCCGGCGGCGAGTTCGCCGGTGTTCACCGATGTTTCCGCCGCCTTCGTGCCCGCGAGTTGGGCCGGCCCGGCGCTGCCGACGATCACGTCCGCACCGGTCGCCAGCCAAGTGTTGACTGCCGGCCAGCCAGCGGCCTTCACGGTTGCGGCGACCGGCACCGGACCGTTCACCTATCAATGGAAACGCAACGGGCTGGCGATCGCCGCGGCTTCGACCAGCACTCTGAATCTGACGAATGTCGGCGCGGGCGACCGCGGTTACTACGAAGTGGCCGTGACCAACGCGGCCGGCACGGCGAAGTCGGTCTTTTTTGTCAATGTTGCCGTGAGCAATCCGGTGGTGGTGGCGTGGGGCTACAACGGCTCGGGGCAGACCAACGTCCCCGCCGGATTATCCGATCCTGTCGCGGTGGCGGCTGGTTCGGGTGGCCATGGGCTCGCTTTAAAAGCGGGCGGCACGGTCGTAGGTTGGGGGAACAACGGTTCCGGACAGATTAGCGTTCCGGCGAACTTGAGCGGGGTGGTGGCGGTGGCCGCGGGGGGCAGCCACAGTCTCGCCTTGAAAGCGGACGGCACCGTCGTGGGTTGGGGATATAACTTCTACGGGCAAAGCAACGTTCCCGCGAACTTGAGCGGGGTGGCGGCGGTGGCCGCGGGGAGCGACCACAGCCTCGCCCTAAAGACGGACGGCACGGTTGTCGCCTGGGGGAGCAATGGCAACGGACAGATCACCGTTCCGTCGACCTTGAGCGGGGTGGTGGCGGTGGCGGCGGGGGCCGCCCACAGCCTCGCGTTGAAAGCGGACGGCACGGTCGTCGGTTGGGGCTATAACGGCTACGGACAGATCACCGTTCCGTCGAACTTGAGCGGAGTGGTGGCGGTGGCTGTAGGGGCCTTCCACAGTCTCGCGTTGAAAGCGGACGGCACGGTTGTGGCTTGGGGCCAGAACACCAGCGGACAGATTACCGTTCCGACGAACTTGAGCGGGGCGACGGCGGTGGCCGCGGGGGGCTACTGCAGTTTCGTCGTGAAAGCAGACGGCACCGTCGTGGCTTGGGGGGACAACTCCAACGGACAAACGAACGTATCGAACTTGAGTGGTATCGTGAGTGTCGCTGCCGGTGGCCCGTACGTTCTGGCGCTGATGGCGCAATTTGCGCCGACGATCGTGGCGGATCCGCAGTCCCAGACAGTGAGTGCCGGTGTCACGGTGACTTTCACGGTTGGAGCGAGCGGAACCGCGCCCCTGAGTTACCAATGGCAGAAGGACGGGGTCAATTTGACGAACGGAGGCAATGTCTCCGGGGCCACCACCGCAACACTAACGCTAACGTCGGTGGGCAGCAGCGATGGCGGAAGTTACGCGGTGGATGTTACGAATATTCTGGGTGGCGTGAGCAGCTCCGTGGCGGTGCTGACGGTGAACCGCTTGGCGCAGACGATCAGCTTTGCGGCCCTGCCGGACAAGCCGTTGTATGCCTTGGCTTTTGCGCTGAACGCAACGGCCAGCAGCAGCTTGCCGGTGAGCTACACGAGTTCCAACACGACCGTGGCCACCGTGAGCGGGAACCTCGTGACAATCACGGGCGCGGGCGACACGACGATTAAAGCCAACCAGGAGGGCGACGCCACCTATCTTCCGGCGGCAGCCGCCAGCCGGAACCTGCACATCCTGACCGGACCGACCGTCGTCAGTGATGAAGCGAGTTTGGATGCGGCCCTCACCAACCATGCCAGCGAGGTGGTATTCAATGGCGACGGGACCCTTGAGCTCACCACGACCAAGGTGATTGCATCGGACCTCACCCTGGATGCGACCGGCCACAGCGTCACGCTCAGCGGCGGCAATGCGCTGCGCGTGTTGACCGTCAATCCCGGCATTCATCTGACCTTGCGGAATCTGACCATTGCAAATGGCTCCGGCGCCACGCTCGGCGGCGGTATCCATAACAATGGCGGAACCGTGACGCTGGTTGACTGCACGTTCAACGGCAATGCCGCCTTGGGTGCGGTGAACGGCGGCAATGGTGCCGGCGGCGCCATCTACAACGACACGGGCGGCACCCTGCTGCTGACCAACTGCACCTTCGCCAACAATCGTGCGACCGGCGGCATCGGGGCGGCGGGTGCCTCCGGCGGCGGGGGCGGCGGCTACGGCGGTTACGGTTACGGTGGCGGCATCTACAACAATGGCGGCGCTGTGAACCTGGTCAACTGCACGTTCAGCGGCAATCAGGCCGTCGGTGGCGCGGGTGGTCCCGGCGGACGAGGGGTTGATGGCTATCAATATTGGCACTCGGTTTCGTGGCCGGGCACAGGCTATTGGGTGACGGTCTATGGCGGGACTGGCGGGCGCGGTGGCGACGGCAGTAACGGCTTCGGTGGTGGTCTCTATAATTCTTCCGGCACCATAACCATGGCCAACGTGACCATGGCGCGCGGTTCGGCCCAAGCCGGCAGTGGCGGGACCGGTGGCCTGCCAGGGGACTACGGCTCCGGCAGCAATGGATCAGGATCCTCCGGCAGCAACAGCTTGGGCGGCAACCTCGCCGTCGCCTCCGGCAGCGTGGCGTTGAAAAACACGATCGTCGCCTATGGCAGCGGCAGCCCCGGCTACAATTGCTTGGGGACGGTTATTGATAGCGGTAACAATCTCTGTTCCGACGCGAGCGCCGGATTCCCACTGGCCAGCAGCCGGAACAACATGGATCCGCTGCTGGCGGCGGGGCTGGCCGCCAACGGCGGCAGCACCATGACCATCGGTCTTCTGGAACAAAGTCCGGCCATCAATGCCGGCGATGATGCCGCCGCGCCGACCACGGACCAGCGTCACTCCGCACGCGCCGGCCGGAGCGATATCGGTGCCTACGAATTCGTCCCGGTTCTGGCGATCTCGACTTCATCTCCCCTGCCGGCCGGAACGGTCGGCACGGCTTACTCGTTGACGCTTTCGGCCACCAACGGCCTGACGCCCTACACGTGGTCCCTCTCTGCCGGAAGTCTGCCGGCTGGAATGAGTCTGAGCAGTGGTGGGGTGATCAGCGGCACGCCGAACTCATCGACTACCGCCAGTTTCACCGTGCAGGTTACGGGCAGCGACAATCTGTCCGCAACCAAGGCTTGCAGTCTCACGATCGAACCGGCCCCGACCGCGCCGACGATCGCGACGGAACCGCAGTCGCAAACCGTAACGGCCGGCGCAAACGTCTCGTTTACCGTGGCCGCGACCGGCGCGCCGGCGCCGACCTATCAGTGGAAGAAGGGCGGCGTGGCGCTTACCGATGGCGGCAACGTCGCCGGCGCGACCACTGCGACCCTTGCGCTGAGTAACGCGACGAGCGGCGACGCGGGCATTTACACGGTCACCCTCAGCAACGGCGTGGGCACGCCGGTCACGAGCAATGCCGCCACGCTGACCGTGAATCCCGCGCTCGCCACCGTGACGCTGGGCAACTTGAGCCAGACTTACGACGGCACGGCGAAGAGTGCGACCGCGACGACGACGCCAACCGGCTTGACCGTAGGCCTCACCTACAACGGTTCCGCGACCGCGCCGACCAACGCCGGTAGCTACGCCGTCATCGGCACCGTCACTGATGCGAACTACGCGGGCAGCGCGACGGGCACGCTGGTCATTGGCAAAGCTGCGGCGGCCGTGACGCTGGGCAACCTGAGCCAGACTTACGACGGCACGGCCAAGAGTGCGACCGCGACAACGGCGCCAACCGGATTGAGTGTGGACTTCACTTACAACGGTTCCGCGACGGCGCCGAGCAACGCCGGCAGCTACACCGTTATCAGCACAGTCAATAATGCGAACTATGCGGGCAGCGCGACGGGCACGCTGGTCATCAGCCAAGCCGCCGGGCCGACGGCTTCTTTTGTCAACACCGGCGCGCTGAGCACCGCGCGCTATGGCCACACGGCGACATTGCTGCCCAATGGCAAGGCGCTGGTCGCGGGAGGAAAAGATAGTATTTATTACGGTGTCGGCGGCGCTCTTGCCAGCGCGGAGCTGTTCGATCCGGCCACCGGGACGTGGACGGCGACCGGCGCGCTGGGCACCGCCCGCCAGGCACATACGGCGACGTTGCTGCCCAATGGGCAGGTGCTGGTCGCGGGAGGATGGAATGATCATGATCATAATCTTTCCAGCGCAGAGTTGTTCGATCCGGCCACCGGGACGTGGTTAGCGACCGGCGCGCTGAGCACCGCCCGCGCTCTACACACGGCGACGTTGCTGCCCAATGGGCAGGTGCTGGTCGCGGGGGGAGGGATTGGCGGCACTGTTTCCGACGTGGAGGTGTATGATCCGGCCACCGGGACGTGGACGGCGACCGGCGCGCTGAGCACCGCCCGCTATAAACACACGGCGACGTTGCTGCCCAATGGGCAGGTGCTCGTCGCGGGAGGATGGAATGATTATTACTACAATCTTTCCAGCGCGGAATTGTTCGATCCGGCCACCGGGACGTGGATAGCGACCGGCGCGCTGAGCACCGCCCGCTCTGTTCACACGGCGACGTTGCTGCCCAATGGGCAGGTGCTCGTCGCGGGAGGATGGAATGGGGACGATCTTGCCAGTGCGGAGCTGTTCGATCCGGCCAACGGCACGTGGACGGCGACCGGTGGGCTGAGCACAGCCCGCATGGAACAGGCGGCGACGTTGCTGCCCAATGGGAAGGTGCTGGTCGCGGGGGGCGCTATTAATAATGGCAGCACTCTTGCCAGCGTGGAGCTGTTCGATCCGGCCAGCGGCACGTGGACGGCGACTGGCGCGCTGGGCACCATCCGCTCCGTTCACACGGCGACGTTGCTTTCCAATGGCAAGGTGCTGGTCGCGGGCGGCTACAACAGCAGTACTCTTGCCAGCGCGGAGCTGTATGAACCGGCCGGCGGGACGTGGACGGCGACCGGCGCGATGAGCAACAGCCGCCGTGAACACACTTCGACGCTGCTGTCCAACGGGAAGGTGTTGGTTGCGGGGGGGTTGAACACCAATAGCGGCTTTCTTTCCAGCACGGAGCTGTATGATCCGGCCACCGGGGGCTGGACGGCGACTGGCGCGCTGAGCTCCGCCCGCGATCAACACACGGCGACATTGCTGCCCGAAGGGAAGGTGCTGGTCGCGGGGGGATGGAATAACGATGCTCTTTCCAGCGCGGAGCTGTATGATCCGGCCAGCGGAACGTGGACGGTGACCGGCGCTATGGCCAACGTCCGCTCGCAACACACGGCGACATTGCTGCTCAACGGGAAGGTGCTGGCCGCGGGAGGCTTCAATTACAATACCGGCACCTATCTTACCGGCGCGGAGCTGTTCGATCCGGCCAGCGGGACGTGGACGGCGACCGGCGCGATGAGCACCGCCCGCGAGAATCACACGGCGACGTTGCTACCCAACGGGAAGGTGCTGGTCACGGGGGGGTGGTACAACAACAGCTACGACAGTCTTTCCAGCGCAGAGCTGTATAATCCGGCCAGCGGAACGTGGACGGCGACTGGCGCGCTGAGCAGCGCCCGCGCTCAACACACGGCGACGTTACTGCCCAATGGAAAGGTCCTGGTCGCGGGGGGCTACAACAGCGGCTCTCTTGCCAGCGCGGAACTGTATGATCCGACCACTGGGACGTGGACGGCGACTGGCGCGCTGAGCAACGCCCGCCGTGGTTACCCAACGACGTTGCTGACCAATGGGAAGGTGCTGGTCGCGGGGGGCTATGATGGCAGTAGCAATATTAATTACGCGTAATTGTATGATCCGGCCACCGGGATGTGGACGGTGACCGGCGTGTTAGCCACCGCCCGCGTAGAACACCCAGCGACGTTGTTGCCCGATGGGAAAGTGCTGATCGCCGGGGGCTATACCGGCAGCAGTAATCTTTCCAGCGCGGAGCTGTACGATGTCGGCCTGGGTTTCAGTGCGTCCTGGCAGCCGCAGATCACCACCTTCACCTCGCCGCTGAGTGCAGGCGGCAGCCTGACGATGACCGGATCCCGCTTTCGCGGCATCTCCGGCGCGTCGGGTGGCAATTCGCAGGATTCGCCGAGCGATTATCCGGTGGTGCAATTGCGCAGCGTGGAAAGCGGGCAGATTTTGTTCCTGCGCCCCACGAACTGGTCCAGCACTTCCTACACTTCCGCCGCGGTGAACGGTTTGCCGCCCGGTTGGACCCTGGCGACGATGTTCGTCAACGGCATTCCCAGCACAGCGAGCCTGCTTAATATTGTTGGAACCAAGGCCGCGGCCACCGTAACGCTGGGCAACTTGAGCCAGACTTACGACGGCACAGCCAAAGCGGTCACAGCGATCACGACCCCGGCGGGGCTTCAGGTCACTTTGACCTATGACGGCAACACGCTTCCCCCCACGGCGGCGGGCGGCTATGCTGTCGTGGCTACCGTGAGTGATGCCAACTACGCGGGCAGTGCCACCGGCACGTTGACGGTGAATCCCGCACTCTCCACTACTTCGGCGGTCGCCAGCAAGACGTTGACGGCGGGCACGGCGGCCGTCGCCTTTACGCCGGTGACCGCGGCGGGCGGGACCGTTCCTTATGCCTATGCCGTCAGTCCCGCGCTGCCGGCGGGTCTGACGCTGAGCACGACGACCGGCGCGATTACCGGCACGCCGGCCACGGCGGCCGCGGCCACCAACTACACCGTCACGGTCAGCGACAGCGCCAGCGCGACCTCGAGCAAGGTCTTCAGCCTCACGATCGAGGCGACCCTCGTCGCACCGACGATCACGACGCCGCCGGCGAGCCAGGTCGTCACGGCGGGGCAGACGGCGACGTTTACGGTGGTAGCCTCGGGCAGCGGCCTGACTTATCAGTGGAAAAACAATGGCAAAGTCATTCCGACGGTGACCGGGGCCACGCTGAGTCTGGTGGGTGTGACCTATTCCGACGGCGGATATTACGAGGTCGCCGTGACCAACGGCGGCGGGACGGTCAAGTCGGTCTTCTTCGTCAATGTGGCAGTGAGTAACGCTCAGGTGGTGGCGTGGGGGCAAATCTACAATGGCTCCGCGCTTGTCGGTGTGACTGTTCCGCCCAATGTGAACGCCCCAATCGCCGTCGCAGCCGGAAATTATCCGGTCGTGATCGTGCAGGGCGACGGCACGGTGGTGACGTGGGGATACAACGGTTATGGTCAAATGAACGTGCCGGCCGGCTTGAACAATGTGACGGCGGTCGCCGTGGGAACCTATCACACCGTTGCCCTAAAGAATGATGGCACAGTGGTCGCGTGGGGCAGCAACGCTACCGGGCAGACGACGATTCCGGCCGGTTTGGGCAAGGTGACGGCCATCGCCGCGGGTGATATGTTCACGATGGCCTTGCAGAGTGATGGCATGGTGGCGGCGTGGGGATTCAACAATGCCGGCCAAACGAACGTGCCGGCCGATTTGAACAATGTAACGGCCATCGCGGCGGGCGACGAATATGCCCTGGCTCTGAAAAGTGATGGCACGGTGGTGTCTTGGGGGCACAACGATTTTGGCCAAACGTCGGTTCCAGCCGGCTTGGGCAACGTCACGGCCATCGCGGCGGGGCAGTATCATGCTCTGGCCCTGCAGGGCACTGGCACGGTGGTGGCTTGGGGACTCAACAACCACGGTCAAGCGACTGTGCCGACCGGCTTGAGCGATGTGACGGCCATCGCGGCGGGTGGCTATACCTCTGCGTCGCTGAAGAGCGATGGCACAGTGGTCATGTGGGGAGAAAGCGGGGGGCAAACGGCCGTTCCGGTAGGCTTGAGCGGGGTGGTGGCCATTGCGACCGGTGGCCGTAAAACTGTGGCCCTCGTCGGCACCGCGTCGGCCGCCGTGCCACCTGCCATAGCGACGCAGCCAGCGAGCCAAGTCCGGACTGCCGGCCAGTCGGCGACTTTCACGGTGGCCGCGAGCGGCACGCCGGCGCCGACCTATCAGTGGAAGAAGGGCGGCGTGGCGCTCACGAACGGCGGCAACGTTTCCGGCGCGACCACCGCGACCCTGGCACTGAGCAGCGTGACTGGAAACGACGCCGCCATTTACACGGTGACCGTAAGCAACGGCGTGGGCGCCGCGGTCACCAGCAATGACGCCGTGCTGACGGTGAACCGGCTCGGGCAGACCATCACCTTTGCTTTGCTGCCGGACAAACCGGCGGACACTGCGCCGTTCACCTTGGGCGCCACGGCCAGCAGCGGCTTGCCGGTGAGCTACACCAGCTCCAACCCTGCCGTGGCCACCGTGAACGGGAACACCGTGACGGTCACGGGCCTCGGCACCACCACCATCACGGCCAGTCAGGCGGGCGATGCGACGTATCTGCCAGCGACCGAGGTGAGCCAGACGCTGAGAGTGAACGCGGTGGCATCGCCAGACATCAGCTATACGACCAGTGACGGCAGCATCACCATCACCGGCTACAGTGGTTCCGGCGGAGCGGTAACCATTCCGGGCACCATCAACGGTCTGCCGGTCACCAGTATCGGCATCAGGGCCTTTCAGTCCAAATCCAGCCTGACCAGCCTCACCCTTCCCAGCAGCGTCACCAGGATCGAGGACTGGGCGTTCTCCTACTGCGACAACCTGGCCAGTGTCGTCCTGCCCGATAGCGTTACCAGCATCGGAAACTACGCCTTCGCCTTTGGTAACAACCGGACCAGTGTCACACTGGGCAGCGGCGTCACCAGCATCGGCTACGGCGCCTTCCGCTACAACATCGGGCTGGTCAGCATTACCATCCCTGACAGCGTGACCAGCATTGGCGGCGCGGCCTTCTCTTTCTGCCCGGATTTGACCGCCGTAACGGTTGGGCCGCTCAATACTGTCTATGGCAGCAATGCCGGGGTCTTATACGACAAGAGCCAGACGGCCCTGCTCCAATACCCCGCTCGCAAACTCGAAAGCCACTATACGATCCCCGCCGGGGTGGTTTCCATCGGGGACTCGGCGTTTTCAAGTTGCGCCAACCTGACCAGTGTCACGCTGCCGGACAGCCTCACCAGTATCGCGTGGTCGGCCTTCAATGCCTGCGCCAAACTGGCCAGCGTCACGATCCCCGCCAGCGTCACCAGCATTGAAGGCTATCTGTTTTTTGGATGCAGCAGCTTGAACAACGTGACCATCGGCAGCGGCGTCACCAGCATCGGGACTTATGCATTCTCCGGCTGCACCAGTCTGGCCAGCGTCGTGATTCCCGCCGGTGTCACCAGCATCGGAACCTCTGCGTTCCGGGAAAACACCAGCCTGTCCGGAATCTATTTCCAGGGCAATGCCCCCGGACTTGGCACCGATGTGTTCTACAACGCCACCCATGCGACCGTCTATTACCTGCCGGGCACCACGGGCTGGGCTGCGACGCTCGGCGGTCGCCCGACCGCCATGTTGATGGCGCCGGGCATCACCACCCAGCCGGTGTCGCAGACCGTGACCGCGGGCGGGAGCGTCACGTTCACTGTCGTCGCCACCGGCACGCCGGCGCCGAGCTACCAGTGGAAGAAAGGCGGCGTGGCGCTTACGAATGGCGGCAACGTTTCCGGTGCGACCACCGCGACCCTGGCACTGAGCAACGTGACGAGCGGCGACGCCGCCCTTTACACGGTCACCGTAAGCAACGGCGTGGGCACCGCAGTCACGAGCAATCCCGCAGTGCTGACGGTGAATCCCGCACTCTCGTCCAACGTGGCGGTCGCCAGCAAGACGTTGACGGCGGGCACGGCGGCCGTCGCCTTTACGCCGGTGACCGCGGCGGGCGGGACCGTTCCTTATGCCTATGCCGTCAGTCCCGCGCTGCCGGCGGGTCTGACACTGAGCGCGACGACGGGAGTGATCACGGGCACGCCGGCCACGGCGGCCGCGGCCACCAACTACACCGTCACGGTCAGCGACAGCGCCAGCGCGACCTCGAGCAAGGTCTTCAGCCTCACGATCGAGGCGACCCTCGTCGCACCGACCATCACGACGCCGCCGGCGAGCCAGGTCGTCACGGCGGGGCAGACGGCGACCTTCACGGTGGCAGCCACCGGCAGCGGCCTGACTTATCAGTGGAAACACAACGGCAAAGCCATGCCTACGGCGACTGGGGCCACGCTGAGCCTGGTGGGTGTGACCTATTCCGCCGGCGGATATTACGAGGTCGCCGTGACCAACGGCAACGGGACGGCCAAATCGGTCTTCTTTGTCAACGTGGCGGGGAGCAACGCGCAGGTGGTGGCGTGGGGCGATAACCGCCCGGGACAGACCAACGTTCCCGCCGGATTATCCGATGCGGTTGCGGTGGCCGGGGGTGGGTGGCACAGTCTCGCCTTGAGATCGAACGGCACGGTCGTGGGTTGGGGAGACAACAACGACGGACAGACCTCCGTGCCGGCGAACTTGCGCGAAGTGGTGACCGTGGCGGCGGCTCGCGCCCACTCTCTCGCCTTGAAGGCGGACGGCACGGTCGTGGCTTGGGGAAATAACTCCTACGGACAAATCACCGTGCCGGCGAACCTCAGCGGAGTGGTGGCGGTGGCCACGGGTTACTACCACAGTCTCGCCTTGAAAGCGGACGGCACCGTCGTGGCTTGGGGGGCCAACAGCGACGGCCAGAGCACTGTGCCAGCGAACCTGAGCGGAGTGGTGGCAGTGGCCGCAGGCTGGTACCACAGTCTCGCCTTGAAAGCGGACGGCACGGTGGTGGGTTGGGGGAACAGCTTCTACTACCGACAACTCACGACTCCGGTGAGCGTGACCGGGGTGGTGGCGGTGGCCGCGGGGTACAGCCACAGTCTCGTCTTGAAAGCGGACGGCACCGTCGTCGGTGGCGGCCTTAACGACCGCGGACAGAGCACCGCTCCCTCAAACCTGACTGGGGTGGTGGCGATCGTTGCCGGAGACAGCCACAGTCTCGCCTTGAAAGCGGATGGCACCGTCGCGGCTTGGGGATTTAACGACTACGGCCAGATCACCGTTCCGGCGAATTTGAGCGGAGTGGTGGCGGTAAGCGCGGGGACCTCCCACAGTCTGGCGCTGGTCTATCCCTCGGTATCCGTTCCGCCGACCATCACGACGGCGCCGGCGAGCCAGGTGGTCGCGGCGGGGCAGACGGCGACGTTCACGGTCGCAGCCACCGGCAGCGGCCTGACCTATCAGTGGAAGCACAACGGCAAAGTCATTCCGACGGTGACCGGCGCCACGCTGAGTCTGGTGGGCGTCTCGTATTCCGCCGTTGGATACTACGAAATTGCCGTGACCAACGGTGGCGGGACGGTCAAAGCGGTCTTCTTCGTCAACGTGGCGGTGAGCAGTCCGGCGGTGGTGGAGTGGGGCCAGAACACGTACGGTCAGACCAACGTGCCCGCCGGATTATCCGGTCCGATCGCGGTTTCGGCGGGGGCCTACTTCAGTCTGAGCCTGCAGGCGGACGGCGCGGTCGTGGCTTGGGGGGACAACGGCGCCGGACAGAGCACCGTGCCGGCGGGTTTGAGTGGGGTGGTGGCAGTGGCCGCCGGTTACTTCCACAGTCTCGCCTTGAAAGCGGACGGCACGGTCGTCGCTTGGGGATATAACAACTACGGGCAGAGCACCGTGCCGGCGGGCTTGAGCGGGGTCGTGGCGGTGGCCGCAGGTCGCTTCCATAGTCTCGGTTTGAAAGCGGACGGCACCGTCCTGGCTTGGGGGGCCAACACCTACGGACAGAGCACCGTGCCGGCGAACCTGAGCGGGGTGGTGGCGGTGGCCGCCGGTCGCGAATACAGTCTCGCCTTGAAGGCGGACGGCACGGTCGTGGCATGGGGGGACAACAGCTTCGGACAAATCACCGTTCCGTCGAGCTTGAGCGGGGTGGCGGCGGTCATCGCGGGTTCCTACCACAGTCTCGCCTTGAAAGCGGACGGTACGGTCGTGGCCTGGGGAAACGACAGCTACGGACAAATCACCGTGCCGTCGAACTTAAGCGGGGTGGTGGCGGTGGCCGCGGGGTACGGCCACAGTCTCGCTTTGAAAGCGGACGGCACGGTCGTGGGCTGGGGATATAACGTTAATGGGGAAATCAACATTCCGGCGAACGTGAGCGGGGCGGTGACGGTGGCCGCGGGGGCCTGCAACCTTAACAGTCTCGTTTTGATGGAGCAACCCACGACGATGATCGCGATCACAACGCAGCCGCAGTCGCAGACCGTAACTGTGGGGACCACCGCGACCTTCACCGTGGTTGCGACCGGCACGCCGGCGCCGACCTACCAGTGGCGGAAGGGCACCTCCACCCTGATCGACGGCAGCCCCATATCAGGCGCGACCACCGCGACGTTGACCATAACCAACGCGCAACTCACCGACGCGGGTTCTTATACGGTCGTGGTCACCAATTCCAGTGGCTCCGTGACGAGCCAGCCGGCCCTGCTCGGAGTGGATCCGACGGGCTCGGTGGTGCTGACCGACGATTTTTCGACCCCGGCCAATTGGAGCACGACGCCTTTTTCCGGAGGCAATGGCAGCAACGCCATCATCAACGGACGGCTGGAATACGTCGTGCCGGCGGGTTCGGGCAACGATATGTCCGGCCGGGTGCTGACCATCGCGAATCCATCCTACACCGGCGACTGGTCCGTGCAGGTAGACGTGCATTTGAGTTCCCTCGCCTTGTCCGGTGCGCAATACGCCAATCTCAACCTGATCGCGATCAAGACCGGCGATCTGGGGGGGGCGTTCGAAACGTCGAACAACATGTGCGTCGCGATCGATCGCTACAGCAATGGCGGCACGACGGTGCGCGGCTTCGAATGTTATGTGAACAGCTACTACGGCGGCGTCCGCCACCCGCTCCAGTCCGCCGAAACGCTGAGTTCCTCCACCGACGGGGCACTGCGGATCAGTTTCAACAGCGCCACCAAGGAACTCACCGCGTCCTTCGCCGCCGACGGCGCCGTTGGGGGCTACAGTTGGGCCGCGCTGCAGACGGTGAACATCGGCACCGGTACGTACGGTTGGGGCATGGCCGCCGGCGATACGTTCTCGATCATGCTCGTGGGCAGTTCGGGCAACGAAACCGGAGTGGGTCCGACCTTCGCTTCCGGACAAGCCCATTTTGACAACTTCCGGCTGGTGACCACCGCGTCGATCATCTCCGTGCAACCGCAGTCCCAGACTGCCGCCGTCGGCGGTAGCGCGACATTCTCGGTGGTTGCCTCGGGCCCGCCGCCGCTCACCTACCAGTGGCGGAAAGACGGCGCGGCCATCAGCGGCGCCACGCATGCCACGCTCACGGTCGGCAACGTGCAACTCGGCGATGCGGGCTATTACCGGGTCGTGGTTGGCAGCGGCACCGGGAGCGCGACGAGCTGGGGGGCCGCCCTCAACCTGCCGAGTGTCCCGATCGCGACGACGGCTGGAGCGGAATTGGGCGGCGGCGCGGCGTTCGACGGCACCAACTTCCTGGTGGGAATTCAAGGGGATGCCACGACTCACGACGCCATCACCGCCCAACGGGTCTCTCCGACCGGTGCGTTGGTCGGGTCGCGCATCGCGGTGGGCCGCTTCGGCGGGATGCCCTGGGTGGCCTTTGGCGGGACCAATTACCTCATGGTCTGGGAGGAAGTCATGAATACAGTCCGCCGCCTGAACGGAGTGTTTGTCAGTACCAGCGGGGCTCTCGTCGGTTCACCGTTCACTTTTCCGGTCAGAGCGGGAGCCTCCGCGCGGCAGGCCCCGGACGGGATTGCCTTTGATGGCGAAAATTTCCTGGTCGTTTACACCGACGATCATGCCAGCGGATCGCCGGACTTGGGTAACGATTACTATAACTCCGCCAACTTGTGCGGCCGTTTTGTCACCCCGGCTGGAGCCGTCGGCGAAGAACTTCTCCTGGCAACGAACGCGAATGGCTCGATCCAGTCCGTGGCGTGGAACGGCAGCACCTACTTGGTGGCGTGGCCCGCGCACAACGGCAGTGCGCAGAACATCGTGCAGGGCCGGTTCGTGTCCAAGAGCGGAGTCATGTCCAATGTCATCACCCTCACCGCCACCACTTCGCCGGATCAGAATCCGCTGAGTGTGGCGACCGACGGTACGAATTTCCTCGTGGTGTGGAACCAAAGCACGGGAGCCGGCTACCCAGCCGACCCGATTTGGACGCTGCGGGGTCGCGTGGTGACGCCCGCCGGCGGATTCCTGGGGTCGGAATTCATCATCACCGGGCCCGAGGGCAACCCGATGTTTCCCGGCCTGGCCTACGATGGCGCCAACTATCTGATGACTTGGACGCAGTCGCATGGCCCCGGTAACACGGACGTCGCCGGACGCTATCTCAGTCCCGTCGGCGCCTTGGTGGGTTCAACCTTCTCCCTCGCGGCGGGCGTCGGCAACCAGGGGCTGTCGCCGGTGGTTGCGGGCGGCGGCAAGTGTCTGGTGGCGTGGATCGACGGTTTCACCTTTGGCAGCGCCGACATTTCCGGCGGCGATGTGCGCGGGCTGCTGCTCGCCAGCACTGCCGGACCGTCGAGCGCACCGGTGATCACGACGCAACCGCAGTCGCAGACGGTGGCGGCCGGCGCCAGCGCAACTTTCGCGGTGGTGGCCAGCGGCACGCCGCTGCCGACCTACCAGTGGCGCAAGAATGGGGCGAACCTCGTCGGCGCCACGGGCGCCAGCTACAGCATTGCCAGCGCGCAGAGTGGCGACACCGGCAGCTACGATGTGGTGGTAACCAATCCGGTGACCAGCGTGACTTCGACGGCCGCGACGCTGACGGTGACCTCCGCGTTTGGGATCGAGAGTTACAGTCTGATGAAAATGCAGCGGATGACGCAGAGTTCCGCGAGTGCCCCGATCCCGGTGTCGGCCACGCCCTTCAGCTTTGAAGCACGCGTCCTGGGCCCAAGTATCGACGGACTTCCGGTGCCAACCTTTGTCAGTCCGGCAACCAGCGGCGTGACTGGCGGATCGCTCGCGTATGTCGCAAGTAAAAACCGGTGGAACTATTCCTCGCCCGTGACCTACGCCAGTCTGGCGGCAGTCAATCCCGATTTCAGAGACGGAACCTATACCATGACGGTCAATGCGATCCCGGCGAACCTTGTCATCGCGGGCACCACGCCGCTGCCGGCCTCGCCGCAGATCAGCGGCGGCACCTGGTCGGGGGGCGCCTTGCAGGTAAACGTTGGCAGTGACTGCGTGCTGACGTTCCTTCCCTTCTCCGACCATGCGGGTTACAACGTGATCGATTTCCGAATCATCATCCCGGGCATCGGGGCCTTCCGCCGCACCACGCTGGATCCGTCCACGGTCAGCATCCTGATCCCGGCGGGAACACTCACCGCCGGCACCACCTACGCGGCGCAACTGGAGTTCCTCAATTTAACGACGTGGGATACGACCACCGTTGCCGGCGCCACCGGCGCGTCCGGCGTCGGCACTCGACTGGATTTCTCCCTTGCGGGAACAAACGCGCCGCCACCGGCACCGGCGATCACGAGCCCGTCCACGGCAACCGCGACCGTGGGCGCGGTGTTCGTCTACACGATCACGGCAAACAACTCGCCGACCTCCTTCGCCATCACCGGCAACTTGCCCGCCGGGCTGAGCTTCATTGCCACGACTGGCGTGATTAGTGGCACGCCGACAGCGGCCGGCACTTTCCCCCTCTTCCTCACGGCCAGCAACGCGGGTGGCGACAGCCCTCCTCTCACGCTGACGCTCGCGGTAAACGCCTTGCCGCCGGTACCGGCGATCACGAGCCCGTCCACGGCGGCCGCGACCGTGGGCGCAGTGTTCGTCTACACGATCACGGCCAACCCCATCGCCTCGGCGTTCGGTCTCGCCGGCTCGCTGCCGGCCGGCCTGACCTTTAGCAGCTCGAGCGGCGTGATCAGTGGCACGCCGACGGCCCCGGGTTCGTATCCGGTTTCTTTGACCGCGGACAATGCCACCGGCACCAGCCCCGCGTTCCCGCTGATCATCACGGTAAGCGCCGCGGCGGTGGGCCCGACGATTACGACGCAGCCGCAAAGTCGGACGGTTGCGGTGGGTGATCTGAGCACGTTCACGGTGGCGGCAACCGGCACGCCGCTGCTGAACTATCAATGGCGCAAGGACGGCACTGCCCTCGGCGGTGCGACGCTCTCCAGCTACACCCTGGCCAGCGTGCAGATCGGTGATGCCGGCACTTACACCGTCGTCGTCAGCAACGCGACCGGCAGCGTGACATCGAACTCGGCCATGCTTTCGGTCTCGCCGGTCGGAAACAGCGCGACCCACAGCGTGGCAGGATCCGGCTATAGCGCCGGCGGCACGGTCACGGTGTCGAATACAATTACTTACACGGGTACCGCCACGGAATTGGGCTGGCACGTGTTGTTGCCGAGCGGGTGGAACTTCGCCTCCGATGGCGGTTCATCCGGCAGCACGAAACCTGCGGTAGGCGCGACCGATCTGCTCGAGTGGGCTTGGACCCCCATCGGGCCCAGCCCAGTGACGTTTACCTACACGCTAAACGTCCCCGCCAGCCAGACTGGCGACCAGCAGCTCGCCGCCCTCGCGATCGTGCGCCTGACCGGAGCCTCGGCCGCGTATCAATTGCTCGCCCAACCCGACCCGCTCGTAGTCCCGCCCGTCACCTCCCACGATGCGGACAGCGATCGTAATTTCCGGATCAGCCTGCTCGAACTGACGCGCGTGATCGAACTCTACAACACCCGCAATGGCACCACCCGGACGGGCTGCTACAAGGTTGAAACCGGCACCGAGGACGGCTTTGCCTCCGAACCGACGCGCGCGAGTTCCGCCACGGTGACACTCACGCGTAACCACAGCGCCGACTCGGATCACAACGGCAAACTCAGCCTGCTTGAACTCACTCGCGTGATCGAACTTTACAACACCCGCAGCGGCACGATCCGCACCGGTGCATACCATGTGCAGGCCGGCACCGAGGACGGCTACGCCCCCGGACCGTAACGCTGAAACGCGACAGTATGGGGCCGGGACCCAGCTCTGCCTGGCCCGATGCATCTGGGTCAATACCCACCCCATGGTGGACCCGTAGTCGGGGTGCATCTGCACGAGGCAGGGGTTTG
This sequence comes from Opitutales bacterium, assembly GCA_038249085.1. GTDB lineage: Bacteria > Verrucomicrobiota > Verrucomicrobiia > Opitutales > Opitutaceae > ER46. Next base: position 56,244 of record JBBRWR010000002.1, read on the forward strand.
CTCCCGCTTGCCCCTCCGATTCAGGAACAGGGGTAACCCGCCTGGAAAGGCGCCGACCCGTCTTACTTTTCGCCACAAGAATTGATGGGGCGGCGACTCATTCCTTCAGTTATCGAGTTCACAACGGCCCGCCTTCCTCTCGACGGCCGCGGTCAGTCGCCTCTGACCCCATCCGCCAACCCCAGGCCGCCGCGACAAGATCGCGTTGCGCTCAGGGCCACACCCGTGCCACTGCCGCCAATTGGTTTGGCTGGGCACCCATCTTCACCCGCCGTCCATCGGTGGACTTGGCGATCAGGCTCGCCGCCATGCGCTCGACCGCCGCCCGCAGCCGGGCATCGGCGGGATAACGTTCGCGCAGGGTCAGCAACTCCGGCAACGCCTCGACCGTGACGCCCATCGCGTCGAATTCATCCAGCAGGGCGGCGAGCGCCGGCCGGGTGACGCGCTCGACCTCGTCCCTCTCGGTTTGGCGGTCCGCCGGCAGCACGGCACCGAGGTCCCCCAAGGCCCGCAGGATGATCACATGGTAGACGGTCCGGGCGTTGTGGGCGTCGAGCCAACGGCCGTTCGGCGCCTGGCCGGGCGCGACCCCGACGCGAAATTTTTGCACCGCCCCGTCCAGGTAACGGGGCGCCCCCGTGACGCGGTGGGCCTCCGCCAACAGCGAAACCGAAAAGGCGTTGTAATTGAAGTTGGCGCAACACGGCTGGCCCAACGCCCAGTCGGCGGCGCGGAGTCCCGCCCGCGTCCAGGCCGCCTCGCCGGCCCGACGCCCGGCCGCGAGCAGCGCGGCCCCGCACACTCCGGTGTCGAATTGCGAGCCGCCACCCGGATCCGGGGAGACAATCCAACCGTCGCGCACCTCGGCTGCGCCGGCGCGCACCTGCTGCTCCGTCATGTCGCCGAAGCGGAGGTTCTTTCCCCGCAGGTCGGGAAACGGAAAAAAGCCCTCTGGCCGTTGCAGTTTGATCAGGATTGTCGCCAACCCTCGCGCCAGGTTTTCCACGCCGGGCCACTCCGCCGGCTGATTGCCCTCGACCAAGGGACGGATGGTCGTGGTGCCGTCCAGGAGCGACGCATACAGCCGCGGCATCTGGTCCGGCAGCGGTTGCGCCTGCGTCAAGGGCCGGAGGCGCGGAGCTTCACTTTTCAGGGCATCGAGGAACAGCCTCGCGGCCTGCGCCGGCGTCATCGGCTTCACCTCCACCCGGCGCCCCAGGCGTCGCCCATCCGGCACCCCCGCCTGGGCGCCCAACAATTCCCGCAACGCAGTCGTGACGGTCCGCACCCGCGCCGGATCATCCGTCTTCATCGCCGCGTCGAGCCGGACTGCGAGCACCTTCGATTGCGCCAGCAGCTCCGGCGTCGGCCGGAACACGGGCTGACCGGCCATCGACCAGCCGCCTGGATCGATCCCGACGCTGGACTCCAGTTGGCGCAGCTGCGCGTCGGCATCGACGGGCAGTCCCGCCTTGAACGTGCGGCCCAGACGATCGACCGCCGCCACAAGGTCGCGATCGTTGCGTTCGCGCGCGATCTGCAACGCCAGGCGCAGCCGGGCCTCAGCGTCTTCCCGACTCGGGGTCGCCGCAGTGGCCCGCATAACCGGGAGCAGGGCGAGGGCGAAGCAGAGGCGGCCAACGACGGGGATCATGGGGGAGGAAGGGGCACGGCTTCTCCCCCGCCCTCACGCCGGCAACGGATGTTTCCAGGGCTGCCGATACTCGCGCCGCAGCAGCGCCGCCGCCGCGGGGTTGCCTCCAATCTGCTCCCGGACCGCGTCCCAGGTGAGGCGCCCGCCCGTCTCGTACGCGATCATCCCCAGCTTGACCGTCGTCGTCGAAAGATGCGCGTCGGCGATGGTGCAGCCGGCTGGTCGTCGCTGCCGCACCGCCTCGAGAAACTCCTGCATGTGCAGCAGCCCCATGTCGGCTTTTACCTCGAAGTTCTTGCGCTCCGCATTCCTACCCCGCGGGGTGAAGCTCCAGCGGGCATCCGTCACAAACACCGTGCCTTTCTCCCCGTAGAAAAAGATCCCGTTGTTCGTCTCCGGCGTATGCTCCTCGGAGCCCCACAGCCGGTGGCGCCAGGTCACCGGACAGCGCGCGAACTCGAATTGCGCCGTCAACGTATCCGGAGTCGTGATTCTGCCCTCGAGCTGAAAGATGCCCCCGGCGGCGGAGACCGCCCGCGGCGCCGTCTCGCCCAGAATCACGCGCGCCGCATCGATCAAGTGCAGGCCCCAGTCGTAGAGGTGCCCCTGGCCGCTGGTCTTTTCCAGCCGCCAGCTCTTGTGGCCGACCTGCGGGCTGTAGGGAATGAGCGGACCCGGCCCGCACCACCGGTCCCAGTCGAGCGAAGCGGGCGGCGACTGCGGAGCGGGGCTCAGCAGACCCGCGGTGAAAAAGATCTGCGCCTCCGCCTGCACGACCCGGCCGAGTTGCCCGTCGTTGAGGAATTGCCGCACCGCCTGAAACGCCGGGCTCTGCCGGCGCTGGAAGCCGATTTGCACGATCCGCCCGCTCTTGGCGACCGCCTCGACCATCGCCCGGCCTTCGCGCACGTCGTAGGAAAGGGGTTTTTCGCAGTAGACATCGAGGCCGCGCTCCACCGCGGCAATGAGGGGCAAGGCGTGCCAATGCGGCGGCGTCGCGATGATCACCGCTGCGAGTCCCGGCGTCGCCAGCATCTCCTCGTAGAGCTTGAACGTCTTCGGCCGTGATCCCTGCAGTTTTTCCACCTCGGCTGCGCTAGTGGCCAGGTGCTCACGGTCGAGGTCGCACACGGCCACGACCTCGACGCCGCCGGCCTTGAACGCCGCCTTCACGTCGACCATGCCATACCCGCCGCAGCCGATCAGGCCGAGTTTCAGTTTGCGACCCGAAGCGGAGGCCGGCGAAGCGGGCGGCGCCCCGTCGGCCAGCGAACGGAGCGGAGAAAGCGCCGCCGCACTGAGCGCGGTCGCACCGAGGAATTCACGACGATTGAGCGGAGTCACCCCGGAAAGGTCCCACGACACGGCGGAGGCGGAAAGGCAAAAGCGGCAGGCCCGAAGTAGAGTTTGAAGCGCAACGCGTCTTCCCCATCCTCCCTCCTCCCTGCCCGATGTCCGCCGCCCCAACCCACGATCCTTCCCTGCGTCCCCCCGCCGGGGTTCCCGCGGCCCGGCGCGGCTGCTCCCCGGTCTCATGATCCCTCGCCACTTCATTCTGCTCATGCTCGGATCCCTCTTCGCCTCGAACGACCTGTCCGCGATCCCGCTGAGTGCCGGCGAACGCCTCACCTATCGCGTCTCGTGGGCCATCGTGAGCGGCGCCGGGGAGATCAAGATTTCCGCGCAGGAGGAACCCGGCCCCGACGGCCCCCGGCTCGCCGTGACCACGGTCACCGCCACCCGCTATCTGGCCCGCCTGCTCCTGCCCTTCGACGCCCAGGCCAAGTCGCTCTTCGATCTGAAGACCGGCCGGCTGGTGTCACAGGAGGAAACCAGCGACCAGCGCCGCAAGCACAGCGCGCATCGGATCTCGTTCGACTATCAGTCCCGCCTGGCGACCTACGTTGGCAGCAAGTCGGACGACCAGCCGCGCCAGATCCCGATTCCGGAGGGCGATCCCACCGACCTGATCATGGGCTTGTTGCAGACCCGCGCCTGGAACCTCAAGGCCGGAGGAAAGCAGGACGCGCTCGTGCTCTTTGCCGACGAATTCTACGAACTGACGATCTACCACACGGGGACCGAGGAGGTGCGCACGCCGCTGGGCACGTTCCAAACCAGCGTGCTGGAGCCGCGCATGGAGAAGACCCCGCCCAAGGGTATGTTCAAGCGCGGCGGCACGGTGCGGGTCTGGATTGCGCAGGATGAACGCCATCTGCCCGTGCGCTTCGAGGTCGAGTTCAAGATTGGCACGGGAACGGCGACCCTCGAAGCCTACGTCCCCCCGACCGCGCCCGCCCGTCCGACGCCCCCGGCCGCCCCTCCGTCGCATGCGCCGGATTCTCGTCCTTAGAGGCGGCGCGCTCGGCGACTTCATCGTCACGCTGCCCGCGCTGGCGCTGCTGCGGGCCCGCTGGCCCGCGGCGACGATCGAACTGGCCGGCAATGCCACGGCCGCCGCGCTGGCCGTCCCCCGGGGCCTGCTGAACACGGTGCATTCGCAGCACGAACGGTGCTGGAGCCACCTCTACGGCGCCGAACCGCTGCCCCCCGGCTTCGCCGCCTGGCTCGCGGAGTTTGATCTCGTCGTCAACTACTGGCCCGACCCCGACGGCAACCTGCGCCGCCACTTCCCCTGCCGCCCCGGCCAGCGTTTTGTATCCGCGGAGGCGATGCCCCAACGCTCGCCGGCCGCCGCCCACTATTGCGCCGCCCTCGCCCCCCTCGGGCTGGAGCCGCCCGCGATGTTCTTTCTCCTGCGGGCGCACGCCCTGGCGGGAGCCGCCACCACCGGTCCGATCTTCGTCCATCCCGGCAGCGGTTCACCCCGCAAGAACTGGCCCTCGGAACGGTGGCGGGAGCTCCTGCAATGCCTCGCGGGTCCGGTCTCCCTGGTGCTGGGTGAGGCGGAGGCCGCCCTTTGGCACAACCTGAAAACGCCCGGAGTCGTCCGCCTGGTTCAGGCCCCGCTCGAGGAACTCGTCACGCAGTTCAGCCGCTGCCGTCTGTTCCTCGGACACGACTCCGGCATCAGCCATCTCGCGGCGGCCTGCGGCGCTCCCTGCCTGCTCTTGTTCGGCCCCACCGACCCCGCGAGGTGGGCGCCCCCCGCCGACCACGTCCGGGTCATGCGCCACGCGGCCGACCTGGCTTCGATTTCGGTCGCCGAGGTGCGGGCGGCGGTGTCGGGTCGGCTGGCGGAGCGAGGGTGAACCGCCACGGTTTCGCGGCCCACACGGGCCCCGCGTAGTCGACGCCGACCCGGGGGGTGGCCGTCACCGCGCGACGCGGCACCCGTGCCCCCCGATCCTCTATCCACAGCCCGCTCGCGCGGTCGCAGGCCTGGGTGCGATTGAGGCGGCGGTCGATCGCCAGGGCCCGGGTAACCCGGCCCGGCCCCCTCGCGTCGGCGACACCCCGGATGAGCACCGCCGCGGGCCAGTCGCGCGGGCCCACCACGAGGTTGAGCATATCGTGCACGCCGTAACACAGGTAGACATACCACACGCCGCCCGCCTCATACATCACGTCGGTGCGGGGCGTCCGCCCGGCCCGGGCGTGGCAGGCCCGGTCGTGTTCCCCGTCGTAGGCCTCCGTTTCCAAGATGAGCCGGGCGTCGATTCGGCCGTCCGGGTGCCGGCGCACCAGGTGTTTGCCCAGCAGCCAGCGCGCAAGCGCAACCGTTTTTTTGCTTTGCAGCACTTTAGCTTCAACAATGGCCCTCATGTCGCTTTCATCCGAATCTTGATGAACACCTGTCCGCCTTCGACTGACGCCGCAAGAGTGGGGACGTCTCGTCTACCTCAACCGGGTTTTTGCGCAGCAAAAACCCCGTGAACGCGACCGCCGCGCGCGCCGCCGCGCATCTCCACAAGGCCGATCTGCTCCGCTCCCTCCGCCTCTGCACGGCCGAGGGGATCATGGCGATGCCGATCGTGACCATGTCGCTTCCCGTCAACGTGTTCATGACTGCGTTGGTGGCGAAGGCTCTGGTCCTGCCGAAGACAACCATCGGCCTGATCAGCGCCCTGCCGTTCCTCGGCAACTTCCTGCAGATCTTCTTCGCCCCGCTGCTCGCGAAATGGAAGCCGCCCAAGACCATCACCGTCCTCGCCGCCTCCCTGCATCTCGCCTCCTGGGTCGCCCTCGGGATCCTGCTCCCGTGGCTGCCACGGAACGACCCGACGGCGGCCGGTCGCTGGCTCGCCGGGTGGTTCCTCCTCACGGGTTGGTTCGGCGCGATGGCCGGGGTCTCGTGGAATGCCTGGATCCAGGAATGGGTGCCGTACCGCATCCGGGGAAAATACTTCGGCCGCCGCAACGGCACCCTGCAGATTTCCACCCTGGCGTTTCTGCTCACCGCCGGGTGGTCGCTGTCGCGTTGGAACTACGCGATTCCGGTCTTCCAGCTCCTCATCGCCGGGGCCGTGCTGATGCGCGTCTTTTCCCTGCGCTGGCAATGGGTCAGCCCCACCCGCCCCCACCGCCCCGCCCCCGCCGTCACGCGCTCCCTGCGTGACCAGATGGGCATCGTGCTCGGCTCGCGCTCGCTCCTTGTCTTCATCGCCTTCGGCGCGATGTGGTCGTTTGCGGCCAATTGCTTCGGCCCATTCTACCACGTGTTCATGTTCGACCAACTCGGCCTGTCCGCCTTCGAGGTCGGCCTGCTCGCCACGCTCGCGCAATTGAGCGGCGCGCTCTCCCTGCCCGCCTGGGGCCACTTGCTCGACCGCTACGGCAACAAGTCGGTGATGACGTTTTCCCTCATCCTCTGGCAGACGCAGAATTTCCTGTGGTACTTCCTCACGCCGGAGAACCGGAACCTGCTTTATGCGATGTGGATTTGGGGTGGCGCGACGAGCGCCGGCTTCATCCTCGGCCAGTTCACGCTGCTCCTCCGGTTGCTGCCCCTCGAAGCCAAGAATCTCGCGATCGGCTTCAACCTCGCCGTCACCTCCCTGGTGGCCTTCGCGGCGCCGATCACCGGCGGGGCCGTCCTGACGTGGGCGCTGGCACGCTGGTCCGACGTTTTCGCCGTGCATCACGTGTGTTTCCTGCTCCAGCCCATTTTGGCGCTGCTGGGCTGCACGCTCCTCCTGCGCGTGCACGAACCGCGGGCCAGTTCCCTCACGATGGTGTTTGGCGCGATGCGCAACATCCGCACGCTGAGCGGCGTGATGGGACTGAGCTTCCTGGTGAACTACGTGTTCTATCGCCCCCAAAAACCGGAGAAATGAAAGCCCCCGCCCCCACGCCACCGCACTGCTACACGCTCACCGGCAACCTGCTCGCGGAGCGCACGCTTGAGTTCGAGGGCTGGTCGGCCGGGCGCACGCAGCGGGCGACCCGCGAGACGTTTCAAGTGGGGGGCAAGGGAATCAACGTCACGCGGATGTTGCGGCGCCTCGGGACCCCCTCCACCGCCCTCAGCTTCGCGGGTGGCGCCACCGGCGCGGAGTGCGAGACCTGGCTCGCGGGTTCCGGCTGCCTGCACCGGGTCTTTCGCACCACCACCGCGACCCGGGTCGGCACCGTCGTGCGCACCACGGCGGGCGCCGCCACGCCGCAACCCGAGACCACGTTCCTCGGGCCGGACGCCCCCGCCGACGCCTCCGCCATCCGGGCGTGTGCCGACTTTTTGGATGCACAGCCCGCCGGCCAGGTCCTCGCCGTCTGCGGCAGCCTGCCCGGCTGGGCCGGAACCGACTTCGATCCCCTGCGCGCGGCGCTGCGGCGCTGGCTCGCCCGGGGGCACCTGACAGCGGACACCTATGGGCCGGCTCTCGTCTGGATGGCCGCGCAGGCGTTGGATCTCATCAAGATCAACGCCCACGAACTTGCGACCCTGCACCTCGCCCGTCCGGCCACGCCGCCCCCGCCGACCGCGCGCTGGGTGGTGACCGACGGTCCGCGGCCCGTGCGGGTCTGGGACGGGGCGGCGCAGGCCGAGTTCGTGCCCCCGCGCGTGGTCGAGGCCTCGCCCACCGGCTCGGGCGACGTGTTGTTTGCCTGCATCTTGCACGCCCTGTATCACGACCTCCGGTCGCTGCCGGAAGCCGTCGCGTTCGCAATGCCTTACGCTGCCGCCAACGCCGCGCATCCGGGAATTGCCGAATTTCCCGAGCTTCCGACAGGCAAGGGACTTCGTACGGGGCGTGAACCGGATTCGCCGTGACGATTCGCACGAAATAATCCTTGCGTTCACTTTCCTCAAACCGCTTAGTCCGCGGTTTTATTCATGAAAGCGACCATCAAAACCCAGGGCCAGCAGTTCACTGTGTCCGAGGGCGACATTCTCATTGTAAACCGCTATCCCGGCACCGAAAAAGGCTCGACCGTCGAAATCAAGGATGTGCTCGCGGCCGGTGAAGGAGAATCGTTCAAGATCGGCACCCCGACGCTCACCGGCGCCTCCGTGTCGGTCACGATTCTGGAAAACAAACGGGGCAAGAAGGTCATCGTTTTCAAGAAGAAGAAGCGCAAGGGCATGGAGCGCAAACGCGGCCATCGCCAGGAGCTTTCCGTGATTAAGATCAATTCGATTAACGCTTAAGGAGAGAATACGTCATGGCGCACAAGAAAGGTCAGGGGACATCCAGCAACGGCCGCGAGAGTCACTCGAAACGGCTCGGCGTGAAGAAATTTGGCGGCCAGGTCGTCCTCGCCGGCAACATTCTCGTCCGTCAACGCGGCACCAAGCTTCACCCGGGCAAGAACGTCGGCCTCGGCCGCGACTTCACCCTCTTCGCCCTTACGGCCGGCACGGTGAAATACGACAAGCCGCACCGCCGGGTGTCGGTCGTCACCGCTTGAGGACGGACTCGCCCGTATTAGCCCTCCTGCAATCTGCTCAGGCCGGTCTATGACCGGCCTTTTTTCTGCCCCGGTCCCGAGCTTGCCCGTCAGCCAGCCCCCGCCCACCTTAAAGACCGATGTCAGACCGATCGCCCATAGGTTTTCGACTCTTGGTCGGGCGCGGACTCCGCTCCACGCCGGGAAGGACGGAACGAAAATCACGAGGTAACTACGGCGGCGAAGGGACTCGCGTCCCTATCCGGCACGAGACGAGGGAAGGTCCAACCGCGCAATGAGTATGCGACCAGACCGCCTCTCCGACCTCCGCCGCCAGCGCGCGTTACTGCAGGAGCACCTGGCCTGGCTGGATCGGGAGATAACGCTCGCCACCGCTGAGACCAACGCGCCCGCGGATGCCACGTCTTCGCCGGTGGCCCCGGGTGCGCCCTTGCCGGTTTCGGTCCCTCCGGCGGGGGGGGTGAGTCCCGCTCTGCCGGCGATCGCGCCAGCTCCGACTTCCTCCACGGTCGTCAGCGTGCCTGCAACCGTCGATCCTGAAGCGATCCTCGAGCAATACCGGAAACCAGGCGGCGCGCTCCACCGCAAGGTGCGCCAGGGCTGCTTTCTCTATTTCGCCGCCGCCTTCGTCCTGCTCGGTCTCGGCGTCGTGGCCCTGTACTTCCTGCTTCGGTCGCGCTGACCCGGCGCGCCCGTCCTGCGCTCAGCTATAGGCCGGATAGCTGCCCAGCCACTTCACGAGCGGGCAGAATTTCTTCAATTCGCTGAGCGCCTGCTTCATCGCGGGGTCATCGTAGTGCCCGGTCACGTCGAGGAAGAAGTAATAGTCCCACGGCCGCTTCTTGCTCGGTCGTGATTCGATCTTGGAGAGGTTGATGCCGCGCTCCGCCAGCGGCATCAGCATCTTCAGGAGCGCCCCGGAATGCGCGGCCGCCTCGTCGCCCAGCGAGACCAGGAGGCTCGTGAGATCCTTGCCGTCCCCCACCGGCCCCGAGGCCTTTCGTCCCAACACAAAAAAACGCGTGGTGTTGTCGGCCTTGTCCTGGATGTTGCGCTCGACGATCGGCACCCCGTAGTGCTCCGCCGCCAACTCGCCCGCCACCGCTGCGACTCCGGGCTCGAGCTTCGCCAATTGCACCGCCCGCGACGTGCTCGGCGCGTCGATCAACTGGGCATGCGGCAGATGCCGCTGCAGCCAGTGCCGGCACTGCGCCAGCGCCTGATCCTTCGAATACACCCGCTCGATGCTTTCCAGCGCCGAATTCGAGATCAGCGCGTGACTGATCTCCAGGTAGATCTGGGCCACGATCTTGAGGTCGCTCTCGACAAAACTGTCGAGGGCCTCGCGCACCGAGCCCTCGGTCGAGTTTTCGATCGGGATCACCGCATAATCGGTCTCTCCTTTTTCCAGGGCCGTGAAGATATCGCTCACCGTCGCCATCGCATGATAATCGACGCTGGCGCCAAATTTCTTCAACGCCGCCGCGTGCGTGTTCGTCGCCTCCGGCCCGAGGTAGGCGATCAGCAGCGGTTTCTCCAGGGCGATCGCCGCCGACATGATCTCCCGGTAAATCGCCCGTAAGGCTTCGTTCTTGATCGGCCCCTGGTTCTGGCTCGTCACCTTGCGCAACACGGCGTCCTCCCGCTCCGCGACGTAAATCTGCCCGCCGGCGTTTCGTTTCACCTTGCCGATCTCCGCCGCGAGCGCGAGACGCTCGTTCAGCAACTCCACCAGCTGGCCGTCCAGCTGGTCGATCTTTTCACGAATGGGTCCTAGTTCCATGTCAGGAGGGAGGGTTCTTCTCCGGCACCGGATCCGTCGCGGGCTCGGTTTCAGCTTCGGGCACGGCCGCGGGCTCGGGCTCGCTTTCAGCTTCAGTAGCCGCCGGAACCACCGGCGCATCGAGGGGCAGTTGCTCGTCGGCCAGCCCCATGTCGGTGTCGGTCGGCGTGTGGGCCGAGGAGGAGTTCTGAAGCCATTCGTCGATCTGGCGGGACGACAACACATCGGACGCCGGCAATTCGTCGAGGGATTTGATGCCGACAAATTCCAGAAACTGATCGGTCGTGCCGTATTGGATCGGCCGACCCGGGGTGTCCGCCCGTCCGACGATGTAGATGAGCTCGCGCTCCAGCAGCTTGTTGATGCCCGCCTCCGCCGAGACCCCGCGGATATTCTCGATCTCGGTCCGCGTCACCGGCTGGCGGTAGGACACCACGGCCAGCGTCTCAATCGACGACTGGCTCAGCTTCACCGGCGGAGGCTCCTGGCGCAGGATGCGCACCCACCGGGCAAAACGAGGGTGGGTCACCAGCCGGTAACCCGCGCTGCCCTCAATCAGGAGCAGGCCCTCGTCGGCCGCCCGTAATTCCCCGGCGATCGCGTCCATCGTTTCACGAATCTGCGCCGCCGTGATGAGAGCGGGCACATCAGAATAGAGCTCCGGATCCGCCACCGGCGTCTCGGCAAAGACCTCGGCCGCCTCCTCCCCCGGGGCGGCGGGGGCGGTCGTTTGGTCCTCTGTCGCCTCGCTCGCCAGCGTCGGCTCGGCCGCGGGATCGGCTGCCTCCCCGCCGGGAGTCCCTTGGGCTCCCGCCTCCGCCTTGGCCAGCGGCACCGGCAGCAGCGCCAGCTCATGAAAACGGGTGAATGCCGCCTGGATGTCCCTGATCGCGAGCGGTTGGCTCGACGACAACAACAGTGCCTTCAGCACTTTCTTTAGGTTGAATGCCATGCGGGTGAAATCGCGTCGAGTGATGCGGCGCGCTCCGGCACATGCAACCCGATTTTGCAGATGACCCCGTGAGAGGACGCATCCTGTTTTCGGACTGGGGCGGGACGCCGCAGCCACTGGACGAGCCGTCCCGCCTCGGGGACGGCAGAAAGATGAGGGGGGGGCTCGTCTCCCCCGGCAGGTTGGTGATCGTTCCGCGCTTGCCGCGTTCCGCTGCGTCTGGTCTTGTCGCTCCACTTTTTCCATGAGCTCCGCCCCTGATCCAACCCGCAAGTTCTCCTCCGTCTTCGTCGATGGCCCAAGCCGCGCCGGCGCCCGCTCCATGCTGCGTCCGGTCGGCTTTGCCGAAGCCGACTTCAAGAAGCCGGTCATCGGCATCGCCTCACTCTGGAGCATGGTCACGCCGTGCAACATGCACATCGACAAGCTGGCCCTCGTGGCCGAGGCCGGCGCCAACGCCGCGGGCGGCAAGGCCATCGTCTTCGGCACCATCACGGTGTCCGACGGCATCAGCATGGGGACCCCGGGCATGCGTTATTCGCTGGTGTCGCGCGAGGTGATCGCCGACTCGATCGAGACGGTCGCCGGCGGCGAGGGCTTCGACGGCATCGTCACGATCGGCGGCTGCGACAAGAACATGCCCGGCTGCATCATGGCGCTGGCGCGCCTGAACCGCCCCGGGGTCTTCGTCTACGGCGGCACGATCCTCCCCGGGATCCATCCCGACTCCAGGCAGGAGTGCGACATCGTCTCCGTGTACGAAGCCATCGGGCAGCATGCGGCCGGCAAGGTCGACGACGCCGGCCTGCTGAAGATCGAATCCTGTTCCGTGCCCGGAGCCGGTTCCTGCGGCGGCATGTACACCGCCAACACGATGGCCTCCGCCATCGAGGCGCTGGGCATGAGCCTGCCCAACAGTTCGGCCCAAATCGCAATCAGCGCCGAGAAGCAGGAAGACTGCCGCCGGGCCGGCGAGGCCACCGTCGCGTTGCTCAAGGCCGGCCTCAAACCCCGCGACATCATGACGCGCAAGGCGTTTGAAAACGCCATCACCGTCGCGATTGCCCTCGGCGGATCGACCAACGCCGTGCTCCACCTGCTCGCCATCGCGCACAGCTGCGAGGTGAAACTCTCCATCGACGACTTCACCCGGATTGGCAAACGCGTGCCCGTGCTCGCCGACCTCAAGCCGTCCGGCAAGTACGGCATGGTGCATCTCACCCGGATCGGCGGCCTGCCGCCGCTGATGAAGGTGCTGCTCGACGCCGGTCTCCTCCACGGCGATTGCCTCACCGTCACGGGCAAGACCGTCGCCGAGAACCTTCGCGGCGTGAAACCCTACCCGACCGACCAGGATGTGGTGCGCCCGCTCTCCAACCCGATCAAGCCCGACAGCCACCTGCGCATCCTCTACGGCAATCTCGCCCCCCAGGGCGCCGTGGCCAAGATCACCGGCAAGGAGGGCCTCACCTTCACGGGCAAGGCCATCGTCTTCGAGAGCGAGGAGACCGCGCTCGGCGCCATCCTCAAGGGCCGCGTCAAAACCGGTCATGTCGTGGTCATCCGCAACGAGGGCCCCGTCGGCGGCCCCGGCATGCGCGAGATGCTCAGCCCCACCAGCGCCATCATGGGCAAGGGCCTCGGCCAGGAGGTCGCGCTGATCACCGACGGGCGCTTCTCCGGCGGCAGCCACGGTTTCGTCGTCGGCCACATCACGCCCGAGGCGGCGATCGGCGGCCCCATCGGCGTCATCAAAAACGGCGATCCCATCACCATCGATGCGGTGAAAAACGAGCTGACCCTCGGGATTGCGGCCAAGGAATTGAAGGCCCGCCTGAAGGCATGGAAGCCCCGAAAGGCGAAGGAAACCCGCGGCGTCCTTGCGAAGTACGCCAGCCAGGTCACGAGCGCCTCCGAGGGCGCGGTGACCGACAAGTATCTCTAGCGCCGGTCTCCCACCGTCTCCTCCGCGACCCGGGGAGATCCCGTTCCAACGGGCCTCTCCGGCGCGGTTCGCCCCGTTGCTGTCCGTCAATCCCTCCTTTTCATGACCTGGTCCCGCTTCAAAGAGCACTTTCACCACTATCCCAATCTCGGGATCTCGCTCGATCTTTCGCGGATGCCGTTCCCGGATGACTTCCTGCCGTCGATGGAGCCGTCGATGCAGCACGCGTTCGACGCGATGAAGGCCCTCGAGGGTGGCGCCATCGCCAATCCCGACGAGAAACGCATGGTGGGGCACTACTGGCTGCGCGCCCCGCAACTCGCCCCGGAAGCCGCCCTCGCCCTCGACATCACCACCACGCTGGCCGCCATCAAGGAGTTCACCGCGAAGGTGCACCGCGGCGAAATCGCCGGACCCAAGGGCAAATTCAAGCACCTGCTGGTGATCGGCATTGGCGGCTCGGCCCTCGGCCCGCAACTCGTCGCCCACGCCCTCGGCCAGCCGCGCAAGGACAAGCTGACCGTGTCCTTCTTCGACAACACCGATCCCGATGGCATCGACTATGTCCTCGACTCGCTGCGGGGCCAACTGCCCAAGACCCTCGTGGTGGTGGTCTCGAAATCGGGCGGCACGGCGGAGACCCGCAACGGCATGCTTCAGGCCATCGCCGCGTTCCAGGCCGCCGGCCTGGAACACCCCAAGCACTTTGTCGCCATCACCGGCGCCGGCTCCAACCTCGATCAAGCCGCCCAAAAAGGGGCGTGGCTCGCCCGCTTCGCGATGTGGGACTGGGTGGGCGGTCGCACCAGTGAACTGAGCGCGGTGGGCCTCCTGCCCGCCGCCCTCCAGGGCATCGATATCCAGGCGATGCTCGACGGCGCCGCCGCCATGGACGAGGTCACCCGCTATCCCGTCACCCGCCAGAATCCCGCCGCCCTCATGGCGTTGATGTGGTATTTCGCCACCGACGGGCGCGGAGCAAAGGACATGGTGGTGCTGCCCTACAAGGACCGCCTGCTGCTCTTCTCCCGCTACCTGCAGCAACTCGTCATGGAATCGATCGGCAAGGAGTTCGACCTTGAGGGCCGCGTCGTCAATCAGGGGATCGCCGTTTACGGCAACAAGGGTTCGACCGACCAGCACGCCTACGTCCAGCAATTGCGCGAGGGCGTGAACAACTTCTTCGTCACCTTTGTCGAGGTGCTCAAGGATCACGGGGCCAAGACCTCGCTCGAGGTCGAGCCCGGCGTGACCTGCGGCGACTACCTGCAGGGTTTCCTCCTCGGTACCCGCGATGCGCTGAGCGAAAAGGACCGGCACTCGATCACGCTCACGCTGCCCGATGTCTCTCCCCGCACCCTGGGCATGCTCATCGCGCTCTATGAACGCGTGACCGGGTTCTACGCGAGCCTGGTGGGCATCAACGCCTATCACCAACCCGGCGTCGAGGCCGGCAAGAAAGCCGCGGGCGGGGTCATCGCCTTGAAGCTTCAACTGGTCGCCGCCTTGCGGGCGGCCCCGGGGAAACCGTTCACGGCGGAAGCACTCGCAGACCAGGTCGGCACGCCGGAAAAGACCGAACTGGCCTTCAAAATCCTCGAACATCTCGCCGCCAACCGGAGCAGCGGCATTCGGAAACGCGCCAGGTCACCCGCCTACGCTTCGACCTACCGCAGCGCCTGAGTCCTGCCCTGTCACGCCCGGCTGTTCGCGGCGTTGTTCCCATGCACCGCCTCCCTGTTATCCTCGCCGCCATCGCGCTCCTGGGATCAACCGTGTCGGCGGTGCTCTATTTCCACGTCGGCAACTCCAAGCAGATGCTGGAAATCCGGCTGGCCGAAAACGCCCAGCGCACCACCCGGCTTGATGCCGACCTCGCCGCCACGCACACCCGGCTGACCGCCGCCAACGCGCAAACCGATTCCCTCCAAACCCGCGTCGCCTCGCTCGACACCGAGCTGGCGCGCACCAGTGAAAAGCTCACTGCCGCCGAGGCGCGCTCGATCCAGCTCGATCGTTCCCTCACCGACACCCGCAGCGTGCTTTCGGTCTATGAGGCGACGACCCGCGCCCTGGGCGACGAGGTGGCGGCCCTGCGCCGCGATCTCGATTCCAGCCGGACTTCGAACGCCACGCCCGAGGCCGTGCAGGCCTACAAGTCCACCATTGCCGAACTGGAGCGCCAACTCGCCTCGGCCCGCAACGGCGCCGCCCTGCCGTCGGTCGCCGGCGCCTCGACCGCGGTGTTTACCAGCCGGGCCGGCCGCGCGACGGTGTTAAACGTCGGCCCGGGGAACTCCTTCGTGGTGATCAACTTCGGTTCGGCCCGCGGGGCCAGGCTGGGCCAGAAACTGCACGTGAGCCAGGGCAACGCCTTGGTGGCGACCGTGGTGATCAGTGATGTGCGGTCGAATTTTTCCGTGGCGCAGGTGCTGCCCGATAGCTTGCGTGGGGTCTTGCAGAAAGGCGATTCCGCCGTATTGATCCGCTAAACATGACCTCCCTCTCGAAACGTGTCCTGGCCGCCCTTCTGGTTGCGATCGGTTCCCTCGCGGCCGGTTGCAGCACGAACTCGCCCAAACAGACTTCGATTCCGTGGAGTCGCCCGGCCGGCTGGGAGGGGCAAATCCCCGGGATGGGCCAGCCGAGCGGTCGCTGAGGTTTTCGCTCCGCGAAAACCTTCCTCTCTCGATTCGAATCCGCTGGGCGGGGAAGGCCGCAGTCACCTCATGGACGAAACGCTCGCCGCGAGTGCTTCACCCCCAGCCGGTGCTGGGGATCTTCGCCCCGCCAGGAACAACTCCCTCACTCCGCTTCCGGGCCATCTTTACGTCGTTGCCACGCCGATCGGCAACCTCGCCGACCTCACCGATCGCGCGCGCGCCATCCTCGGCGCCGTCGACCTGATCGCCTGCGAGGACACCCGCACCACCGGTTCCATGTTGAACCGCCTGGGTTTGCGCCGGGAACTCGTCCCCTACCACGACCATAACGAAACCACCGCGGCCGAACATCTCGCGGACCTCGTCGCCGCGGGCAAGTCAGTCGCCGTGGTCAGCGACGCCGGCACGCCGGCGATCAGCGATCCGGGCTTTCGTGTGGTGCGCGCCTGCCGCCGCCGCCAATTGCCCGTCGTGCCGGTGCCCGGCCCCAGCGCCCTGACCGCCGTGCTCAGTGCCAGCGGCCTGCCCTCCAACGGGTTTCTCTACGTGGGTTTCCTGCCGGCCAAGAGTGCCGCCCGCATCGGCTTCTTCGAAAAGCACCGCGCTTTCGACTACACCCTCGTGCTGTACGAAAGCTGCCACCGCATCGACAAGGCCGTCGCGGAGATCGTCGCCACCCTCGGTCCGGCCCGCGTGATCTGCGTCGCCAAGGAGGTGACAAAACTCCACGAGAAATTTCTGGTCGGCACGGCCGCCGACGTGCAGGCCCGACTCGCCCAGACGAGCCTCAAGGGTGAATTCGTTTTGCTGATCGCGCCGCCCGATTTCGTCCTCTGAGCCGCGGGCGGGTTCCGCGGCGCCCGGCCGCCGCAACGGCGTTCTCGCCGAGACCCGCCTGCTCCTGTTTCCTCTCCGCATGAGCCCGCTCCCCTCCGGTCCGCCCGTCGCCGTCATCGATATCGGCAGCAACTCCATCAAGGTGCTGGTCGCCGTGCGCGCAGCCGACGGCAGCCTGCACACGCTCCTGTCCCGGACGCTGGACGCCCGCATCAGCGACGGAATCAGCGGGGACCCGCCCCGGCTGGCCCCCGCGGGCATCGCGCGCGGCGTCGATGCCATCCGCACCCTCCTTGCGGATGCCAACGCGTTTTCCGCCTCACCGCGGGTACTGGTCGCCACGAGCGCCGTCCGCGACGCGCAAAACGGCGCCGAGTTCACGGCGCGCGTGCGCGAAGCCACGGGTCACGAAATCCGGATTCTTTCCGGCGCGGAGGAGGCCGGCCTCATCGGTCGGGGCCTGACGTGCGATCCCGCCCTGGCGCACCTGCAGGATTTCTACGTTTTCGACCTCGGGGGAGGCAGCCTCGAATGCCTCGCCTTTCGCGGGCGCCAGGTTCAGCAGGCCCTCAGCCTGCCCCTCGGCTGCGTGCGGCTCACCGAGAAATTCGTCGCCGACCCCAGCCAGCCCTTCCCGCCGTCCGCCGTCCCGCTCCTCACCGCTCATGTGCGGGCACAACTCGATCGCGCGGGGCTGGAAGTCTCGCTGCCCCCAGGCACCGTGGCGATCGGAACGGGCGGCACGGTGGCCACGGCCCGGGCGATGCTCGGCCTCCGGAACGACATCCTGTTCGAGGCGACGTCGCCGCTTGTCCCCGTGGCGCAGCTGCGCGACCTGTTTGCCTTTCTCGGCGCGATGCCGCTGGCCCCACGCCGGCTCGTGCCGGGGCTTCCGACCGCCCGGGCCGACGTGTTTCCGGCCGCCCTGGCCACGCTGATTGCCCTCGCGGAGGCCGGCGGGTTCACCGCCTTTCACCATTCCCTCTTCAACCTGCGCTACGGCTTGGCCGATCAGTTGCTGCCGTGCTGACGCTTCCCCGGACCGCCACGCCGGCGCCCCGCCTCACCGCCGCCAGCCGCGGTCGGCCACCTGGTCTTCGTCCCGTTTTTGCGGGACCGGCGAGGCCGCGGGTCGAACCTTGGCCGCCGCCTTGGCCGCGGCTTTCAGGGCCTTGATCATGGCGTGGAAGTCCTCCGGCACCGGGGCCCGCAGTTCGAGTTCCTTGCCGCTTACCGGATGGTTCAGGCACAGCCGCTCCGCGTGCAACATCACCCGCGCGGGCTGGTGCCCGAGCCGCTCATCAGCCTTCCACCCATAGAGCGCGTCACCGAGAATGGGATACCCCAGGGATTTCAGGTGGACGCGGATCTGGTGCGTGCGCCCCGTGAAAATCTGGCAGCGCATCAGGGCCGCGAGGCTGCCGTAGGCCTCCACCCGTTCCCACGAGGTCTTCGCGGTCTTGCCGCCCTCCCCCACTGTCATGCGGTGGCGGTGCGTCGGGTGGCGGGAGATCGCCCGATCGATCATCCCGCTGAGCAGCGGCGGCACCCCGGCCACGAGCGCCAGGTATTCCTTCTTCAGCGTCCGCGTGGCGAACTGATCCGCCAGCGCCCGGTGCGCGCGATCCGACTTCGCCACCACGATCACACCCGTCGTCTCCTTGTCGAGACGGTGCACGATCCCCGGCCGTTCGACGCCACCGATCCCGCTGAGCGAGCCCGCACAGTGCGCGAGCAGGGCGTGGACGAGCGTGTCTTCGCCGGTCGCGGCGCCCGGATGCACGATCATGCCGGACGCCTTGTTGAGTGCGAGCATGTGTCGGTCCTCGAACAGGACCTCGAGCGGCAGGTCGACCGCCCGGAGTTCGGCCGGCTTGGTGGCCGGGAATGAATAGTGCAGCGTGTCGCCCCCTGCCACTGCGGCGTCGCGGGTAAGCACCTCGCCTCGCCGGGTCACGAGCCCCGCGTCAAAGGCGCGTTGCAGGGCCGTGCGACTGTGTTCGGGCAACGCCAGCGCGAGCGCCTTGTCGGCCCGCATCGCTCGGGCGCCCTCCGGCACGATGTGGCTGGACCCTGGTTCGGTGCTCATTCAATTCGGCCCCGCCACGCGCTCGATCACCTGAATCATGGCCGAGCGCATGGCCGCCGGCACGTCGGCGACTTCCCAGCCGTTGCGGGCCACGCGGCCCAACTCGGCGGGGGTGAACGCGAGTTCCCGGGCCAGCGCCTCGTATTCCTCGGTGAGTGAATTGCCGAAGCTGAGCGGATCGTCCGTGCTCACCGTGCACCGCACCCCCGCGGCCATCAGGCGACGGAGCGGATGCTCGCGCAGCGACGGCACCACCTGCAGCCCCACATTGCTGATCGGACAGACATCGAAGGTCACCCCGGTCTCGGCGGCCAATTGCACCACGGCCGGATCCTCCACCGCCCGCACACCGTGTTGCACCCGGCGCACGCCCAGCACCTCGATCGCCTCCCGCACGCGCGCCGCCCCGTCAAACTCCCCGGCATGGCACTTGGTGACCTTGCCCGCCGCCCGCAGGCGCGCCCAAACCGCCGCCGTATCCGGCGGCGTGGGCATCGCCTCATGGCCGTGCAAATCGACCCCGGCCAGGCCCTCCCATTGGTGCAGGTGATCGATGGTCGAACGCAATTCCCCGGTGAGGTCAGAGCGCAGCATGCCGGCGAAGACCCGCACCTCGAGCCCGGCGGGCGCCGCCGTGCGAATCGCGTCGATGATCTCCGGTCCCGGCACGTTGATGAATCCCGTCACCGGCAGGTGAAAGCTCGTCTCCACGTAGCGGACGTTCTGTGCGACGTGCTTCGCAAAAATCACCTTGGCCGCCTCGTGATACCGTTCCGCCGAGGTGAACCAGGGCAGGGCGTGCTCCAGCAGGATCCGCTCAAAGTCGGGGAACGTGGCGTAACGGTACGAGCGCGACCTAAAGTCCGGGTCCGCCGGCCAGCGCTGTGGATCCCAGGCCACGAGCAATTCGTACGGCAATGCCCCCTCGACGTGCAGGTGGGTCTCGGTCTTGGGCAGCGCCTGAATAAAGTCCCTCATCAGGCACGCAGACCCAGCAGGTATTCCGGATTCAGTTTCTGCAGCGATCGCGGCACAAAGATCCCGTCCTGGCGGATGAGTTTGCCATCAAACCAAATCTCCCCGCCGCCGTACTCCGGCCGCTGGATGCAGACCATGTCCCAATGCACCTGCGACTTGTTGCCGTTACCCACGCCGTCATAGGCCTGGCCGGGCGTGAAGTGAAACGAGCCCGAAATCTTCTCGTCGAAGAGGATGTCCCGCATCGGCTCGCGGATGTGGGGATTGAAGCCGATCGCAAACTCACCGATGTACCGCGCCCCGGCGTCGCTATCGAGAATCTCGTTGAGCCGTTGGGTGTTGCTCCCCGTGGCCTCGACCACCCGGCCCTTCTTGAACGCGAGCCGGATGTTGTCGAACGAAGCCCCGAGATAAACCGTCGGCGCGTTGTATTGCACATGGCCTTCCACGCTGTCCTTCACCGGGCAGGAGAAGACCTCGCCATCCGGGATGTTGCGCAGGCCGCCGCAAGTCTGGGCGCCGATGCCCTTGATGGAGAAACGCAGGTCGGTGCCCGGTCCCTTGAGGTGCACCCGGTCGGTCTTCTCCATCAACTCGGCCAGCGCCTTCATACCCGGCGCCATGCGCGCGTAGTCGAGGGTGCAGACCCGGAAATAGAAGTCCTCAAACGCTTCCGTGCTCATGCCTGCCTGCTGCGCCATGGCCGAGCTCGGCCAGCGCAGCACGACCCACTTGGTCTTGCCCACCCGGTGATCGAGCACCGGCTTCATGAGGCGGGAAATGAGTTGCACCCGGGACGAAGGCACATCCGACGACTCGAAGATGTTCTCCGATCCGCGCATCGCGATGTAGGCGTCCATCTTCTGCATCCGCGCGAGTTCGACCTCCGCATGCACCGAAAACTGCGCCACCTCCGCGCCCAGCGACAGTTCGCGCGTCACCCGCGCGCGATGGATCTGCACGTAAGGATGGGCCCCGCGCGCCCGCGTCGCCCGGATCAGGGCGATCACCATGGCATCGGGCACATCGAACGCATCGATCAACACGCGCTCGCCTTTCGCCAGCGCGGTCGAAAATCCGGTCAGCCCTTCGGCCAATTGCATGAAGCGGGGATCAATGATCATGATGTCCCAGAACTAACGCCACGGGCGAAGGGCCCCGCAAGGTGAATCGCCGACCCGCCCCACGGCGGCACGCACCTGCCACCCCGCCCCTCCTGCCGTCCCCGGTGGCCGAATGCCTTTGTCACGTATTACGTGACAAGATCCGTCTGCCGCCCTCTTGAGGAAAAGGTCACGCAGTCCGTCACGATGCTCGCCGGCGGCTCGCAGCCGGCGAGGTGGGGCGGGCCGCGGCCCGCCCCACGCCGGCCCGGGATCAGGCGGCGCCGCGGCGGCGCGTGGTCGGAAAGCAAATCCGCGCCACCGCCTCGTCAAAGTCGGCCGCCCCGCGCAGAATTTCGATCTCCAGCCGCAGATAGTACAAGGGCAGCGGGCAGGCGTGCTTTTCGTTGATGCGCACCGCATCCTTTTCGGTCGTCACCAGGCACTCGGCTCCCTCCCGCTGGGCCTGGGCAAAAAGCTCCGCGAGGTCATCATCGCCAAACCGATAGTGATCCAGGAAGCGCTCGCGCCCCACGAGCAACGCGCCGAGATCGCGCAGAAATTTCTCAAAACTCTCCGGCGTCGCGATGCCACTGAAGGCCAGCACCCGCCGGCCCTTCAGGAACGACAGGGGCTCCCGCGCGTCGGGCCCGACGTTTGCACAGCCAAATCGCCGCAGGTACTGCGGCCGGTGGGCGCATTCAATCAGGTCGACCCCCGGGTTGTGCTCCGCGATCGTGCGCTCGAGCTCCGCGTCGCGCTGCCCGTTCGACTTGGTCAGGAAGACATAACTGGCGCGCTTCAGGTGCTTGACCGGCTCGCGCAGGATGCCCCGCGGCAGCAGGTGCCCGTTGCCAAAGGGATTGGTCTTGTCGACGAGCAGGAGGTTCAGGCTGCCCTTGAGCGGCAGGTACTGAAACCCGTCGTCCAGCACCAGCGTGTCGCAGCCGAATTTCTTGATCGCGTACTCCCCCGCCTTCACCCGGTTCTTGTCGACCAGCACAATCACCCCCGGCAGGTTGCACGCCAGCATGAAGGGCTCGTCCCCCGCCCGCTCGCTGTCGAGCAGCACCGACCGGCCGTCGCTCACAATGCGCGGCGGCGGCTCCTCGGCATGGGTCAGCCACCACCAGCCCTTCTTCCAGAGCGGCACGGCCTTACTCTTGTAGCCCCGGCTCAGGATGGCCACCTTCCGCCCCCGATCATGCAGGGCCCGGGCAAACTTCTCCACCACCGGGGTCTTGCCGGTACCTCCGACCGTGAGATTGCCCACCACCACGACAAGACATCCCAGCGGCTGGTCGTGGAGAATCCGGTGCCGGTAAAGCCAGAGCCGCAATTGGGTGACCCCATTGAAGATCCAGCTGAGCCCCTGCAGGAAACCGCCGTACACCACCGAACCCGCGCCCGCACGCCGCCCGTAAATCACATCAACGGTGTAAAGTTCGAGGGTGTTGAGCTGCTTTTTCAGCCAGAGTCGGGACATATGGTTTTTGCTAGGCAAAAACCTAAGGTTGACGCCATCGACGACGTAAACTGTTTTCGCACGGCTTGGCGACCTGCCGGGCCCCGATTTGAACCTCGACCACACTGCCAAAGACCTTCTCCCGGCCTTCCGCTTCACCGGATGGACCCTCAGGTTTTTGCGCAGCAAAAACCTATGAGCTACAAACTCTTCATTCCCGGTCCCATCGCCGTCTCGGAAAAGACGCTTCGCGCCATGGCCCAGCCCATGATCGGGCACCGCAGCCCCGATTTCGTCGCCCTCTACCACTCCATCCAGCCGCACTTGCAGGCGCTGATGGCGACCAAGGATCCGGTTTATCTTTCCACCAGCAGTGCGTGGGGCGCGATGGAAGGCTCGCTGCGCAATGTCGTGCAGAAAAAGGTGCTGAACTGCATGAACGGCGCGTTCTCCGACAAGTGGTACGATGTCGCCCTGCGCGACGGCAAGGCGGCCGCGGCCCTCAAGTTCGAATGGGGCCAGCCCGTCGATCCCGCCGCCGTCCGGCGGGAACTCGCCACCGGCGGCTATGATGCGATCACGCTCATTCACAATGAGACGTCCTGCGGCTGCATGAGCGACCTCGCCGCCATCATGGCGGTCGTGCGCGAGTTTCCCGAGGTCATCTCCATCGTCGACACGGTCAGCTCGTTCAGCGCGATGCCGATCCCCAAGGACGATCTAGGCATCGACGTGCTCATCACCGGCTCCCAAAAGGCCCTGGCCCTCCCGCCCGGCCTCTCGCTGCTGTCGGTCTCGGCCCGCGCCCGCGAGCGCGCCGTCCAGACCGAGGGCCGCGGCTACTATTTCGATTTCGTGGAATTCCAGAAGAACCATGAGAACGGCATGACGCCGAGCACCCCCGTCATTCCGCTGATCTACGCCCTGAAGTCGAAGCTCGAGGACATCATGGCCGAGGGTATCCCGCAGCGCCACGCGCGGCACGCCCGCCTCAACCAAACCGTGCGCGATCACATCCTGGCCAAGGGCTTCAAGCTGTTCCCGCCGCAGGGTTACGGTTCCGTGACGCTGAACTGCTTCGCGAACAACCTCGGCTACGACCTCGGCGCGCTGAACAAGATCCTCAAGTCGAAGCACCAGCTCGTGATCGACGGCGGCTACGGCAAGCTCAAGGGCAGGACCTTCCGCATCTCGAACATGGGGGACGAGACCGACGCCACCATCGCCGCGATGCTGGCCTCGTTCGACGCCGCCCTCGCCGAGACGCCAAAGTTGGTGGTGTAATCCAGCAGCCGATGGCCTCGGTAGCGCGCGACCACCGGCCCGGTCGAGGCGATTTCATTTTTGACACCGCCCAACCTGTGCTACACCAGTAGCACATGGCCGCCACGCGCACCACGACCATCCGACTTGCCCCCGCCGCCAAGCGACGCATCGCCGCGGCCGCGCGACGCCGCGGCGTCAGCACGCACAAGTTCATTCTCGACGCCGCGCTCGACCGCGCCAGCGCCGCTCCCGACGACGCCAAGCTCATCCGTCTCGCAGCGTTGGTTGAGCAAGTCCGCGAGGCCGTCGAGGACGAACTCGACTATCGCCTCGCCGACGCCCGCTGGCAGGACCACGTAAGACACAAGACCCGCCTATATACTCCCGAGGAGGCCAAGCGTGAGCTGGGATTACCGGCTTGAGGCCGGTGCGCTGCGTGACCTCCGCCGCCTCGGACCCTCGGTGCGATCCGAGATCATTGGCCATCTCGATCAGCGCGTCCGCGGCGCGGCCGACCCCCGGCAATTCGGCAAGCCCCTCCGCCGTGACCTCAAGGGCTATTGGCGTTACCGCGTGCGGAATTACCGTGTCCTCTGCCGCTTGGAAGATCGCGTGCTCATCGTCGTGGTGGTAGCTGTCGGCCACCGCTCGACGATCTACGACGAGTGATGTGGTTGCTTTTTCCGCGAAGGATTTTGGCTTGGGGTGCGTCTTCCAGGTGAACCCAGCTCCCCTGCCCCCCCTTCTCCTTCGCGCACTTTCGCCCGGGATCATCCTCGCCGGGCGTCGCACTGCCCTTGCGCCAGCCGCCACCGCGACACTCGTGGCGGGTTGCCTCGTCAGTCATCGCGCCCCTTCCTCTGTGCCCACGCCGCCTGCGCCGGTCGCGAAGCGCAGCGATGACATATTTTCCGATGCCGAATTGGTGGCGCGGTTGCGCGACCGTCCGCTGCTCGTTTTGCCGCAGGAAAACGGTACGAAAAAATTCGTCGTGTTCGATCGCTGGTCGCGCGATCCAAAAAAACTATTTCTTGCACTTCGTTCGGGCCCCGCTAACGGCTCGCCCACGCATGAAGTCACTTGTCATCGCTGAGAAGCCGTCTGTCGCTGCCGACCTCGCGCGCTCGCTCGGCAAGATCCCCAAGCAAGGCGACCACTACGAAAATGACGAGTACGTCATCTCGTATGCCCTGGGCCACTTGGTGGAACTCGAGATGCCGGAGGACATCGACAAGAAGAAATACGGCTTTTGGCGGCTCGAGACCCTGCCCATCATCCCGACCAAGTTCGGGCTCAAGCCCATCGAGGGCTCCAAGGAGCGTTTCAGCGCCTTGAAAAAACTCCTGGCCCGGAAGGACATCACCCAGGTCGTCAACGCCTGTGACGCCGGCCGCGAGGGGGAGTTGATCTTCGCCTACCTGTACCAACTCACCAAGTGCAAACACCCGGTGAAACGGGCGTGGATGCAGACGATGACGGTCGAAGGCATCCGCGAGGCCTTCCGCCACCTGCGGGACGGCGAAAAAATGCGCGGCCTGGAAGACGCCGCCCGCTGCCGGAGCGAGAGCGACTGGCTGATCGGCATCAACGGTACCCGCGCGTTGACCAAGCGGATGTTCGGCTCCCGCGCCGGCAATGTGGCGTCCGTCGGCCGGGTGCAGACTCCGACCCTGGCGATCCTCTACGCCCGCGAACTCGAGATCCGCAACTTCCAGCCCCGCGACTATTGGCGTGTCACCGCGACCTTTGAGGTCGCCAAGGGACGCTACGAAGGGGTGTACCAACGCCCGAACTTCAAGCGGGCCGAGAACGACGAGCACGATCGGATTGACCGGGTCTGGGAGCAGGCGCGGGCCGAGGCCGTCGTCGCGGCCTGCGCGGGCCAGCCGCCGGCCACGGTCACCGAGGAGAAGAAGGCCAGCAACCAAATCTCTCCCCGGCTCTACGATCTCACGACTCTCCAGCGCGAGGCCAACAACCGCTTTGGCCTGCCCGCGCGGCGCACCCTGCAGATCGCGCAGGCCCTCTACGAGCGCCACAAGATGATCACCTATCCCCGCACGGACTCGCGCGCGTTGCCGGAGGATTACATCCCGACCGTACGCGAAACCCTGCAGAACCTGCACGGCAGCCTCGCCCCGTTCGCACAGCAGGCGCTCGCGGCCGGCTGGGTCCGCCCCAACAAGCGCATCTTCAACAACGCGCAGATTTCGGATCACTTCGCGATCATCCCGACCGCCCACGAGGCGAAGCACCTCGACGACATGGAGGCCAAGGTCTTCGACATGATCGCGCGCCGTTTCGTCGCGGCCTTCCATCCCGCGGCGGAGTTCGACGTGACGATCCGCCTCAGCACCGTCGCCCCCGGCCACGAGTTCAAGACCGAGGGCAAGGTCCTCACCTTCCCCGGCTGGCTGGCCGTGTACGGCAAGACCACCCTGGACGACGATTCGCGGGATTCGAAGGCCCTGACCGGACTCTCGGCCGGGGACGGTTCTCCCGCCCAGGCGAAGACCGTCGAGGTCAAGCTCCACGCCGAGTCCACCAAGCCCCCGCCCCGCTACACGGAAGCCACCCTGCTCTCCGCCATGGAAGGCGCGGGCAAACTCGTCGACGACGAGGACCTCGCTGAGGCGATGAAGGAACGGGGCCTAGGCACTCCGGCCACGCGGGCCGACACCATCGACGGCCTGATTAACCAAAAGTATGTCGACCGGCCGCAGCGCGAGTTAATCCCCACCGCCAAGGCGGAACAGTTGATCCAGTTTCTCGGCGCCGTGAAGGCCGAGGAACTCACCAAGCCCGACCTCACGGGCAACTGGGAATTCAAGCTCCGCCAGATGGAGCACAACCGCTTCTCCCGT
The DNA here is from genome assembly GCA_038249085.1 of Opitutales bacterium. Classification (GTDB taxonomy): domain Bacteria; phylum Verrucomicrobiota; class Verrucomicrobiia; order Opitutales; family Opitutaceae; genus ER46. The sequence continues at coordinate 82,659 of JBBRWR010000002.1, forward strand.
GAGAAATTCATGGCTGAGATCGTCGCCACGACGGTGGGGATCGTCGAACGCGTCAAGGGCTTCGAGGAAGACGACTCCATCGCCCGCGAAACCGACATCCCCTCCCCGAGCGATGGCAAGCCCCTGCGCGAGACCCTGCGCGGCTACAAGTCGCACGATGGCGAGGTCATGATCTACAAGGTCATCGGCGGACGCCGCATGGAGGAGCACGAGGTGCGCGAATTGATCGTCAAAGGAACGATCGGCCCGCTCGACGGCTTCATTTCCGCCAAGACCCGCGCGCGCTTCGCCGCCAGCCTGAAACTGGTGAAGGACGAGGAGAAGGGGAAGTGGCAGGCGCAATACGACTTCGGCGAACAAAAGGACGTCGGGGAACTCGAGCCGTTCTGGAAGGATCCGACCGCGGGCGGTGAGCTGTGCGAGTCCGGCAACAGCTACATCCTGCGCGAGCGCGACGGGGAAGGCTGGAAGCAGACCTTCCGGGTCGGCCGGCTCATGTGCCAGAAGGCGATCCCCCGGGAGGCCGCGATTCAACTCGTGACCTCGGGCAAGACCGACCTCATTCAGGGGTTCATCTCCAAGAAAGGCCGGCCCTTCGACGCCTTTCTCAAACGCGAGGAGGGTCGGATCAGTTGGGAGTTCCCACCGCGCAAGCCCAAGGTCGACAAGGACGGCAATCCCATTGCCCGCAAAGCGAAGGCACCACCCGATCTTTCAAAGGCGACCCTGCTCGGGCCGAGCAAGATGCACAAGGGCGGCGAGGTGCTCGAGACCCCCGAGGCCTTTTACGTTCGCCGTCCGGATCAGGACAACCGGGTGGTGTTCACGTTGAAGCGGCAACTCTGCGGGCTCGATCTGCCCACCCCCGAGGTCGTCCGGCTCTTCGAAGAGGGCCGCACGGGGCTCATCCAGGGGTTCATGTCGAAGCGCGGGCAACCGTTCGGCGCCTACCTGGTCCTGTCGAAGACCGGCGCCAAGGCGGAATTCGAGTTTCCCCCGCGCTGACCACCCGCCCGGGTGGCCGCCCCGGGTAACTAAGCTCCCAGCCTCGCGTCTAGCCCCGACGTGAAGTTTTGGCGCATCCTCCTGCCGGTCCTGCTCGTCGCGACAACCATCGGGAGCGTGCTGTTGGCCTGGCGCCAATACGGAGAATTGGTTCAGCTGCGGGCGATCGCGTTGAATCGGAACGAACGCGCCGACCTGCAGCGGCGCATCTGGGAACTCGAGAAACTCAACCGCGATCTGCGCGACCAACGCCCGACCGGGCGCGCCGCCGAGGCGGGTGACCCGGCGGCGGCGCGCGACGCCTTCCCCGGTGGCCCCGATCGCGGGGGCGGCCGGGGTGATCCGCAGGGACGCGGGGAACGGGGCCCTCCGCAGATGAATGCCCTCCGCGCGCTCATGGACAAGCCGGAGGTGCAGGCCATGATCAACCTGCAGCAAAAGGCCGGCATCGAGGCCCGTTATGCTCCGCTGTTCCGCAACCTCAACCTCACGGCCGAGCAGACGGAAAAGCTGACCGCCCTGCTGACTGAACGCGGCAACACGCGCCAGGATGTCTTCGCAGCCGCGCGCGAACAGGGCATCGATCCGCGGACGAATCCCGAGGCCTACCGCACCCTGCTGGCCGACGCCCAAAACCAGATCAACAACGGCATCAAGGGCGTGATCGGCGAAAGCGGATTCGCGCAATTTCAAACCTACGAACAAACGCTGCCGCAGCGTTCGGTGGTCAACGATCTCCAGCAGCGGCTGAGCTACTCCAGCACCCCGCTCACGCCACCCCAGGCCGAGCAACTCATCCAGATCCTCGCCCAAAATGCCCCGCCCCGGCCGGCCACGCCGCCGGATATTCCGACCGGTCCGAACCTCGCCGTGGCCGTGTCCAGTCAGGGCCCTGGCTCCGACTCACACGGCGGCGGTCGCGGCCCCGATCCCGGAGCCATGGCGATGGCGGTTTTCGGCGGCGGCGGCGCCCCGGGCATGATTCCGGGAATGCCCGACGGCCCGATCCGCGTCGGGGGGCCCCCGTTGGTGACCGATGCCGCGATCGCCCAGTCGCAGTCGGTGCTGGCTCCGCCCCAGGTGGCCGCGCTGCAGCAACTGCAGCAACAACAGCAGGGGCAGCAGCAGCTGCAGCAGCTGTTCCGGGACACCCTCATGCCGCCGGGACCGCGCCCGGACGGTGGCGCCGCCGGAAGCCCGGTCGTCCCCCCGCCAGCCCCTCCGGCGCCCAACCAGCGCCCTCCGGGGGGAGGTTGAGGCGTCCCGGACGGGAGGGACGCTTTTCACGCGCCCTCGGCGGTTGCAAACCGCCGCCCCGGGCACAAGCCGCGCGCATCCGTTCGCCAATTATGCACACAAAAAACCCTTGCGGCTCCCCCACCGCGTCCGGAGTGTTTCCGTGAACCTTTTACGCACATGATCGTCACCACCGCGCAGTTGTTCAAACACGCCTATGGCAAGTACGCCGTCGGCGCCTACAACATCAACAACGCCGAGCAGGCGATGGGCCTCTTCAAGGGCTGCATCCAGTCGCAGGCTCCGTTCATCATCCAGATCTCCAAGGGGGCGCGCAAATACACCGACAAGCGCATGCTTGAGGCGATCATCCGCGCCGCTGGCGTGATCTTCCCGGAGGCCGTCTACGCCGTCCACCTCGACCACGGCGACGAGGAGACCTGCTACGACTGCATCGACTCCGGCTTCTTCAGCTCGGTGATGATCGATGCCTCGCATGATCCGTTCGACCAGAACATCGCGATCACCAAGCGCGTCGTGGAAAAGGCCCACGCCAAGGGCATCTCGGTCGAGGCCGAGCTCGGCATGCTCGGCGGCGTCGAGGAGGACATCAAGGTCGAGGACGGCAACGCGTGCCTCACCGATCCCGACGAGGCCAAGGAATTCGTCGCGCGCACCGGGTGCGACTGCCTCGCGGCGGCCATCGGCACCTCGCATGGCGCCTTCAAGTTCAAGGGCCGGCAATCCCTCCATTTCGACGTGCTCAAGAAGATCCAGGACCTGCTGCCCGGCTTCCCGCTGGTCATGCACGGCAGCTCCAGCGTGCCGAAGGAAGAGGTCGATCGCATCAACGCAGCCGGGGGCCAGATCAAGGACTCCATGGGCGTCGATCCCAACGAGTACCTCCCCGCCGCCAAGCTCGGCGTCACCAAGGTCAACATCGACACCGATGGCCGCTTGGTCTGGACGCGCGTGCACCGCGAATTCTTCCGCGACAAGCCCGGCGATTTCGATTTCCGTCCGCCGGGCAAGATATTCATCGACGAATACGCCAAGTTCATCGCCAGCCGGAACCAGCTGCTGGGCAGCGCCGGCCAGCTCTCGGACCTGCGCGCCAGTCTCGGAAAGTAAGCCTCGCAACCTGCGCCGCCCTCTCTCCATCGCCACCGTCGCGCCCGCCGCGTCGGTGGCGATTTCTTTTGGGGCACGACGACATCACTGCCGAGGTGATTCCTGTGGGCGGGGTGCCCTCACCCCGCGGATTGCGAGCCAGGTCGCGGTTGTTGGAGTGCAGCGAACGGTGGGGGGCGATGCTACCGGCGGCTTGAAATGATTGGATCCTGATAGGGCCGGACCTTGGTCCGCGCCTCGAAGATCAGAACGACCATCCGTCCGTTTCCCGGCGGCTGCACCGAGGTGCAGCCCTACACAATATGCGTTATTTCACGTTCTCCCTGTAGGGCCGGACCTTGGTCCGCGCCTCGCGGGCGAAACGGCGTCACCAAGGTGCCGCCCTACAGTCCAGAAATCACGAGCTGTTGGTATGAGATTCCGAGATTTCAGATGCCCGCTGCCCGATGGTCACACTGTCGCTTCGCTCGGTACAAGATTTCCGCGATTTCGCGGGGTGAGGGCACCCCGCCCACATCCCATTCGTTCCTTGGTCCCTTGGTCTCCTGGTCCCACCGTCCCTTTGTTCCTTTCTCCCGCTACCGAATTTCAAAAATTAGCTGCAGCACGATCTCCAGGTCCTTGCCGATCATCCAGGCGCCGCGCCGCGATACCGCGAGGCTCTTGCTCCGCTCCCGCCGCTCGACGGCCGCATTGACCTCGAGCAATTGCGGTTTGTCGGGCGCCATGCCGGTGACTTCCGCGGTGGTGAGCGGCGTCCAGGCGAAAGGCACGCCGGTCCAATCGAACCGCACCTCCCACCCGGCGACGGGCCCGAGCGGCATGGGCTTCGTGAGCAACGACGGATACCGCTGCACAAAGTCGGGTGTGCGGTAAGTCGCGATCCGCAGCCGCACCACGGTTTCCATCCGGGCGAAAAAATCCCGCGCCGTGGTCAGCCGGCCCGCGCGCCACTCCTGGTAGAAGGCGACGGGATCCAGGCCGAGCAGGTTCATGCCGTTCCACATGCTGTGGTCGTTGCGGCTCCCAAACCTCCGCCGATCATACCACGCCTGAAAATTCCGGGTGGCCGCGACCCCGATTTCAAAATGCAGGTGCGCGCGCGCCGTCGGAATCATGTAGCCGCCGGAGCTGTGCCCCATCGTGCCCAACCCCTGCCCCGCCGCCACCGTCCCGCCCTCCCGCAATCCGGGGGCGATCCGCGCCAGATGGGCATACAATGTGTAGACCGCCGGCGTCATCTCCGGGTGCTCCAACACCACATAACGCCCATAGCTGCTGCTGCCCGGTGACGAACTGATGTGGCGCACCACCCCGGCCATCGCCGCCATCACCGAGTCGAGCGGTTCGCCTTTCCGATCGCGCGCCGTCGGCTTGAGGTCGATGCCCTCGTGAAACCGGGTGCCTCCGCTCCGCACTCCGCCGAATCCGCCCGTCGCCGGATCCCCCGAACCGGCGTGCTGCAACCATTGCGAGGGAGGCCGTTGCTCGGCCCACGCCGGGTTGGGCGTGGGCCAGACCAGGGTGAAACGCTCGGCCGCGCCCGCGTTCACCAGCAACGCCAGCACGAACCCGCCCCACCGCCCGTGATGCCAACCCGCCCCGATCTTCATCATCCCTTCCGCTGCATCTCGCGTTGCAGGGCCGCCGAGGTTTTCTTCAGGTTCTCCACCAGCGCCGGCAGCGCTTCGTCGGGCACTTCGACAAAAACAAAGATGGCCCCATTGGTGATCGGCCCGTCGATCCGGCGCGCGCCCATGGCGTGGCCATTAATCTGGAGCGCCATGCGCCGGCCCTGGTGGGTCACCGAGATCCGATAAAAATCGCGGGTGGCCGCCGGGGTCAGTTGGAAAAACAGGCACTTCCCGAGATCCACCTGCACCAACTCCACGTTCACGATGTCCCCTTCCGTGATCACCGGTCGCGAGTCGAGCAACAAGCCCACGCCGCTGCGCGGCAGGTTCACGGGGGTCCCGGCACCGCTCGTGCTCTCCAGAAAGAACCGGGCCAGCGTGGGCACGTAGTCCAGCGGCTTCTTGGACGACGCACAGCCGCCCAACAACCCGGCAAGAATCAAAGCAAGGGCGGCGGCGGGGCGTTTCATCCGGTCAGTATGCCGGTCCTGCACGTTTCGACGACTCCCAATCGCACGCTCCCGCGCCGACGGGCGCAGCGGATTTTTGCACGGCGAACCGGCCCGAAAATGACTCGTCGGATCCCTCTTGTCGGAGCGGCTTTATGCCGCGATTCAGCGCGGGCGGATTTCCATCGCGGCATAAAGCCGCTCCTACAGCGCGACCAACCGTGCAAAAATCCGCCCTGGCATCGAGGGGCCCATCTCAGTATTCTGATCAAAGAGGGACGCCTCAGCCACGTGGATTGCAGAAAAGTGAGATGCAGCCGGACCCCGGCCCTTGCCACCCGGTTCATGCCGCACCCTCCGTCGGTTCGAACGCCGCCATGATCTCCACGCCCACGGCATCCGCCACCAACCGGCCGTGGTTCGTCAGGCGCACGACGTCCCCTGCGCATCGCAGCCTGCCGGCGGCTTCCAGCCGGGCCAGCGTGGCTTCGATGGCCGGCCACGGGGCGCCGGGAGCGCGCGCCCGCCAAGGCGGCAGCTCCACCCCGGCATTCATGCGCAAGCCAAAGACGAGGGCGTCCTCCGCCAGCAGGGCCGGAGTCAACTCCACCCGGTCCTCCGTCATCCGCAACCCCCGGGCAAGATCCTGTTGCCACCGGGCGAGGTCGGCCACGTTGGCTCCCCGCCAGCCGCCGTGTTGGGAGGCGGCCGAGGGCCCCAAGCCCACCCATTCGTGCATCTGCCAGGTGTTGAGATTGTGGCGACAGGCGTGCCCCGGGCGCGCGAAGTTCGAGATTTCGTATTGCGCGAAGCCCGCGGTCTCCAGTTGGCGCCAGGTCGCCTCGTAAAGGTCGGCTTCAAACTCCGGGTCGAGGCGCACCCGGCCTTCCGAGAGTTTCACCCACAGCCGGGTATCCTCCTCAAACGTGAGACAATAGGTCGAGAGGTGATCCGGTGCCAGGGCGACGGCCTCGCGCACGTCCGCCGCCCACTCTTCCGCCGTCTGCCCGGGCAGCGCAAACATCAGGTCAAGGTTCACGCTCGCAAAGCCCGCCGCCCGCACCCGCTCGTACGCGCGGAACACTTGCGCCCGGTTATGCTGCCGCCCGAGGGCATCGAGCAGCGTCGGCTGAAAAGTCTGCACTCCCATCGAGATTCGCGTCACTCCCGCCTCGCGCAGCACGGCCAACCGGGCCTCCGTCACCGAGCCCGGGGCCAGTTCGACCGTCCACTCTGATGGGGTCCCGCCCGCATGCCGCCGCACGATTTCCGCCAGGCGCGCGAGGTCCTTCGCCGCCAGCAGACCGGGCGTCCCTCCCCCCCAGAAGACCGTCGTCACCGGCCGTCCCCAGTCAATCTGCCGCGCCTCCTCCTCGATGGCGGCGAGGTAGCGCTGCACATCGCCCGCCGTCGGCTGGGTCTGGTAAAACGCGCAGAAGTCGCACGTCGAGGCACAGAACGGCACGTGCACATACAGCCCCAGGGAGGACCGGCCCACGCCCGGAGGAGTCGGCGCCGGATCAGCTTTAGCTTGCTCTGCCAATGGGCCGCTCATTACTAACACGTTTCAGTTCGTCTGGTCTCTCACTCTTGGATCCAATGCACACCAACCGAAATTCTCCCGCGAGGAAAATCATCAGCTGGCTCGCCGCCGGGCTCGGCCTCGCCTTCCTTGCCGGCTGCGACACCGTCACCCTGACGGACCTCACCTCGCACTCGATGGCGGAGAATCCGTCGCATATCTACACCTTCAGCCTGCGGGTGACGCCACGCACCAACACGGTTTCCGGAGTCGCCCCGTCGATCATCCTCGACGGGCAGATTTTCCCCATGAAGGTGAGCCCGCTGGGCACCGGCCTCTACGAATTCGAATACCAGCTTCCGTCCGGGCGCGACAAGGTCGCCTACTACTATCTCGTCAACTTCAACGTCGAGGGAAACAACGTCCTCACCCCGCGCGAGACGTACACCCAGGTGCAGACGGTGCAGATCGTCAGCCGTTATGTGCTTTCGCTCGAGGTCAACCGCGGACCGGTGGGCTCGCGCATCAGCGTCCTCGGCCGGGGCTTTACCCCGCAGGATACCGTGCATTTCAACGGCAACCCGGCGCGCACCAGTTTCGAGTCACCCAACGCCCTGAGCTTTTTCGTGCCGTCGCTCGACGCGAACCGCAATTACCAGGTCACGGTCAACAGCGTGGCGGGCAACTCGCCCGTGGGCACGTTCCGGATCGATGCGAGCAGCATCACGGTTGCCCCGGCCGCGTTGAACCTGCGCACGGGCGATCGCGCGATGCTCACGTTCACCCTGCCCAACCCCGCCCCTCCCGGGGGCACCCTGCTCGATGTCGCCACCGACGTGCCTGAAAGTATCATCATGCCCGAGGTCATCGTGCCGCAGGGCCAGACTTACGTGGCGGTGAACGTCGAGGGCGGCAAGCCCGGCACCGGCCGCCTCTACCTGAAGGGCTTCGGCTCCGGCGAGGTCACGGTGCCCGTGACCGTCATCGCCCGGTAACTCTGCAGGGCCGAAGTCCGTGTAGGGCCGGACCTTGGTCCGCGCCCCGAAGATCGGAACGACACTCCGACCGTTTCCCGGCGGCTGCACCCAGGTGCAGCCCTGCACAACCTGCGTTATTTCACGTTCCCCGTGTAGGGCCGGACCTTGGTCCGCGCCGCAGAGATCGGCACGAGCCTCCGTCCGTTTCCCGCCGGCTGCACCCAGGTGCAGCCCTACACCGACTGCATTCTTCCACCCCCCGTCTGTAGAGCCGGACCTTGGTCCGCGCCCGAAAAACCATTCCGGCCCTCCGTCCGTCTTCCCCCGGCTGCAGAGTTGACCAAGCTGGACCATTTACCCCTACGCCGTCACCCTACGACTGTGTTTCGCGATCGAAAGACGGACCGCTTGAGAAGGGGACGAATCTCAACTCCCGGTGCGCGCTATTTTGTCACGGCCTGCACCGCCCAGCGCCTGCCGCTTTTCGGACCCTCCGTCGCCGCCCACGCCGCGACAACCACGATGCAATCATTCGGCGCCAGCGGCGATCTCGTCTGGCTGGCCGGCACTGTAATGCCAGATCACCTGCATCTCATCTTTGAACTCGGCGACCGACTGCCACTCGACCGTGTGATCGCCAAACTAAAGGGGAATATCACCCGCACGTTGCACCGATCGTCCGCACCGGGCGGTTGGCAGGAAAATGTCTTCGAGCACCGCCTGCGGATCAACGAGCAAGCTGAGTCGTATGCGTTTTACATCTTCATGAATCCCTATCGCGCCGGGCTGTGTCCGCTGACCGACGCGTGGCCGTGGTGGGTTTGCACCGATGAGAATCGTTTTCGTTTTCTGGCGAGGCGGCGCGCCAACGGTAGTCCGCAGCCAGAATGGCTGGCCGAGTCGGAACGCGTCGCGAAACAGATCCACCACGGGGAATAGGCGCCTGAAGTTTCCCGCCGGCTGCACCCAGGTGCAGCCCTGCACAACCTGCGTTATTTCACGTTCCCCGTGTAGGGCCGGACCTTGGTCCGCGCCGCAGAGATCGGCACGAGCCTCCGTCCGTTTCCCGGCGGCTGCACCAAGGTGCAGCCCTACACGATGTGAGTTACTTCACGTTCCCCGTGTAGGGCCGGACCTTGGTCCGCGCCGCAGAGATCGGCACGAGCCTCCGTCCGTTTCCCGGCGGCTGCACCCAGGTGCAGCCCTGCACAACCTGCGTTATTTCACGTTCCCGTGTAGGGCCGGACCTTGGTCCGCGCCGCAGAGATCGGCACGAGCCTCCGTCCCTTTCCCGCCGGCTGCACCCAGGTGCAGCCCTGCACAACCTGCGTTATTTCACGTTCCCCGTGTGGGGCCGGACCTTGGTCCGCGCCGCAGAGATCGGCACGAGCCTCCGTCCGTTTCCCACCGGCTGCACCCAGGTGCAGTCCTACACGATGTGCGTTTCCCCAAGCCCGCCGGGGCCCGGCCCGGAAACCTTCACTTCCCCGCCGACAGTTCCAACGTCACGACCACGGGCCGGTGATCGCTGGCCGCCGGCACTTCCGCCCCGTCGAAAATCCGCGCGACCCCATTCCGAATCTGCGGCTTGAGTCCGGGGGACACGAAAATCAGATCGACCCGCGTGTAGGAATCTTCCCGCCGATAGACATGCGTCCAGGTTTCCCCGCGCGAGTCTATGGCGGGCAACAGTGTGCAGATCTCCAGCTTGCCGCGCTTTTGCAGCGCCGCCGCCGCGCGGCTGGTCCGACTGTCGTTGCAGTCCCCCAGCACCAGGAAACGCGCCACCCCCGGCGTCGGGAAACGGCGCAGAATCCGATCCCGAATCGCCACCGCTTCTCCCGCCCGCCGCACCGCCGAGAGGGGGTCATCGGGACGATCCGTGTACCGACTTTTCAAGTGCAGGGCGAAGAGGGTCACGTCGCCGGCCGCGGTCGCCACCGTCGCCTCCAGCAAGCCACGCTTCACCCGCTCCTTCGCGCCGAAATACGCAAACTCCAGATCAGCGTGGGTCGTCACGCCCGTGAGCGCTCGCCGCGAGAGCACCGCCAGATGACGATCCGCATCCGCGGCGGCCGCGAGGAACCCATGCGGATAGTCCACGCCGTCCGCCTGCAAATCGCGCCGGAGTTCGTCGAGGTACGGTTGATCGCCCATTTCCTGCAGCACGATCACGTCCGCGTTGAGCGCGCGAATGACCTGGCGCAACGCCCGCTTCTCCCCTTCCGGCTTGGGGTAGTCCTTGCGGTAACCCTCCGCAGTCATCCGATTCGCCGCGACGTAGTTCTCCACGTTGTAGGTGGCGATGGTCAGACTTTCGGCCCGGCCTGGCCCGCCGCACCAGACGCAGATCGTCACCGCCGCGAACGTCGTGATCCACCTCCGTTTCATCGGTGCCTCCCTCGCTCAACCCGCCTTGGCCAACGCCGCTTCGCGCTCCACGAGGGTCGGGTGCGAATAGTAGAAGCCACTGAACCACCGGTGAGGCGTGAGATTGGTCAGGTTCTTTTGCGCGAGCTTGCGCAGCGCCCCAATCATGGCCGCCGGTCCGCGCATCGCCTCGCGGGCGAAGGCATCCGCCTGGTACTCGTAACGGCGCGAGAGCAGGTTGCTGAGCGGCGAAAACCAAAAAGTCACGACCCCGCTCAGCAGCCCGAACAGCAGGAACGAAGGCGCCAGCTGGGCGGGCGGGAAGCCGAAGGCCGGATTGAACCACGCACTCCGGGCCAGCCACGCCACCACGGCAAAACCGCCGAACATCATGACCGCCGAAAGCGCGATCATCTTCGGGATGTGCCCCCGCCGATAGTGCCCGATCTCGTGCGCGAGCACTGCCTCGAGTTCCTCCGGGCTCAGCTGGGCGATGAGCGTGTCGAAGAGCACGATGCGCCGAAAGCGCCCAAACCCGGTGAAGTAGGCATTGGAATGGCCGGAGCGTTTCGAGCCGTCGATGACCTCGATCGCCTTCGCCCGGAAGCCCGTGCGATCCCCCAGGGCCATCAGCCGCGTGCGCAAATCACCCTCCGGCAGGGGCGTCAGCTTGTTGAACAGCGGCAGGATCAGCTTCGGATACAGGATCAACATCAGCAGCTGAAAGCCGAACACCAGCGCAAACCCCCACATCCACCAGGCGTCGCCGACCCACCGGACCAGTGACAGCAACGCCCACAGGAGTGGGAATCCGATCGCGAACATCAGCAACACTCCCTTGAGCTTGTCCATCACCCACAGGCCCGCGGTGCTCTTATTGAAGCCAAACCGCTCCTCGAGCCGGAACTGTTCCCACCACTCGAACGGCAGCGAGGGTATCCCCAGCAACACCCCGCTCAGCAAAATGAACAAGGCGTGATTCCAGGTCGCGTCCGGCCCGGCCCACCCGGCCACCTCCGTGAACAACGCCGGCAGCACTCCGCTTAGCAGCACCAAGATGAGCACCAGCGTGTCGAAAATCTCCGTCAAATCCCCGAACCGCGACTTCGCCAGGGTGTAGGCTCCGGCCTTCGCATGCGTCTCCGCATCCATGATCGCGGCCACCGCCGGCGGGGGCGCGCCCGCATGCCGCCCCACCTCCGCCCGATTCAGCGCCGAAAGCACGAGCTCCGCGACGAGTCGAAGCACCAATAGCGCCAAGGCTGTCCAGAAAACAATCACCATGACTCCCAATCCATGCGAAACCTCCGGCGCCGCCAGCCCAAAGATGAATTGAAATGAGGGCGCGACAACCCATCGTGACCGCCTGTGGACAAATCCAACGCCAAACTCTCCTTCGAGGAGGCCCTGGCCCAACTCGAGGCCATCGTCGAGTCGATGGAGTCGGGCGACGTGCCGCTGGCCGACCTGCTCGCGCGCTTTGAACAGGGCACCAAGCTGCTCAAGGCCTGTGAAACCCGCCTGAAGGAGGCCGAACTGCGGATAGAGCAGCTCAAAAAGCAAAAGGACGGCTCCGTCGCGTTCGACAAGTTTGAAGCCGCCCGCGAGGATTGAACCTGCCTCGCGGCCTGCTCCCACCCATCCGAGTAAAGCATCCCCAAGGCATTTAGACCAACATGCGCGTATTCACTGTAGGAGCGGCTTTATGCCGCGAAAATCCCACGAATCGCGGCGTAAAGCCGCTCCTGCTCCTGTCCACGCCGAAGCAAGCTTCGGGGCATCGAACCCGCCACGAATGAACGAACCCACCTCCGCGCCCCCGCCGCGTCTCCTCGACGCGATTCGCGGTCCGGCCGATGTCAAGGCACTGGCAAACAGCCAGTTGCCCCAGCTCGCCCAGGAAATCCGCGAGGAGTTGATTGCCGTCACTTCGAAAAATGGCGGTCACATCGGCCCCAACCTGGGGGTGGTCGAACTCAGCATTGCCCTGCACCGGGTCTTCGATTCCCCCACCGACCACTTTGTCTTCGACGTGGCGCATCAGGGTTACGTGCACAAATTGCTCACGGGCCGGGGCGGGGAGTTCTTCCGCAAATTGCGCCAGTCGGGCGGAGCCAGCGGTTTTCTCTACCGCAGCGAAAGCCCGCACGACGCCTTTGGGGCCGGGCACGCCGGCACCGCCCTTTCGGCCGCCCTCGGCATGGCCACCGCACGGGATCTGCGCGGCACGGGTGAGCACGTCGTCGCCGTCTGCGGCGATGCGGCGTTCACCTGCGGCATCACCCTCGAGGCGATGAACAACGTCGTCAGTTCGACCAAGCGCCTGATTGTCATCCTCAACGACAACGAGTGGTCGATCGCGAAAAACGTCGGCGCGATCTCGCGCTACCTCAATCGCATCAGCACCAGTTCCACCTACAACCGCCTCCACCACGACGTCGAATCGTTCTTCAAGAGCTTCCCGGCGGGCGTCGAAATGAACCGCGTGTACATGAAGTGGAAGCGCGAGACCAAGGACTTCTTCGTCGAGTCGTCGCTGTTCGAGAAATTCGGCCTGCGCTACCTCGGCCCCGTCGACGGACACGATTACGACGCGCTGATGAAGAACCTGGAGTTTGCGAAGCACTGCGATGTCCCGGTCGTCGTCCATGTGCTCACCAAGAAGGGGCGCGGACTCGACGCGGCCGTCGCTCATCCCGAACGTTTCCACGGCGCGGCGCCGTATGACCCGATCACCGGCAAGAACAAACCATCGGGGCCGGGCGCATCACCGAACTATCAGGATGTGTTTGGCCAGGCCCTCGCCCGCTTCGCCAGCGCCAACCCCAAAATCCTTGGCATCACCGGAGCCATGCCGAGCGGGACCGGCCTTTCCCACCTCGCCGCCGCCGTGCCCGCGCAGTTCTTCGATGTCGGCATCGCCGAGGAACACGCGGTCCTGTTTGCCGCCGGTCTTGCCACCCAGGGTTTCCGACCGGTGTGCGCGATCTATTCAACCTTCCTGCAACGCGCCTACGATCAGGTCATCCATGACGTCGCCCTGCAGAACCTGCCGGTCACGTTCTGCATGGATCGGGCCGGCCTCTCCCCGGCCGACGGTCCGACCCATCACGGCCTCTTCGATATTTCCTATCTGCGTTGTGTTCCGAACGCGACGGTCATGCAGCCCAAGGACGAGGATGAACTGGTCGACATGCTGCACACCAGCCTGAGCCTGCCGGGCCCCGGGTTCATTCGCTACCCGCGCGGCACCGGCCCGGGTGCGACCCTCAAGGCGGAGCCCGCGCTGCTGCCCATCGGACATGCCGAGGTGCTGCGCGAAGGTTCCAATATCATGATCTGGGCCTTGGGCGGCATGGTGCAGGACGCGCTGAAACTCGCCGCCCGCCTTTCCACCGAGGAAAACCTGTCCGTGGGTGTCGTGAACGCCCGCTTCGTCAAGCCCCTGGATCGACCGCTCCTCCTGAGCCACGCCGCGTGCATTCCTCTGCTCGTGACCATGGAGGATCACGTGCTCGCCGGCGGCTTCGGCAGCGCCGTGCTGGAGGCGCTGCAGGATGCGGATTGCCCCGCCGCGGTCGAACGCATCGGCTGGCCGGACAAGTTCGTGGAGCACGGCAGCAGCGTGGAGGTTCTGCGCGCGAGTGCGGGCATCGCCCCGGACGACATCCACCGCCGGGTCCTCACGCGCTGGCGCAACCTACGCGCCGAAGTCGTCGAGGCCGACGTGTAAGGTCTGAGGCGCGGAGCGGAGTCCGCGCCCTACCCGGTCCGACCCTCGGTCGCGGTAGGGCGGGGAGTCCCTTCCCCGCCGTTTTCTCGTCACGCCCATCCTTCCGCCTTTCCCGGCGCGGAGCGGAATCCGCGCCCTACCCGGTCCGACCCTCGGTCGCGGTAGGGCGGGGAGTCGCTTCCCCGCCGTTTTCTCGTCACGCCCATCCTTCCGCCTTTCCCGGCGCGGAGCGGAGTCCGCGCCCTACCCCGTCCGACTCTCGGTCACGGTAGGGCGGGGAGTCCCTTCCCCGCCGCATTGTTCGTGCCGCCGATCGCACCAAAAAAAGCCGCGCCCGTGAGGGCGCGGCTCGCAAAGGGGAGGAAAATCGCCGGAGCGATTCTTATTCGGCCTTCTTCTTCTTGCCCTTCTTCATCATGCCGGCGCCACCGCACTTTTCGCAGTTCTTGCCTTCTTTGGCAGCGGCGACACAGCACTCGTGCTTGCAGACTTCACTGGCCTTGGTGGCCTTGGCGCAGCAGCCGGCGGTCTTGTTTTCGCTCTTGGCCTTGTCGGCGGCGGCGAAAGCGAGGCCCGCGGCGAACAGCGAGACGACAGCGAACGTGAGGAGGGATTTAGCGGATTTCTTCATATGTTGGTTTGGGGACGACTGACATGGTGCGGGCGGCGGGAGTCGAACCCGCCTCTCATGCTTGGGAAGCACACATAATACCGATATACTACGCCCGCGGTGGGTGGACCGGCGGATGCTTGCTGAACCGCCGCCCGCGCCGCAAGTGAAAACCAGCGCCCAAATCGACGAAGGGCGCATCTGGTGGTTGACGGTGATGCCTCGGGGAGTAGCGCCGCGTCTCTGACCGGCGGGCGCCAGTCGAAGACTGGCGCTACGGGAAGGACCGGGCTCAACGCCACCGTCAACCTGGAGATGCGCCCATAGACGAACGTCCGGGGGCGAACGCCCCCCCGGCCTGCCCGGCGGATTACCAGGTGGGGTGGACTAACCGCCCGCGCGGTCGACGTCCGCCCTCTGCCTCCACTCCCCCCTCGCGTTCTTTCCCGTCTTCCCCCGGTCTTTGCTCCCGTAGTCCGTAGTCCGTGGTCCGTAGTCCGTGGTCCGTGGTCCGTGGTCCGTAGTCCGTAGTCCGTAGTCCGTGGTCCTCTTTCCTCACCGGTATCCGCGACGACCTTCCAGGGCACTCTTGAGCGTCACGGCATCGGCATAGAGGACTCCGCCGCCGCTGGGCAGGCCAAAGCCGATCCGGGTCGTCTTCACTTCCCGCCCGGCGGGCAGGTGCTCGGTGATGTAGTGGCACGTCGCCTCGCCCTCGACGTCGTTGGGCAGGGCGAGAATCAATTCAGTCCCTTCGCCCGCCTCCACCCGCTCATTGAGTGAGGCCAGGTTGAGGTCCCCGGGGGCAACGCCGTGCATGGGCGAAAGTTTGCCGTGCAGCACATGATATCGTCCCCGAAACGCTCCGCTCCGCTCAATCGCCACCAAGTCCGGCACGTGCTCCACGACACACAGCACCGCCGGGTCACGCCGTTCGTCCGCGCAAATGGCGCAGAGTTCGCTTTCCGCGAGGTTCCCACACCGCGGGCAACGCCGGACCGCGGCGGCCGCTTCCTCCAACGCGCGCACCAATTCCGGCAACCGGGAAGGCTTTTCCACCAGCAGATGCAACGCGATTCGCTCCGACGAGCGAAACCCGAGCCCGGGCAATTGTTTGAAATGCTTCTGCAGCTTCTCGAAGGCGGGAGTCATGTGTTTTCGCTCCGCGAAAACATCCGAGCCTAGCCAAACCCGGGCATCTGGAATGACCCCGTGATCTTCTGCATCTCCGCCTCGTTGTAGTCCTTGGACTGTTTCGCGGCATCCTGCACGGCCGCGAGCACGGCGTCCGACACCAGTTTGGCGTCCTCCTTCAGGAACTCGGGGTCGAGGGCGAGCGAGAGGAATTTGCCACTGCCACTGATCCTGATCTTCACGGCGCCGCCACCGCTCGTGACCTCGATTTCCTTGGCCTCGAGTTGCGCCTGCAGCGCTTCGATGCCGCGCTTCATTTTTTCCGCCTGTTTGACGAGTTTGCCTAGTCCGGCCATGGGATCGATTGGGTTGAGGGCTGCCCGCCCGGATGGGACGGGTGAATTGTCTAGCTCAAGAACTGAGAGATTCGCCCGGCATCAACGCGACAAAAAACTGTCGTACCCTTCGCGAAACGTCGGGTACGCCGGCTGCCAGCCCAGGCGGGCCTTGAGTTTGCCGTTGGCGATCACGCGGTCCGGCGTCAGCGCGCGCCGCGCAGAGTTCGATGCTCCCGTGAAGCGCGGCGCCGGCACGGCCAGCCTCTCCGCCAGCCAGGCCACCACCTCCGCCTTAGGCCTCGCGTCGTCATCCGCCACATTGAAGACGTCGCTGCCGACGTCTGGCGCGGCCGTGAATCCCGCCAGGATCGCCGCCACGGCGTCGCCGCGATGGATCAGGTTGAGCCGGTGCTCGCCCACTCCGGTCACCTCTCCGGCCCGCACCTGGTCGAGCAGATAATGGCGCCCGGGGCCATAGATGCCGACGAGGCGCAGCACGAACGCACGCCGCCACGCCCCTTCCGCGCCGCGCAGGGTTGCCTCCGCCTCCAGCAGCAACTGCGCCCGGTCCCCACCCCCGGCGGTTGACGCGTCTTCGTCGATGATCGCCCCGTCACCCTGGGGATAAACCGAAGTACTGCTGGTGTAGACCGCGGTGCCCGCCGCACCGGCGCCCCGGGCCCAAGCCACAATCGAGGCCATGCCCCGAACGTAACTGTGCCGGTAGCTCTCGAGCCCGGCCCCACCGCCGCTCACACAATTCAAGAGGAACTCCGGTGAACCCGGAATCTTCGAATGCCAGTCATCCCCTGCGAGGTCCCCGACGACGACCTCGATGCCCTCCGCCCGCAGTTGGGAGGCGGTCACCGGGTTGCGCGTGAGGGCGGTCACCGTCGCACCACGCGCGACGGCCGCGCGGGCCATCGCGCCGCCAATGTACCCGCAGCCGAAAATGACCAGATGCCGGCCGGCAATGGAAGTCAGGATACCCATGGATTCAAAGCGAACAAAGATTGTTCGGCCTATTCATCTTTGGACGCTTTGAATCGCAGGCGGGGCCATTCCCCGTGGCTTGCCACGTTCCTTCCTGCGATTCCACGAGCCCGATCCGCGCAGCGGTCGCCTGGCCATGATGCCCCGAGGCTTGCCTCGGGGTGGCCAAGCGAAGGGCGAGTGTTCACTCCGCGGAAAGTGCTTTTCGAGAGGTACGCAGGACAAGGGCATGCTCGTTCATGAGACGACAAAGAGCCCTATTGAGTCGAGGACGGGAATGGTTTCAATCCCTGGGCGCTTCGAATCTTTGGGGAAGCCTTTCCCCGTCCGCCCGCTCTGCAGCGGGTACCGGACGCAACAGCAAGGATGGTCCCAGGATAGTCCCAGGATGATCCCGGGAAGGTGCCAGGAAGGTCCCAGGATGAAGCTTGCCAATCCGAAGCATCCGGCTTCCATCCCGATTGCATCATGAACTTGGCCCCTGGTTCCGCATTGCTCACCTTTTGCCGCCACCCAACGGCGATGGCTTGCGACCCGATATCATACCCGCGGCATGTGGTGATTGAGACTTGTAGGGCCGGACCTTGGTCCGCGCCTCTTCCTCGAAACGGCGTCACTCCGGAAATCAGGAGCCGTTGATTCTCACTCCCATGGCGAAACTGACCCTCAACACCGCGCTGCAAAGCCTGCGAGGCGGCATCGACGGCTTTGTAATTAGGGATACGCCGCACGGACAAGTGCTCTCCCGCCGCCCGGACATGAGCCGTGTATGCTGGAGTCCGGCGCAGGTCGCTCATCGAGAACGGATGCAGGCCGCCGCCGTCCACTACCGAGAAGTCATGGCCGATCCCAAGGAAGCTGCCCGCTGCATCGCCCGCGCGCGCAAACTCAAAGTGCCGGTCTCCTCGCTGGTGATGGGGGAATTCCTCAAGAATGCGCCTGCCAAACCTGCTTCATGAGCACGCCCACTGCGATGCGCCTCCCTCTCAGCCGTCCGGACGCCCGCCGGTGTGGGCGGGGTGCCCCCACCCCGCACCTACCCCATTCCCCCTGGCGCCGCCGATGGGTGCATCTCCGAGTTGACGCCACCACGGGGGGTCCCGCGCTGCGCCCAAGGGAGCGCGGGCACTCCTGCCCGCCTTTGCGCCGGGCTGCAGGCAGGAGTGCCTGCGCTCCCTTCCTTTCCACCAGCGTCAACTCCGAGATGCACCCGCTGCCGATCGCCGCACCGCCTTGATCTCGCACGTACTCACTCCACCAAGAGCAACCACTTTGTCCCATGCCCCGGGTTCTCACCATTCTCGCCGAAGGTTTTGAGGAAATCGAGGCCGTCGCGCCCATCGACCTCCTGCGCCGTGCTGGCGCCGAGGTAACCACCGCGTCACTGTCGGATAATCTGAACGTCACCGGCCGCTGCGGTATGATCCTTCGCGCCGATACCACCCTGGCCAAGGTCTTGGGCGGGACGTTCGACTGCCTCCTCCTTCCCGGTGGACCCGGAGTGCGTCATCTCCGCGCAGATCCGAGGGTTCGGGACCTCGTCGTTGCGCAGCACGCCGCGCACCGCTGGCTCGCCGCCATCTGCGCCGCCCCCACCGTGTTGCTCGACGCCGGCGTCCTTGTCGGACGCCGCCACACCGCCCATTTCTCCGTCGCGGCCGAATTGCCCCTCCTGGCCGCCGAAGAGCGCGTGGTTATCGACGGCCACGTCATCACGTCCCGCGGAGCCGGAACCGCGCTCGATTTTGGATTGGCATTGGTCGCAGCGCTGTTCTCCCCCAAAGAAGCAACCGAAATTGGCCGATCCATATGCGTCTGAACGATTCACGGACCCACTCATTCTTGCATCATCGCGGTTTTGAGCTTTGCTTTGGTAGGGGTTTCACCCTATCCCGTTAACGTCATCAATTGTTTAGGAAATTCTCCTCAGAAACCGCGGTCACCCCACCAGAAGTGACGGGGCGAAGCCATGCGCGCGAGCGCGCAGACCACGGGACCACAGACCACACGGCTCCAGACTACGAGACCGCTGACCACAGTACCTCGGCAGGGGATCTCAGGCGCAGAACCAGACTCCCCATCTCAGCTATAACGAGGCAGTCGCGGTGGAGCGCGTTGACCCCAACGCGCTGAACGTGAGGACGCACGCACCCAGGCGCGTTGGAGACAACGCGCCCCACCTTTCAGTGGCTTCGTGATCAAGGGGCGGAACGGACTTCAAATGCATGGGTACGGCTGTAAGGTTCGGGATGTCACCTGTATCCACTTGTTCCCTTCGATTTCCCACTTCATTCGCGTTGGGTCCGATACCCCGGAGCTTGTTTCGGCTTGGTTGGGCATAGGTGCGGGCAAGGAAACGCCAGTCGAAGACTGACGCTACGTGGCGCCGGTCTCTAACCGGCGTCGGGCGAAAACGCGATGGGCGCGTGGTTGGCTACTGGCGTAATCGTCACTGCCAATTGGTTTGATCAAATGTCCCGGGGCTTTGCCCCGGATATTTTCACTCTTTCTGCCCCGTTTCTGCTTTTCCTCGCTCAGTCGCTTCCCCTGCCGCCCTTCGCCTAACCTCTGCCCTCTGGCCTCTGGCGTCAGTGGTCCATTGTCCGTAGTCAGTGGTCCATTGTCCGTAGTCTGTAGTCCGTAGTCTGTAGTCCGTAGTCTGTAGTCCGTAGTCTGTGGTCCGTAGTCCCTTGGTCCCTTCGTCCCTTGGTCCCTTCGTCTCTTAGTCTCTTCGTCCCTTGGTCCCGTCGTCTCTTAGCCCCTCGGTCCCACCATGTGCGGCATCGCCGGCCTCATTGATTCCCGACTCGCGCCGGAGGCGCGCGCGGTCGCGGTCGACCGCATGTGCGCCGCCATGCTCCATCGTGGCCCCGACGATCAGGGGATCGTCTCGCGGGGCGACGCCACGCTCGGCATGCGCCGACTCTCGATCTTCGACCCCGCCAACGGGCACCAACCCATGGCCTCTCCGGATGGGCGCTTCACCCTGGTGTTCAACGGCGCCATCTACAATTTCCGCGCCCTGCGCGAGGAACTCGCCGGTGCCCATTGGACGTTTCGGACGAATTGCGACACGGAGGTCCTCCTCGCCGCCTACGCGCGCTGGGGCGCCGACAGCCTGAAAAAGCTGCGCGGCATGTTCGCCTTCGCCGTGTGGGATGAGCGCGAACAGGAACTCTTCCTCGCGCGCGATCCTTTCGGCATCAAACCGCTTTACTACCGCCACGAGGGCGACCGCTTTCTCTTTGGGTCGGAACTCAATGCTCTGCTCGCCTCCGGTCTGGGCGACCCCACGATCGATCCCCTCGCGGTGTCCGATTACCTCGCCTGGCTGGCGGTCCCCGCTCCGCGCACGATCTACCGCGGCACGCTGTCATTGCGCCCGGGAGAGACCGCCGTACTCCGTCGCGGCCGGCTCGACGTCCACCCCTCCTGGACCTTCCGCAGCATTCCCGAAAACCCGCGCCCCTGTCGTTCCCGCCCTCAATTCCTCGGCGAATTGCGCGAACGGCTGGAAGACTCCGTCCGGGCCCATGTCGTCGCCGATGTCCCGGTGGGCGCGTTCTTGTCGGGCGGCCTCGACTCCGCCGCCGTCGTCGGCTTGATGGCGCGCGCCAGCGGCACCCGCCTGCGCACCTTTTCGATCGACTTCGCCGAACCCGGCTTTTCCGAAGCCAGCGCCGCCGCGGACACCGCCCGACACTTTGGCACCGACCACCGCGCCACATCGCTCACAGGCGCCGACCTCGCCCGGGACATTGAACAACTATTGCACGGTTTTGATCAACCCACGGGGGACGGCCTCAATACCTATTACGCGAGCCGCGCCGCGCGCTCCGGCGGAGTCACCGTCGCTCTGTCCGGCCTCGGGGGCGATGAATTGTTTGGCGGGTATCCGTCGTTTCGCGACACCCCGCGCCTGGCCCGGTGGCTGCCCGCCTGGCGGATGCTCCCCCACCGGGTGCGTTCCGGCCTCGTGTCCCGCCTCCAACGCGGCGACACCCGCCGCCGCAAACTCGCCGATGTCCTCACCCACGCCCGCCACGTCAATGAGGTGGGCTCGATGCAGCGGCGGGTCTTCTCCCAAGCAACCGCCGCGACCTTGCTCAGCCCGGAGGTCAGAACGGCCGTGGCTTCCGCTTCGCCCTTCCATCCCGCGTTTGAGTCACTCGCCAGCGATCTCGACCCTGAGCAGATCTTCGAACTTGTCAGCGCCTGGGAGCTGCGCACCTACATGGCGGACGTGCTCCTGCGCGACAGCGATGTGATGAGCATGCGGCACTCGCTCGAACTTCGGGTGCCCCTGGTCGATCGTCCCTTGATCGAATGGCTCTGGTGCCAGCCGGCCGAATTCAAATCCGACCCTTCTCACCCCAAGTCGGCCCTGCGGGAGGCCCTGCGGGACATCCTCCCTCCGGGGATGGAGCAACGCAAGAAGTGGGGTTTCTCGCTGCCGATGACGGTCTGGATGAAGCGGGAATTGCGCCCGTTCCTCGACGAGACGTTTTCCGAGAGCCACGTGAACCGCAGTGGCCTCTTCGATGCGGCCGCCGTGGGCGATTCCTGGCGGCAATTTGTCGGTGGCGATGACCCCCGCGAATGGTCCCGCCTCTGGAGCCTGGCGGTGATGATCGCGTTCGCGAATCGCCGCCCTCGGACAGTTGTTGGAAATCCCCGCTCCATGTGAGTGATCGACGACCGGCGCACACGGCCCAATCCTTTGCCCATGGATTCGAAGGGATGCATCTCCGAGTTGACGCCACCACGGGAGCTCCCGAGCGAGCGGCGCTCGAGGCGGAACCGCGCTGCGCCCAAGGGAGCGCGGGCACTCCTGCCCGCCTCTGGCCAGGCGGCAGGCAGGAGTGCCTGCGCTCCCTTCAGTTCCACCGGCGTCAACTCGGAGATGCACCCGATTCAAAGCGTACAGGGATTGAGTGGTCGTCATCCCTGGACGCTTTGAATCCGTGGGAGAAATTCAGCCGCTGCCAGTTGTCGCTTCATTGGAGATTCCCGCAATCATAGGATTGGGCACCCGAAGGGAAGGATTTCGGGCGCCAGGTTCCAGATGCCAGACTTCCGATGACCGTTTCTCGATTTCAAGATTTCCGCGCTTCATTGGTTGGGTTAGCTGTATCGTTTTGGGCTGATATCGATCCGGATCATCCCGGCTGGAGATTTCCGCTGGTAGGGCGCGGACTCCGCTCCGCGCCGCGGATACGGCAGGCGATTCGTGATGCAACTGCGGCGGCGAAGGGACTCGCCGCCCTACCCGTACCGGATTTATTATGCTCACCGTGGGTTGCACCGCCCTCAACGCAATGGCAGGAATCCGCGCCCACCGAGTCCCTTGGTCCCTTAGTCCCTTGGTCCCTTAGTCCCTTGGTCCGTGGTCCCTTGGTCCGTGGTCCCTTGGTCCGTGGTCCGTGGTCCCTTGGTCCGTGGTCCTTTGGTCTGAGGCGCAGCCTCGCTAGTCCCGTAGTCCCTCGTCCCTTGGTCCCCAGTCCCATAGTCCCCAGTCCCATAGTCCGTGGTCCCGTAGTCCGTGGTCCCGTAGTCCGTAGTCCGTCACCCACTCGCACTCTTCTCCTCGTCCCGGAAATCTTCTCCTCGGAAGGCGGCATTCCCCGTATCCTGCGCACCTACCTCAAGGCGCTCTGCGATCTCGCAGAGCCGGCAGGGACGGTCCGCCTGCTCGCCTTGAACGACCGCGTCATCGAAGCCGCCACGGTTGGTGGCTACTCCAACCACCGACTCGAATCCACGTCCTCCTGCGGACGCAACAAGGTGAAGTTCATCCTTGAAACCCTTCGCCTGGCGCGGGGGTGTGACCGACTGATCTGTGGGCATGTCTTCATGCTCCCGGTCGCGTGGCTGGCGCGCCGCTTCAATCCGAAGCTGCGTTACTACCTCGTCGCCCATGGGATTGAGGTCTGGCGGACCTTTTCGCTGGCCGAGCGCGTCGCCCTGCGTGGCGCCGAAAAGATCCTGTGTGTGAGCGACTACACCCGCCGCGAACTCCTGCGCCATTGCCCCCTACCGGCCGGCCGCGCCGTCGTCCTGCCCAATGCGCTCGACCCCGGTTTTGTGATCGGACCAGGCCGCCCGCTAGCCGACTGCGATCCCGTCATTCTTGTCATCACTCGCCTCACCTACGCCGATCGCTACAAGGGGGTGGAGCATTTGATTGAGGCCATGCCCGCCATCCGCGCCGCGATCCCCGCCGCCCGTCTCCGCCTGATCGGCCGCGGCGACGACATGTCCCGCTTGCAGGCCCTCGCCACCAGACTCGGCGTTTCCGACGCCGTCCACTTCCTCGGTTTCGTCGACGACGCCAGGCTCACCGAAGAATTGCGCAAGTGCCGGCTCTTTGCCTTGCCGAGCAGCGGCGAGGGTTTTGGCCTCGTTTACCTCGAAGCCATGGCCCATGGCCGCCCCTGCCTCGCCGCCCGCGCCGGCGGCGCGCCGGAAGTCATCACCGCCGAAACCGGCCTCCTGGTCGAATACGGCGATGTTCCCGCCATCGCCCGCGCCTCCGGTGAAGCGCTGCAACGTGATTGGAAAGAAAACGCGATCCTCGACCGCGCGCGCTCCTTCGCCTATCCCTCGTTTCCAAAAAAACTCTCCGCCGAAATGTCGCTCCAAAGATAGATTTCCGCGAAACCCCGTGGTCCGTTGTCCGTTGTCCGGGGTCCGTTGTCCGTGGTCCGTGGTCCGTAGTCCGTTGTCCGTAGTCCGTGGTCCGTAGTCCGTGGTCCGTTGTCTCTTGGTCTCTTAGTCCCTTGGTCCCTCAGTCCCTTGGTCCTTTAGTCCCTTCACCTCCGAATGAGTCTCCCCTTCCGCGAAATCGTCATCCAGCCCACCCGTGGCTTCCGCTTCCTCGATTGGCGCGAACTCTTCGCCTACCGCGACCTGCTGGGTCTCCTCGTCTGGCGCGATTTCGCCACGCGCTATAAGCAGACCATTCTCGGTCCCCTTTGGCACATCGTTCAACCGCTCTTCACCACCGTAATCTTCACGGTCGTTTTCAGTCTGGTCGCCCAACTCCCCACCGATGGCCTGCCCCCCACTCTATTTTATCTCTGCGGCCTGCTCGCCTGGAATTACTTCTCCCAGACGTTTACTTCCACCTCTTCCACCCTCGTCGCCAACGCCGGCCTGTTCGGTAAAGTGTACTTTCCTCGGCTGATCGTTCCCCTCGCCAGCGTGGTCTCCAACTTCGTGTCGTTCTTCATTCAGTTGGTGTCGTTCTTCACAGTTTTGGTAATCTATCGCTTGACGCACGTCGGGGTAACCTTTGGTCCGCGATGGGAGGCCATCGTGTTCGTTCCGCTGGTGCTCCTGCATCTCGCCACGTTCAGCCTGGGCGTCGGTCTCTGGCTGGCCGCCCTCACCGCGAAATTCCGCGACTTCACCGTGCTTTCCGGCTTTCTCCTGCAACTCTGGCTGTACGTAACCCCCGTCATTATCCCCCTGGCAAAGGTACCGAAGGAGTATCACTTCTTCGTCGGACTGAACCCCGTGACGATGCCGGTTGAGTGTATGCGTTATCTCCTGCTGGGCCAGGGCTGGATCAATCCTTCCCTGCTGGCAGTCTCGATCATCGTCACGCTCGTCACTGTCGTCACCGGCATTTTGATCTTCCGCAAAGTGGAGAGGACGTTCGTGGATGTGGTGTAGGGATCGGATGCGGGTTATCGGTTATCAGTTGTCGGTTCTTGGTTAATGGGGAAGAGCGGAAACATCGTCGCAAGGCACTCTTCACTGATAACCTTTAACCAATACCTATTACCCAATATCACCCATTAACCACTACCCCATAACCAATAACCTCATAATGTTCCCAATACAGCGAAGCAATGGGTACGCCAATAATAGAAGTCCGAAACCTCAGTAAGAAATACCACCTCGGCACGATCGGCGCGACGTCGCTGCGCGAAGAGTTCGCGCGCACTTGGGACCGCCTGCGCGGTCTGCCGCATCCCGACAAGCAGGACTTCTGGGCCCTGCGCGACGTGAGCTTCGACGTCCACCCCGGCGAGGTCCTAGGGGTGATCGGCCGCAATGGCGCCGGCAAGTCGACCCTGCTCAAAATCCTTTCCCGCATCACTGAACCCACCAGCGGCACCGCGACCCTGCGCGGTCGGGTCGCTTCCCTGTTGGAGGTTGGAACCGGTTTTCATCCCGAGCTCACCGGTCGCGAGAATGTCTTTCTCAACGGCGCCATTCTCGGCATGACGCGCGCCGAGGTCCGGCGGAAGTTCGACGAGATTGTGACCTTCGCCGAGATCGAACAGTTCATCGACACTCCGGTGAAGCGCTACAGCAGCGGCATGTACGTCCGCCTCGCCTTCGCCGTCTCCGCCCACCTCGAACCAGAGATCCTCATCGTCGATGAGGTCCTGGCCGTGGGCGATGCCCAGTTCCAAAGGAAGTGCCTCGGGAAAATGAACGAGGTTTCCCGGACCGAAGGCCGCACGGTGCTCTTTGTCAGCCACAATCTCGCGGCGGTAAAACAGCTCACCACCACGTGCCTTTACCTCCTCCGCGGTCAGGTGTCCGCCCTCGGTCCCACCAACGGTGTTCTCGACCGTTACGCCCGTGCCGATGAACCCGGATTACTCGCTTCCAAAGGGAAACACGCCACTATTGTCGAAACCTGCCTGGTCGATGAACACGGCCTGCGCATCTCCTCCCATCACGGCGGCAGGACGCTCTTGGTCGAAGTGCTCGTCGAAACCGACGGCCATCCCCAAGCCTCCCTCGAATGCTACCTCACCGACCTGGAGGGCATACGGCTTGCGCTTTACAGCCCCGGCCATTTCTCCGGCTGGCGCCTGCCCGCCAAAGCCGGCCGTTACCGATTCCGCCTCCCCTTCGCGTTGCCCCCGCTCGCCACCGGCAGCTACGGTCTGGATGTCGCGACGATGGAACACGGCATCGGCCACGACCACTATGTCTCCAACGCGCTCGTGTTTGAAACCTCCTCGCTCCTGAATTTCCCCGCCAAATGGGAACTTCGCAAAGAGTATGCGGCCGGCTACTTCATCCTCGACGCCGATGTTCCGCACCCGTTGCCCATGCCCGCCACTGAGCCGGCTTCACCGCCGCCCGCCTGACGCCGTGAGTTCGCTCTTCGCACTTGCTAAGAACGAGCTAAACTTGGCTTGGCGCCGCTGGCAGATCCGCCGCTCGTCCATCCCAACAGGACTTGCGGATTCAGCTTGGCTTCTGCACGGTCTCGTCCGCTCACAAAAGCCGTTCACCTGTGTGGAAATTGGTTCGGCGTGTGGCTACTCAACGTGCCTGATTGGTCTCGCCCTAAAGCAAAATCTCCGAGGCCGGCTCTGGGCCGTTGATCCGCACGAACCCACCCTCTGGAACGATGACCGGCCCGGCAATACCTTCAACTCCTACGACGCCCTCCGCGGAAACCTCCGCCGCGCCGGCGTAGTCGATTACGTCGAAATCGTCCGCAAACGCACCGCCGACGCGGCCGAAGAATTACCCGCGACCATCAATTTTGCCTTCATCGACGGCGATCACAGCTACGAAGGCGTGCAACAGGACTGGGAAATTCTCCGACCCCGCATGGCAGAATTTGGCGTGATAGTTTTTCACGACACGATGTGGGATCGCCACGCGACGGATCCCTACTACCTGAAATGGCGGAGGGAAGGGATGGGGGTGCCCCAGTTTATGGAGCAGTTGCGCCTTGAAGGGTACCCGGTGGTCACTATCGACCAAGACTGGGGTCTTACACTCGTGCAGCCATCCAAGCGGGGAAATTCGTTTACCCACTTCCCGTCGACGGAGCGCAAACCAATCGCCTGATTGTTGCCAACACACCGCCCGCGAGACCAGTCGAGCCGGGCGCCCTGCCCCCAAACATGCATCTACTCAGTGCTTCGCCTCGCCCACCCTCTCTCGTTCGCCGGGTCGGCAAGTTCGGCTTGTTCCTTTGGCGCGGGCACCCGCCCGGCGTCGCCTGGTATCTTGCCGTCTCCGACGCCCTGAAGGGGCAGAATTATCGTGGCATTTCCCGCCCTGCGCTGGCCGCCGCGGTGCGGGCCGATCCTTCTTGGAGGGATCTCGTTTCGATCGACGGTCAAATCCGCAGCCGTGCCCTCGATCTGGAGTTTCTGCGCGACGATCTCGCCAGCCGGGGCTACCGCACCTGGCTCGCACTCGCCCAACTCGGTTGGAAATTCAAACGCTCTGCCGGCACCGGCCTGATCGCGCAGCGCGGGGCGGCCACGCTGCAGCTCAGCACCGACGAAGAATGCGAGATGATGACCGAGATCCACGTGGCGGGCTGCTACGATTTCAGGCTCCCGGGCGAATGGCACGTCGTCGACATCGGCGCCAACGTCGGCATGGCGTCCCTCTTCTTCGCGGAACAGCCATGGTGTGGTCGCGTCACGTCGTTCGAACCGTTCGCCCGCACCGCCGATGCCTTCGTTTCCAACCTCGCGCTCAATCCAACCCTCGCGCCGAAAATCACCCTCGTCCGTCAGGCCCTCGGGGAAACCGACTCCGTTCTCAGTGTGGATTATCGCCCCGAGCTCCGCGGCAGCATGTCCCTTTCGGGAGTCGGCGGGTGGCGCGGCTCCGCCACTGCCGCCGTCGAGCGAGTTTCCATTCGGGTCCACCCGGCGAGCCTGGCCCTGGCCCCGGTGTTTGCCGGCCTCGGCGGGTGCCGCCTCCTTGGCAAAATCGATTGCGAAGGAAGTGAGTATGCCATCTTCCGCGAACTAGAATCCAGCGGGGCGCTCGGCAAGTTCTCCGCCTTGGTGATCGAATGGCACGGTCGCGGCCCCGCCGAGATTGTGGCCCCCTTGCTGCGCCACGGATTCGCCGTCCACGTCTCCCCGATATCGCCTGACCACCGCACCCTCGGACTGATCTACGCCACTCGCTGCGCTGCGCCGGCTGCCGGATAAGTCATGCCCACGCTTAACGGAATACAGTGCCGCCTTTGGTCCTTGCGCGGACGCAAACCCGCCAGAGTCTGCTACAGCAACGGCGGCATCGGCGACGAGTTGATGCTCACGGCGATCGCGGCCGCAGCCCGCGCCGCGGGCCTGCCTCTCGACATCATTGCCGCCTATCCCGCGTTGTGGCACGGCAACTCCGATCCGGCTTCGCTCCAGACCGGTGTTGATCGCTGGCACTATGCGAGCCGGCGCGGATGGATCCCCACCACAGTCGTTCACCTGGGCTACCAGACCAGCCAACCCCTCCACATCGCCGAGCAGATGGCCCAACATGTCGGCATCAAGTTGGCCGACGGCTGGCGCCCCGTACTCCACACGCGCCTCGCGACCACGCGCGATCCCCGACTTATCGTGGTGCAAAATTCGTGCTCCGGCGCGCGCTATTCCGCGACCACCAAGGAATGGCCGCAGGATCGCTGGCAAGCTCTCGTCCGACGTTTGGCCGGCGAATTTCGCATTGTTCAAATTGGCACGACCTCCGACCCCGCCCTCGGATCCACTGAGGATTTGCGCGGTCGCACCACCCTGCACGAGGCCGCCGGTCTTCTCTCCGGCGCAGGGTGTTTCCTTGGTTTGGAGTCTGGCTTGATGCACGTTGCCGCCGCCACCCGCAGTCCGGCGGTGATCATCTACGGCGGGCGGACGCGACCGCACGAGACCGGTTATCAATTCAACTGGAATCTTACGCGTGCTCCTTCCTGCGCCGGATGTAGTATCAACACGGGGTGTCCGCACGAACTGATTTGCCTCGATATTCCCGTCGAGGAAGTCGAGCAGGCAGTGCGCAAGTGCCTTGCCTCGCGGGCATCGGAGGGATCGGAAGTTGCCGGGTTCCCTGCCGATCCCTGACGACCTCCGATGTCATTGAGCCCCGATGGCAAACCGATAGCGGCGAATTGTGGCACAGGTACGTTGGCTTTCTTCCACCATCGGACGACCCTTATGAAAAAGATCATCCGCTCAATCCTTCGACAACTAGGCTATGAGCTGGTCCATCGGACTGGGGATCCCATTTTGACCGAGGTACGTAAATTGCACGAGACCTTGCGCCTTTGTCCGGAAAACGACCTGAGTTGGGCCGACACGCTTTCCCAACCCGCAGCGCATGCCTGCATCCGCAGCATGCTTCGGCTGCACGAAATTGATCTTGTGTTGGACGTCGGAGCCAATCGCGGCCAGTTTGGGCAATTGGTCCGAACCTTGGGTTACGTCGGCGACATCATCTCATTCGAACCCCTTGCCCGCTATCGTTCCCAACTCGAAACGACCTTTTCCGCCGATCTGCGCTGGCGTCTGGTGCCGCTTGCGATCGGCAACGCAACGGCCGAACTTCCACTCCATGTTTTCAACGACGACTCCTTCAGTTCTCTCCATCCGTTGAACGCGATTGCAAAAATGCGTTTTACCGGTCTTGTCGCCGAGACCCAGGCGGAGCGCGTATCCGTTAGAACGCTTGATGATCTGCGGCCGGCATGGGCCGATGGACCTCTCCGCCGCATCCTGCTGAAAACCGACACCCAAGGCCACGATCTCGCGGTGCTTCAAGGCGCCACCGAAGTCCTGCGCAGTACTCAGTCGATTGTAACCGAGGCCGCATTTGTTCCACTATACGAGGGGGTCCCTCTATTCCCCGAGACGAACGCCTGGCTAACCGCCCGCGGATTCGCGTTGAGCGGGTTTTTTCCGATTTCTCATCATCCCGAGGACCTGACGCTCATCGAAGCGGATTGCGTATTCACGCGGCCAAAGACGAAACCCACTTCCACTTGACGACAGACCATGGCGGAAATTACTCTGCTCATTCCCTGCTACAACGCCGCACGGTTTCTTCCGCGGCTGATGGAGGGAGTTTGCCAACTCACGTGCCCGTTTTCGACCATTCTCTGTTACGACGATGGCAGCACCGACGACACGGTAACCGTGGCACGCAACCTGGGTCTCGAAATCATCACTGGCCAGCCCAACCGGGGCGTCGCTCGCGCTCGCAACGAGCTAGCCGCCGCCGCCTGCACCGAATGGATTCACTTTCACGATGCGGATGATTGGATTGCCCCCTCCTTTCTTGAGCGTCTCGGACCGCAATGCAGTGTGGCCCATGACGTCGTGAGTTGCGACGCAGACTGGGTTGAAGATTCCACCGGAGCCATGCTCATTCGCTGGCGCTACAATCCTGCGGAACTTGCGCACGACGCACTGTCCCATTTGCTGGCCAACCCAATGAGTCTAAACAACTCCATCATTCGTCGCACAGCTTGGAATGAGATCGGTGGTTGCGACGAATCGCTAACCATGTGGGAGGACGCCGACGTGCACATCCGCTTGGCGCGCTCTGGCGCACGATTTCATCATGCTTCTGAGGTTCTCACCCGCTCACTCCGTCGGGGGGATTCGTTCAGTCACGACTATCGACGGAGTTGGGTCAACCGGCTCAACGCGCTTGAAAAGTATGCGTCCGATCCCGGTAACGACAGAATAAGATCCGTCCTTGCCGCCGAAGCGGAGAAAGCAGCGGCGTCCCTCGCGTCGCTCGGCGAAGTTGTCCCCGCGCGTCGCGCGATCGCACTATGCCGCAGACTTGGCGGTGATCCGCCCACCAGCCGGCATCCGCTAATGCGAGCTCTCAAGCCCTTCCTCCCCGTCCACGTCCTGCTTCGCTGGCAGTCGCGACAACGACATCGTGCCAGCTAGACGGTCGTCTTTGCCCCAAATCTTCATGACCCGGATCGCGCGCTTCTTCACGGCTTGGGGACTTCTTGCGCTCGGTCGCATACGGCCAAAGTTGATTGCGCTTTCCGGAGTACAACTTGGTCAGAGCGTCCGCGTCGGTCCCAGTTGTGAAGTGGCCCTCGGGCCCGCTCCCAGTCGGCGCGGCACCATCGTGATTGGCGACCGTACTTGCCTTGATCGTGGCGTATTACTCCACCCATACGGGGGTAAGATCGAAACTGGCATCGACGTATACATCGGGCCCTATACGACGATTTACGGGCACGGCGGCGTTGTCATCGGCAAAGACA
Organism: Opitutales bacterium; assembly: GCA_038249085.1. GTDB lineage: Bacteria > Verrucomicrobiota > Verrucomicrobiia > Opitutales > Opitutaceae > ER46. Next base: position 113,802 of record JBBRWR010000002.1, read on the forward strand.
CTCTCGTCTCGATGCACTGCCGCATCCTTTCGTCGAACCACACCGTACCCCCCGTCGGCACGATTATCCGCTCGGTGGGCGATGAGCTGCTCCCAACTCTTATCGGGTGCGATGTCTGGCTCGGCGCCGGCGTCACCGTGCTCGGCGGCGTGACCATCGGCGATGGCTGCGTGGTCGGGGCAGGGGCCGTGGTTACACACGAACTACCACCAAATTCTGTCGCCGTCGGGGTCCCCGCACGCGTCGCCAGAGTGCGCAAGTAGGTTTCGTTCGACGAGGCTGACCAGTCTGATTCAGCCATTTCGGCTTCCCCGACCACGATAACAAGTACGCAGGACGGAATTATGGTCTGAGGGAATTCGAAACGGGGCGAGGCGGGCCTCCCTCTGGCGGTCTTCGCATTCCCTCATGTGTGGAGTGGTCTTGGTTTCGCTTTTTGCGGACGCACTCCGCGGTCGAAAGACTTCCGCTGACTCCAGCCGCTATTTATGAGACGAGAACCTACCGAATCGCATGTCTCGACCTCGACCGGGCCCACGACTCTGCAGGAGCGTCGCCGACCGCAGCTCGACGCGCTGCGTGGCATGGCAGTGACCGCCGTGATGGTCTCCCACTTTTCTCCAACCGTCCAAGTGGGGATTCAGATCAGCCACGGTATTTACCTGTTGCACAATTTTTCTCACCGGTGGGACACGCGTATCATGCGGCAAATCACCCGCAATCGCCACTCGTATTTGGAGAGCGAGGTGCTGCAGTGCTCTTTCTGGTTACGCTTTCCCTCGGGGCGGCGGCCCTCAGTTGGCACCCGATTGAACAGCCGCCTAGTCGACGAAAAACTCGACTAGGCTACGCTTCATGAACGCTCGGCGTATCACACCGACTTAGTTTTCTGAATACGGCGGGCTGCCACCCCTCCCGATGAGGCATAATCGCACTTTTTACCGATGGCAAATGAACGCCTAATCCCTGGCCAAGGCGACTGGCGTCTCTACGGTCTGCAGCACTTGCAGCGCTACCGGTTCGCCCTCGATCGTGTCCGCGCGCTGCACGTCCTCGACCTCGCCTGCGGCGTCGGCTACGGCAGCTTTGTCCTGAGCCAGACGGCCACCTCCTGCCTCGGGGCCGATCTTTCCTCCGAGGCCATCGCCTACGCCCGCGCGCATTATCACCGAGACAATCTCACCTATCTTGTCGGCGACGCCGCGACCGAGTTCGTGCCGGCCGCCGGTTTTGACGCGGTCGTTTCCTTCGAAACCATCGAACACCTCCGCGATCCCCGCGGATTTCTCGCCCGCCTGCACCGCGCCCTCCGCCCCGCGGGCCTACTCATCGTCAGCGCGCCAAACGCGCTGCAATTCTCCCGCGCTTCGCACCCGCGACCCAACGAGTATCATTTCTCTGAGCCTACCCATGAGGAGTTCACCGCCTGGTTAGACCCGTGGTTCCTGATCCAGGAGGAGTGGGAACAGTCCCCGGTGTATCCCGCTCTGGGCGAAGGCGCCCGCCGCGCCGGTGAGGCAAAGGAGCGCAACGACCGCCTCGCGGTGCGCCGCCTTGCCGAAACCCCATTGCGCTGGCTTTCCGCCGCGGAAACCGCATTGCGCCGCCGCATGGGCAAGGAGCTGCCTGCCCTCCCCACCATCGAATCCGAAGCCTCGGTCGTACTCAGCCTGTCGGAGATTTTTCCGCTGCTGCCCGAACGCAGGGGCCGCTGCCCCCAGTTCATCTTCGTCTGCCGACGCCGCGACGTTTCCGCATGACTACGGTCGCAAAAAGAATTCTCCAGCGCATCCTCGTCCACCCCCTGGCGACCCGTCTGACCGCGCGCGCCCTGATCGCCCGCTACCTGCGTTCGTCCCCGTCGAAAAAACTTCACCTCGGCGGCGGCGGGTTGCCCGGCTGGCTCAACACCGATCTCTTCCCGTCCCATTGGCGCACGGCTCGTCTCGACGCCACGCGACCCTACCCGCTCGCCTCGGCAAGTTTCGCCTTCGTGTTCTCGGAGCACATGATCGAGCACGTGCCGCTCGCCGGCGCCCGCCGCATGCTGGCCGAGTCCCACCGCATCCTCCGGCGCGGCGGCAGCATCCGAATCGCCACCCCGGACCTCGCCCGCGTCATCGGCCTCTACGGCGCGATCGACGCTCCCCGCCGCGATTACCTGCGCTGGGCGCTGGCCCACAACCGCCTGCCCGCCGACCTCCCGGCCGACGGCGTCGTCATCAACAGCCTGTTCCACGATCACGGACATCGTTTCCTTTTCGACGAGGCCACGCTGTCCGCCCTGATGCGATCGGCCGGCTTCGTGGATCTCCGCCGCCACGTCCCCGGCGAGAGCAACTGTACCGAGCTGCGCGGCCTGGAAGTGCACCATTACGCCGTCGGCCACGCCGCCAACAATTTCGAAACCCTCGTGCTCGAGGCCCGGAAGCCGTGAGCGTGCCCGCCCTCTCCGTCATACTCTGCACGCACAATCCGCGTGCCGACTATCTTGCCCGCACCCTCGCCGGCCTCGGCGCCCAGTCGCTCCCTTCCGCCGAGTGGGAACTCATCTTGATCGACAACGCCTCGCGCATCCCCCTCTCGCTCTCTGGCGCCCTAACCGGCCACCCTGCCGCCCGCGTGGTCCCAGAACCGGAACTCGGCCTCACCGCCGCCCGCCTCCGCGGCATTGCAGAAGCCCGCGCCGATCTCCTGCTCTTCGTGGATGACGACAACGTCCTCGCCCCCGATTATCTCACCTGCGCCCTGTCTTTCGCCCGCCCCTGGCCAATGCTCGGCGTGTGGGGCTGTGGCTGCTACACGCCGGAATGGGAGCTCACGCCCCCGGTCGAATTCGCGCCCTATCTTGCCTGCCTCGCCGTCCACCGCGCCCCGCGCGACCGCTGGTCCAACCAACCGTTTGACTACGCCGCGACCCCAGCCGGCGCCGGGCTTTGCGCCCGCACCTTGGTCGCCCGCGATTATGCCGATGCCGTCCGCCGGGATCCGCGTCGCAAACTTCTTGGCCGAACGGGGGGCAACCTGGCCGGCTGCGAAGATTTCGACCTGGCGCTCGCCGCCACCGACCTCGGCCTCGGCACCGGCGTATTCACCGGTCTCGCCCTGACTCATCTCATGCCGCGCGAACGGGTCGAGGAATCCTACCTGCTCCGTTTGATCGAGGGCCACGCGAGGTCCACCGTCATTCTCATGGCTCTGCGCGACTCCGCGCTCAGGCCCCCCCCGGGCGGTCCCGTCTCTCGCGTCCGTGAATGGCGCCTTCGCCGAACTCTCTCGCCGGTGGATCTGAAAATTCACGATGCCCGTCGGCGCGGCGAGCACGACGCATGGGCGGTGCTCAAGCGTCTTACCGCGGAATGACTCCCGCCCCCATCCCGACTTGGCATGACCGCCTCCTCGCCGCCTGGTGGCGCCGGGGCTGGCGTGGCTTCATCACCCTGCGCCGCCTCCTCCCCGGCCACCGCCCAAACGATCGACTCGTTTTCGCCACCTCCTACGGCTCCCGTTTTCTGCTCGATCCGGTCGCCTACATCGACGGCATCGTGGTCCGCGAGGGCTTCTACGAATCCGAAGTCCTCGATGCACTCCGCTCCCGCCTCCACGCTGGATCAGTCTGCTGGGACATCGGCGCCAATTTCGGACTGCACGCCACCACGCTCGCGCGCCTTGTGCCCGGAGCCGTGGTCGTCGCCTTCGAGCCAAATCCCACCGAGCACGCGCGCCTGCTCCGCCACCGCGCGTGGAACGCCCCCCACTTCACCGTCTGTTCGATCGCACTTTCCGACTCCGCCGGCATTCTCCCCTTGCATCTAGGCCCCGTGGGAAATTCCGGCATGACGACGCTCGCCCCGTGGTCGCAGGTCAGCTATTCCGGCTCCGTCCTCGTCGCTACCGCCGCCGGCGACGATCTTGTCGCCCGCGGCACGATCCCCGCTCCGACCGTCATCAAGATTGATGTCGAAGGGCATGAACTCGCCGTGCTCCGCGGCCTCGCCGCCTCCCTCGCCTCGCCCCGCTGCGAGTTCATCGTCTTCGAAGATCACGTCGACGACCAGACACCCGTGAAACAGTTCCTTCGCGCAGCCGGCTTCACCGTCACCCCGCTCGTCCGCCACGAGCACTCCGCGCATGCCCTCCGCAACTTCGTAGCGGAAAAACCGCCCCGCGCATGATCAGTGTCGTCCTCCCCACGCGCAATCCCCACGCCGGTCGCCTCCGCCGCACGCTCGCCGGTCTCGCCGGCCAAACGCTGCCCCGCCCCGCCTGGGAACTCATCGTCGTCGATAACGGCAGCTCGCCCGCGCTCTCTTCCGCATCCGAGCCCCTGCTCTCGGCACTTGGCCCGCGCCTCGTCGCGGCGCCCGATCCCGGCCTCACTCCCGCACGCCTCGCCGGCATTCGCGCCGCCACAGGCTCCGTCATCGTCTTCGTCGACGACGACAATGTGCTCGCCCCCGACTACCTCGCCGCGGTCGCCGCCCGCTTCGATTCCGCCCCGACGCTGGCGGCGGCGGGTGGGCCGGTGGCACCGGAATGGGAGGTCGAGCCAGCGCCGTGGACCGGAGAGTTTCATTCGCGCCTCGCCCTGCGCGATTTCGGTTCCGCGCCCAAAATGGCCCGCGGCGGCGCGCAAGCGCCCTGGCCCGACTTTGCTCCGGTCGGCGCCGGCCTCGCGATTCGCCGCGAAGCCGCCATCGCCTACGCGAACGCCGTCGCCCGGGATCCAAGACGGCGCGCCCTCGATCGCCGGGGGGAGAGTCTGGTTTCCGGGGGGGACAACGATCTCGTCTTCACCGCGCTCCACGCTGGCGGCGACATGGCCTACTTTCCCGAACTGCGGCTCACGCACCTCATCCCCGAAGCGCGCCTGACTCCCGCCTACCTCTCCCGACTCAACCGTGGCATCATGCGCGGTTGGGTGCGGGTCCTTGCTCTTCACGGACAGTGCCCCTGGGCACCCGTCGCACCCGCCACCGTACACTTTCGCGTGCTTCGGGCTTGGCTGCGCCTCCGGGCTTGGCGCGGCCCGGCCGAACAAGTGCGCTGGGCCGGCGCACGTGGCCAATTCGAGGGCTTGGCCGACATCTCAGCATGGCCGCAGCCAGGAGCCTGATGGTCCATTCCGCTCCAAAGCCGCCGCGACCCGGGCAAACCGTCCGTTTACTGCGCTTTGCGCGCAATGTGGCCCGCTGGGGAATACCTACCCGCTCGCTCCTCTTCGGCCCGCTCAGCTTGGGCGACGATTTGCTCTGCACCGCCGTCCTCCGTGAGGCGCGGCAGCGCAACACTCCGTTCACGATGATGACCGCCCGCCCGGAGCTCTTCGCGGGGAACTCCGATTCGCTCCGCGTGCTGCCGATTAATGATGAGTACGTCGCGGGACTCCGGCGGCTGGGCGCACGCGTGATCCAACCCTACTATGTTAGGACCCATCCCGCCGACCCGGAGCGCGACCTCCTCCCCAGCCGTCATGTCATCGCCGAAATGTGCGCACTGGCAGGGCTCCACGGCACCGTTGCGCTTCGTCCCTACCTGAACCTGACGGAAGCGGAACGCGCCAAAGGCCGTCTATTCCCCGAGCAGATCGCGCTGCACAGCTCCGGTTTATCCGCGCGAATTCCGTACTCCACCAAGGAATGGTCCACGGAGCGCTGGACTGAAACCGCGCGCCTCCTCCGCCCCCAGGCGAAGGTGATTCAACTCGGGGCCGTCACCGACCCCGCGCTGCCCGTCGACGTGGATCTGCGCGGCCGGACGACGCTCCGCGAGGCCGCCGGGGTTCTCGCCGCCTCAGCGGTTTTCCTCGGGCTCGAGGGTTTTCTGGCCCATCTCGCCCGGGCGGTCGACTGTCCGGCAGTCGTCGTCATGGGCGGTCGCGCCCCCGCCGCCATTTTTGGCTACTCCGCCAATCGCAACCTCACCGCGTACCCCGAATGCGCGCCCTGCGCCCGCCGCACCGGCTGTCCCCACGACCTGCAGTGCATGACCGCCATCACGTCTCGCGCCGTGGTCGAGGCGGCCCTGGCCCTCGCCGCAGGTTCCATCCGCCCCCTGCCCCACGATACCGCCCACCTTCCGTGAGCGCCCGCTCCTTCCCTACCCGTGCTAAGATCATTTGCCCAACAGTTGCGGCGCCTCTTCGAACCATCCCTCGCCCGGCTTGACCGCCTGGCCGCCCGCAAGGGCTGCTCGCTGCAGGCCCGGATGGACATCGACGAGGCCAACCCTTGGTTTCCTCCGGAGTTTCGCCAACGCTTCGGTGGTTTTCATCCTCCCGGCGAAAAGCGGGACTACGAGCGTGTGTTTCCTCTGGATCGGGTGCGTTCCGACATGCTCGTCTTGCTCCTGCGTGACATCATCGTCGCGAAAATCCCCGGTTCGCTGGCGGAACTCGGGGTCCACCACGGCTGGTCCGCCCGCTTGATTCATCATTATTGTCCCGAACGCCGTTTCTACTTGCTGGATACCTTTGCGGGCTTCGCCCCCACCGACCTCAAACGGGAATCCCTGGGCGTGAGCTACAACGAACAACCGGCGTTCGCCGACACCAGTCTGGAACTGGTGCGGAAAAACATTCAACCCGTCGGCGACACCCTCACATTCGTGCCCGGCTGGTTTCCCGACTCGGCAACCGCTGCCATGAACGCGGATCGTTTTGCCTTCGTGCACCTGGATGCGGATCTCGAGGCCCCGATTGCCGCGGGGCTCGAGTTCTTCTGGCCGCGCCTGTCCCCGGGCGGAATGGTGGTCGTGCACGATTACAACGCCTGGCCGGGTGCCCGAATTGCGGTCGATTCCTTCCGCCAACGTCAAACGATCACCGCCGTGCCCATGCCGGACAAAGCCGGCTCGATCGTCCTCGTCAAATAGCGGTCCCCGCCCGCAGCCCTTCGCCGCCTCCGCCTCCGGCCTAAGACTACCGCTCGTTCCCCGTGACCTCTCCGGATCTTTCGATCGTCGTCCCCGTCTATAACCGTGGCGAGGTGATGCGCTACACCTTCGAAAGTCTGCGCCGCGCCTCGGCCGGTCTGGCGCTGGAGACCATCGTCGTGGACGACGGTTCGACGGTTCCGGTCGCCGACACCCTTGCAGGCCTCGGGATCAAGGTTGCGCGGATCATCCGCCAGGAAAACCGCGGCCTGCTCTTTGCCCGCCTCTCCGGCCTCGCCGTCGCGACTGGGCGCCACATTCTCTTTCTCGATTCGGATGATCTCGTCACGCCGGACAAATTGTCCGCCCAAGTCGCCGCCATGGATCGCGAGAACGCCGACGTGTCCTACACCGACGCCGCGCGGACCACGCTGGCCGGCGCTTACGACCAACTCCTCGTCGCCCCCGACCCTCCCCTGCGGGCCACGACCGATGCGGCGGAGTTTTTCATCGAGGTCCAACCCGCCCCGCACAGTCCGATGTTCCGACGATCCTACCTGGAGCAGATCGTCACCACGGCCTGCTTTGCCCCGTCGCCTCTCTACAACCCGGTCGCCGAGATCTGGTTCTATCACATTGCCGCGCCTTTCCCGGCCCGCGTCATCCACGTGCCGGGACTGCTTGCCATCATTGGCCAACACCCCGGAGTCCGCCTGACCAATCACTGGGAGAAACTCGGGATTGCCTCCCTCGCTGTGATGGAAGCCTTTGCGCGCACCTGCCCCGCCGATACGCCCGCCGCCCGCCGCGCCCGGCAACTCGTCGGCGAAAAGGCCTTCGGCTCCTGGCGCCGCCTGCCCCTCGGCTTCTCCGCCGAGTTCGCCAACCGCACCCTGCGCGTCTGGCGCTCCCTCGCCGGCGGCGTCGCCACTCCCGCGCTCGGTGGCGGTGTCTTCCTCCGGCTCGCCGACGTCTTCGGTCCCGTCTTCGCCGCCCGGATCCTCCACCGTATCCAAGGCCGCCGCTACGACGGTTGCCGCACCATGACCGACGCCGAATTCGATCGCCTGCTCGGAGCGTTGCCCCCGCCATGAGTCCCGATTTCACCCCGTTGCCGGAAACCACTCCGTTCCGCCTCCTTGTCCGCAGCCTCGGCCTCGGCCGCCTCTCGTATCTGGCTTGGCACTGGCCGCGCGCCGCCGTCGCTCGCTCCCGTCGCGCGGGCGGCCCGTGGCACCAATGGCTTGATCACCGCGGCGAGGCCGCCATGCGTCGCGCCGCCGCCCAGCTCCCTCCTCGGGCCGACACCCGCCGCGTCGTCGCCGAGGTGTGGTTTCTCACCGGCCGCCGTTTTTGGCACCAAACCGCCTTCTGCGCCTGGTCCCTCCTCCACCACAGCGGCGACGAGGTGCGCCCCGGTTTCATCGACGACGGCTCCATGGACGACGCCCTTGTCAATGAAGCCCGCCGATTGTTTCCCGGTTCGCTCCTCCGCCGCGCCGCAGAATGTGAGCTGCTCCTCGACGCCTCGCTTCCCTCCATCCGCTTTCCGTCTCTGCGCGCCCAACGCCGCTCCTACATCCACCTGCGGAAACTCACCGATGCCCATGTCGCCCATCACGGCCACCGCCTCGTGCTCGACTCGGACATGCTTTTTTTCCGCCGCCCCGATGCGCTGCTGGCGTGGCTCGCCGCGCCTGATCGCCCGATCCACATGCTGGATGTTCACGACGCCTACGGTTACCCCGCCTCCACACTTGCCGAACTCACCGGACGTCCCGTCCCAACCTGCGTCAACGTCGGCGTCTGTGGCCTCGCGAGTGATCTCCTCGGCTGGGATCTACTGGAGTCGTGGTGCGCCCACCTCCTCGCCCGCCACGGCACGAGCTACTATCTCGAACAGGCCCTCGTCGCCCTCCTCGCCACTTCCGCCAACCCCGTGCGGCTTGCCCGCTCCGACTACCGCCTCCTGCCCGATCTCGCCGAGTGCCGCGCGCCCACTGCCGCACTCCACCACTACGTCGCCCTCTCGAAACGCGGCTACTTCCGCTTCGCCTGGCGCCATGTCTAATCCGCCGCTCACCCCCGCTGAACGTGCCGCCGTTCGCCGGGCCGACCACCGCGTAGACGGCATCGACGGACTCCGCGCAATCGCCGCCTTGGGCGTATTCTTTTTCCATCTAGCGGCCATGCCGCTCGTCGCTCCCGACGCTGTCTCAGCCACGTGGCGCGCCGTTTGGCGTCATGGTCATCTCGGCGTTCCCCTCTTTTTCGTGATCAGCGGTTTGTGCATCGGGCGCACCTGGCTGCGAAGCACGGCTCCGGACACGTTCATGCTCCGTCGGCTTCGTCGCATCTTTCCTGCCTATTGGGGTAGTCTGGCTCTCACGGTCGCCCTAGCGTTCGCCGTACACGTTTTTGCCGGAACCAACGACGTAGCCTCGATTCCCACGACACCTGGAACCGTTCTTGCCACGCTCTCGCTCACCACCGCGCCCGTGACTTCCGTTCCGGCACTGAGCGGCGTCTATTGGTCGCTATCGTTCGAACTCGCCTTCTACCTCGTGATGGCGGCGCTGCTATTTGTCGCTCCCACCTGGCGTCCAGGCGCCCTCGTTGCAACCCACGCGCTCCTTTGTTGCCTCGCTTGCTGGCCAATCTCTTCGTCCGTGCGCGGCGCGTTCTTCGTGGAATTGTGGCCGCTCTTCGGCACGGGAAGCGCGCTCGCCCTGTGGAGTCAGCACCGGCGCCCTGCCTTCGCCATGCTCGGCGCCTCGCTCGTGGCCACTACCGCCGCCTTGTTCCAAGACCGTCTGATCGCGTATTGGCTCGTCACTTGGCTGGGCACCGCCCTCTGTGCCGCCACCCTTTCCGGGCGCATCTCGTTCTGGCCCGTCCCCTTGCTGGCCGTAGGCCGCATGTCCTATTCGCTCTATCTATTTCACGTTCCGCTGGGAGGATATTTTTATCTCAAAGTTCTCTCCCAATGGGTCTCCACCTATCCATCTGAAATTCTCTGGCAACTTCTGGTCGTCGCCGCCACTTCCGTCGCCGTTTGGCCGTTCTACCGATTTCTCGAAGTGCCGTTTCACCGTGCCCGCCCCGACGCGCCGAAGTTTGCAGTATGACCGCGCCTCGCCCCACACTCCCCGCCACCTTCTGGGCGGCGATTATCCTCCACGCTGTCTTCGCCCTCGTCGGTTGGTTTGTACCGCCATCGATGAATTCGGACTCTGCCACCGGCTTTTACGTTTGGGACAGTTGGCGTGCCGGTGCCCCCTGGAACCACATGATCGTGCCCGACAGCGCCGATCTCGCCCGGGACGCCTCGTTCTTTCAATCTTGGTGGAGTCCTGGCCAGTACCTCGTAGTCGCGCCGTGGCAACTCCTCGGCCTCTCGCTCGGCCACGCCATTGTAATCGGCGGCTTTGTCGCCACCCTCGCCGCCCTTCTTGGGTTCTGGCGGCTGTACCGGACGTACGGTTTCGGGGAGGCACCGGCCGGCTGGGCCGTTCTCGCCGTCGCTTGCAACTGGACGCTCGCCCGGACCTACGGCGACTTCATGGGCGGCGAGACTGCCCTCCTCGCCGTGCTCCCCTGGGTTATTCTTGCCATGCGTCGCGCGGTCGAAGCCGGCACGCTTTCCTGGCTCGCAATCCCGGCCCTCTATTGGCTCGGGGCCATGGCAAAGAATTCCTACATTCCCATCGGCGCGGGCCTCATCGCCGGCCTCCGCGGTCTACGCCTCTGGGGCCGCCCGTGGCTAAGCGCTCCTAAGTTCACTGAACTCGCGCGCTGGGCTGGTTGGTTTGCCCTCGGCCACTTCCTTTTCTGGTTCACCTACCTCCGTCTGGGCACCGCTCCCGGCGCCGACTTCGGCGGCCGCATTCATCCCGACTGGTGGATTTCCGCTTTCCGGGTGCTCGGATTCCCCATTTCCGCCATCTATTCGCTCGGCAACATCCTGGGCCGAATCTTTCTGCATCCGTCACATCCGCTCGTGTCCGATATGGCCGCGCTCTGGCCGCTCCACGCCCTCGTTGCCGCCGCCGCCGTCGGCATCTCGGTATGGCTGCTACGCCGCGAGTTCTCGCTCCGCCCCGCCTGGGCACGACTCGTTCTCGGCGTCACACTCGCCAACCTCGCCTTTTTCGGCCTCGTGCTGCTCTGGCGCGACCCCGCCGGCCTGGAAGAACGTTTTTTCAAACCCGTCGCCTTTCTGTTTCTGCCGGCTCTCGTCGCGGTCGCCGGCGGCGGTCGCCCGCGCTGGCTCGGCTCCCTCCTTTGTGCCGCCCTCGTCGTTTCCTCCCTCTACGGCGTCGCTTCCTACGCCAACCGTGCCCATTACCTCGCCGGGCTCGCGAACCCTGGCTTCCGCGGCACCACCCAAAACGTCCTGTCCGCCGACGGTCTCCGCGTTCTGCACGCCCTCGATGCAGCCCTCCCGCCCCGCTCCCTCGTCGTTGTGCCCTCTCCCGAAATGGCCCTCGAGGTACGCCGCGTCCGCGTCCTCCCCACCCACGCCGTAATGATGGAAACAGCGCAACTCTCCGCACTCCGCTACCACGGCCGAACAGGCAATCTCGTTGTCCTTGTCGACGATCGGATGATCACGTCGGGGAAAGCCGGCGATCTTCTCTCCTCCTTCTCTGACTACCCCTCCGACTCCTGGACCGTGCATCGCTACGGCGAGTGGTCGTTCTACCACCAGGGCCCTTTTGACCGCTGGCCAACTCCTCCGTCAGCCCCGTGACGCAAGCGCTCGTCAGCATCCTCATCCCTTGTTACGACGCCGCCCCTTGGCTCGCGGCGACCCTTGAGTCCGCTCTCTCCCAAACGTGGCCTTGCTGCGAAATCATATTCGTCGACGACGGCTCACGCGACGACAGCCTCGCGATCGCCCGCACTTTCACCGCCCGCGGTGTCACCATCGTCGCCCAACCCAACCGCGGGGCCAGTGCAGCCCGCAACCACGGTCTGCGGCTCGCCCGCGGCGATTTCATCCAGTTTCTCGACGCCGACGACCTGCTCGCTCCAGACAAAATCGCGCACCAACTTTCCGCGCTGGCCCTCCATCCCGAGCACATCGCAAGCTGCCGCTGGGCCCGCTTCCAAACCGATCCCGGCGTCGCCGAGTTCGCCGACGACGATCTTGCGTGCGACTTTTCCCCCGTTGATTTCCTTGTGCTCCACACCCGCGACGCCCGCATGATGCATCCGGCCTCATGGCTGGTCCCGCGGGCCGTCGCAGACCGCGCGGGACCTTGGGATGAACGCCTCAGTCTCAATGACGACGGCGAGTACTTCGCCCGTGTCCTCCTCGCTTCGGCCGGGATAATCTGCGCGCCGAACACCCGCACGTACTATCGCTCCGGACTTTCCGGCAGCCTTAGTCACCGTCGTTCCAGCCATGCGTTCGAGTCGCTCGCGCTCTCCGTGGAGTCCGTAGCAAAGCACCTTCGGGACGCCGAGGACTCTCCCCGAGTTCATCGCGCCCTGGCCGAGTACTGGCAGCGCCTCGAATACGAAATCTATCCCAATGAACCAAAACTCTGCCGATTCGCCGCAGCGCAGGCGCGGGCGTTCGGTGGGGCCAGCCGTCCCCCGAAAATGGGTCCTGCCGAGCGCCTCGCCGCCCGGTTTATCGGCTGGCGCCTTACCCGTCGTTTAAGAGGCACATTCAAATGATCTCCAACCTATGCACCGAAGGTTGTTCCCGGCGGCTGGCTCGTGATGGACGACGCCGGTTTCCATCTACCAGGAACCACCTTTTGGAAGGGATATGAGACGGTCGCACGCGCCTGTGAAAACCTGTCCGAGCTCGGGTTTTCCAACGTCTTGAATGTGGGTCATAATCGCGTGTTTGAACGCCAGGCGTAGCCAAATGCCCTCGATTCGCGTCTTCCTTCTCACCTACCGCCGGCCAAAGCTTCTCCCCCGAGCGCTCGCCAGCCTTCGGGCGCAGACATTCACCGACTGGATTTGCGAACTCCACAACGACGCGCCAGAGGACGAGGCTCCGGGCCGACTTATCGCTGCAATCGCGGACCCGCGGATTACCCTACACCAGCATCCTAAGAATCTGGGTCCCGTCGCCACGTTCAACCATGCCTTCCGCGGCGGCCCCGAACCTTTCGCCACCCTCCTGGAAGACGATAATTGGTGGGAACCGGATTTTCTCGCCCGCGCCTTCGGAGCACTACGCGTGAGCGATTCGGCTAACGTCGTCTGGGCCAACATGCGCGTTTGGCAAGAGGAGACGGACGGACGCTGGACCGACACGGGACGCACCCTCTGGCCGGTTGAGCCCGTGGGTTTGCCCCGCCGCTTTCGGTGGCCACATCCCCTCCAGTTGACGGAGGCACTCCACTCCAATGGCGCCATGCTTTTTCGTCGGGCTGCATCTGCGGCCGCCACCGTACCCGCCACCACGCCGTTTGCGATTATCGAACCCGTCCGCGAACGCCTTCTCGGCGGAGACTGGCTCCTGCTTTCGGAACCCCTGGCAAACTTTGCCATTACCCTCCAATCCAGCCGCGGTCGCGACAGGCTGCTTTGGGCGCAGTCGCAACTTCTCGTGGCCGCGAGCTATCTTGAATCGGTGCCAACCCCTGCCGATGTCTTGAGGAAGATCTGGGCTCACCAGCGCGCGCTTCGCCCCCCGGCGACCCCCTTGCTCTTTCATCTCGCCTTTGCCGGCGTGCGTCCCTTTGCCCTCCTTTGCCACGCTCGTCCGTCGGACTGGTTGCGTTTCATCGCCGGTGTCTTTCGTCGGCCAAGATTCTTTTTCCGCGTTTTACGCTTTCGCCATGACCATGCCGAACTTTGGCGCACTTTGCATCCTGCGGCGCGCCAGCGCACCTCCGAGGCCAACGAAGGCGTGATGTCCGAGCGAGTATTTGCAAAATGGCCGGCCTGACCTTCGTTCCTTTTGCCTAGGCAGTCGAATTTCTCGGCACTCATCCTCACCAACGGCCATCTTTGCCGGAACCCGCGTGTGGTCAAAGAGGCGACAACCCTTGGTGGCGCGGGCTACAATGTCACCGTATTGGGTGTCCACAACCATGGGCCGTCGGTGGCGATCGATTCCGGGCTATTGGCTGGCGCACCGTTTCGCGTCGAAGCACTCGATCTTCTCCCCGGCCACGGCGTTGCTTCATTCCATCGCCGGCTCAAGCAACGTCTCTGGCGCGACGTCGCAGAGCGCTGGGGTTGGAAAACTATTCATGCCGTAGGACCGGCGACTGCATTGCTCGCGCATGCCCGCCGCTTCCCCGCCGATCTCACTATCGTCCACAACGAAATCGCCCATTGGGCCGGGCTGCGTCTGCTTGCAGCCGGCCGAAAGGTGGCCGCCGATTTCGAGGACTGGCATTCGGAGGATTTGCTCCCGGCCGATCGCGCGGGCCGCCCACTTCCGCTGCTCCGCCGGATCGAAAATGACCTCCTACATTCCGCCCGATACACCTCCACCACATCCGCAGCCCTGGCCGATGCCCTGCACTCCCGATACGGAGGCAAACGCCCGGTCGTGATTACCAACTCGTTTCCGCTCCAACGCGATCCTCGGACCCTGCGCCCCGCGCCCACCGCCGGAGTCCGCTATGTTTGGTTTTCCCAGACCATCGGTCCCGGCCGTGGTCTGGAACCATTCCTGACGGCATGGTCCCGGACCATCCAGAAGTCGCGACTCACCCTGCTCGGCGAATGCCGCGCCGACTTTCGCGCGCAACTCCTCACCCTGGTGCCGGCGGCAAAGCGCGCGCAGGTAGAGTTTCTCCCGTCGGTGCCTCCGGGCCAATTGCCCTCCGAAATCGCACACCACGATGTGGGCCTTGCCCTGGAAGACAGCGCCATCGTGAATCGCGACCTCACCATCACCAACAAGATCCTCCAGTATCTCAACGCCGGGCTGGCCGTCGCCGCCAGCGACACCGCTGGCCAGCGCGAAGTCCTCGCCCGCTCCCCGCAAGTCGGCGTGCTGATTCGGCTGGACGACCCTATTGCGACGGCGCAGGCGCTCGACGACCTGGCCGCTAACCGCAACCGCTTGCGCTCCCGGCAGCTCACGGCCCGGCAATTGGCCGAAGAGGTCTATTGCTGGGAGAGGGAGGAGCCGCGCCTCCTCGCGCTCGTCAAGACCGCCCTGGGGCAGAGCGGGACCCATCTGCCCGACAACCGGAAGACGGGCTCCCGCGCCTAAGCGCAATTTTTTCCCGTTCCCATCGCTGATGGCATTGCAAACAATCACCGACCTCACCGACGGGGCGCTCCGGCCGCCCGATCCCCACACCAGTCGGCGACTTTATCAACTCGGCTGTCTCGGCTTGGCGGGTGCAGTGGTCTGGCTGGTGCACAAGTCACCGATTCAGGACCCCTTGTTATTGGCCATGGGGAGCCTGGTGATAGTTCTGGGGGCTCTCCCGGGTTTGAACTGGGCCCGGAAAAGCTCGCTGCACTTTCCGGTGTTCGAAGTGTTGATGCTGACGACGATCCCGTTTTATGGGATCTCGCTGCTCGCGGGTCACCCGGAGACATTGTCGTTTTCCGATGGAGCCACCCTCCAGGCGGCCGGAGCCATGCTGCTCTACCAAGCCTGTGCGATCGCCGCCTTCATGGGCACCCGGGGCCAGCCATCGCGATCGGTGTTGTTTGCGACCACCTTGCTGCCCGGGGCGGCCTTTCGCTATGCCCAAACCGGCATCTGGCTCAACACGGTCTATCTCTACGTCAGTGCCTTCCATGATATCATTCCCGGGGAATTCAGGATCCTATTTCGCTCGATGTTCTTTGGCATCGGCACGGTCGCCCTCTTCATCGAGATGCGGCGCTGGGGCGCAGGTACTCTCCTCAGCGGCGAGAAAATCGCCATCAACTTCAATTTGTTCGTCCAGTTGGTTCTGCTCTTTCAGGAATTGTACCTGATCGCGGGCATTTCGCTCCTTCTCCTCGCCCTCCTGGCCTACGTCTCGACCAGCCGGCGTATCCCCCTCGTGGTGATGGCCGCCGTACTCCCGATCCTGGCCGTCCTGCACAACGGCAAATCCGCAATGCGCCATCAGTATTGGGAGCTCAAACAACCGTTACCCACCTTCGCCGATCTTCCCGCTTTCTATCAGCAGTGGTTGACCATCGGCTTGGAACAGAAGGTGGAAGGCGATGAAGCCACGAGCTCGACCCTTGCCGGCAAACTCTTCGAGCGGGCTTCCCTGTTTCAAATGGTATGCCTGGTCGTCGAACGGACCCCGGATTTCGAACCCTTTCTCGCCGGCGAATCTTACATCAATATTCCGGCCCAAATCATCCCGAGCTTTCTCTGGCCGGGCAAACCCTCGTCTCTCTTGAGCAACATCCTGCTGGCCGTGCATTACCGGCTCGTCCCCGAGGACAGTACCACCAGCGTGAGCATCGCGTTTGGCATGGTCGCGGAAGCGTATGCGAATTTCGGACTCATGGGCTGCGCCGTACTGGGTCTCCTGCTGGGTTATGGCTACAAACGAGTGACCCTCGCGGGCCTCGGAGCCCCCCAATTTTCGGCCCTCGGGCTGCTCACGATTCTGCTCGGCGCCTGGAGCTTCCAGGTGGAGCAAATCTTCGCCACCTGGCTCGTTTCCCTGTTCCAGGCCAGCCTCGTCGTCATCGGTCTGCCCCTCGTCTTCCGTATCCTCTTCCGCCCGGAATGACCGAATCACGTTCCCCCGTACGCCTGGCGGTCGTGCTTTCCCACCCGACCCAATACTACAGTCCGTGGTTTCGCTGGCTGGCCGCCCATGAGCGCCTCACCTTGCGCGTTTTCTATCTCTGGGATTTCGGCCTCGCGACCCAGCGCGACCCGAAATTCGAACACTCCTTCCGGTGGGACGTCGATCTCCTCTCCGGCTATGAGCACGAGTTTGTACCCAATATTTCCCGCGACCCCGGGACCCACCACTTCACCGGACTCCGCAATCCCGCCCTCACCGCCCGGCTGGCGGCGTGGGGACCGCAGGCGCTGCTGATCTTCGGCTACAACTGGGCCAGCCATTTGCGCGCCGTCTTTTGGGCGCGACGGCGGGGCGTCCCCCTCGTCTTCCGCGGCGACTCGCACTTTATCGGCAGGGAACATCCGGGCCTCCTCCGGCGCTTGGTGCTCGGATTCCTCTATCGGCAATTCGCCGCGTTCTTGCCGGTGGGAACCGCGAACCGTGAGTATTTCACGACTCTCGATGTGCCACCTCAGCGGCTCTTTTTTGCCCCGCATGCCGTCGACGAATCGCTGTTTGATCCCACCCGCGCGGACCATCAAAGGGCGAGCCACCATCTCCGGACTCAACTCGACCTCGCGCCCGGACAAAAGGTTTTCCTCTTCGCGGGGAAGCTGGTCCCCGAAAAGCAACCACGCGAGTTGCTCGCGGCATTCCTTGCCCTCAACGATGCCCGCGCTGCCCTGGTCTTCGTCGGCGAAGGCCCCGAAAAACCGGCGCTCATTGCCGCCACCCGCTCCGCCGGTGCGTCCAACGTACACTTCCTTCCGTTCGCCAATCAAAGCGAGATGCCGGCGCGGCTACTGCTGGCTGATCTCTTCGTGCTACCCTCGCGCGGCGTATTCGAAACCTGGGGATTGGCCGTCAACGAGGCGATGCATCTGGGCGTGCCGCCCTTGGTGAGCGACCGGGTGGGTTGCCAGCAGGACCTCGTGACTCCGGGTGAAACCGGCTGGGTTTTCCGCCACGATGATCCCTCGGATTTGCGCACGCAGCTCGGTGCCGCCCTCGCAACCATCCGAATACCCGAGGCAGCGTCGGCGCTGCGCGCCCGGGTGCTGAGCCGAATCGCGGGCTACACCTATGCGCACGCCGCCGGCGGGTTGCGCGCCGCGCTGGACTGCGTGCTTGGTGATAACTTCCCCAGTGAGGCGGCGCGGCAGACCAAGGGACAAAGGGACCACTGACCACGAATGTCGGAAACAAGAGGTCAGAAGACGGAAGTCAGAGATCAGAAGTCAGAGGTCAGAGGTCAGCGGTCAGGCGAAGGGTGGCCGGGTAAGGGACTGAGCAGGGCAAAGAAGAAACGGCAGAGAGAGTAAAAATCCCCGGGACATTCAACCCAACCCACCTGCAGTGACGATTACGCCAGCAGCCAACCACGCGCCCATCGCGATACCACGGCGGCGAAGGGACTCGCCGCCCTACGATAGAGGGTCCAACTGGCAACGGATGTCCGTATGATTCCACCGTTGATCTCCTTTCTCTGACCGCCGACTTCTGACCGCCGACATTGAAGATCACCATCGTCATGGGTTTCTTTTTGCCCGTGCCACCGGATTCCGGCGGCGCGACCGAAAAGACCTGGTTTCGCCTGGCCCAAGAGTTTGCGGCCCGCGGTCACGTTGTGACCCTGGTTTCCCGGCGCTGGCGTCACTGGGCCAATCGCGAAGTGATCGGTGGCATCCAACACATCCGGGTGCCCGGTTTCGACCATCGGCGACGCCTCTGGCAAAACCTCCTGCTCGACCTGGCGTGGAGTATCCGACTCCACCGCACCCTGCCACCAGCCGACGTCACTGTGGTGCACTGCGTCGCCCTGCCCGTCTGGTTGGGCACCCTCCGACCCTCGGCCGGTCGCGTTGTTGTCATGCCCGGTCGCATGCCCAAGGGACAATACCGCCTCTATCGCCGTCTCAGCCGCGTCATCGCGACCAGCACTCCCGTGCGCGAACGCGTGATCGCTGAGAATGCCGCCCTGGCGGGAATCGCAAAGATCTATGGCTATCCGATCGCCTGGGACGTCATGGCGCAGGCGCGCCCGACCACCGCGCCAGGCGCAGGCATCACGATCGGATTTGCCGGGCGCCTCCATCCAGAGAAGGGCGTGGATCTTCTGGTCGACGCCCTGCTCCTCCTGCAAGGCGACACCTCACTGCCGCAATGGCGCGCCGCTCTGTGCGGACCCGACGCCGTTTCCGCTGGCGGAGGCGGCCCCAACTATCTCAGGGCCCTGGAAGGCAGGTTGCGTTCCGCCTTACCGGCCGACCAATGGAGCATCCGCCCCCCACTCTACGCTGAGCCGGCGCTCGCTGCGTTTTACGGGAGCATCGATATTTTTTGTTATCCCAGTCTCGCGGCCCAAGGCGAGACGTTCGGCGTCGCGGTGGCGGAAGCGATGGCAGCCGGGGCGGTTCCGGTCGTATCCGGTCTTTCCTGCTTCCGAGATTTTGTGCAAGCGGGGGTCAACGGGCTCACGTTTGACCACACGGCGCCCGATGCCGCCGCGCAACTTGCCGGCGCGATTGCCGGACTGTTGCGCGACCCCGGGCGACGCGCCGCGTTGGCCACCGCGGCCCAGGCCAGCGTGCGCCGGTATGATTTTATCCAGTACGCCGACGCGCTTTTGATTGATTTTGAAGGTCTGTTGGCGAAGTGAGGGCGACAGGCAAAGCGAATGGAAGTGAGTTATTGGTTATCGGTTAATCGTTCTTGAGTGCGGATGATCTGTTATCCTGTAGGAAGTGGTCTATAGAATCCGGGAGAGGGAGTTCACTGCAGCTATCTTCCCGCCGTCTCCCATGTCTCGCTTTCTTCCATTGTCCTATGGTCACTTCCTCAGTCCCTTGGTCTTGTGGTCCATTGTCCGTGGTCCGTGGTCCGCTGTCCGTGGTCCGCTGTCCGTGGTCCCTTATCTCCTGATTCTCGTCCATAATCCTGGCTCCAATCCTTGATCTCCGAACCTCCCTACCTCGGCCAACACTGCGTTACGCCCTACCCGCGGCGGGAGGTCGTGCTGCGCTGGCTCTGGGCCCTGGTGCAGGCCACGGTGTTCCGCTGGAGCCCCCGACCACTTCACGGTTTTCGCGCCCGCCTCCTGCAACTCTTCGGGGCGGAAATCCCCGAACCCGGCAAGGTGGTTATCTTTCCCACGGCGCGAATCACGTTTCCCTGGCAACTCAGCCTGGCCCCCCGATCGATGATCGGCCGCAACGTGACAGTCTACAACCTTGCACGGGTGACGTTGCTCCGCGGAGCCAATATCAGCCAAAACTGCCATCTCTGTGCCGGCACCCACGACTATTTGCGCTGGAGCATGCCACTGGTCGCCCAGCCCATCGAGATTGGCGAAAACGCCTGGCTGGGCGCCGACGTGTTTGTCGGCCCGGGCGTGACGATCGGCGAACTCTGTGTGGTCGGAGCCCGCTCGGTGGTGGTGAAGGATCTTCCGCGCCGCACCCTCTGCGTCGGTCATCCCTGCCGTCCGATCAAGGAAAGACCGGAGCCGTCGTAAAGGACCACAAGACAACAGGACCACTGACAACGGACCCTGGGCGACCGACCATAGATGACCGCCCGGCAGGACCAACTGGCCATGAACATTCAGCATGGGAAACGATTATGAGAGATTACACCAAGATTGAAGCGTGGAGGTTGGCCGACGACATGACCGTGGCCGTCTACGAAAGCACCCGATCGTTTCCACGTGAGGAGGTTTACGGGTTGACGAGCCAACTCCGGCGAGCGGCATATTCTGTACCGGCGAATATCGTCGAAGGGTCGGCGCGGGAGAGCAAAAGGGACTATCTTCACTTTCTCTATATCGCACGCGCATCGCTCGCGGAAACCCAGTACTTCATCCATTTGGCCGGCCGATTGCGATACCTCCCCGACGCTGATGCACTCGCCCTTCGCGAACAAACGAAGCACGTCTTCGCCTGTCTTCACGGCTTGATCAAGGCAGTGGAAAAGGAGGCAGGAAAATTACCTAAAATTGCCGCGGCGGTCACGAGTGCTCTTATCCTGTGCCTGGCACGCCTCGCATTTGTGCGACAGGGTTGAGCCGAATGCCTTCAAGCTCGCCACCCCTGACCAAAGACCTGCGGCATCCTCCATTTTCCACAGCCCGGTGTCTGTGGTTCGTTATCGTTGGTCGGTTTTCCGTCGTCCATGATCTGTTGTCCGTGGTCCGTTGTCCGTGGTCCCTGGTCTGTTGTCCATGGTCCGTAGTCCCTGGTCCATGGTCCGTAGTCCGTGGTCCCTAGTCCATGGTCCGTAGTCCGTGGTCCGTTGTCCGTTGTCCCTGGTCTGTTTGTCCCTGGTCCGTTGTCCGTTGTCCATTGTCCTTGGTCCTTTTCTGAATTGAACCTCACCCACGTCGTCCCGAGTCTGGCGGAGCAGCACGGTGGACCCAGCAAATCCGTGCGGGCCCTTTGCGGCGCGCTCGCCCGCGTCGGACACAACGTCGATCTGCTTGCCACCGATCCCGCCGCACCCGAGTCCGGCAGGGAGGAAACCGACGGACGCCTGCGGGTCCGTACCTTTCGGCGTGACTGGCCGGGACGCCTGTGCCCCTCCCGGGGGCTTCGCCACGCGTTGATCCACTCGGCGGCGGGCATCGTCCATCACCATTCGATCTGGCTGCGCACCCTCCATTACGCCCACCACGCGACGAAAAACGTCGTCGTCTCGCCCCGCGGGATGATGGGGGGCTGGGCCTGGCGGCACCATCCGTGGCGCAAACGATTCGCCCGCTGGTTTGTCCACCCGGGCGCTTTCGAGGCCGTGCGCGGCTGGCACGCGACGAGCAAGGAAGAGGCGACGGAGATTCGCACGCTCGGCTTTGTTCAGCCGATTTGCGTCGCGCCCAATGGGGTCGATTCTCCGACCGTGGCGGAACGCGAGCAAGCGCTCGTGCACTGGCACGCCACGTGTCCTGAAACGGTGGACCGCCCAGTGGCCCTTTTCTATTCGCGGTTTCACGAGAAGAAACGCGTGCTGCAATTGATTGATGCCTGGATCGAGCATGCTCCGGAGCATTGGCTGCTCCTGCTGGTGGGCATTCCGCAAGACTACACGCCCCACGAGCTTGAAAACTATGCCCAGCGCCGGTCAGCCGGAGGACGGATTCGGGTCTTCAATGGAGTGGGCCGGCCCGCCCCCTATCCGGTCGCCTCGCTTTTTGTCCTGCCCTCCCACAACGAAAACTTCGGGCTTGTGATCGCCGAGGCCATGGCCCACGGGCTGCCGGCACTCGTGACTGATACCACTCCGTGGCGAGAGCTTTCGCGCCGTGATCTGGGGTGGTGTGTGCCCTGGGCCGACTATGGCAGGGCCATTGTCCAGGCAACGTCGGAAGACCCCGATCGCCTGCGTGCGCGCGGCGCGCTCGCGCGCGAATGGGTTTTGCGAGAATTCTCGTGGGACAAGTCGGCGAGAATTCTCGCGGGTTTCTATGAACAACTGGCTGCCGCCGACAAATGAGCCCGTAAGGACAAGGTTGCATGGCCGAACCTGACTCCGCGCCGCGAAACCCCGAACCC
Source organism: Opitutales bacterium (assembly GCA_038249085.1). Lineage (GTDB taxonomy): Bacteria > Verrucomicrobiota > Verrucomicrobiia > Opitutales > Opitutaceae > ER46. Next base: position 135,961 of record JBBRWR010000002.1, read on the forward strand.
TCCTCGGCGCGTTCTTCTCCGGCTGCACCAAGGTGCAGCCCTACATGATATGCTAGACTTCACGCCCTCGTTGTAGGGCCGGACCTTGGTCCGCGCCTCGTAGATCGGAATGTACACCGATATGTATTTCCCCGGCTGCACCGAGGTGCAGCCCTCCATGTTTCCCAGTTCGAACCGCAGTCGGTTTACCCCGCGATTATTGCAATTCACCGCGGCATAAAGCCGCTCCTACAATTGACGCCTTCACCCAAATCCCATTCGCGTTCCGACCATTCCGGCCTGAAATACGCTCCGGGAGTCGGTCCACGCCGCTCGGGTCGGGACCCGTTCCTCAGCAAACTCGAATGGGTGACCTTGATTCACGTTGGTATCCTGGTGATCGCGATCACCTGGGCGTTTGGCGGGATGGCCTATTTTGTGCGCACCCCACTCACGGGGTGGGCCAGCCTGGGATTATTGATTACCCTCACGGCGGTCCAGGATCGGGAGGCGTGGCAGGACGGTCGTCTCCGCGCCTTGTGGTGGCTGGTTCCGTTTGCCGTTTTCAACGTTCTCGTCCTGCTCTCCTGCCTCAACCCCAGCCTGCGGGAGGTGACCGTCGAAGGGGAGGTGCTGCTTGCGCACACGGGCGCCAACCCCTGGCTTCCCAGTGCGGCCTTGCCCAGTGCGGCGATGAAGGCCTTGTGGGTCTTCGACGCCCTGTGGCTTTCGGCTTTCAACCTCGCCCTCGTCATTCGCCACCGCCGGGCCCTGCGCGGCCTCCTGATTGTGCTGGTCACCAACGCCCTCGCGCTCGCCGTCTTCGGCACCGTCCAGAAGCTCTCCCACGCCAAGGGGATATTCTTCGACCTCGTGCCAACGCGCCAACCTCGTTTCTTTGCTTCGTTCGTCTACCACAACCACTGGGGGGCTTTCATGGTGTTGATGATGGCGGCGAGCATCGGAGTTATCTGGCATTACTCCCGGCGGATTGAGGCGCGCAACCTCCTGCACAGTCCCATCCTCACCGGCTGGGTTGCCCTGCTGCTCCTGGCCGCGACCGTGCCGCTGAGTGGATCGCGTTCCTGCACGCTGCTGATGCTACTGTTGGTCGGTTTGGTCAGCACCCACCTCGTATGGCACCTCATGGAGAGGCGGCGGCGCCATCGAGAGTCGATGATAATGCCTCTCTCCGGGATTGCCCTCGCCTTCGTTTTCGCGGCGGCCGGGGCCTGGTTCGTCGGCAAGGACACCATCCTGGCCCGCCTGGAGAAGACGCAGGAACAGGTCGCCGAAATGCGCGACCTCGGCGGCATCGGCGACCGGGCGTTGCTTTACCACAACACGTGGCGGATGGCGCGGGACAAGATCTGGTTCGGCTGGGGCATGGCGTCCTATCCCCCCATCTTCTCCCGGCTGTATAATACCCGGGAATCAAAGGCCGATCGCCTGCCGGTCTTTTACAACGATGCCCACAGCGACTGGCTGCAGTCGTTCGCCGAACACGGCATCGTCGGATCGGTGCTGCTGGCGCTCTGTGCCCTGGTGCCGCTGCGGCGGCTCCGCCTCCGATCGTTGGTCGGCCCCCTCACCGGTTATCTCTTCGCCGGTTGCGGGCTGATCCTGCTCTATGCGTGGATTGAGTTCCCCTTCGGCAACCTGGCGGTGGTGCTGCTGTGGTGGGTGTTGTTTTTTGTCGCGGTGCAGAACATCCGGTTGCGACAACAAGAAGAGGAAACCGGCACTGCGGTCGTCCACTGACCAGAATGGCGCCAAGATAAGGGGTTTGTTCGTCTCGATTCAAACGCTGGCTGGGAGCGAAGCACGCCACCGCGCTCGCCTAATCTGGTGCCAATCAGATCCAGACGTCGGAAAAGCACAGGAGGTCAAACCAAGGTCGAGCCGAGAAGATCCCAACCCACCCGCCCCAATTCCATCCCGTCGCCCAAGATCATTTGGAAATCACAGGATCAATTGAGCGCAGGGGAAAGCACGCTCCGTTCTCGGTTTTTCCTCGGTTTGACCTCCTCTGCAAAGGGCCTGGACTCAGACCCGAATGGCGCCACGCGAAGAGGTTCCTTCATCTCAATCAATCAGGGGCCGCAACGAATCTTGTCCATGGGCGCGCTTAACTGAGCGCCATTCTCCACTGACCACGGACTGCAGGACCACGAACCAAAATGACAAGCGGGAAAGGTACGCACTTCCGACAATTCCACAGAATCCGGAATGCAGGGCATTACCTTGGTGACGCCGTTTTGCACGGAAGGCGCGGACCAAGGTCCGGCCCTACGCAATCCAATCATCGCCAGCAGCCGTATTGTTACGCTGCGTACGTGAAGGGGTGAATCGCCGGGTTGCCGGTGCTGCCTCTGGGCGTAGCGCCGCGTCTCTGACCGGCGGGCGCCAGTCCAAGACTGGCGCTACGGGGAGGACCGGGCTTAAAGCCACCGTCAACCTGAAATGCACATGTTTTCCGTTCTCATTCTGACCCTCAACGAGGAGCGGAACCTGCCCCGTTGCCTGGAGTCCATCGTCGCGTGCGATGATATCGTCGTCCTGGACTCTGGCTCGATCGATCGCACCGCGGAGATTGCCCGGGGCGCGGGGGCGCGGCTTTTTTCCCGCAAATTCGACAACTTTGCCGGTCAGCGCAATCACGCCCAACGCCGCATTACCTTCAAACATCCCTGGGTCTTCCACCTCGACGCCGACGAACAGTTCACGCCGGAATTGATGGCGGAGTGCCGCACCGCCGCCGCCCGAACCGACCTCGACGGCTATTTCGCCGCCCCCAAAATGCTGTGGCACGGACGGTGGATTCCCCATTGCACCGACTTTCCCGCCTGGCAGGCGAGGTTCGCCCGCGCCCCCCAGTTTGAATTCATCGAAGTCGGCCATGGTCAGCGCGAGGCCCCAGCCATGCGGATGGATCGGCTCCAGGCCAGTTATCTCCACGATTTGTCCTCCGGAGGAGTGAGCGAGTGGATCGAGAAACATCGTCGTTACGCGCGGATTGAAGCGCGCGAACATCTGACCGTAGCGAAAGCGGTCCGCTGGCGATCCCTGTTCGCAGCCGACCCACTCCAGCGTCGCCGGGCCCTCAAGCGAATCAGTTACAAGTTCCCCGCGCGTCCCTTCCTGCGTTTTGTCTATCAATACCTCCTCCGCGGCGGATTTTTGGATGGTTCGTCCGGATTTCAATACTGCCGACTCCTGGCGCGTTACGAAGGTTTTGTGGCGGATGAGACCGAGAAACTGCGCGCGATGAAGGCCTGAAGTGAGCAGGGCTGACAATGCCATACCGGGGCTCACGCGAAGCGCGAAGCCGATCCCCGCGGCGGCTATAGCCGCCATGCAGATACCCGCTTGCCCTCAACGTCCCTTGCGCCTCTTTGCGGCCCACTGCCTTGGTGCATGAAGATCATCTTCGTCAATCGATTCTACTGGCCGGAAACTCCAGCCACGGGGCAATTGCTCACCGATCTCGCCGAGGGCCTGGCCGCCCTGGGCTGGCAGGTCACCGTCATTACGAGTGCCGCCCATGCTGGAGTGCCCACCCGGGAATTACGCCATGGGGTTGCGATCGAACGCGTCGCCGGCACGCGCTGGGCCCGGCATGGCACCATCGGCAAAGCCGTGGATTTCGGGACCTTCTTTCTCGGCGCCCTCTGGCGGGTGCTAAGGAACGCGAAAAAAGGCACTACCGTCGTAGCCATGACCGATCCGCCCATGCTTGGAGTGGGCGTCTGGCTGGCCGCGCGCTGTCGCCGGGCCGTTCTCGTACATTGGATTCAGGACATCTATCCGGAAATCGCGATTGAACTCTTTGGCCACCGTTGGTTGCGCGTTCTCCGCCCCCTGCGGAACGCCGCCTGGCGGGCAGCCGACACGTGTGTCACGCTCGGCAGCGACATGGCCAAGTCACTCACGGAAGCCCGCGTACGCCGCGACCGCCTTGCCATCGTTCCTAACTGGGCACCCGCCGGAGTCGCGTCACTCGCGCGAGACCCGGATACACCGTTGCGACGCGAGTGGGGACTGGCGGAGAACTTTGTCGTCGCCTATTCCGGCAATCTCGGCCGGGTGCACGACCTCGAAGCCGTCCTCGACCTGGCCGCGGCCTTGGAAACAGACCCTAAGATCAGCGTGATTCTGGTCGGCAAGGGAGCCCAACGTCAGGCCCTGGAGGAGGCCGCCCGCACCCGTGCCTTGAGCAATCTCACCTTTCTTCCGCCGCAACCCCGGGAGCGTTTGGGCGAATCCCTCGCCGTCGGAGATCTCCACCTCGTCACGCTGCGCCCGGGATGCGAAGATTTCGTCTTTCCCAGCAAGCTCTACGGAATCGCGGCGGCGGGCCGGCCGATCCTCTTCATCGGACCCACGGATTGTGAAGTTGCCCGCTGTGTCAGCGACAACGGACTCGGCCTCGTTGCCGCCCGCGAAGGCTTCAAGGAACTGGCGTGCGCGGTTCGCCAGCTCGCCCGCGACCCCGCGGCGTATGCCCAACAGGTCGCGGCGTGCCGGCGCTTTGCAGAGAAACACACCGCGCCCGTGGCCGTCCAAAGCTGGCACGAACTGCTCGCCCCGCTGACAAGTCGACCCAAGCCCATTCGTGCTTCGCCCGCCGATCTCGCCGGATGAGAACCTCCGGTAACAAATCTTTATCTTCGACTGTCGCCTCCTCGGCGCTTGCCTGTAGTCGGACCGCACCGGCAGGCTTATTTTTTCGGTTAATCTGGTAAAGCATCCCCAGGGCAAGCTCCGGGGCATTTGGACCAAACCAACATGCGCGTATTCTCATCTCCCATTGCGAATAAAACTCTGATGCGCCGCCGCTATACCACCCTGACCCTGGTTGGACTCGACATCCTTTGTTTGATCGGGGTCTTCAACGTCGCCTCGTTCGCGCGGGGCATCGGACTGCGGGAAGGCCTGTTGGCGGAGGCGCTGATCGCCCCCATCGCCATCATCCTCTTTGCGATCTACCTGATCGATGGTTACAGCCCGCGCACCGACATGCTGAGTGTCGATTATGCCAGCCAGCATGCCATCGCGCTCCTGGGGGCGTTGTTCGCCATCCTCCTGCTTATTTTTGTATTCGTGTCCGGGGGGTACGAACTTCAGTCGAGTCGTTTGGTCGTCTCGCTGAGCGTGCTCGGCTTCACCGCGATCAGTCTGGGGTATCGCCGGATCATTTATCTCCGTCGTCTCTCGTCCCGGGGAAGTCGGAGCATTCTCTTTGTCGGCGATCGCGAAAGCTGTGCGGCTTTTCGCGCGGAACACCTGAAAATGGCCACCGTTCAACCGGTGATCTACGCCTCCACCGACGCCGCAGATTTCACCGCCCCCGGAACTCCCGCTCTACCGGACAAGATCGAACCGTTCGAAGCGGCGCTCGCCGCGGTGGAAGCGGGCCGCTCGGCGGTGGAGGCGATCGTGCTGCGTGAGTCGGCCCGTGACCTCCCGGCCGGAATATCGCGCCGCCTGGTCCAACTCTATTTCGCCGGAGTCCCCACCTTCACGCTCGAGCTGTTTCACCAGGTCTATTGGCGCAAGATTCCGATCTACCGACTCAATCCCACCTGGCTCTTCCAGGAAGGATTCAAGATTGCCCGCGAACCGGTCTTTGAGCGGCTCAAGCGGATCAGCGACATCTCCCTGGCGTTGGTGGGCCTGGTGGTCACGGCTCCCCTGATCGTGGCCGGGGCGCTGGCGGTTTGGCTGGAGGACCGGGCTTCCCCTTTTTTCGCCCAGAGCAGAGTCGGCCGGAACCACGTTCCCTTTCTCCTCTTCAAACTTCGCAGCATGCGCGTGGCCCCCAACCGGGACGGTGATCTCTACACCCGCCCCGGCGATGTGCGCATCACCCGGGTGGGGCGGTTCCTGCGGGCCTCGCGGATCGATGAATTGCCGCAGCTTTGGAATGTGTTGCGCGGGGAGATGAGCCTCATCGGCCCGCGGGCCGAATGGGATCGGCTGGTCGAGACCTATGAGAAGGAGATCCCCTGCTACCACTTCCGCCATCTGGTCAAACCCGGCATCACCGGTTGGGCCCAGGTCAACTATCCTTATGGGGCCAACCTCGAGGACACCGTCCGCAAGCTGGAGTACGACCTCTATTACATCCGGCATTTCTCCTTCACCCTCGACGCCACCATCGTCCTGAAGACGATCCATATCATGCTCTTTGGGAAGGGACGGTGACGCTGCGCCTCGGACGACGGGACCACGGACCAAGAATCACCGACCACGGCCCGCAACTGATGGTCTGATGCCTTACCGTAAGCCGCGCGTCGCCTGATTCCGACCACCCTATAAATTTGGACTTTGCATCGTCGCCGAAGGGTGGGCCGGAAGTGCATTCGCTGCTCCAGTAGGGTTATGAAACCCAGTCGACGACCACGGCGCGGAGCGGAGTCCGCGCCGTACCATTCATAAGACAATGCCGATTGCTATAACAACGGTTACACTCCTCATCGAGACGCTGCATCTTCCGCTATGAAAACCTACGATCTTGTCTGCATCGGCGGCGGCAGCGCCGGCTTCAATGCGGCGCGCGTGGCCGCCTCCCTCGGGCTCAAGACCGCGGTCATCGACGGCGCCCGCGAACTCGGGGGTCTTTGCATCCTGCGCGGCTGCATGCCCTCGAAGACGCTGCTCTACATGGCCGAGGTGCTTCATCTCGCGCAAAAGGGGGCAACCTTCGGACTCAAGATTCCGTCCGCCCGCGCCGACATGAAGGCGATTCACCTGCGGAAGAAAGCGATCATCGCCGATTTTGCCGGCTACCGGAAACAAGCCCTCGACGCGGGCAAATTTGATCTCATCCGGGCGCATGCCCGCTTCCTTGATCCCCATACCCTCGAACTTTCCACGGGGGGAAAGCTTCGCGCCCAACACATCCTCATTGCCACCGGTTCGAAAGTCTCGATCCCTGCCGTTCCGGGTCTCGCCGCTGCCAAATGCTGGACCAGCGACGACGTGCTCGACCTCGATTTTGTGCCCAAGAGCGTAATCGTGCTCGGGGGCGGAATTGTCGCCTGCGAACTGGCCCAGTTCCTCCGCCGCATCGGCGCCCGGGTCACCCTGGTCCAACGCAGCCCCCACATTCTGCGGGATCACTCGGAGGACGCTTCCGCCGTGGTGCAGCGCGCGCTGGTCGACGACGGCATCGAGTTGTTTGCCGGCACCCAACTCGCCCGGGTCAGCGAAGATCGCCGTGGGTTTTCGGTCGCGTTTGACCACGACGGCCGGCGGATCGTGCGTCGCGCTGCCCACCTTTTCAACGCCCTGGGCCGCGAGCCCAACACCGCGCCGCTCAACCTCGCCGCGGCGGGAGTCACGACGAAGCCCGGGGGGCAGATTGCCATCAATCGCTGGCAGCAGAGCAGCGTGCCGCACATCTACGCCGCAGGCGATTGTTCCGGTCCGGCCGAGATCGTGCACATCGCCATCCAACAGGGGGAACTTGCGGCCCGCCATGCCGCGGCGGTCAAGGGCATCAAACCCATCGACTTTTCCCTGTTGCTGAACGTGGTCTTCACCGATCCCCAACTGACCACCATCGGACGCCTCGAACGCGAACTCGCCGACCGGGGCGTCAATTACCTCGTCGCCCGCTATCCGTTCGACGACCACGGGAAATCGATCCTTATGGAGGCGAAATACGGTTATGTGAAGGTGATCGCCGAGCCGAAGCGCGGCCGAATCCTCGGGGCGGAAATCGTCGGCAAGGATGCCGGGGAACTGATCCACGCCTTCAGCGGCCCCATGGCGATGCGGGCAACCGTCTTCGACCTGCTGCGTGCGCCCTGGTATCACCCGACGCTGGCCGAGATCATCACCTACCCGCTGGAGGAGATTGCGGAGACGATCGGGAAGGCATGAAGGCCCTCCTGCAGCGCTGCACCGGCTGGATCTTGCGTTCGACTCCACTTGGACTCTTTCCCGTCCGAGTCCGCCGGGGCGTCGCCGCTGGAGCCCGTTGGACACTTTATCCGTGGAGTTCCTATTGGCGCGGCACTCACGAACCGGCGTTGCAGGCGACGCTGGTCGCACTTGGGGGCGGCGATATCAGGGACTGGACCTGCTGGGATCTTGGGGCGCATTTCGGACTGTACAGTGTCGGACTGGCCCGCCGGGTCGGACCGAAAGGACAGGTGGCCGCCTTTGAGCCGAACCCCATGAGCTTTGCGCGCTTAAAACGCCACCGAGACATGAATCACTTGGGTTGGCTCAAGCTTTACGAAGCGGCGGTGTCCGATAACAACCGCGGAGCCGAGCTGTTCACGTATGGAGATCTAGGCTCGACCACGACGCATCTGCCTTACGACGGAGAGCATCGCCACTCGCACGCTACCCCGCTTTCAATTCGTACCGTATGCTTGGACGAATTGACGAAGAACGGGGAGCTGCTACCACCCAATTTCGTGAAGATCGACGTCGAGGGGCATGGCCACCGCGCCCTGGCGGGGATGAGAGAAACGCTGGCGGCCTCGCGCCCCACCCTGATCATCGGGTTTCACAGCCCGGCCGAACTCGAAGGGTCCATGGCCCTCCTGGCGCCGCTCCGCTATGCTGTCCGACGTATTGGTGACCCGAACACCACGTCCGAGGTGAGAATTGGGGAAGACTATTTGTTCACGCCCGAGGGCGGAACCGGGCGCGCCTAGCGCGCCAGCGCCAGCAGATCCGGCAGGTCGACGCGCTGCTCGTAAAGCGCCTTGCCGACGATGACCCCGTCCATGTTGGAGTAACGCCGCGCGAGCTCTGCGAGTTTCACCACGTCCTCGCGTCGGCTCACGCCGCCGCTCGCAATTACCCGAAACTTTCCCGCTGTGAGCATGGCCTCCTGCGCGGCGAAATTTGGTCCCGTCAGCATGCCGTCCGTGCCGATGTCGGTGTGGATCAGCGTCGCAACCCCCAGGGCATCCATGCGCTGAGCCAACGTCAGCGCCGTCAGGTTCGCGGTCGCGACCCAGCCCTTGACCGCCACCTGGCCGTTCTTCGCGTCGATGCCAATCGCGACCTTAGCGCCGAACGCCTGCACCAACTCGCCCACGAAAGATTCACTCTCCGCGGCCCGGGTGCCGATCACCACCCGGCTCACGCCAAAGCCCAGCGCCCGCTCCACCGCCGCGCGCGTCCGCAACCCTCCCCCGAGTTGCACCTTCATCCCAACCGCGGCGATGGCCTGCACCACCGCGAGATTCTGCGGTTCGCCCGCAAACGCCCCGTCGAGATCCACCACATGCACCCACTCGCTCCCCGCCGCACGAAACTGCCGCGCGACCTCGGCCGGATTCTCGGCGTAGACCGTCTCCTGATCGGCGCGCCCCTGCAGCAGCCGCACACAGCGGCCACCCTTGATGTCGATGGCGGGATAGATCGTCATTTTTGATTTCCGATTTCCGATTTTCGATTTCAGGCTCGGGGAAACGCAATCGTTCATTCATGTCCTCCTCCTACAAAGTCCCCCCGTTCCTGGCCGAGTTACTCCATGCGCGCTCACCTTCGGGCTACGAGGCCGAAGCCCAGGCCGTCTTCGATCGGCACGTCAAGCCCGCGGCCGACGCCTATGCCAAGGATGCGCTCGGCAATCGCCTGGCCACGCTCAACCCCAAGGGGGATCCGGTGCTGATGCTGGCCGGACACATGGACGAACTCGGGTTGATCCTCACCTACATCAACAAGGAGGGTTTCATCTACTTCGACACCATCGGAGGGCACGATCTCAGTGTCATCTCGGGGCGGCGCGTGATCATCCAGACCGCGGCGGGCACGGTCTATGGGGTGACGGGCAAACGCGCGGTCCACCTGATGGATGAAGAGGACCGCAAGCGCGTTCCCAAGAAACACGAAATATGGATCGACATCGGCGCCCGCTCCAAGGACGAGGCGCTCGAGCGCGTGAGCATTGGCGATGTCGCCACCTACGATCACGAACTCGCCATGATTCACGGCAGCATCGGCACGGCCCGCGCCTTCGACAACAAGGTGGGGGCCTACGTGGTCGGCGAAACGCTGATCCGACTCGCCCGCGAGAAAAGGAAACTGGCCGCCAAGGTCGTCAGTGTCGCAACCGCCCAGGAAGAAATCGGCGTGCGCGGGGCCACCACCTCCGCCTACCTCGTCAACCCGCATATCGCGATCGCGGTCGACGTGGGTCACGCGACCGATCACCCCGACTGCGACAACCGCAAATTTGGGGAGACCAAGCTCGGCGGCGGCCCGATTCTGTGCCGCGGGGCCAACATCAACCCGAAGATCTACGACCGCCTGCTCCGGGCGGCCAAGAAACTGAAAATTCCGTACCAGATCGAGGCGGATCCCCGGCCGACCGGCACGGACGCCCGCGCCATCCAAATGGGTCGGGGCGGGGTCGCGACCGGCTTGGTGAGCATCCCGCTGCGCTACATGCACACTCCCAGTGAAATCGTCGACCTCGAGGATGTGGAACGTTGCGTGCAACTCTTTGTCGAGTTCGCGCAAGGCCTCACCAAGGGCGATTACGCGCACTGGTAATACCGATCGCCTTTGTGTTTTGGATTTTTGGTAGGGCGCGGACTCCGCTCCGCGCCGAGTTTACCGACCGGGTTTCATCGCGATCCTGCGGCGGCGAAGGGACTCGCCGCCCTACCCATGCGTCGCCGATGGAAAGTCCAAATGCCAAGGGATGTTGGTATCAGAGGGCGTCGGGAAGGCCATCATCCGCCGTAATTCGGAAGGCGAACTTTCATCAGCGCTACTCGTGGAAGACGGCGACGACGAAGCGCCGCCCTCCGAAATCAGAAGCTCTTCGACTCCGTCCAAGGTTTGAGCGGCGCGAAAATCTCAGGCGGCGGCGTCCTGCTTGGGGACCACCTTCGGAGCCCGCCGCATCGTCGGCTTGCGCCGGCCCGCCACCACGGCCGAGTCGATCACCACCTCGGTCACGTCGTCCCGCTGCGGCAATTCATACATGACCTCGAGCATGAGGCTTTCCATGATCGAGCGCAGGGCGCGGGCGCCCGTTTTCAATTCGATGGCCCGGGCCGCGATCGCCCGCACCGCGTCGGGCGTGATGCGCAGGCTTACGCCGTCCATGGCGAAGAGCTTGGAGTACTGCTTCACCATCGCATTTTTGGTCTGCAGCAGGATTTTTTCGAGATCGGCGACGCCCAATTGATCGAGGACCGAGACCACCGGGAGCCGGCCGATGAATTCGGGAATCATCCCGAAGCGGATCAGATCCTCCGGGGCCAGCGCCTTCATCATCTGCTCGGGCTTGAGCGCCGCCTCGTGCTGCGCCTTGATCGATGAAAATCCGAGGCTGCGCGTGCCCATCCGGCGCTGCACCAGGCTATCGAGCCCGACAAACGCCCCGCCGCAGACAAAGAGGATGTTGGAGGTGTTGATCTGGATGTATTCCTGGTTCGGATGCTTGCGGCCGCCCTGCGGCGGCACATTGCAAGTCGTCCCCTCCAGAATCTCGAGCAGGGCCTGTTGCACCCCCTCGCCCGAAACATCGCGGGTGATGGACACGTTCTCCGTCTTGCGCCCGATCTTGTCGATCTCGTCGATGTAGATGATACCACATTCGGCCTTCTTGACGTCGTAATTCGCCGACTGCAGCAACCGGAGGACCACGTTCTCGACATCCTCGCCGACATAACCCGCCTCGGTCAGCGTGGTCGCATCGGAGATCGCAAAGGGCACTTCGAGGATCTTGGCGAGACTCCGGGCCAGCAGCGTCTTGCCCGACCCCGTCGGCCCCACCAGGAGGATGTTGCTCTTCTCGACCTCGACCTCGCTGAATTCCGGCGCAATGGCTGCGGCGTCCTTCGACAGCCCCGAGTCGAACATCAGTCGCTTGTAGTGATTGTAGACGGCCACCGAGAGGACCTTCTTCGCATGATCCTGGCCGATGACGTAGTCGTCGAGCGTGCGCTTGATTTCCGAGGGTTTGACCAGCCGAAAGGCCGGCCGGGCATCCACCGCCGGTGTCTTCACCTCGCGGTCGATGATTGTCTTGCAGACGTTGACGCACGAATCGCAGATGTAGACCCCGGGACCGGCGATGATCTTCTTCACCTCCGCCTGCGACTTGCCGCAGAAGGAACAAAGCGTCATGCGCGCGGATTTGGCCATGACGCAAGAGTGCGGGGGACGACCGCCTAGTCGAGGACGGATTGACGAGGCCGACGCGGCGGGTGCATCTCCAGGTTGACGGTGGCATTGAGCTCGGTCCTCCCCGAAGCGCCAGTCTTCGACGGGCGCCCGCCGGTCAGAGCCGCGGCGCTACGCCCAGAGGGCAGCACCGCCAACTCGCCGATGCACCCCGAAGCGGCTCAGGCCGCCGTCTGCACCACGGTCTGGGCCTCGCGGGTGGAAACCACGACGTGGTCCACGATCCCATACTCCTTGGCCTCGGCCGCACTCATGTAGTAGTCGCGATCCGAATCCTTCTCAATCTGCTCGGCGGTCTTGCCGGTGTGACGGGAGAGCGCCTCGTTCAGGGTCTTGCGCCAGCGGATAATCTCCCGGGCCGCGATCGCGATATCGGCCGTCTGTCCCCCGGCCCCGCCGCTCGGCTGGTGGATCATCACCCGGCTGTTCGGCAGGGCAAAGCGCTTGCCCTTGGTGCCCGCGGCCAACAGGACCGTGCTCATGCTCGCCGCCATGCCCACGCAGTAGGTGACGATGTCACATTGCAGGAAATTCATCGTGTCATAAATCGCCATCCCCCCCGTCACCACTCCGCCCGGGGAGTTGACGTAGACGTGGATATCTTTCTTCGAGTCCTCCATCTGGAGGAACAGCAACTGCGCGATCACCAGGTTCGCGACCATATCGTCGATGGGCGTGCCGATGAAGATGATCCGGTCCTTGAGCAGGCGCGAATAGATGTCCATCGACCGCTCGCCGCGGCCGGTATTTTCGAGAACGATGGGAACGTAGTAGCTCACGTGGTTTGGATAAGGCCCGGCCGGTTCAGGCCTTGGGGGCAGTGGTGACCACGTTAGCCTTGGCGACCAGAAAATCAACCGCCTTGTCGAAAATGATGGATTGCTGCACCGAGCGCAGCTGCTCGCGATCGTTGGCCAGGGTCTTGGCGAGTTTGTCCGGCTTCTGCTGCGCGCGCGCCGACTCACGGTAGATGAAGTTGTTCAAATCCTCGCTGGTGACTTCAAGTTTTTCCTGCTCGGCAATCCTGGAGAGGATGAACTGCAGCTTCACGCGGTTCGTCGCGGCCTTGCGGGCCCCTTCAAACAATTCCTTCTTGTCCTTTTCAAACTGCTCCTGCGGCACGCCCCGGCGCATCTGCTCCTCGATGAACTGCCGGAGCACGCTTTGGGTTTCCGCCTCGATCAGCGAATCCGGCACCGGAAAATCGACCGCCGCGCCCAATTGCTCCGTGATCTGGCGCCGTTGCGCGGCCCGGTTCTGATATTCCTTCTGCATTTTCAAGTTGGCCCGTACCTGCTGCTGGAGACCGGCCAGGTCGTCGACCTGCTGCGACTTGAAAAACTCGGCGTCCAGGGCCGGCAGCACCCGCTCGCGGATCTCCTGAATCTCGACGGCGTAGGTGGCGGTCTTGCCCCCCAGCGCCGGCACCGCGGGAAACTCCGCGGGGAAGACCACGGTCACGTCTTTCTTATCCCCCGACTTGAGCCCGGCCAGTTGTTTGCCGAGGCCGGGAATCACGCCTTCATTGGTTCCTTCGACTTCCTCCCACGTCTGCGGGACCTTGCCGTAGAGCTGCTTGTCGGGCGCCAGTTCCGCAATCGGTTGGCCGTCGATCGCGCCTTCGTAGGCGAGCTTCACGTAGTCGCCTTTCTGGGCCGGGCGATCGGCGGGCTTGAAGTCGGCGCGTTCGGAGCGGAGCCCCTCAATCACCTTCTCCACCTCGGCATCGGTCGCGTCGGTCGAAATCACTTCTGTCCGCAGGTTCTGATACTCCGGCAGCGTGAATTCCGGGCGCACATCCACGACCAGACTGATGGTCGCCGGCGCCCCGGCCTGAATCACGCCCTCGTCGACTTTAACGGCATTGATGACATCGAGCTTCTCCTGCTTAAGAGCCTCCCGGTAGGCCCGGGCGATCACTTTCTGCTTAAACTCGTCGGCAATCTGTTTCTGGAAGCGTTTGGCAATCATCGAGGCGGGCGCCTTGCCGGGCCGGAACCCGGGAAGGCGCGCCATCTTCGCGATTTCCGCGACAACGGCCTGGTGCTCGGTGTCGACTTCACTCGCCTCGAGGGTAACGACGAGATTCTTGCGCGTGGCGGAGACGTGGTTCAGTTGGACGTTCACAGCAGAGGTTACAGCAGGGACTTTTGTTGGAAGAATTGTCCACGGTAGGGCGGAGGGGGTGCCGGTCAATGCCGTTTCTCTGCGCTTGCGCGCCGCGACCCGGCCCGGTTGTGATGCGTCCCGATGCCGAGTCTGCACGAGGTTTGTGGCCAATCTCCCACCATCGTCCTGGACGCCGCCTCGGCGCGGGTGCAGGTCGGCATGGTGCAGGCCGATGGGACCGGGCAGTGGCAGTGCAGCACCGACGAATCCGGGGTCGCGATTTTCAAGTGCCTCGACCGGCTCGGCGTGCCCCCCGACCAGGTGGCGGCGTGGATTTTCTGCGAGGGGCCGGGATCGATCTTGGGGGTCCGCACGGTCGCGATGGCACTGCGCACCTGGGGCGTGCTGCGGCGAAGCCCCGTTTACGGCTATGGCAGTCTTGCCCTCGTGGCTCACGCCCTCGGACGACGCGACGTCAGTGTGATTGCCGATGCACGCCGGGATACCTGGCATCACTTCACGCTGGAGGGAGGACTGCGGCGAGTGGCGACCGATCAACTGGCCGGGGAGATGGTGATACCGGAGAACTTCCGCCACTGGTCCACCCCTCCGCCCCACCTCACCCAGGTGCCCTATCGGCTGGCCGACCTCCTGCCCCAAGTGAGCCACGCCGACCTGTTGCGCGAGACCGATGCGCCCGACGCCTTCCTGCATGAGGAGCCGAGTTACCTGACCTGGAAGCCTCAGATCCACCGGGCGCCGGTGCGGTAGGCCCCAAAGTTGGTGACCTCGACTGGCTGGGGGGCCGCACGCGCCGCCCTGTTCCAGCCAGGCCGAACCCGACCGTTTGCCTCGTGCCTTTCGTTTTATCCTGCAAAGCAGGCATTACTACGTACGCAATAGCCGTAAGGTATTTACCCTATTCGCTCTTGAGATTGGTCGTCCGGCGCCGAACTGTAGAGCAGCCAAATGCGTCAATACGTACCATTGCAGTCCCGATCGATCGGCCGCTTCCGGTTCCGATCGCTTGCCGTGATCGCCCTGTTCGCGATTTCCGGGGCCAGCGGGCGGGCGCAGTTCACGTATACCGAAGACTTTAAGAACTCCACCGCCCCTGGCTGGGTGCTCAACCCGGCCGGCAACTCCACCCCCAATGTCACCCTCACCTCCGGGGCGACCCCGCGTAGCGGAGATCCGGAGACAGGGGGCACCATTGATCCCTCCGGCGCCGGTTGGCTGCGCCTGACCAACACGACCGGCAATCTCAGCAACGCGGTCTACTTCGACACTCCAATTCCGTCGACGGGTAATGTCGTCAACATCACCTTCGGGGCGAACCTATGGGCCGGAAACAATTTCAACGGCACCGGGGCTGACGGCCTCACTTTCTTTCTCTACGACGCCAGCAAGGATTTCCAGGTCGGGGCCAACGGCGGTTCCCTCGGCTACGCCCAAAAGACGGGGGTCAACGGCCTGAACGGCGGCTATGTGGCCGTGTCACTCGATGCCTACGGAAATTTCTCGGTCGCCGGTGAAGGACGCGTCGGTGGCACCGGTTCACTGCAACCGAATTCCGTTTCGGTGCGCGGGCCCGGTCAGGGCCTTACCGGCTACAACTACCTGGCCGGGACGGGTAATCGCGACTACACCGACACCGGCAGCCCCACCGTGCTCGACGCCGGTGATGGCACGGTCCCGGCGCTCCCCTACACCATGGCCTTTCCCACGGCCACCGCGCGTCCGAATCAGAGCACCCAGTACCGCAACGTTTCCATCACCATCGACGAAAGCAGCCAATTGCTCGTCAGCATGCAGTTTGGCGAGGATGGCCTCTGGTACAATCTGCTGAATGTTGATCTGAGTTCGTTCGTGCGCCCCGAGCAACTCAAGATGGGTTTCAGCGCGGGCACGGGTGGCGGCACGATCGTGAGCGAGGTGGGTGGTCTGCTCACGATCAACGCCACCGCCGGCAGTGGCAACTTCGTCTGGGACAATCGCAACGGCCCGGGCGACAGCGGCGGCGGCAACGGCGTCTGGGGCACGAGCGCCACCGACCCGCTGAATTGGGCGGGGCAAACCAATCCCACGCTCAAATCAAACGTCATCTTCAACAGCTACTACGTCTCGTCGAACCAAACCATCGACATCACGGGGTCCGACAAGGTGCTCACGAATCTCTACTTCAGCGGGCCGAAATCCTACACGATCAACACCAGCGAGGCCCGCAAGCTGATTTTCGATTCGACCACGCCGGGGGGGCTTACCGCCATCAATCTCACGAACGACGCCGGCGGCAACGCGGCCCACACCATCAATGCCGATGTGCAGATGAACCAGAATCTGGACGTCAACAACAACATCGATCCGACGCTCACCATCAGCGGTAATATCGACAACGGGGGCAATGTTCTCAGCCTGAAGGGATCCGGGACCACCGTACTGGCCGGGGCGATGAGCGGCAGCGGTTCCCTCCTGAAGGCCGATTCCGGCACGGCGGTGCTGAACGGCTCCTCCCCCAACACCTACACCGGCGGCACCAGCGTCAATGGGGGCACGCTTCGCCTCGAAAAAGCCACCGCGCTGGGCGCGACCTCCGGTGCCGTCGCCGTGGCCTCTGGTGCCACGCTCGCGCTCGGCGGTTCCGGCACCACTTTCGCCGCCAATGCGCTCACCATCAATGGCGACGGCGTGGGCAACGCCGGGGCGCTGCGCAATGCTGCCGGCAACAACACGTGGACCGGAGGAGTCGCCCTCGGTGCGACGGGCAGCAATTCCATCGGCGTCGACGCCGCCACGGCACTCACCGTTTCCGGCAACATCACTGGTGCGGCGGGGAAGAACCTGACAAAGGTCGGTCCCGGCACTCTGACGCTATCTGGCACCAACACCTATTTGGGTTCGAGCACCATTAATGCCGGCACGGTGAAAGTTGGCGCCGACACGAACCTCGGCACTGCGCCCGGCTCCGCTACTCCGGGACACCTCGCCCTGAACGGCGGGACGCTCCAAACCACCTCGACGTTTTCACTCGCCTCCAATCGCGGGGTCGCGTTGGGCGCGGCCGGCGGCACGATCGATACCGACGCCGCCACGACCTTGACCTACAACGGTGTGATTGCCGGCACCTCGGGCGGCGCCCTCAACAAGGCCGGCGCTGGTACGCTCGCCCTCGGCGGTGTTTCCACCTATGACGGTGCGACGAACATCAACGCCGGAACGGTTCGCCTCGGAACCAACAACGCCCTCCCTGCCGCCACCGGGGTCAGTATTGCCGCGGGCGCCACCCTCGATGCCAACAGCTTCAGCGCGCAGGTGGGTTCGTTGGCCGGCGCCGGCAACGTCTCCCTCGGCAACACCGGCTCGACCTCGTTCACCACCGGTGGCAACAACCAATCCACGACCCTTTCCGGTGTCATCTCGGGCGGGACCAACAATGCCCTGACCAAGACCGGCACCGGCGACTTCACCCTCACGGGCGTGAACACGCTTTCCGGCAATGTCACCGTCAACAACGGCGGACTCATCCTCAACGCCGCCGGCGGGGCGCTCGGCAATGCCGCGAACATTACGGTCGCCACGGGCGGCACGCTCAGTCTCGGGGCGTCCAACCAGATTAACGACAGCGCCAATCTGATCCTGGCCGGCGGCACGTTCGCCACCGGCGGCTTCAACGAGACGATGCGCCAGCTCTCGCAGACCGCCAGTTCGACGCTCGATTACCTCAACGACGGCAGCATTCTTAATTTCAACGGCGGCGGTTCCGTGGCGGGTCTGGGCACCGTGACGGGCACGATGTCCATCACCAATTGGGCGGGTTCGATCTCCGGCGGCGGCGGCGAACAATTGATCGTTTACGGTCCCTCCGGAGCGCCCGATGTCTCCAACCTCACGTTCACCGACTGGGGCGCGGCTACGACCGTCGCCCGGACCGATCTCGGCACCAATATCTTTGAAATCGTACCCCTCGCGGTGGGAGTGAAATGGAACGTCGACAGCGGGTCCGTCCAGAATTGGGCGGTCAATAATAACTGGTCCCCCAATTCGGCCTTCCCCAATGCCACGAACGCCATCGCAATTTTGGGTGACACGGTCGGTTCACCTCCGCTCAACAACGACATCACGATCAGCATGCAGACGACCAATCGCACGGTCGGGAAGTTGATCTTCGAAAATTCCGCCAACAAGAGCTATACCATCGGCAACGGTACCAGTGGCCGCCTGGATTTCAATGTCTCCAGCGGTCAGGCCCAAATCATCGTCAACGACAACGGGGCGCATACGATCGCCGCCAGCAGCCGCGTCAACGACGCTCTGCTTGTCACCAACAATTCGAACGCCGCTACGGGTCTGACGCTCGCCGGCGGGCTCCAGTTCCGAACCAACAGCAGCACGATGACATTCAACGGGGCCGGCACGACCGAGGTCAGCGGCACTATCACCCAGAGCGGTGTCACGGGCTCCCTGCTCAAGGCCGGCAGCGGAACCCTGGTGCTCTCAAGTTCCGCCAACTCCTACACCGGCAATACGACCGTCAGCGGCGGCACGCTGCAGCTCAACGCCGACGCCCCTTCCGGCGCCAATGGGGCCCTGGGCAATAGCTCCGCAGCGATCATGATCAACGACGCCAATACCCCGGGAACGATGAACACCGCCCTGGTCGTCGGCGCGTCCGGGGTCAGTGTCGGGCGGGCCATCACGGTCGGCAGCCAGGGTGCCACGACCACGATTGGCGGCGCCACTTCGCTGACCAGTGGCACCGCGACCTACAATAATACGGTCACTTACAACAAGGCCGTCGACCTCAATGCCTCGGGCGCTTCGATCATCACCTTTTCCGGCACGCTCACCGATGGCGCCGGCGGCAGCGGCACCAGTGCCCTGACCAAGACCGGCACCGGCACCGTCGTCCTTGCGGGTGGCAGCGCCAACATCGGCAACGGCAATGTCACAGTCGGGGCCGGCACCCTGGAAATCGCGAAGACGGTCGCCAACGGCGCGATTGGCGACAATGCCGCGGTTAACATCGCGGGTGGGGCCACCCTGCGTTTCAACGCCGGCCAAAGCGAGACGATCGGCTCCCTGCTCGGCGCCGGCACCGTGGACAACATCAACGCCGGTGCCATGACTCTCACCACGGGAGGCAATAATGCCAACACGACGTTTTCCGGCATTATTCAGGACACGGGTGGCGATCTCTCCCTGACCAAGAACGGCACAGGGACACTGGTGCTGGCCAACGCCAACACCTACGCCGGGGCCACGACCATCGCCGGCGGTACCCTGACCGCCCAGAACATCAGCGCGCTCGGCAACGCCGGCGTCTCGACCACCACGTCCGTCACCAACGGCGCCACCCTGGCCCTCGATCTCATCGGCACCAATACCATCACCAACGAGAGCCTCACCCTCAATGGCGCGGGCTACGGCGGCACCGGCGCGCTGCGCAATCTGGGCGGCAACAACACCTGGACGGGCGGCATCACGCTCGGATCCGCCGCGACCCTGCGCAGCGACGCCGGCAGTTTGACGGTCGGCACCGGCAACATTTCCGGCACGGGTCTTGGCCTGACCATTGATGGATCCGGCAACACCACCATTGCGAGTTCGCTCGCCACCGGAACGGCCGGAACTCTGACGAAGGACGGGACGGGCACGCTCACGCTCTCGAACGCCAATACCTACACGGGCGCCACCAACATCAATGCGGGGGTGGTTGAGATCCAGAATGCCACGGCCCTCGGTACCGCCGCCACGGGCACGACCGTAGCCAACGGTGCGACCCTCCAATTGGCCGGCGGATCCTACACCACCGCGGAGGGCCTGACGGTCGGCGGCCAGGGAGTCGGTTTGACCGGTGCCATCCGCAATACGAGTGCCGACCATACGCTGACCGGAAATATCGCCCTGACCGCGGAGACCCTGATCGGAGTCGCGAGCGGCACCACCCTCACCGCCTCCGGGGCGATCTCTGGAACGGGTTTTGGTCTATCCAAGATCGACAACGGCACGCTCGTCCTTTCCGGCGCCAACAGCTACTCCGGAACCACCGCGATCAACGCCGGCACCCTCCAGATCACCGGAGCGGGCACCCTGGGCACCACGGCCACCCCCACGACGATTTCCATTGGGGCCACCCTCGCGCTCAACAATCTCAGCGGGACCACGGCCGAAAACATCACGGCCACCGGTCTGGGCGTGGGCGGCGTCGGGGCCATCCAGAATGTCGCCGGCACCAACACCGTTTCCGGCAACATCTCGCTGACGGGAAACACGCGGATCGGGGTCACCGCCGGCAGCCTCATCACCAGCGGCAATATTTCCGGCGCTTACGATCTGCAAAAAACCGGACCGGGGGGGCTCACTCTTTCCGGCACTGCCAGCAGCTATACCGGGACCACCACGATTCTCAACGGCAACCTGACCGTCACCGCCAACGCCCCCGTTTCCGCCAATGGCGCGCTGGGGAGTTCCGGCAGCGCCGTGCAAGTCGGCGCCACCGGGACCGCCACGTCCGACAATCTCGGGTTGTTGATCGGCAACGCCACCGGCGGAGTCAGCATCGACCGCGCGATTTCGGTCAACAACCTCAACACCTCCGGCACGACGACACTGGGCGGAACCAACACCTCCGGTGCCAATACCTTCTCCGGCAGTGTCGGTCTCGGCCGGGATGTGACGCTGACCGCGGCGGCGGGCGGCACGGTCGCGTTCACCGGGATCCTATCCGACACGGGCGGGATTACGAAAACCGGCGGCGGCGTGGTCACCCTCTCCGGCAACAACACGTTTAGCGGCGCCACCAGCGTGACCGCCGGCACCCTCGTCGCCACGAGCAACAACGCCCTCGGCAGCACGGCCGCCACCACGGCGGTGACTTCGGGCGCGACCCTCGGACTGCAGGGCAATATCACGCTGCCCGCCGGAGAGTCCCTCGCGCTTGCCGGCCCCGGCGCTTCGTCCGTGGGTGCGCTCAACAGTATCTCCGGCAATAATACCGTCAGCGGAGCCATTGCGTTGACCGGGCCCACCACCATGGGCAGTGCCAGTGCGGGCAGCACGCTGACTTTGGCTGGCGCGGTCTCGGGCGCGCAGAATCTCGCCACCACTGGAGCCGGCAATTTCGTTTTTGGCGCGGCTAACACCAATTCCGGCACCCTCACCCTCGGCGGCTCCGCCGGGTCAATCACGTCGCTCGGCGCCGCCGCGAGCTTCGGAAATATCACCAGCCTCACCATCAATTCCGGCAACACTTTTGCCCTCGGCGCCAACAATCAAATCAACAATTCCGCCAACCTCATCCTCGCCGGCGGCACCCTGAATGTGGGCAGCTTCGACGCCACGATGAACCAGTTGTCGCAGACCTCCGCCTCGACGATCGACTACCTCAACGATGGCAGCGTGCTGCGTTTCAACAGCACCGGCGGCCTCGGCACCCTCACCGGTTCGCTTACCATCGCCAATTGGGCCGGGTCCCTCTCCGGTTCGGGCACCGAGCAATTGGTGATCTATAGTCCCTCGGCTCCGAATGTGGCCAATTTCAGTTTCGATGGCTGGGGCTCCGGCGCCGCCACCTATATCAGTCGGGGTGACCTGGGCGCCGGGTACTACGAGATTCTCCCGCTGGTCACTGCGGTCGATTGGAACGTGAACGGCAATGGCACCTGGGGCACCGGCACCAACTGGGTGGGGAACAGCGCCCCGAATGCCATCGGCGCCATTGCCCGCCTCGGCAATCTCGGCAGCGCCGCGCCGCTCACGGCCAATCCGACCATCAGCGTGCAAGCCGCCACTACGGTTGGCACCCTCATCTTCGACAACTCTTCGGGTCGCAATTATACGGTCAACTCCACCAACGGCAGTGTGCTCACGTTGGACGCGTCGTCCGGCGCCGCCACCGTCAACGTCAATGACAACGGCAGCCACACGATTGCCGTCAACTCGCAGTTCAAGGAAGGGCTCACGATCACCAATAGCTCCACCGCGACCACCGGGCTGACCATTTCGGGCAATGTCGCCCAAACCGTCGCCGGCACGCAGACCCTCACCGCGACCGGTTCGGGACACACCCTCATCTCGGGCGTCGTTTCCAATCCCACCGGGACGACCAATCTGCTGAAGACCGGCGCCGGCACGCTGACCCTCTCCGGCGCCAACACGTTTACCGGCACCACCACCGTGCGCAACGGCGTACTCGAGGTGAACAACAACAGCGCCCTCGGATCGACCACCAGCACGGTGGTGATCAACGACGCGAGCACCACGGGCGCGATGGACACCGCCCTGTATCTCGGCGCCAGCGGGGTCACCCTCTCCCGCAACCTCACCGTGGGCAGCCAGGGGGCGACCACGACCCTCGGTGGGGACTTTGCCTCCGGCACCAGCACCTTCTCCGGCACCGTCACCCTCAACAAGAGTGCCACCCTCGCCGCCGCCGGCACTTCGGTGGTCAATTTCAATGGCCAGCTGATCGACGGGACCGGCACCACCAACGTCACCAAGACGGGTACGGGAACCGTCGTGCTCGGCAGCACCGCGAACAACTACGACGGCGCCACCGATATCACCGCCGGCACGCTGCGCCTCGGCACGGCCAATGTGGTGCCCAACGGCTCGGCAGTCAGCGTGACCACCGGCGCGACCTTCGACCTGAACGGTTTCAGCGAGACCATCGGCTCACTCGCGGGTGCCGGCAATGTCACTGGCACCGCCGGCACCAACACCCTCACCACGGGCGGCAACAATGCCTCGACCACCTTCTCCGGCGTCATCTCTGACGCCGCCGGCACCCTCTCGCTCGTCAAGACGGGCACCGGCACCATGACCCTTTCCGGCACCAACACCTACGATGGGGCCACGACCGTCTCCAGTGGCACCTTGATTGCCGCCAACAACACCGCCCTCGGCACCGCCGCTGGCGCCACCAGTGTCACCGCGGGCGCCACCCTCGGCCTCCAGGGAGGCATCACCGTCACGGGTGAGGCAATGACCCTCAATACCAATAGCGGCTCTCCCAGTACCGCCGCGCTCTCCAACCTCGCCGGCACCAATGTTTCCACCGGCGCCGTTACGCTGGTGGCCGCCTCCGCCAACGACGCCGTAAAAATCGATGCCGCCGGCGGCTCCCAATTGACGTTGAGCGGATCGATCGGCCAGGGCGCCAACGCCGCCGTGCTCTCCAAGACCGGCACCGGCACGCTCATCCTCTCCGGCGCCAATACCTACACCGGATCCACCAACGTCGCCGCCGGCACCCTGATCGTCGCCAACAACGCCGCCCTCGGCACGACGGCTGCCGGCACCGCCGTCCAGATCGGCGCCACTCTCGGGGTGCAGAACAACGTCTCCGTCGCCGCCGGCGAAGCCTTCAATCTCTACGGCACCATCGCGCCGCCCTCGGCCCCCTCGATCAAGAATATCTCCGGCACCAACACGCTGGCCGGCGCCGTGACGTTGAATGGCGGCACCAACACCGGTGTCGCCATCGATGCCAACTCGGGCAGCCTCACCCTCAACGGCGCCATCACCCAGGCAAGCAATCCCAATTACGTGATTAAGACCGGGGCGGGCGACCTCACGCTCGGCGGTGCCTCCGGCAACACGTTCACGGGTGGCTTCACCATCAACGACGGCAAGGTCATCGCAGCCAAGACATCCGGCGACGCCACGGGCGCCAGCAATGTCAACATCGGCGATGGCATCGGCGCCGCTGCCTCCGCCACCCTGCAACTCAACGCCTCCAACCAGATCAACAACAGCTCCGCCGTCACGATCCAGACCGACGGTCGCCTCGACGTTCAGAGCTACAACGATACGATCGGAGCCCTGACGATGGGCGGAGGCAACGTGCAGGGCACCGGCACCCTCACCCTCGGAAACAATCTGACGTTCAATGGCGTGGGTAGTTCCACCGCGGCGATTTCCGCCAACCTCGATCTGGGCACGACCGGGACCCGCGTCGTTCAAGTCGGAAACAACGGCAACGCCTCGGATACCGACCTCACCATCAGCGGCGCCATCTCGGGCGGCACCGGCAGTTTCAACAAGACCGATCTCGGCACCCTCCAACTCACCGGAACCACCGCCAATACCTTCTCGGGCACCTTCCAGGTCAGCGACGGCACGGTCACGCTCAACAAGACCGCCGGGGTCAACGCCACGGGCACGGGCAGCCTCAGTGTCGGCGACGGCTCCGGCGCCGCCAACACCGCGAAGCTCACGCTGCTCGCGAGCGATCAGATCAACGACACCTCGCGGGTGACCGTGTACGGCGACGGCAAATTTGCGGTGGGTGCCGGCTTGACGGAGACGATTGGCTCCTTCGCGGGTGCCGGCACAATCGACGTCGGCGCCGGGGCCAAGCTCACCGCCGGCGGCGATAACTCCAGCACCACGTTCAGCGGCACCCTCGCCGGCACCGGCGAAATCGTGAAGACGGGCACCGGCACCCTCACCTTCGACCAAAACCTCAACTTCGCCGGAACCTTGACGCTCAATGGCGGCACCCTCGCGCTGGGCACGACGGGCGCCGGCATCAATCTCACCGTCGGCACCCTCTACATCACGGGCAACACCATCCTGGATTTTGGCAACAGCGCCAGTTCCATCCTGAATGCCACCAACGTGATCATCGCCCCGGGCGCGACCCTCAGCATCACCAATTGGGTCAACTTGCAGGATTATTTTTACGCCAACGGCAACTTCCAGCAATTCGGGGGCCCCGTCGCCGCGTTCGACACCCGCGGCACCGCCCCGCAGAACCAGGTCGTGTTCAGCGGGTGGGGCGGCAACTCCACCGCGTGGCAGTCCTGGGATCGCCAGATCACGCCCGCGCCCGAGCCGGCCACGTATGGCGCCATGATGGTCGGCGGCGCGCTCGCCATGCTCGGCTATCGCCGTTGGAGGAAGAGGACCGCGACGACCCCGAGCGCTTGAGTGCCCGGCCGGCACCTCATCCCGCCCGACCACCATGGCCGCCCGGTTTCAAGCGGGCGGTTTTTTCGTCGCTGTCGCCCGGCGCGGAGCGAAGTCCGCGTCCACTCAAAAGCCAGGGCGCAGGGAGGAGGGCGCGTCACTTGCCGATGCCCGAAGCCCGGAAGCCCAGGGCCCGCAATTTCGGTAAATCGAGAATGTTTCGACCGTCGAACAGGAACGCCGGTTGGTGCATCTCCGCCAGGATTTTCGCGTAATCCAGCGTCTTGAACTCATCCCACTCGGTGAGGATCGCCAGCGCGTGCGCCCCCCGGGCCGCTTCGTACGCGTTCGCCACCACCGTCAGGCGGGGATCGGTTTTCCCGGCACCCACGACATCACGCACAATCTCCGCCGCCGGCACTTTCGGATCGTAAACCACGACCTGGGCCTGCTCCGCCAGCAAATCCCGGCAGACCGCAATCGCGGCCGATTCCCGCGTGTCGTTCGTATCCTTCTTGAAGGCGAATCCCAGCACCGCGATCCGCTTGTCGGCCACCGTGTTGAAGAGGGAACGCACGATCCTGGCGGCAAAGCGGTGTTTCTGCCAATCGTTCATCTTCACCACCCGTTCCCAGTAGGCCGCCACCTCCGGCAGGCTGAAATGCTCGCACAGGTAAACCAGGTTGAGGATGTCCTTCTGGAAGCAGGATCCCCCGAAGCCGACCGAAGCTTTCAGGAATTTCGATCCGATGCGGGAGTCCTTGCCGATGGCATGGGCCACCTCGTCGACATCGGCCCCGGTCGCCTCGCACAACGCCGAGATGGAGTTGATCGAGGAGATCCGCTGGGCCAGAAACGCGTTGGCCACGAGCTTGGAAAGCTCGGACGACCACAGGTTGGTCGTGATGATGCGATCGCGCGGCACCCAATGCGCATAAACCTCCACCAATTTCTGCATCGCCACTTCACCGCCCGCGGTGCGCTCCCCGCCAATCAGCACCCGATCCGGGTCCGCGAGATCGGCCATCGCCGTCCCCTCCGCGAGAAACTCCGGGTTGGAAAGCACCTCAAATTCGTGCCCGCGGGAATTCGCGGCCAGGATGTCCTTGATCGTCTCCGCGGTCTTCACCGGAATCGTTGACTTCTCGACGATGATCTTCGGGCCATTCGCGTGTTCCGCGATCGTCCGCGCCACCGACTCGATAAACCGCAGATCCGCCGCCCGTCCGGCCCCCACCCCATAGGTTTTCGTCGGCGTGTTGACGGCCACGAAGATGATGTCGGCCCACTTGATCCCATCCGCCACGTCGGAGGAAAAATGCAGGTTCCGGCCGCGGGTCTGCCGCACGATTTCATCCAACCCCGGTTCGTAGATCGGCAGCGTGTCCGAATTCCAGGCCGCGATGCGCGCGGTGTTCATGTCGACCACCCGCAACTCGACGGCCGGTGCCTTCAGGGCGATCATCGCCATCGTCGGACCACCCACGTAACCGGCACCAATGCAGCAGATTTTCATATTGAAAGGGGCGGAAGACTTGGGGCCGCTTACCCGGAATCCAAGAACAGAAACCGGTTCCAGGCAAATGCGGGCGCATCTGTCGTCTGGCGGTAATGCCTCTGGGAGGTAGCGCCGCGTCTCTGACCGGCGGGCGCCAGTCGAAGACTGGCGCTACGGGGTGGACCGAACTCAATGTCACCGTCAACTCGGAGATGCTCCCGGCAAATGCCCGGCGCCGGCAAAGGGTACAGCGGACGCGCCCCTACGCCGGATTGGGCGACGGGGCCGAACCCATCGGCTCGGCTGCCGGATTCTTTTCGACCGCCTTTTTGGCCGGCTGGACTTCGGCCTTCGGCGGCGGACTCACAACGATCGGCGAGCGAATCTCCCCAAATTGCAGGATTTCCATCACGTGCTTTCCGTCGATGGTCTCGTGCTCCAGCAGGGCCTCGGCAATCTTGTCCAACTCGGCGCGGTGCTTGGAAATCAACTCCGTCGCCCGTTCGTATTGTTCCACGATGATACGGTGGATTTGCTCATCGATCTTGCGGGCCGTCTCCTCGGAGAGGTTTTCGTTCCGCGTGATGTCCCGCCCCAGGAACACCGTGTCGTGCGAATCCCCGAACGCCACCGGACCGAGCGGGCTCATGCCCCAGTCACAAACCATGTGGCGGGCAATCTTGGTGACCTGCTTGATATCCCCGGCCGCGCCGCTGGAAATGTCGCCCAGCACCAACTCCTCCGCGATCCTTCCACCCAATCCCATCGCAATCTGTCCCAGCATGCGCTTTCTCGCGTGGGTGAGGATGTCGCGCTTCGGAATGAACATCGTGCTGCCCAGGCTGCGGCCGCGCGGAATAATCGTCACCTTGTGGACCGGCATATGACCGTCGTCCAACACCGCCTGGACCAAGGCGTGACCCGCCTCGTGATAGGCCGTTAGTTTCTTCTCTTCGTCGTCCATCACCCGCCGGCGCTCGCGGCCGAACTGGACCTTTTCGCGCGCGTCATCCACGTCGATCATCTCGATCTTCTTCTTGCTCCGCCGCGCCGCCAGGAGTGCCGCTTCGTTCAGCAGGTTGGCCAACTCCGCGCCGGACAGGCCCGGCGTACCCCGCGCGATGACCTGCAGATCGACATTCTCCGCCAGGCTCACCTTCTTCGCATGCACCCGGAGAATCTGTTCGCGCCCCACCAGATCAGGGAGATCCACGTAGATTTGCCGATCGAAGCGTCCCGGCCGCAGCAACGCGCTGTCGAGCACGTCCGGGCGGTTGGTCGCGGCGATGATGATGACGCCCTCGGTGGTGTCGAAACCGTCCATCTCGACCAGCAGCGAGTTGAGAGTCTGCTCCCGTTCGTCGTTGCCGCCGCCCAAACCGGCTCCGCGCTGGCGGCCCACCGCGTCGATTTCATCGATGAAAATGATGCACGGGGCGCTTTTGCGACCCTGCTCAAACATGTCGCGCACCCGGCTCGCGCCGACGCCCACGAACATCTCCACGAAATCCGAACCGGAAATGCTGAAGAAAGGCACATCGGCCTCCCCGGCCACCGCCTTTGCGAGCAGGGTCTTACCCGTTCCCGGCGGCCCCACCATGAGGATGCCTTTCGGAATCCGCCCACCCATCTTGGTGAACTTCTTGGGGTCCTTGAGGAACTCCACCACTTCCGAAACTTCCTCCTTGGCCTCGTCGCAGCCGGCGACGTCGCCAAACGTGAGCTTGTCGCGGTCCCGCGTCAAAAGCTTCGCGCGGCTCTTGCCAAAACTCAGCGCGCCCCGACCGGCCTGCCGCAATTGGCGGACAAAGAGAAAATAAAGCAGGCCGATGATGATGACGAACGGGATGACCTGAGCCGCGATGGAGGTGAGCAGCGTCTGAGTCGGCTGCTCGGCAAACATCTTGGTCTTGCTCAGGCGTTCGTGCGTGGTCTCGGTCACCCGGCCCGCCGCGCGAAAATCACGGAAGGGACTGCTCGCATCCCGCCGGCTCTGCCTCACGATCACCATCCAATCCCTCCCCCCGCTCGGATCGGAACGGATCGCCGAGGCTTTGCCCGGTTCGCGGTTGATATTTCCGGCCTCGGCCCGCTCCACGACGTCTTGAATCGTAAGAACCTCCGGGTTCGTAGCCGTCTGGTTAGGGAACCAGAGCAGCGCCAGCACGGCCGCCACCAGCGCCAGCCAGAAAAAGAGCATCTTCGGCTGGAAGCGGTCCGGGGGCAGGTTCTTTAGCGGACGGCGCGATTTCTTGTTTTCTGATTCAGACATTTAAGAGTGGGACTTATGGCGCACCGTGGATGTTCCGGCAGGAGAAGTCAATTGGCCCGCCTGCGTATTCCACCGGATTTCTTTCCGGCGGCTTCGAACCGCAAGACGCTGCCGTCCGTCACGCCGAAGCCATGATTGCCCAAGCTATGGCGGGTGGCCTTTCCGGCCAGCAGCGCAGCCAGCAGCGCCTCAAAGGCCTGCCGCGACAAGTCGGTGCCTCGGGGAGTTCCCGCCAGCCACAGATGCAGCGCCCGGCGCCAGAGGGCCCTGGGCTTTCCTGCCAGCCGCGTCAATTGCAGCCGGCCCGCCGCATCCAGTGGCTGCAATTCCTCCAACCAGGCCTCGATCGCCTCGTCGTCCTCCTGCAGCAGGAGCCGCGACCGGGCGGCGCCCGCCAGGGCATCGCGCTGCGCCGCCTCCACCCACCGGGGCAAGACACTGCCGCGAACCCGGTTCCGCAGGAACTTCTCCCCCGCATTGCTCGAATCCTCCCGCCACGCCACGCCCGCCGTTCGCAGCGCCGCCAGCACCTCGGCTTTTTTCAACGGCAGCAGCGGGCGCAGGTGCACGCGCCCCCCGGCCACGACCTGGACCGGCCGCGGCGCCGCCAGCCCACCCGTGCCACTTCCCCGGGACAGGCGCATCAACATCGACTCCGCAATGTCGTCCTGCTGATGCCCGAGCCAGACCACCCGCGCCTGGCGGACAAAGAAGGCCATGCGCGCCGCCCGCGCCTCCGCCTCGCTCGCGTCCGGATGCCGCCCCGGCCATTTTCCGACGGTCAAACGAATTCCCAGTTTCACGCAAACCTGGCGGCAGAACCGGGCGTCGGCCCGCGACTCGACCCCGCGCAGCCGGTGGTCAAAGTGCAGTGCCCGGAGCCGGGCACGCCGCTCCGGCCAGTGGCTCCACAGCAGGAGCAGCAGCGTCAGGGAATCCGCGCCGCCGGAAAAGCCCACGCCCCAGTTCGCCTGGCGCGGCGCCGCATCCGCCCACGCCAGCACCGACGGTTCCAGTCGTTCCCGCGGGATCAGCGTCGCCAGTGCCGCCGCCGCCTCACGCCAAGCTGAGGAATTCTTTCCCAAAATAGGGCACCAGCGCGGCGGGGAGCTTCACCCGTCCGTCGGCTTGCAGATTGTTTTCGAGCAGCGCGGCGAGGACGCGTGGCACCGCCAGGGCGGAACCGTTGATCGTGTGCACCAACTCGGGTTTGCCGCTCTCCTTCGAGCGGAAGCGGATCTGCGCCCGGCGCGCCTGAAAGGCCTCGAAATTCGAGCAACTCGAGACTTCCAGCCAGCGTTTTTGTCCCGCCGACCACACTTCGAGGTCATACTTTTTCGCCTGGGCGAAGCCCAGCTCGCCGCCGCACATCAACAGGACGCGATAAGGCAGGTCCAGCTTCCGCAGGATTCGCTCCGCGTCGTCGCGCAGCCGGTCCAGTTCTTCGTAACTCGTCGCCGGGTGCACCCATTTCAACAACTCCACCTTGTCGAATTGATGCAGCCGGTTGAGCCCCCGCACGTCCTTGCCATAGCTGCCCGCCTCCCGCCGGAAACAGGGCGTGTAGGCGCAGCGGTAAATCGGCAGCGCCGCCTCCTCCACGATTTCATCGCGAAAGAAATTGGTCAGTGGCACCTCCGCCGTCGGCACCGCATAGAGCTGGTCCGGCGTGGTCTCGTACATCTGCCCTTCCTTGTCCGGCAGTTGACCGGTGGCGGTGGCGCTGGCCGCGTTGACGAAGATGGGCGGGCTGACCTCGACGTACCCGGCCCGGCCATTTTCCTCCAGGAAGAAGTGCACCAGCGCCCGCACCAGCCTCGCCCCCTCACCGACATAGAAGGGGAAGCCCGCTCCGGTCACCTTGGACCCGCGCGCGAAATCAAAGAGTTTCTCAAACCCCGGAATCTCCCAGTGGGAAACCGCGTCGGCCGACACCGCCGTGACATCCCCGTGGGTTGAATACACCGCGTTCTGCTCGGCCGTCCGGCCATCCGGAACGCTCGCGTGCGGGAGGTTCGGCAGGGAGAGCATCGCCTGCCGGAATTTCTCCTCGGTCGCCTTGAGTTGGTTGTCCCGTTCCTTAACCAGGGCTGACACCGCCTTCATCTCCCCCACTTTCGCGATGAATTCAGGCGTCCCCTTGGGCAGCGCCGCCATGGCGGCATTGGCCGACTTTTGCCGGGACCGGAGCGATTCCACCTCCTGCAGGAGCACCCGCCACGCAGTGTCGATCGCGAGGACGGCGTCGAGATCGACGTCCAGGTGTTTCTTGGCAATCGCAGCCCGGACCAGGTCGGGCGATTCGCGGAGGAGCTTGGGATCGAGCATGGAGGGAAAAAGGCGGGGCCGCGCGTCAGCGCGGCGGAATCATTTGAAGCGCGCGCGGGCGCGCTGAAAGCGGGAATACACGTCCTTGGCGGAGAGCAGCTTCAAATCCCCCACCGGCGCCTGCACCACGACGTTGCCCGGGGCGTTGAGCGGATAAGGCCCGAAGAGCCGCGGATCTGTCGGTCCGAAAATGCCCAGCACGTGCACCCCCATCGCCGCCGCCAGGTGCATCGGGCCGCTGTCATTCGCAATCACCCAATCCGCGCGCCGGACCAGCGCGGGCAGCGAAACCAGGCTGGTGTTGCCGGTGAGGTTGTAAAACTGCGCCGGCGAGTAGGCGCCGCGATCATGGACATAGCTGCTGCCCGCCCACAGAACCTTCCGATTCTTGTCCTCCCGTAGGATCAGCTCGGTCAGCTGCTTGAAGCCACTCCAGCATTTCTCCGCGCGGCGGCTGTCCACGAACATCACGATCGGCCGGCCTCCTCCCCGCGCATCGGCAAAGCGCAGTTTGAGCCGTTCGACGTCGCGAAACTTCAGGGTGCCGCGCAATTCGGCCTTGGCGCCAAGGACCGGGCAAAACTGCAGCAGAATCTCCAGCGCGTGACTCCGTTTGCCGTCCTTGGGCAACGGCACCTTTTCATCGTAAAACACGCCCGACCACTCCCGCGCATCCGACCGCCCGATCTTCCGGTCGGCGAGCACCCGCGACGTCATGAGCCCCGTCCGCAGCAGGCCCTGCATGTCGAAGACAAAGTCGAAGTGTCTCTTCCGCAGCTCATGGGTGAGGCGGAGAAACCCCTTGGCCCCGCCGGCCCGCTCGAAAACGTACACCTCGTCGATGGCGTCGCACGCCCGTACGATCGGCGAGAAGATCTCCCTTACCACCCACGAAATATGCAGGTCCGCCACCTGCTCCTTGAGCGAAGTGGCGACTTGCAGGCCGTGCACGATGTCACCGAGCGAGGACGGTTTGATGAGGAGAAGTTTGATCATGGATCAGCCACGGCGGGATTCCACCCGGCTGCATAAGGGTTTACTTTCATGGTCTTGGTCGCCGCAAATCAAATGCCAAATCGCCCGGCGGCAACCCCGGGGGGCGGGTTGACCGTTGCAAGATGGATTGCCTCGTCGGCGCCGTCCGCGCAATCACGAGGTCCCGCGTGGCGCTTCTTTTGCTAAAATTTATCGGTTGGCTCACCGCTCAAGCCCCGGAGGCCGGCCTGCGCTTTCTCTCCGTGGCGCTGGGTGACTTCATTTTTTTCGGCCTGCCGCGCCGACGACGGCTGGTCCTCTCCAACCTGCATCATGCCTTCCCGACCCAGCCCGGAACCTGGCACCGCGCCATCGGCCGCGAGAGTTGCCGCCGCTTGGTCGAGACCGCCCTGCTCTCCCTCGCGACGCCTTTCCTCAGCGCCGGTCGCCTCCGTGGCATGATCACTGCCTCGCCCGGTCTGCTCGATCTCTACGCCCGGCACGCCCGCGAACCCGCCGCCACGCTGATTTGCTCGCCCCACATGGCCTATTGGGAAACCCAGACCGCCCAGCCCCTCGTCATCCCCGGGACTTTTCCCGAATTCGGCATCATCTTCCGTCCCCTCGACCACCCCGCCGCGAATCATTTCGTCAAAGTTTCCCGGGAGCGTTTCGGCATGAAGCTGCTCTCCCGCAAGCAGGGCTTCGCCGCCGCCCTGCAGATCCTGCGCCGCCGCGGCTTCGTCGGCGTGCTCTTCGATCAAAACGCGGGCCTGCAGGGCGCCCTCACCACCCTCTTCGATCGCGTCTGCTCCACGACCGAACTGCCCGGCTTGATGGCGGAAAAATTCAACGCCCGCGTCTACGGCACCTTCGCCCGGCGTCGCGGCTTCTGGCGCATCGAGGTCTGCGTCCACCCGGTGGAACACGACGGTTCGAGCGCGGCGGTTACCTTGGGCCTGAATCGCTGGCTCGAGACCCTGCTGCGCTCGGACGACAACGCCTGCGCCTCCTGGCTTTGGGCCCACGACCGCTGGCGCAACCAGGACATCCCCTCCCGCCGCCTTCGCCTAGAGGCCAAACGCAACCTGCTCGACGCCGACCTCGCCAGCCGGGGATCGCACGCGCTGCCCCGCCGCACCCGGATCTGGATCCGTCTGCCCAATTGGCTCGGCGACGTCGTCATGGCCCTGCCCCTCCTCCGTGCCCTTCGCCTGGGCCGGCCGGACGCCGAGATCACGCTCATCGCCCGCCGCCCGTTCCTGCCCCTGCTGGCCGCGTGGGCTGTCGCCGACCGGCTCCACGCGTTGCCGGAGCGTGGCCCCTCGTATTTCTTCCCCTTCCGGACGCTCCGCCACGAGTATCCCGATGTCTGGCTCCTCCTCACCAACTCGCTGCGCGGCGACCTGGAGGCCCGCCTCACCCAGTGCCGGCAGCGTTTCGGCATCGTGCGGCCGGGCCGATCCCGTCCGCTCTTGTCCCACGCCTACCGGGTGCCCGGGGACTTCGCCGAGGAGGGGCATCATCAACTGGAACTTTGGGAGAATTTCCTGCGGCACTTCGGCCTCGACGTCCCCCTCGACCGCTCCCCGCTGCCGCTGCCCCCGAACCTGCCGCGCACCCCGATCGCCCTGATCGCCGGTTCGGAAAACAACCCGGAAAAACGCTGGCCGGTCGACCGGTGGCGCGCGC
Organism: Opitutales bacterium; assembly: GCA_038249085.1. Taxonomy (GTDB): domain Bacteria; phylum Verrucomicrobiota; class Verrucomicrobiia; order Opitutales; family Opitutaceae; genus ER46. The sequence goes on from JBBRWR010000002.1 coordinate 169,896, forward strand.
TGATCACGGCGCTCCCCGGCGAGGCGTTCGTGCTCCTGGGCACCGCCAAGGACACGCCCATCACCCGCGCGATCGCCGAGGGTTTCGATCCCGCCCGGGTGGAAGACGCCGCCGGCACGACCAGTCTCACCGCCTTGGCCGACCGCCTGCGTTCCGCGCGCGCCCTGGTGAGCAACGACACCGGCGGCATGCACCTGGCCAACGCCCTCGGCGTGCCGCTGCTCGCCCTCTTTGGCCCCACCAATCCCGTGCGCACCGGTCCCATCTTCACCGCGCCGTTCACAATCCTCCAGGCTCCCGGTTCGCACCCGACCGGAGGCGGCGATCTCGCCCAGCTTGGCCACGAGTCGGTCCTTGCGGCCCTGCGCGATCTGCTGCCACAAAGCCCCACCTAATCTTCTCCCCTCATCGTCCCGAACTCATCCTCTTCGCCACTCTCGCTCTCTCCCACTCTCCCAGTCTCCGCGTCTCCCCGTCTCTGCGCCTTCCGCTCTCTCTCCCACCCCGTGCCGCTGCTCGCCGTCTCCAACCTCCGGACCAGTTTCCACACGCGCACCGGGATTTATCGCGCCGTCGACGGGGTAAGCTTCTCGATCGAACGCGGCGAAACGCTGGGCATCGTCGGGGAATCGGGCTCCGGCAAGTCTGTGACGTGCTACTCGATCATGGGCCTGGTCCCGCAGCCGCCCGGCCGCATTGAAAGCGGCACGGCGATGTTCGCCGGTGTTGATCTGCTCCACTGCACCCCCGCCGAGTCACGCGCGATCCGGGGCAAGCGCGTCTCGATGATCTTCCAGGATCCGATGACGTCCTTGAATCCCTACCTCCGGATCTCGGACCAGCTCATCGAGCCCCTGCTCATCCACGAAAAAATCTCGAAACCAGAGGCGCTGCGCCGCGGGCTCGTCGCGCTGGAAGCGGTCGGGATCAACGATGCCGCCCGGCGCATCCACCTCTACCCGCACGAGTTCTCCGGGGGCATGCGCCAGCGGGTGATGATTGCGATGGCCTTGATCACGAAGCCGGAACTGCTCATTGCGGACGAACCGACCACTGCGCTCGATGTCACCGTCCAGGCGCAAATCCTCGAACTGATCAAGAAGATGCAGCGCGAACTCGGCATGGCGGTGATCTTCATCACGCATGACCTCGGCGTGGTCTCAGGCCTGGCCGACCGGGTGCAGGTGATGTACGCCGGCCGCATCGCCGAGACCGCCGACACCCGCTCCCTCTTCTTCTCGCCCCGGCACCCCTACACCCGGGCCCTCCAGCGCTCGATTCCCGCTCTGCAGCCCAAGGGCTCCGCGCTCTACACCATTCCCGGCCTGCCCCCCGACCTCTCGAAGCCCTCCCCGGGGTGTTCGTTTGCCCCGCGCTGCGAATTTGCCACGGCCACCTGCCAGGCCACCCAACCCGAGTTGCAGGCGGTGGCCCCCGGCCACGCCCACGCCTGCCTCCGCGTGCAGGCGGGCGAACTCTGAGGTCACCCCAGCCCACCATGCCCTCACCGCTGCTCGAACTCCGCGATGTCCGGACCCACTTTCCCATCGCCCACGGTCTCATCTTCAAGCGTCGCCTGGGCACGGTGAAGGCGGTCGACGGGGTCAGCCTCACGATCGCCGCCGGCGAGGTGCTCGGGCTGGTGGGCGAATCCGGCTGCGGCAAGTCCACGCTCGCCCGGACCATCATGCAACTCGTGCCAACCACCGCCGGCACGGTCATCCTCGAGGGCCGCAACCTCACCTGCGGCTCCGCCGCCGACCTGCGCGAGGTGCGGCGCGATCTGCAGATGGTCTTCCAGGATCCGTACGCGTCGCTCAATCCCCGCATCACCGTTTTTGATACACTCGCCGAGCCGCTGCGCGTCCACCACGTCTGCCCCGCGGCCGGAATCCCGGCCCGCGTGGCGGCGCTCATGCAGCGGGTCGGTCTCGCGCCGCGGTACCTGCAAAAATATCCGCACGAGTTTTCGGGGGGCCAGCGGCAGCGCATCGCCATCGCGCGGGCCCTCGCCCTCGAACCCAAGATTATCATCGCCGACGAACCGGTCTCGGCCCTCGACGTCTCGATTCAGGCGCAAATCCTCAACCTGCTCGCGTCGCTGTGCCGGGAGATGCACCTCGCCCTGGTCTTCATCGCGCACGACCTGTCGGTGGTGAAGCACATCTCCGACCGGATTGCCGTGATGTACCTGGGAAAAATCGTCGAACTCGGCCGGGCGGTCGACGTGATTGAACGCCCGGCGCATCCGTACACCCGCGCCCTCGTCAGCGCGATTCCGGCGCCCAATCCCGACACCGAACGCACCCGCCAGCGGATCGTCCTGCCCGGTGATCCTCCCTCCCCGATCAATCCTCCCGCCGGTTGCGCGTTTCATCCCCGCTGTCCCCACGCCCAACCGCGCTGCCAGGACGCCATCCCAGCCCTGGTCGCCACGGGTCCCGATCGCGAGGTGGCCTGCGTGCGGTTCGGCGAAATCTGAAAGACGCGCGGGGGCGTCCGCCGTGCCGGGAGCGCAACTACTTCCCGGGCTCTCGCCCGCGATTTGACCCCGGCCGGAGCTGGCGCAACGCCTCGAAACAGGCCACGCCGGCGGCGGTGCTCAAGTTCAGCGACCGGAGTTCGGCGTTGGCGTGGGGGATGGTCACCCGCGCGGATTCGAGTTCCGCGTGCAACCAGACGGGCACGCCCGCACTTTCACTGCCAAAGACCAACCCGTCGCCGTCCGTGTAGTCCACCTCCCAAAACGTCCGCCCGGCCTTGGTGGTGAAGAGCCACAGGCGCTGCGGCGCCGCGGGGCTCGCGCGAAAGGCCGCCCAGTCGGCGTGTTCGTGCACGTCGAGCGACTTCCAGTAGTCCATGCCCGCCCGCCGCAGGTTGCGGTCGTTGATTTCGTAGCCGAGCGGATGGATGAGGTGCAGGCGCGATCGCGTGACCGCGCACATCCGGCCGATATTCCCGGTGTTGGGCGCAATCTCAGGGCGGTAGAGCACCACGTGCAGCATGTTCCCGCATCCTTCTTGCGTAGTTTCCGCGGCGCAAGCGCAGGCTCACGGATTGCCTTTCACCGCCCCACGCCCCAGCGTGCACCTCTCTGCCGTCGAACCGCGCCGCGATGCCCCCACCCACCAAGTCGATCGTCCTGCTCGACGACGAGAAGTCCTACACCGATCTCATGACCCAGTTGCTGGCCGAGGGACTGTCCTGTCCCGTCCACGGTTTCACGCGCCCCCTCGATGCCCTGCGGGCGCTGCCGGAGATTCGACCGAGCGTAGTCGTCACCGACTATTCCATGCCGCAGATCAACGGCATCGAGTTCATCCGCCAGGCCGCCCCGCTCGCGCCCGGCGCGGTGTTTGTGATCATCACCGGCAACGATCTCTCCGAGTGGCAGGACGAGTTGGACCAGATCGCCGTCCTCAAGGGTCTGCTGCCGAAACCGTTTGGCTGGCTGCGCCTGGCCCATGAGATTCTACGGGTCTGGCCCGAAGGTCTGGCGGCGCCCTTCCACCCGGCGAATTTCCCGCGGGATTGACCGCAATGCGATCCCCGCGCCGCGGCCGGCCGGCGTTTAGTTGGGGCGACGCTTCATCGCCATCTCGACCTCGCGCATCTCCGCCTTCTTTTTGAGGTCGTCGCGCCGATCGTACAGCTTCTTGCCCGTCGCCAGGGCGACCTCGACCTTCACCAAGGCCGCCTTGAAATACATCCGCAGTGGCACCACCGCGCGCCCGCCCCCGGTTTCGAGTGCGACGCGAATCTTGTCGATGTACCGGCGATGCAGCAGCAGTTTCCGGATGCGCTTCGCGTCGTGATTGTGGATGTTGCCGAACGCGTATTGATCGATGTGCGCGTTGTAGAGCCACAGCTCCCCTTTCTCCACCCGCGCAAACGCATCGTTGATTTGCGCCTTGCCGGCCCGAATCGACTTCACCTCGGTGCCGCGCAGCTGAATGCCCGCCTCAAAGCGCTCGTCGATCGAAAAATCCCGCAACGCCTTCGAATTACGAACCTCGCTATAGCGCTTGGCGTCCTTTTTTTGCGCGGCCATGGGCGGGTGGGTGCAGCGAAATTTCGGTCGGAAAAAAAGGCGGCACCGACACTTGCCGGGCCGCCGAGATTGATACGCCTTGAGGGTGCCCTTAGCGAGCCGCCAGTTCGTGGCTGATCTTGCCTTCGATGATCTCGCGGAGGGCGGTGTCTTCCGACGAAAGTTTTTCCAGCGACTCGACCAGCGGGCGATTGCCGCGCCGGAGTTGCTTCACGCGGCGCGAGACCACGTTGACCAGAATATTGGGATCCTGGACGGATTTGAGTGCTTCCTTGATGTAATCGTCACGCATGGCTGGGAAATCGGTGGTGAAAACCGGCTAAAGGAACGCCCGCCCCCCCACCCGTCAACAGCGAATTCCGGCAGGATTCCGGCCGGGGCGCATCTCCGAGTTGACGGTGACCTCCCTGTGGGCGCGGTGCCCTCACCGCGCAGCCCGGCGGGGACGACCTATCGCGGGGTGGGGGCACCCCGCCCACAACCGCCAACTCGGATGCGCCCTTCAGGCCGGGCTCGCCCCCGCCTTACTTGTGGTCCCAGGGCAGTTTGACCTCGAGCCGCGGATGTTTCCACACTTCGAAGACCTCGAACATCTTGCCCGGGTTCAGGATTCCCCGGGGATCGAGCGCATCCTTCACGGCCTTCATCGCGCGGATCTGGGCCGGAGAGTGCTGGAGGCGCAGAAACGGCGTCTTCGCGAGTCCGATCCCGTGTTCCCCGGAGATCGCGCCCCCGAGCGCCACCACGGTTTCCATCAGCCGCAGCACGGCCTGCTCCGCGGCCCGGCATTCGGCCGGCACGGCCTTGTGATACATGATGTTCACGTGGAGATTGCCGTCGGCGAGATGCCCAAAGGTCGGGATGTGCAGCCCCGACTCGCGGGTCAGCTGCGCGAGGAAACGCGCGAACTTAACATAGCTCTTCATCGGCAGGACAATGTCCTCGTTGAGCTTGGCGTCCCCCAACTCAAACATCGCGCCCGAGCACTTGCGCCGGACCGCCCACAATTGTTCCGCCTCCTCGCGGGTCCGCGCCGCCCGACTGGCGGTCGCGTGCGCGGTCGCCCAGGCCGTCGCCACCGCGCGCTGCTCGCGCACCTCCGACCTCGATCCCGCGAATTCGAGCAGGATCACCGGGCGGCCCGCCTGCCCGGGAAACACCTCCCGACCGGTCGCCCGCTCTGCGCACAACACGCTGCCGCGATCGAGAAACTCGCAGATCGCCGGCTGCACCCGGGCCCGGAACAGCGCCAACGCGGCGCGCAGGGCCGTCGTCTCATCCCGGAAGGAGGTGAGCAGCGTCCAACGCTCCGCCGGCCGGGGAATCAGCTTCAACACCGCCCCGGTCACAACCCCGAGCATGCCTTCACTGCCGATCCAGAGGTCGCGCAGGTTGAAGCCCGCGGAGAATTTCTTGGTCGCGGTGCCCCATTCCACGTACTCCCCGGTCGCCAGGAATCCCCGCAGCGCCACGATAAAATCGCGCGTCACCCCGTACTTACCGCCGTGCATGCCACCTGCGTTGCACGCGATGTTGCCGCCGATGGTGCAGTATTCCTTCGACGAGGGATCCGGCGGATAAAACCAGCCCTCGGCCTCCGCCGCCCGCTGGATGTTGGCGATCGTCGCTCCGGCGCCGACGTGCGCCATGCCGGCCTCCCCGTCGATCGTGATCGCCGCCAAGGCCAGCATGTCGAGCACCCACCCGCCGCGCCTCGGAGCCGCGGCGCCCGTCAGCGTGGTCCCCCGGCCGCGGGTCGTCACCGGCACGCCGTGCCGGTTCGCGAGTTCAATCACCGTGCCGACATCCGCCTCGTTCCGGGCCCGGATCACGGCCTCAGGCGCAAACAGGATCTTGCTGCTGTCGAACCCCGCCTCATGCAGGGAGACGACGTCGGTCGCGACGACCTTGGCGCCCAACTTTCGTTTCAACCCGGCGGTGGCCTTGGAAAACTTGCCCATGGCGCCAAGGTTGGATGCCGCCATCGCCGACGGCAACTCTCCTGCGCGCCGCGCGCTCTCACCGGGTGCATCTGCGGGTCGGCGGTGACTTACCGGTGGGCGCGGTGCCCTCACCGCGCGGCCCGGCCTATCGCGGGGTGGGGGCACCCCGCCTACAACCGCCAACTCTCCGGCGCGCCGGGCCGGTGTTCAGCGCGAGGGCAGGAGTCGGGCCCGCACCCCCAGGTGATTGCCGTTCGAGCGTTGGCCGCGCTCCCGCACTTCGCCCTCGTCCCCCTCCCCGCTTCGCTGGCTCGCGCCGCTGGGCCAGTTCAAGACCTCCACGCGATTCCCGTTCGTTCGCACCATCGTCGTCGACCCGCCACCGTCGAGGTTGAGCCCGTCATACGCCCCGAAGCGCAGCAGCCAGTCCGCCACTTCACTCATCGTCGCCCCCAGGCTGTAGCCCGGCCGCCTTCCGTCGATGACCAGCAGAATCAGGTACCGTCCATCCTGCGACAACCCCACGGCCGTCCGCGGTTGCGCTGCAACATTCTCCGGCGCCGTCACCACCGCCGGCTTCACCCCACCCTCGAGCACGATGCCCGACCCTGCCACCGCCGTCCAGTAATCGGCTTCCCGGAACGTGTCGTCGCTCTTTCCAATCCGCGCCCGGTTGTCCGCGGTGATCGCCAGCACGCAATCCCCGGGCCCGTGGCGCACCGGCGGCGAGACGACCTCGCCGCGGGAAATGGCGAGCCCGCCAAGGTCCTTGTCTCCGGGACGGCAACAGGGCGAAAAGAAATTTGCGTTGATGGCAAGTTGCACCCGGTGACTCCGCACGAACTCGGTCGCCGTCTCACTCGCGGTCTCGAGCGGGGCGCTGCCGTTGGCAGGGGTCGTCAGAAAGGTGATGTCGGGGTCGTGCAAGTCGACCCGGGCGGCCACAATACGCTGGAGCCGAGCTTCCGCCGTATCTGATTCTCCCTCGGCGAGTTCCACGCCCTTGAAGACCGGCGACCACGCCCCCGCCCGCACCGCCGCACTCGCCGCCGCGCCGCCGAGCCACACCCCGGCGGTCACCAACCCAAGGCGAAACCCTGCCCCCCATGCGCGCGAGTTCATGTTCCGCAAGCGAAAGGGGGCGACGCGCCACTGTCATGCGCAAACTTTCGCTTCACTTCCCGCGCCGGCGTGTGCGAAGGTTGGCAGTTTTCATGACCAGGGGCGTCCCCGGCACTCTTCCCATTCTCTCCCTCCTCACTCTTCCTGACCCTTCCTCACCTATGAAATACGGCCTCAACCTCCGCCCCGACGGCGCCCTCGACTGCCTGTCCCTGGGCGCCCTTGTTCACCGCCTCGATCCCGGCATCATTCCGTTCCGGAAAGCGAGCCACTGCGACATCCATGTCAGCGGGGGCGAGTTCAACGTCGCCGCCAATCTCTCGGACTGCTTCCGCCTCAACACCGGCGTCGCCTCGGCGATGGTCGACTATCCGGTCGGCGACCTGATCGCCGAACGCGTGCGGGCGATGGGCGTGAAACCGTATTTCAAGCGCTTCAAGCACGACGGTGTGCGCGGTCCAAACATGGCGACCGTCTACAGCGACCGCGGCCAGGGTCTGCGCGCCCCGGTCGTGTTCTACAACCGCAGCAATGAGGCCGCCGGCCAGCTCAAGCCGGGCGATTTCAACTGGCAGGAAATCTTCGCCCCGGGCGTGCGCTGGTTCCACAGCGGCGGCATCTTCGCCGCGCTGTCGGAGACCACCGGTGAACTCATCGTCGAGGCGATGCAGGCCGCCAAGGCCGCCGGCGCCGTCACGTCCTTGGATCTCAATTACCGGGCCAAGCTCTGGGACATCTGGGGCGGCCACGCCAAGGCGCTCGACGTGCTGGGTCGCATTGTGGAGAACGTCGATGTCATCGTCGGCAACGAGGAAGACCTCCAGAAGGGCCTCGGCATCGAGGGCCAGGACGTCGAGTCGAAGTCGAAACTCGATCCCTCCGCCTTCTTTGCGATGATCGACAAGGCGGTGAAGAAGTTCCCCAACGTGAAGGCCGTCGCCACCACGCTCCGCGAGGTCCACTCCACCAACCGCCACACCTGGGGCGCCGTCGCCTGGATCAACGGCCAGACCTACCAGTCGCCGATGTGCGACCTCGACGTCATCGACCGCGTCGGCGGCGGCGACGGCTACGCCTCCGGGTTTATCTACGGCCTGCTCTCCGGCGCCTCCGAACAGGAGGCCGTCAACCTCGGTTGGGCCCACGGCGCCCTGCTCACCACGTTCCCCGGCGACACCACCATGGCGACCGTCGAGCAGGTAAAGGCGTTCGCCCGGGGCGGCTCGGCCCGCATCCAACGCTGAGTTGACCGAAACTCCCGTCCGGACAAGTTCTCGCTGGGCGGTTCCCCCGAACCGCCCATCTTTTTGCCATGCTCTATTATCAACGCGGCTCTGTTAACGATCGGCTGACGACCGACGATCTGCGCGCGGCGCTCAACTCCGCCCTCGACCAACTCGGACCCCGCCGGCGTGTGCTCGCGATTCCCCCCGACTTCACCCGCTTTCATTCGCAGGCGGGCCGGCTCACGCGGCTGGTTTTCGACTATTACGGCGACCGGCTCACCGACGTGCTGCCCGCCCTCGGCACGCACTCGGCCATGACCTCGGAACAGATCCACGAGATGTTCCCGGGCGTACCCGCCAGCCTCTTCCGCGTGCACAACTGGCGCACCGGCATCACCACCGTGGGCACCGTACCCGGTGAGTTTGTACGCGAGGTCTCCGAAGGCGCGGTGGATTTCCCGTGGCCCGCGCAGGTCGCCAACCTGCTCGCGACGGGCGGGCACGACCTCGTGCTCTCCCTCGGTCAGGTGGTGCCCCACGAGGTCGTCGGCATGGCCAACTACAACAAGAACATCTTCGTGGGCACCGGCGGCGTGGAAGGCATCAACAAGAGCCACTTCGTCGGCGCCGCCTTCGGCATGGAGCGCATGATGGGCCGCGCCGACACGCCCGTGCGCCGCATCCTCAATTACGCCGGCGAGAACTTCACCACGCACCTCCCCATCGTCTACGTGCACACCGTGGTGGGCCGTGACGCCGACGGCTCGCTGCAGATCCGCGGCTTGTTCATCGGTGACGACGCCGAGGTGTTTAACCAGGCCGCCGCCCTCTCGCTGGAGGTCAATTTCGCGATGCTGGAGGCGCCGCTGCCGAAGGTTGTCGTCTATCTCGATCCCTCGGAATTCAAGAGCACGTGGCTGGGCAACAAGGCCGTGTACCGCACCCGCATGGCGATGGCCGACCGCGGCGAGTTGATCATCCTGGCCCCCGGGCTGAAGGAGTTTGGCGAAGACCACGAAATCGACCGCCTCATCCGCAAGTACGGTTACCACGGCACGCCGGCCACGCTCGCCGCCACCAAGGCCAACGCCGAACTCCAGCAAAACCTGAGCGCCGCCGCCCACCTGATCCACGGCTCCAGCGAGGACCGTTTCTCCATCACCTATTGCCCGGGCCATCTCACGCGCGCCGAGATCGAAGGCGTCGGCTTCCGCTACGCGGATCTCAAGACGATGACATCGCGCTATGATCCGGCGCAGCTCAAGGACGGTCCCAACACCCTGCCCGACGGCGAAAAGATCTTCTACATCTCCAACCCCGCCCTCGGCCTCTGGGCGTACCGCGGCCGGTTCGGCGCGTAGCATTACCGGCGTGCGGTAAGCGGCGGCCCTGCTACCCGCGCCGATCCTCGTTCCGATTTTCCGCCACGCGACACGCTGCGGCCTCTACTCGTGGAGCCGCCGCAAACCGGCACGATCCGTGGAACTGCCGCCGCACGAACCGGCCGGCTCTTCCAGCGCCCAACGCATTTTTTCGGCGGTGATTTCGCCAATTCCGTCAATCGCCGCCAGTTCTTCCGCCGAAGCCACCGCGACACCTTCCACCGATCCAAAATGATCCAGCAGCCGCGTCGCGCGCCCGGGGCCGACGCCGGGCAATCCCTGCAGGATGAAGATCTGGCGCGCGCGTTTCCCTTTCGGCCGATAGCCGGGCCGCGGCAACGCTCCGTTGGCATACCGCTGTGCCTGCCTGCCCAGGTACAGCAACAGGCGCGCCGTCTCGGCAGGTTCCCGGGCGCGCAGCACGGCCACCCCGTAGAAGACGCTCAACGTGATCAGCGCGCCCTGCAGCGACTCGCGACTAATCCCGCTGGCGTTGAGGTCGCCTGCCGTCCCCTCCAGCACCAGAACCCCGCGCGCCGCCGCCTGCGCCAGCCGCAACCCCTGTTTGAACAGCCGCGCATCGATCACGGATTGCGCGAAGTCGGGGAGCGTCTTGCGCTCCACCACAAACCGATCGGCGACCAGAAAATCGCCCACCGTGAGCCGGCGCACCTCGACCTCCACCCCCTCCAGCCGGCGCAATTCCCCGATGACTCCGCCCGCGTTCTCGCGATCGTCCGCGATGATTTGGATTGGAGCTTCGACGCTATCCACGCGGGAAACTCTGGCTTTGACCCGGGCCCAGCGCACGCCCAATTTGGGTTTTTGCACCGCGCAAAAACGATTGGACCTGTAGCTCAGATGGATAGAGCACTTGGCTTCGAACCAAGGGGCCGGGGGTTCGAGTCCCTCCAGGTCTACCAACTCGGAATGCGTTGCTATGCAAGGTTCTCCGCTTCTGTATTTTCGGGTCAATTGAAAGTTACAGCATGAGTTACAGCGCGAGCGGCATTATTCGTCACAGTTCGCACCTGTGCGCCGCGCTGGATTGACTCCGCCGATGGGTCAAGCCGGACCACGTTCCACCACTGGAAAGCCCTCGGGCTCGACGTGAAGCCGATCCCTGGCATGGGGCCGACGCTCATCCCATCCAAGTTCCGGGCATTCCTACTCACGCTTGGATCGCGTCACTGGCGGCAGCCGCACAAGCAGGGATCCAGGGCTCCTCACTGCTTGGATGTAAGTGTTTGAAACAGTTCACGGAGGGCGCAGGGCAGATGACGATTGTTGCGGTTGATGAACGCCGGGGCGCAGAGATTGGGGTGACGGCGGCGCCAGTAGGTGAGCACGAGGCCACGCAGGAGCGCGAGGTTGGCGGCGGTATGGCC
>JBBRWR010000003.1:0-175079 GCA_038249085.1 Opitutales bacterium
GTCTCTACTGCTTCCGGATTGGGCTTATCTGTCGTTTGGTGGTGCGGCCCTCTGGTTGTAGCGCCGCGTCTCTGACCGGCGGGCGCCAGTCGATGACTGGCGCGGCGGGGAAGATCGGGCTCAATGCCACCGTCAGCCTGGAGATGCGCCCGTCCGGATTCCGCGGGACGAATTGAGATCGACGCCGTCCCCGGGCGGCGTCTTCTTTTTGGGGCCATGCGGGTCGACCACAGCCGGGCACCGGGAAAATTTGCCCATGAGATCGAGGAGTACCTCGCCTTGATCGGACTGGAGCGGGGGTTGTCGCCGCACACGCTGGCCGCGTATCGCCGCGACCTCGACCAGGCGGCGCAGTTTTTTTCCGGGCGCGGCGTGACTGACTGGCGGTCGTTGGCGCCGGCCCAGGCCGGGGAGTGGATTCACTCGCTCAGCGGCGCGAACTACGCGGTGGCCAGCCTGTCCCGCAAACTTTCGGCGCTCCGCATGCTGGCGCGCCACCTGGTGCGCGAGAAGGTGCGCGACGACGATTTCACGGCGTTGCTCTCGGGCCCCAAAATGGTCCGGCGGATGCCACATACGCTCTCCGTCGACGAGGTGGCGCGCTTGGTGGCGGCGCCGGTCGCGAGTGATCCTCTTTCGCTGCGGGATCGGGCGTTGCTGGAACTCTTTTATTCGAGCGGGCTGCGGGTCTCCGAACTGGCGGCGCTCTCGCTGCAGCAGGTCGAACTCGGGCAGGGCTTCCTGCGGGTGTTTGGCAAGGGCTCGAAGGAGCGGGTCGTGCCGATTGGAAGCAAGGCGCTCGATGCTCTCACGGTCTATCTCTCCGCCGGCCGGCCTCATCTCGTGCGGCCGCATACGAGCAGTCATTTTTTTCTCAATCATCGCGGCCGGGGGATCTCACGAGTCGCGCTGTGGATGATCGTCAAGAAGCACGCGAAGCGCGCCGGCATCACGAAGAATGTGAAACCCCATGCGCTCCGGCATTCCTTCGCCACCCACCTGCTCACCGGCGGGGCCGATTTGCGCGCCATCCAGGAGATGCTGGGGCATGCCAGCATCGCGACGACCCAGATTTACACGGCGGTCGAGCCCCAGCGGTTGCGCTCGCATCACGCCAAGTTTCACCCGCGGAACAGGGAAGAGAAATGGGCGGGTGGCGAGGGTCCGTCCCGGAAACCGGCAAATGGCTGAAAAGAGGCGGCTGTAACCGGCTGCTATCGAGCGGACTGCAACTATTTATGGCCTAACTGGGGACTTTGCTTGACCAAGTTATCAGATAACAGATATCTGTTTACCTGCTCTCATGAACCCCCTGTCGACTGCCCCGAAGTTGTCGCGAACCCGGCTCATCGATCAGACCATCGATGCGGTCAGGGAACTGCTGGCGAAGAATACCGTACCCGTGGGGGAGTTCCTGCCCTCGGAGGGTGATCTCGCGGCGCAGTTTGCGGTCGGACGCAGCACCATGCGCGAGGCCATCCGGACCCTCGAGGCGCAGGGTTTGGTCAAGCGCATACACGGGCGCGGCATCCAGGTGGTCGATCAAAGTGGCTCTGCCTCGGTGGACATGCTTCAGCTCATGTTGCAGCAGGGCAAAGTCGATGTCCGCGATGTGCTCGAGATCCGCAGCACCCTGGAAATTCAGGCGGCGGCGCTGGCGGCGGTGCGGGCCACGCCAGCGGAAATCGCGGCCATCGAAGCGGCCTTCCATCAACTGGAATCCAGCCAAGCCCTGACCGAGGTGCTGGCCGCCGACCTGGACTTCCATTTCACGATCGCCCGCGCGGCGCATAACACGGTGCTGATGTTAATCTATCAGACGATTCGTCCCCTGTTCGAGGAGGCGGTGCTCACGGCGTTGAAACGCGATCAGGAGCCGGGGCTTCGCCGCCAGTTTCACCGGGAAATATTCGAGGCCATTCGCAGCGGCCGCGAGGCGGAGGCCGCCGACGCGATGCGCCGACACCTTCGGGGCACCAAGGACGTGCTCGACGGGAAACCCCAGACACCAAGCCCATGATCAAGAACATCGAATGTCACGTCGTCGGGCAGCGGCTCGCGCAGCCGTTTGCCTTTTCCCAGTGGGCCTATGACCGCCGCACCATTTGTCTGGTAAAGGTCGTGGCGGACGACGGCACCTACGGTTGGGGCGAAGGGTACGGTCCCGCCAAGGTCATCCAGGCCGGCATCGAGATGCTGAAACCGCTGGTGCTCGGACGCGATCCGCTCGCGACGTCGGCGATCTGGCAGACCCTGTATCTCCGCACGCTGGATTTCGCCCGCAGTGGAGTTTTGATGGCGGCGATCAGCGCGATCGATGTCGCGCTCTGGGATCTCAAGGGCAAGCTCCTCGGCCAGCCGGTACACGTGCTGCTCGGCGGCCGGCGCCGCGAGCGCGTGCAGGTTTATGCCACCGGCATGTATTTCACCGAGGGCGGGGATCTCGCCGCGAAACTGGCAGCCGAGGCGGAGGGCTACGCGCAGCAGGGATTCCGGGCCATGAAGATGAAGGTCGGTCACTCGCTGGCGCAGGATGTGAAGAACGTGCCCGCGGTGCGGGCGGCCATCGGACCCGACATTGCGCTGATGATCGATGCCAACCATGCCTACAGCCGCGCCGAGGCCCGCGCGCTGTGCCACGAGGTCGAGGATTGCCGGCTCGGCTGGTTCGAGGAACCGCTTTCGCCCGAGGATTACACCGGCCAGGCCGAACTCCGGCGGCACACGCGCATCCCGATTGCGTCCGGAGAATGTGAATACCTCGTCCACGGCTTCAAGCGCCTGCTCGAAGCGCAGGCGGTGGACCTCGTGCAGCCCGACACCTGCGCCGCGGGCGGGTTGACGGAGATGCAGCGCATCGTCGCGTTAGTGCGCGCGCATAATGTTGAACTCACACCGCATTGCTGGGGCACCGGCATCGGGTTCGCCGCCGCCCTTCATCTCACTTCGACGCTCGACCCGCAGCCCGGTCGACTGCTGGCCCCGGAACCCCTGCTGGAAATGGATCGCACCGAAAACCCCCTGCGCGATCGGCTGACGCTCCCGCGTTTCGCGGTCAAGGACGGCGCGGTGGCTGTCCCCGACGTTCCCGGCCTCGGCATCGACGTCGACGCCGCGTTGCTGGAGCAGTTCGCCGTCCGCTGACCCATCCCGAAGGAATCTCCCCATGAAATTCGGCCACAAGAAACTCTACCTCGACGGTCAACTCCGTGAAGCCGCCGACGGCGCCACCCACGCGGTCGTCTGCCCCGCGACGGAGGAAGTCATCGCGACCATCGCCTGGGCCGGTCCGGCCGATGCCGAGGCCGCCTTGATGGCTGCCGATCGCGCCTTCAAGACCTGGTCGAAGACGCCCGTGAAGCAGCGCGTCGAGGTCATGCACCGCCTGCGCGGACTCGTCGCGCGCGATGCGGAAAAGTTGCGCGAGGCCGTCATGTTCGAACACGGCAAGACCTGGGAGCAGGCGGAGGAGGATGTCACCTCCCTGCTGAACTCGCTGGCGTTTTACGCTGAGGAGATCCTCCGCCTGCGCGGTGAGATCATCCCCGACGCCGAGGGCACCCACGAGCACAAGCTGATCCACGAACCGCTCGGCGTGGTCGTCGCGTACCTCGCCTGGAATTTCCCGCTGCTCAATCTCGCCTTCAAGCTCGGTCCCGCGCTCGCCGCGGGTTGCACGATCATCGTCAAGCCCTCTTCGGCCACGCCCATCTCCGCCCTCATGGTCGGCGAACTTTGCGCCGAGGCCGGGGTTCCCGCCGGGGTGGTCAACATCCTGGTCGGGCCCAATGATCCGGTGGCCAACCTCCTCTCCGGTTCCACCATTCCCCGCCTGCTCACGCTCATCGGTTCGACCGACACCGGCCGGCGCATCATCGCGCAGGGCAACACCTCGATCAAACGCCACAGCATGGAACTCGGCGGCAACTCCCCCGCGCTCGTCTTCGCCGACGCCGACCTGGAGAAGGCTGCGTTCCTCATCTCCCTGCTGAAGTTTTCCAATAGCGGCCAGATTTGTGTCACCCCCAACCGCGTGCTGGTCGAGCATAGCATCTTCGATCGCTTCGCCGCGATGATCGTCGCCCACGCGCGCCAGGTGCGGCTTGGTCACGGGCGGGACAGCGGCGCCACGATGGGCCCGCTGGTCAGCTCCGCCGCCCGCGCGCGCATCGAGAGCTGGGTCAACGAAGCTGTCGCGCAGGGTGCCACCGTGCTCCACGGTGGCCAACGTCCCGCCGGCTTCGCCGCGGGCTGGTACTACGAGCCCACGGTCCTCACGAACGTGAAACCGTCGATGCGCGTGTGCTGCGATGAGATCTTCGGCCCGGTGATCACGCTGCTGCCCTTCCGCGACGAGGCCGACGCGCTGGCGCAGGCCAACGCCACCGACGCCGGCCTTTCCTCCTTCGTCTTCTCCCGCGACCACGCCCGCATTCTGCGCCTCTCCGCGGCGCTCGAGTTTGGCGAGGTCATGGTCAACGGCGTGAAGTACCACATCGACCTGCCGCATGGCGGGATCAAGCAGAGCGGCATCGGTCACGACTGCTCGCATCTCGCACTCCACGATTACCTCACCGTGAAACGCATCACCACCGCCCTCAACTGAACCCCGGCCAGCCATGAATCCGACTCCTCCCGTCTTCGCTCCCGCCATCGCTGAAAAGATCACCACCTGCGGCGTCGTCGCCGTGCTCGTGATCGACGACGCGCGCCAGGCCGTGCCGCTCGCCCGCGCCCTGCTCGCCGGCGGCGTCAACGCCATGGAACTCACCCTCCGTACCGACGCGGCCCTCGATGCACTCCGCGCCATCAAGGCGGAGGTGCCGGAGATGCTCGCCGGTATCGGCACCATCCTTACGCCGGCACAGGTGGCCGACGTCGTCGCCGCGGGCGCCGCCTTCGGGGTCGCGCCCGGCACCAACCGCCGCGTGATCGAAACCGCCCTGGCCGCCGGCCTCTCCTTCGCCCCCGGCATCTGCTCGCCCTCCGACATTGAGACGGCCCTCGAATACGGCTGCCGCCTGCTGAAGTTTTTCCCGGCCGAAACCGCCGGCGGCCTGAAGCACCTCGAGGCCATGGCCGCGCCCTACCAGCACCTCGGCCTGCGCTATCTGCCCCTCGGCGGGCTGACGGTGAAGAACATGACGACCTACCTTGCCACACCGCTCGTGCCGGCCGTGGGCGGTTCCTGGATTGCCAAGCGCGAGCTGATCAAGGCCGCCGCTTGGGACCAAATCACCGCCCAGGCGCGCGAAGCCCGCGAGGCCATCGACCAACTCCGCCGCCGCTGAGCCGCTTTTCTTTTCCACATGAAGACGATCGTCACCTTCGGTGAAATCATGGGCCGCCTGGCCGCTCCGGATAATCTGCGCCTGCGCCAGGCGCGGGAGTTTGAAGTTACCTATGCCGGCGCCGAGGCGAGCGTCGCCGCCTCGATCTGCAATTTCGGGGGCGTGGCCCGCTATATCACCGCGCTGCCCAGGCACGCGCTGGCCGACGCCACGATGGACGCGCTTCGAGCCGTGGGCATCGATACGCAGTATGTGCTCCGCACCGGCAAGGGCCGGCTGGGACTCTACTTCCTGGAGACCGGCGCGAACCAGCGTCCGAGCAATGTGATTTATGACCGGGCGGACTCGGCCATCGCCCTGACACCGGCGGACCAGTACGATTGGAAAGGTATTCTTGGCGGCGCGCAATGGCTGCATCTCAGCGGGATCACCCCGGCGCTGTCGCAGATTGCCGCCGGGGCGACCCTCGCCGCCGCGCAAGCGGCGAAGTCAGCCGGGGCCACGGTCTCCATCGATCTGAACTTCCGGGGCAAATTGTGGAAATGGGAGCCGGCCAAGAGTTCGCGCGAGCTGGCCCAGGCGACGATGAAAACGATCCTGCCCTTCGTCGATGTCGTCATCGCCAACGAGGAGGACTGCCATGACGTGCTCGGCATCCAGGCAGGTGAAACCGACGTGCATGCGGGCACTCTGGATACGTCCCGCTATCCCGATGTCGCGCGGCAGGTGGTGAAACTATTTCCGAACGTCAGCCAAGTGGCCATCACCCTGCGCGAGAGCTGCTCCGCCTCCCACAACAACTGGGGCGCGATGCTCTATGATGCGGCTGCGGATCAGCCGAACTTTGCGCCGCTCGACGCGCAGGGGGATTACCGGCCGTACGAGATCAAAAACATCGTCGACCGCGTGGGTGGCGGTGATGCGTTTGCGGGCGGATTGATTTTTGCGCTCACGACGCCTGAACTCCGCGAACCGCAGACGGCCGTGAAATATGCGGTGGCCGCCTCCTGCCTGAAGCACTCGATCAAGGGGGATTTCAACTACTCCACCCGGGCGGAGGTGGAGGCACTGATGGGCGGCTCGGCCTCCGGTCGCGTGGTGCGGTAGTTCAATCCCCAACCCTGAACCTAACGATCATGATCAAGCTTCCTCGGTTAGCCCTTTTCGCGTTCGGCGTGGCTCTGTTTGTCACGGCCTGCAATCGCCCGCCAAAGGACGCGGGAGCGATTGGCGGGACCAGCGTTGAACCCAGGGGGACGATGGGCCTGATGCAGCACAATCAGGCGGACTCCTTCCAGCAGGCCATGCTCAAGGGGGCGCAGGAGACGGCGCGGGCGCTCGGTTATGAACTGGTGGACGCCTCCTCCAATGACGATCCCGTCAAGGAACTGGAAATCATCCGCAACTTCGCCAAGCGCGACGTGAAACTGCTGGTGCTGGGGTCAACGACGCAGGCCGCCGGGGTGGCGGGCGTGGAACTGGCGCATGCGCTGGGCATGAAGGTCGTGACGATGGACTCCATTCAGCCGGATTCCAAGGCGGAGGGGCAGGTGGGGGGGGACGATGTGGCCGCGGGGTATTTCGCGGGCAAGGCGCTGGCGGAGGCCATCGGCGGCGTGGGCAAGGTGGCAATTAGCAAATTCCCCGATCCAATCCCCCCGTCGGAGGATCGCGTGAAAGGGTTTTATCAAGCCTTTGCCGGGTATCCGAAGATCAAAGTCGTGGCGGATGCGGGCACCGGTTACGACACGATCAAGGCGATGAACTGGGCGGCGGCCATCATTCAAGCCAACCCGGACCTCAAAGGTTTCATCTCGATCGAGGACACCAGCGGCATGGGCATCGTACGGGCGATCGAAAACGCCAAGCTGGAAGGCACGATCAAGACGGTGTCGGTGGTGGAGAGCCAGAGCATCTACCAGGAACTGAAGAAGGGTCCGATTGTGGCCGGCGTGTTCGCCATGCACTCCTACAACTACGGCGCGCTGGCCGTGTTCCTGCTGGACCGCTTGCATCACAATCGTCCCGTCCCGTTCGTCGTGAAAACCACGGGGGTGCTCGTGACCAAGGCCAACGTGGATGAGAACCTGCTGTATCTGAGCTTCAAGTGAGGTGACTTTCCTTGGCCTCAACGAGGACCCGTGATGGAAACTTCCGCCCTGAGAATCGACCATGTCACCAAGCGCTTTGGTGGGGTCAAGGCGCTGACCGACATCCAGCTTGAGTTCAATCCGGGTGAAATCACCGGCCTGATTGGCAGCAACGGCGCGGGCAAGTCGACGCTGCTGAACATTATCTGGGGCGTCTTTCCGCCCGACTCGGGCCGGTTGTTCATCAACGGCGGCGAAGTGCGCAAGATCACGCCCGAGCAGGCCCAGGAGTTGGGGATCAGCATCATCTTCCAGCACCGGCGCTTGCTGCCGTATCTGCCCATCGCGGAAAACATCTTCATCGGAAAGATGCCCCGGAAGTCCGGCCTGATCGACTACCGGAAGATGCATGCCGACGCCGCGCAACTGCTCGCGATGCTGGAGTTGAACCTGGACACGCACCGCCTGGTGGCCGAACTGACTGCCGAGGAAAAGCAGCTGGTTGAGATCGTCAAAGCCTGCGCGCGTGAGCCCAGGATTTTGCTCATGGACGAGCCGACGACGGCATTGCGGCAGCATGAGGTGCAAACGCTTTTTGGCATCATGCGCAGCCTGAAGCGGAAGGGGTGCAGCGTGGTCTTCATTTCCCATCGCCTGAAGGAGGTCATGGAAATCTGCGATCGAATTTCCATCATCCGCGACGGGAGGAATGTCATCGCCGGTCCGACGGCACAGTTCACGGCCGACAGCATCGTGGACCACATGAGCGGTAAGCGGAGCCAGCCGGCGCGCGGGGAAGGAGCAGCGGTCCACGTTGGAGCCTCGCGGCCAGGGTCGGCGTCGGAAGTGCTGCTGAGGGTCAAAGACCTCAACCTGCCCAAGGTCAGGGGCATCAACTTTCAGTTGCACCGAGGCGAAATCCTGGGTTTCGCCGGTCTGGGCGGTTCGGGCATCGACGATGTCCTCGAATACTTGTTTGGCCTGCAGGTCGCCGAGAGCGGTGCGGTGGAGATCGACGGTATGAAGGTGAGCCTCAAGCACCCGCGACAGGCCATCCGGCATGGCATCGGGCTGGTTCCGGAGGATCGCCAGCTCAATGGCGAATTTCTTGAGCTCAGCGTGCAGGACAACATCTGCATTGCCAAAGGGCAGCAGCGACCGCTCCTCTCGACCGTGCGGCGTGACGATGAGCACTCCGCCGCCACGAAGTATGTCGCGGAGTTGTCCATCAAGACGGACTCCGTGCACACCCCGATCAAGAATCTGAGCGGCGGCAATCAGCAAAAGGCGGTCATCGCCAAGTGGCTGGACTTGGACTCGCGGATCATCCTGATGCACGAGCCGACCGCGGGTATTGATGTCGCCGCCAAGCAGGAAGTGAACCGCCTCATTCAAGCGATTGCCGCGGCCGGGAAGGGCATCATCTACACCTCGTCCGACATGAGCGAACTCATGGACGTAGCCGACCGGATCATCGTGATTTACCAGGGACGGATCTTCAAAGAATTCTCCCGGCTGGAATTCGATCACAACGCCCTGTACCTGGCCATCAACGGCATCGCCGGGCCGCAACCGGACCTTTCCCGTGGATAGGACCCCAACCCATTTGACGCAGGGATCCATGGCCGGAAGGCTCGGCGGTTTGAAGCAGCTGACGGCCGGCTATCTGCCCAAACTCACGCTGGCCTCGGTCGCGCTGATCATCCTGCTGGCGAACCTCAGCCCGCACTTCTTCACCCTCACCAACCTCAAGGATATCCTGCTCGGGACCGCCGTCATCGGGATTATCTCTTTTGGCATGACCATGGTGCTGATCAGCGATGGCATTGATCTCTCTGTCGGGTCGGTGGTCGCGTTCGCCAGCGTCATCCTGTGCGTGAGCATCAACGCGGGCCTGGGACTGCCGCTGGCGCTGTTGCTGACCCTGACGGGTGCGGTCGTCGTGGGCTTGGTCAACGGCTTCTTCATCGCCGTGATGAACATCAATCCCTTCATCATCACGCTGGGAACGATGAGTGTCGTCCGCGGCGTCGCTTATATCATCATCGGGGGCCGGCCGCTGCCCTTTGAGCAGGCGACCGTCCGCTTCATCGGCTCGGGGAGTTTCCTCGGCGTACCGATCCCCATCTACTTCCTGGCGGCGGTGCTGGTCCTGCTCTGGTTCCTGCTGAAGTACACCCAGTTTGGCCGGAACGTCTACGCCATCGGCAACAATCAGGAAACCGCCCGGCTCTCCGGCATCAATGTGGTGAAGACCAGGATCCTGGTTTTCGCCCTCATGGGGTTGCTGGCCGGGTTGGCGGGGTTCCTCCTGGCGGCGCAAACCTACGCGGGCATTCCGGCCGCCGGGCAGGGCTACGAACTCGATGCGCTGACCGCGGTCATTCTCGGCGGCACGAGCCTGAAGGGCGGCCAGGGCCGGCTGGCCGGGACCGTGCTGGGGACCTTCATCGTGGCCCTGGTGCTCAATGGCCAGAACATGCTCGGGATTCCCTACTTTTATCAATTGGTCAGCAAAGGCGCCATCATCCTGGTCGCCATGGCCATCGCGCGGAAACGCACCTGAAAGGCAAGGGAACATACTATGAAACTTTTTACCGTCAGTCTTGGCCTCCTCGTGCTGCTCCAACCGCTTTCCGCCCAGCAGCGGGGCATCATCAACAACGCCGACAGTCCCGCGGTGAAGCTGAGGAGCATCAACCTCGGGGACTGCCGGTGGACCGAGGGTTTCTGGGCCGAGAAATTCAAGCTGTGCGAGGCAGTGATGGTGCCCCACATGGGCACCATCCTCAAAGGCGGGATCGGGCACGGGTATGATAATTTCAAAATCGCGGCCGGGCTGCAGCAAGGGAAACACGAGGGCTTCGCCTGGCACGATGGCGATTTTTACAAGTGGATGGAGTCCGCCATGTATGTTTATGCCGTCAACCGGGACGAGCGGATCGTGCGGGAGCTCGAGGAGATCATTGCGGTCATCGCCCAGGCCCAAAAACCAGACGGCTACCTGTCGACCTTCAATCAAATCCAGGGCATCAAACCTTTCACCCATCGGAATCACCACGAGCTGTATAATGCGGGCCATCTGATGACCAGCGCCTGCATTTACCAGCGCGTGACGGGCCGGACCAACCTCCTGGAGATTGCCCGGAAGAATGCCGACTATCTCTACGGGAAGTTTCAGCCCCGGCCCAAAGAGCTGGCCCGTTTCGGCTTCAACCAAAGCCAGATCATGGGCTTGGTGGAGCTGTACCGCACGACGAAGGACCGCCGGTATCTGGAATTGGCCGGGACCTTCATCAACATGCGAGGAGCGTCCCGCGTGGAACCGGACTCCACTGTAAATTTCAGCATGATCGGAGACATGGTCCAGGAGCGGAAACCGCTCCGCAAGGAAACCGAGGCGGTCGGACACGCGGTGCTGGCGCTGTACTTCTATGCCGGGGCGGCCGATGTGGCGGCCGAAACCGGCGAAAAGGCGTTGATCGCCGCGCTGGACCGGCTTTGGGAGAATATCGTCAATACGAAGATGTATGTCACCGGGGCCTGCGGGCAGACCCACCACGGTGCGTCCAGTCAGTCCCGGAATAATCCGGATTTCGTCCACGAGGCGTTCCTCGATGGGTACATGATGCCCAACCTGACGGCCTACAACGAAACCTGCGCGAACATCGCCAACGCCATGTTCAGCCACCGCCTGCTGGGGCTTCATGGGGAATCGAAGTATGCGGATATCATGGAGCTGGTCATGTATAACAGCGCCCTCTCCGGCATCAGCGCCGGCGGCACGGAATATATCTACGCCAATCCCCTGCGTGTGTTGCGGGGCGCGCGTGATTACTCGAAACTTGCCACCGAGACGCCCGATCGGCAGCCGTATCTTGAGTGCTTCTGCTGTCCGCCGAATATCGTCCGCACCATTGCGCAATTATCCGGTTGGGCCTATAGCCTGTCGGCCGACGGCGTGGCGGTGAACCTGTATGGCGGCAATACCCTGGCCACCCGTCTGCTCGACGGCTCGGAACTCCGGCTGAGGCAGGAGACCCAGTACCCTTGGGAGGGCGCGGTGAAGCTTACCTTCGAAGCGTGCAAGGCGGCGCCTTTTGAAATGCTCCTGCGCATTCCCGGGTGGGCGGAAGGCGCCACAATCCGCATCAATGGCGGGGAGGCCGGTGTGGCCGCGAAGCCGGGTACCTTCGCCCGGATTCATCGCGCCTGGAAAGCCGGCGATGCGGTGGCGTTGACCATGCCGATGGAAGCCCGCCTGCTGGTCGGCAACCCGCGCATCGAGGAAGTGCGCAACCAGGCCGCGATCAAACGCGGCCCGGTGGTGTACTGTGTGGAAACGCCCGATTTGCCCGGCAACGCTGACGTTCTCGGCGTCTACCTGCCCTCCGATATTCAATTGAAGGTCCACCGCGATCCCAAGGTCATGGGGGGATTGGCGATGTTGAGTGGTGAAGCGCTTTGGCAGCCGGCTCAGCAGACGGCCATGTACCAGCCATTGGCCCAGCCGGAGTGGAAGAAGGCCGGGATCAAATTCGTCCCCTACTACGCGTGGGGCAACCGCGGGAAGGGCGACATGACGGTCTGGATGCCGATCGTGTGGCGGTAGCGCCTCTTCAATTTCATGAAACGACTTCCCTTTTTTTTCTGCCTTGCCCTCTGGGGCGGGGTCACCGCCGTCAGCGTTGGAGCGGGTGCTCGACCCAACGTTCTCTTCATCGCGGTCGACGACTTGCGGCCCGAACTCGGCACGTACGGCGTGAAGGCCGTGCAGAGCCCAAATCTTGATCGGCTGGCCGCGACGGGGGTGCGCTTCGATCGGGCGTATTGCCAGTACGCGATCTGCGGTCCGACGCGCACCAGCCTGCTCACGGGGCTGCGCCCCGACACGCTGAAGATCCAGGAAATCGACACGTTCTTTCGCGACACGGTACCTGACGTGGTGACGCTGCCCCAGCATTTCAAGCAGCACGGGTACGAGTCGGTCTACGTCGGCAAGGTGTTCCATGGGCGCATGACCGACGACGCGCACTCCTGGACGCGCCATGTGGCGCTCCCGGGCGACGGTGGCTCTTACCAATTGCCGGAGAGCCTTGCCATTGTGCGCGAGCGTCGCGCCGCCGCGCTGGCGAAGTATGGGAAGTCTGCCTACCTCGGCGGCGTCACCTCGGGTCCGGCCTGGGAGGCGGCCGATGCTCCCGACAGCAACTACATCGACGGACGTGTCGCCGACGGCGCGATCGGTGCCCTGCGCGAGCTGAAGGGGAAGCCGTTCTTCCTCGGCGTCGGCTTCCACAAGCCGCACCTGCCGTTCGTCGCGCCGAAGAAATATTTTGATCTCTACGACCCTGCGACGTTGCCGCTGACCGACCTGCCCCAGCCACCCACCGGAGCGCCGACGATTGCGCGGCACAGCTCGTTCGAATTGCGCACGCGCACGGGGGTGCCGCAGGACGGGCCGATCGACGAGGCGACGTCCCGGCAGTTGCTGCGCGCCTACTACGCGTGCGTCAGCTTCATCGACGCGCAAATCGGCCGCGTGCTGGCCGAGCTCGATGCGCTGGGCCTGCGGGAGAATACCATCATCGTGGTCTGGGGCGACCATGGCTGGCACCTCGGCGAATACGGCATCTGGGGCAAGGCGACGGACTACGAGGTCGCCACGCGGGTGCCGCTGATCGTGTGCGCGCCGCAAGGCACCGCGCGCGGCCAGGGATCGCGGGCGCTGGTGGAGTTCGTCGACATCTATCCCAGTCTCTGCGAACTCGCGGGCCTGCCGCCGCCGCCGCACCTCGCCGGGCGGAGTTTTGTGCCGCTCCTCGCACGGCCGGACCAGCCCTGGAAGGAGGCGGCGTTCAGCCAGTTTCCCTCGCCCGCGTTGCGCGAGTGGGCCGCGCGGCCCCTTTCCCGCGAGATGCGGCAGACGTTCTTCGGCCCATTGATCGCGCAGGTGGAGGCGAAGCTCCGCCAGGAACACGGCGCCCGCTACAATCAGGAACTCTTCGAAAATCACCTCATGGGCTACAGCATGCGCACCGACCGGTATCGCCTGACCCTGTGGCTGGACCGACGCGATCCGGAGGGCGAGCCGTACGCCACCGAACTCTACGACCACGGTCACGATGCCCCGGAGCGCGCCAACGTCGCCGCCGCGCCGGAAAACGCCGCGCTTGTCGCGCGCCTGCGCGGGCAATTACTCGCCGCTCTCCGGCAAACCCCGTACGCGCGCTGAGCGCTGCATCGTTCCTGCCGCCCCGACGAAGATGAAGAAACCGGCGCTCATCCCAGCAGGCTGTCGATGCGCTCAACTTCTCCGGCTTGGACGGCCGGACTTCAGGACGGATCCGGCCGTGGTTCTGTCCCAGGTATGACTCAGAAATTGAACAAGATCGGAATTCCCCATCACCAAACCATCATGAAAATATCAAGTCTCCGTTCGAATGCGCAGAACCCGTGGAAGCGGATTCTGGTCGTCGCAAGCTTCCTCAGCCTGCCTTCCGCGGGCTTCTCACAATCGGCGCCGGCCGCGGTCGCGGTGCCCGCAGTTACCAAGGCAGTGGAGGAGGACGTCATTGCCCTGTCACCCTTTGTGATCACGGCGGAGCACAACCAGGGTTACCAAGCGACTCATACCCTGGCAGGTTCAAGGTTGCGCACGGAATTGAAAGACGTCGCTTCATCGATCCAGGTGTTCACCCCTGAATTGCTCAGCGACATTGGGGCGACCGATGCGGGGACCGCGCTCGCCTACGGGTTGAATACCGAAGTCGGCGGATTGCAGGGTAACTTCACCGGGTTTTCCTCTTCGACCGCTGACCGCTCGGATCAGGACGAGGCGCGCACGAACCCCCAGGGCAACCAACGCATTCGCGGCCTTGGGGCCGCCACCCTGACCCGGAATTTCTTCCTGACGGACATCCCTTTCGATGTTTACAATTCCTCCAGCATCACGATCAACCGCGGGCCGAATTCCATTCTCTTCGGGGTGGGAAGCCCGAGCGGCATCATCGACACCGGACTGAGCCGGGCTTCGTTCGGCCGCGACCAGGGTGAAGTGGTATTCCGGGGCGGGAGCAATGCCAGCATGCGAGGGTCCCTCAACTTCAACAAGGTGCTGATCCCGAACCGCCTTGTCCTGAGAGTGGCGGCGCTGCACGCGAAGGAAAACGCCAACCAGCGACCTTCCTTCCAGGAGGATCGTCGCATTTACGCCGATGTACAGGCGGTCCTGCTCGAGAACCGGCAAAGCGCCATTCTCGGTGCCACGACCCTGCGGGCCAACGTGGAAAGCGGTAATATCACGAGCAACCCGCCGATGGTCATTCCGCCGAAAGTAACTTACAACGATTGGTGGTCGGGGTCGACGACCGACTTTACCAAATACACCGGGGTCGCGGTGCCGCCCACCGTGCGCACCGCCGCCAATGGCGGAACATACATCCCGCAGTCGACGATTGCGGGTGCGCTGGCGGCTTCGCCCTTCGCCCAGCGGCCCTTCTTTTTTGCACCGGCCCTCGTGTATCCGCAACCCGGCGTGTCGGATCCGAGCGCGGGCTTCAGTACGAAGTTTCCCGCCGCCGACGGCTACGTGGGGGACATGCTCACTTCCGCCGGGGCGAATGGAACGAATTTCCGGACGTTTTGGACCAAGGCGTTCGAGACCTCCAATTACGGCACTGGCTTTGCCCCGCCGGTGCTGCAAAACCGCCACACGTTCGATTATCGCGATCGGCTGTTCACGGGTGACACGAATCGGGTTTTCCAGGACTTCAAGGTCTACAACGCCAGCCTGGAGCAGCTCTTCTTCAAGGATAACCGGGCCGGCCTCGAACTGGCGTACGCCCGGGAGGAGTTGAAGCGGAACGCCTTGCTGGTCGGATCGGATCGGGTGTTCTCCGTGTACGCCGATTCGGATGTATCGATTGACCTGATGCAGACGTTGCCCAATGGTGAGCCGAATCCCAACGTCGGAAGGGTGGTGGTCCGGGTCAACAACCTGGGTCAGAGTTCCGCCCGTAAACTGGAGCACGAGGCCGTCCGGGCGACGGCGTTCTACAAGCTTGATTTCTCGCAGCTCAACCGGCGCCTGAGCTGGCTGGGCACGCATACCCTCACCGGGGTGGCGGAACAATCGGAAAACAGCACGGAGAACCGCGCCTACTCCATGGTCTGGGACACCACTCCTTCGTCGTTGCGCAATTCGGTGTATGCCGGCTCCCTCGGCGCCAACAACAACGCCCGGGTCGTCGGTCTGGTATATCTCAACAACATCGACGCCCGGAAGCTGTCCGGCCCCGACCAAGTCACCTTCGGACCCCTGAATCTCTCGCTCCCGCGTGCCGGGGAGACGTATCAGGTCGTTTACCAGCCGCTCGACCTGTCGCCCGCGGCCCGCAGAGGGGTTTATCAGACGATTGACCTGACCACGCGGGAGATTCTCGACGGCGGCAATATCGGGAAGCGGATCATCAATTCGCGGGCCTTTTCGCTGCAAAGCAAATTCCTGCAGAACAGCGTGGACACGATTTTCGGGTGGCGGCGCGACACCGCCCGGGCCTATACCGCCTTGACCCCGGATCAGCGCAAGCTGCGGACGGGTTCGACGGCCGATCGGGATGCCGATGGCATCTATCTTCCGGAGAACTTCATCTATCAGGATTCGGCCACTTCAATCGAAGCGGGGAACACCTTCACGGCGAGTGCGGTGGTGCATGTTCCCGCCAGGTGGACCTCGCGCCTGCCGCTGCAACCGAAGGTCAGCCTGCTCTACGGGCAGTCCGAGAATTTCGATCCGGCGGGTGCGCGGCGGGATGCCTACGGTTCGCCGATATCATCGCCGCTGGGAAAAACCAAGGAGATGGGCTTCGCGGTGGATTTCGGTTCGAAACTCTACTTGCGCATGAACTGGTATGAGTCTTCGGCCGCCCAGGCCACGTTTGCGGGGCTCAATGCCTCCGCCATCGCCGATCGCGTCGGGACGTTCTTCCTGGACCGCGGGGTCATCCAGCCGCAGAACCTCGGCTGGACCTGGGCGCAGACCAAGCAGGAGATCCTGCGGGACATCGACGGCAATCCGGTGGCCGATACCATTCCCCAGATCAATTCCTATGCCGCGTACCAGAAGCTCCTGCTCGGTTTGTTGCCGGCGACGATCGGCGACCGATTGAACTTCAACGTCATCAAGAATGGCGCGACGTATCAATTGGTGTCGGACGCGGTCGACAACCGGGTGGCCACCAGCAACCAGACTTCCAAGGGACTGGAGATTGAACTCGTGTCGAACCCGGTCAGGGGTCTGCGCGTCATGCTCAATGTCGCGAAGCAAACGACGGTGACGGCCGATACCGGCCGCGATCTCTTCCAACTGGCCACGACTGTCCTGGCGAACATGCAGGCGGCGGGCATATATGACCTCCGCGATTCGCCCAACAACCAGGCGCCGGGGATGTTTGGCAGCCGCTACACGACAGATATCCTGACCCCGATCATTGCCGCCCAAATCAAGGACGGCACCCAGAGCCAGGAACAACGGAAATGGCGCGCCAACCTGGTGGGCAGTTACAAGTTCTCCAAGGAGACGTTTCTGAATGGATTCAGTCTGGGCGCGGCGGCCAGATGGCAGGACAAGGGCGCGATCGGCTATAATCAATTGGTTCGGGCGGACGGCACGGTCGCACCGGATCTGTCGAAGCCTTACTTCTCCCCGTCGCAGCTCAACGGCGATGGCTGGGTCTCTTATCGGCGTCAACTGACCGAGAAGATCGACTGGAAAATCCAACTTAATGTGCGCAACGCCTTCGGCAATGATCGGGATATTCCCATCCGGGCCAATCCCGATGGTTCAATCCCGATCGTCCGCATCCCGCTGGAGAAGGCATGGTTCCTGACGAATACGTTCACGTTCTGATTCCTCCGTGAGCGTTTTTCCCCCGATTCTGTTGGCCGTCGCGCTTACCGGCGCGCTCGGCGCCCGGCCCAACGTCCTCTTCATCGCGGTCGACGACCTGCGCCCTGAACTGGGGTGTTATGGGGTGCCGGCAGTCAAGAGTCCCAATCTGGACCAGCTCGCCGCCGGGGGTCGCGTCTTTGAGCGGGCGTATTGCCAGTACGCGATTTGCGGGCCATCCCGCGCCAGCATCCTGACCGGACTGCGACCCAGCACGCTCAGGATTGCGGAGATCAATACGTTCTTCCGCCAGACGGTGCCCGATTGTGTCACCCTGCCGCAGCATTTCAAACAGCACGGCTACGAGTCCTTGTATGTCGGCAAGGTGTTTCATCCGGGTCAGACGGATGACGCCAATTCGTGGAGTCACCCCGTCAAGCTGCCCGGCAAGGGCGGCTACAACGCGGGCGAATACAAGTTGCCGGAGAGCAACGCCGTCGTGGCGCGCCGCCGGGCCGAGGCGCTGGCAAAATATGGCCCGGAGGCGCAACTCGAGGGCATGGGGGGAGGTCCGGCCTGTGAGGCGGCGGATGTGCCCGATGCGGAGTATCTCGATGGGAGGGTCGCCGATGGTGCCATTGCCGCCTTGCGCGAACTCAAGGGCGGAAAACCGTTCTTTCTCGGCGTGGGCTTTCACAAGCCACACCTCCCGTTTGTTGCGCCGAAGAAATACTTCGATCTCTACGATCCGGCAAAACTCGAACTGACCGAAATCCGCCACCCGCCAAAAAATGGTCCGACGATCGCGCTGCACCGTTCCTTCGAGCTGCGCACCCGCACGCTCGTGCCCACCAGCGGGCCGATTGACGATGCCACGTCGCGCGAGTTGCTGCGGGCCTACTATGCCTGCACCAGTTTCATCGACGCCCAGATTGGACGGGTGCTGGCGGAGCTGGACGCGTTGGGCTTGCGCGACAACACCATAATCGTCGTGTGGGGCGACCATGGCTGGCATTTGGGCGAATACGGGATCTGGGGCAAGGCGACCGATTACGAGGTCGCGACGCGCGTGCCGCTGATCGTGTGGACGCCCGGCATGGCGCAGCGCGGGGCGAAGACGCAGGGACTCGTCGAATTCGTGGACGTTTATCCCACGCTATGCGAACTGGCCGGCCTGCCGGTGCCGGCCGCGTTGGAGGGGCGGAGTTTTGCCGCGCAGCTCGCGGATCCCTCGGCTCCGGGCAAGGCCGCGGCGTTCAGCCAGTTTCCCTCGCCGGCTCTCCGGGAGTGGGCGGCCCGGCCGCTCTCGCCGGCGATGCGCCAGACTTTTTTCGGTCCGATCATTGCCGACGTGGAGGCCAGGCTCAAGCAGGAGCACGGCGATCGGTATGATGCCGATCTCTTTTCCAATCATCTGACCGGTTACAGCATGCGCACCGACCGCTACCGGCTGACCGCCTGGTTGGACGATCGCAACGTAGCCACTCCACCGCTGGCCCTGGAGCTCTATGATCACCGGGCCGACCCCCATGAGACCATCAACCTTGCCGCGCAGGAACCCAAGGTGGCGGCAGAACTGCTGGAGCAACTCCGCGCCGCTCCGCAGGGCGTTTTCCCCGCTTCCGCGGCGAAATTGAGTCAGGTCCATCCGTTCTCCGATCCGTCCAATACCGGCCAGTGGCTCCTCAAAACCGAGGTAAGCGACGAATTCACCGACCCCAAGTTAAACGAGACCAAGTGGCTGATCCAGGGGAGGGACGGGGTCTACAAATCCAATTGGATCGGTCGCGCGCCCTCGCAGTTTTCGACGGACAACGTCCGGGTTGAAAACGGGATGCTGAAACTGCAGTCGCGCTGGCAGCCGGATTTCAAGTTCTCCTCCACGCTTGATCGGTCGTCTCCAGGCAAGGACGGCAAAGGCCGGGCGTATGAAAACATCACCACCGCGGCGGTCATCTGCAAAAATCAATTCCGGTATGGCTACATGGAGATCCGGTGCAAGGCGGCCAATGCCTCGGTGACGAGTTCGTTCTGGGGCACCGGCAAGGGATCGGAACTGGATGTCTTTGAATTTGTGGGAGCTCCGAGTCGACCTGCGGAGGCCAAGGAGGAAAGACGCTTTCAGTCGAACGTCATCGATTGGGGCACGAAGGAGAAGAAGGACCGGCGAAAATGGCGGGGTAAGCAATTTCTCGACTGGCGCCCGGCCGACGGGTTCCACGTCTACGGCTGTGAGTGGGACGAAAATGGCCTGAAGTTTTACGCGGACGGAAAGCAGATCCAGGCAGTCACAAAACAGGAACTGGGACCAGGGTGGGTGTTGACGCAGCCGCTTTCGATTTGGGTGGATTCGGAAACCTTCCCCTGGGACGGGCTGCCCACCCAGGAAACCCTGCCCGCGGACTTCGAGATCGACTACATCCGGGTCTGGCAGAAACGCGGGTGACTGCGGCCCCACCGTAAATTCACGACAACCCTACTATGAAGAACCCATGAAGACGACTTCCTACCCACTCGGCGTGGCCGTTTCCCTGCTGACGCTGGCGCCGACCTTGAATCTTTGCGGGGCGGAAAGGACGTCGGCGCCAGCCTCGGTCGTCGTGCTCCCCGCGTCGGACCCGCAGAACCGGGGCGGGTGGGTGTTGAATGAGGCGGTGAGCGATGAATTCGAAGGGACGAAGTTGGATCGCTCGAAGTGGTTTGTGGAAGGGGAGGACGGCAAGTTCTACATTTGGAAAGGCCGCGCCCCATCGCAGTTCTCGCCGGACAACGTACTGGTGGAGGATGGTCGGCTGAAGCTCCGGACCCGGTGGGAACCGGCGTTCCCGTTTGCCAACGAACAGTATGTCGACGGGAAAGAGGGGGCGAAGTACGGCGATAACAAGGGCGATCTGATGCCGGTGACGACGGCGGGCGTGATCTCACGCCGTCGCTTCCTGAATGGCTACATGGAGGTGAGGTCAAAGGCCGGGAATGCCGCCATGACGAGTTCCTTCTGGGCGATCGGTTATGAGTCGGAACTGGATGTCTACGAACAAATGGGCCGGCCCAAGATCAAGGGGGACATTCAGGACGACACGCTGAAGAGCAGTATTCATGACTGGCAGCCACCGGCCAAGCGCCCCACCCGCAAATTTGGCGGCAAGTCGAAACTCCCTTTTCGCGTCGCCGACGATTTTCACGTCTACGGCTGCGAGTGGGGTGAGGACACCATCAAATTCTTTGTGGACGGCAAACAGGTGTATGCCACCACGCAGCAGAAGGAGGGCAGGAACTGGGTCATCACCAACCCGCTCGAAATCTGGCTGGACTCGGAGATCTTCGTATGGCTCGGCCTGCCGGACAAGGACGAGCTGCCGGTCGACTATGAGGTCGACTACGTGCGGGTGTGGCAGAAACCGCAGGCGAATCTCCTGGACCGCGCCTTCTTCGGATTTGAGGGGCCGATCCTGTTTGAGCACAACCCCCGGCCGCTCGATTTGGTGCCGGAAAGTTCCAAGGAGAACGACTATCAGAAGTTCTGGCGGATCGACGCCGACTCGGCGAAACACCTCGCGATCGTGCGCCACGAGCGATTCGCCGCTGGCACCAAGAGCCTGAAATTCGCCCAGGACGGAAATCTGGCCGCCGACATGGTCGCCGCCGCCACCCCGGAGGGCGCGGTCAAGCTTCCCCCGGGTGACTATGCGCTCTCGGTCAGAATTTGGGTGGAGCCGGACAGCACTGTCCGAAGCGTGCACCTCTCACTCGCCGATCCGGCCATCGATTTTCCGGCCCTTGATCTGACCACCTGCCCCCGCGGGGAATGGGTGACGGTGACGCGGCCCTTTTCCCGCCGCACGGCGTCAACCGCGCGGGATGGCTTGAGCATTACCTTCCGCCAGGCGGACGCTCCGGCCGGCCGCAGTACAATCTTCCTGGACGACCTTGCCATCCGAACGGCGGACAAGAAGTGATGGCCGACAGACCAGGCGAGCTCAACCACCAGACTATAAAAAAGGAAATATGACCAAGACTGAAAGATCCGCATTCGCGTTCGCCACCATTGTCGCCATGGGGGGCTTCGTCTTCGGCCTGGACGCGGCGCTCATTTCGGGAACGGTGAACTTCATCGTCAAAGAATTTGCCCTGACGGACTGGCAACTCGGCACCGCCGTCAGCGCGCCGGGCTTTGGCGTGCTGGTCGCGTTGCCCTTTGTCGGCCTGGTCTGCAATAAATTTGGCCGCAAGCGGGCGCTGCAGATCATCGCCGCACTCTATCTGATTTCGGCGGTCTGGTCGGCGTTGGCGCCTGATTTCTGGAACCTCGTGGCGGCGCGCTTTCTGGGCGGGCTGGCGTTCAGTTCGATCGCCCTGGCCTCGATGTATATTGGGGAGATCGCTCCGCCCAAATGGCGGGGCAAACTGGTTTCGATGACGCAGATCAACATCGTGGTCGGGCTCTCCAGCGCCTACTTCGTCAACTACCTCATCCTGAATGCCACGAACTCCGGAGCTCCGTGGGTGGAAACCCTGGGCATCACCCACTACACGTGGCGTTGGATGTTGGGCTCCGAAATCCTGCCGGCCCTGGCCTGGTTGTTGTTGTTGTTCGTCATTCCGGAAAGTCCGTACTGGCTGGTTTACGCCAACCGGCTGGAGGAGGCGAAGAAGAGCCTGCAGCGCATTCTCCCGGGCGACCAAATCAGCCCTCACCTCGATGAAATGACGCAGAGTCTGAAGGCGGGCGGGCGGGACCACGCCGTGCTGCAGCAATTGAAGCAAATCCTGGGCAAACCGATGCGTCTCATCTTCGTGATCGCCATCACGATCGCCATTGCCCAGCAGTCGACCGGCATCAACGCCATCCTCTTCTATGCGCCCACCGTGATCGAACAATTGGGCATCGGCACCGACGCGGCGTTCATGCAGTCGGTCTGGGTCGGCTTGACCAGTGTGGTTTTCACGATTGGCGGCCTCTTGCTGGTGGACCGCCTGGGGCGGCGGCCGCTCATCATCTGGGGCATGGTCTGGATCATTGTCAGCCTGGCGGCTTGTTCCTACGGATTCAAAACCGCCCGGTATGTGCTTACGGCGGAGGCGATCACCGAAATGGCAAAGATTCCCGATGCGCAACGGCTCAACGGCCTGGTGGGCCGGGAATACCAGAGCGACATCGCCTTCAAGGCGGCGGTGCGCGGAGCAATCGGTGAGGCGGATGCCCGCGATCATGCGAGCCTGCTGCTGCAGAAGGCGGCCCGGATGCCGGCGGCGCTGATCTTTGGCGGGATTCTCAGCTTCATCGCGGCGTTTCACTTTTCCGTCGGCCCGGTGATGTGGGTGTTGTTTTCCGAGATCTTCCCGATTGCGGTGCGCGGCATCGCGATTCCGTTCTTCACCTTGATCACCAGCCTGACCTCCTACCTCGTGCAGCAGTTCTTCCCCTGGCAACTGGCCACCATGGGCGCCAGCAGCATCTTCCTCTTCTACGCCATCACGGTCGGCCTCGGCCTGATCATCCTCCGCCTCTACCTGGTCGAGACCAAGAATCAGTCCATCGAGGAAATCCAGGTGGCGCTCGCTCCCAGGGGAGGCCGGCAATAGCAGCGCCGGTCGCCGGCGCCAACCAGCCAAAGTACATCAACATGAACCCTTCCTTCATCCACCAAAACGCGATCATCAGGAACTCCGAGAGTCCGCACGTGAAATTGCGGAACATCGACGTCGGTGATTGCCGGTGGACCGAGGGATTCTGGGCGGAAAAATTTGCGCACTGTGAAAAAGTCATGGTGCCTCACATGGGCGCGATTCTGAAGGGCGACGTCGGGCACGGTCTCAACAACTTCAAGATTGCCGCCGGGCTCTTGCCCGGCACGCACCAGGGCTTTTCCTGGCATGATGGCGATTTCTACAAGTGGATGGAGGCGGCCGCTTACGTGTACGGAATCAACCAGGACGAAGCGATCCTCGCGGAACTTGATGAAATCATCGACGTCATCGGCCAGGCCCAGGGCGCGGATGGCTATCTGCACACGGAGATCCAAATCAAGGGCCTCGGGCATTTTTCCAACCGGAAGTATCATGAGATGTACAACTACGGCCACTTGTGCACAGCCGCGTGCATCCACCATCGCCTGACCGGCCGCACCAACCTCCTGGGCATTGCGCGCCGGTCGGCGGATTTGCTCTACACGTTGTTTCAGCCGCGGCCTGCGAACTTGGCGCGCTTCGGTTTCAACCAGACGCAGATCATGGGGCTGGTGGAACTCTACCGCACCACCCGGGACCGGCGATATCTGGAGATGGCGGAAATCTTCGTCAACAACCGGGGCAAGTCGGCGGTGCTGGAGGATCCCAGCACGGAAGGCTACCCCATCGGAGACATGGTGCAGGAGCGCGTGCCGCTGCGCGAGGAGACCGAGGCGGTCGGCCACGCCGTGCTGGCGCTCTATTATTATGCCGGCGCGGCCGACATCTATGCGGAGACCGGCGAGCAGGCGTTGCTCGAGGCGCTGGACCGGCTGTGGGACAATGTCGTGAACCGCAAGATGTATGTCACGGGCGCCGTCGGTCAGACCCACTACGGCGCGTCGACCCGCCGGGACAAGATCGAGGAGGGCTTCAGTGACGAATACATGATGCCCAACCTGACCGCGTACAACGAGACCTGCGCGAACCTCTGCAATGCGATGTTCAGTCTCCGCATGCTGGGCATCAAAGGGGAGGCGAAGTATGCGGACGTCATGGAGCTGGTGATGTTCAACAGCGGTCTGTCGGGGATCAGCATCGACGGCCAACACTACTATTACGCCAATCCGCTGCGGAAGATTCATGGCGCGCGCGATTACGCGAAGATGAACACCGAGTCGCCGGATCGGCTGCCGTATCTCGAATGCTTTTGCTGCCCGCCCAATCTGGTCCGGACGATCGCGCAGCTGCCGGCCTGGGCCTACAGCCTGTCGGACGACGGCGTGGCGGTGATTCTATACGGCGGCAATCAATTGCGGACCCACCTGCTCGACGGCTCGGCGCTGACGCTGCGCCAGGCGACGAATTATCCGTGGGACGGTGCGGTGAAGCTGACGGTGGAGGAGTGCAAGCAGACGCCCTTTGAAGTCCAACTGCGCATTCCCGGGTGGGCGACCGGCAGCACCCTCCGGTTGAACGGAAAGGACGCGGGGGTCGACGTGCAGCCCGGCACCTTTGCGACGATCCAGCGGACCTGGCAGGCGGGCGATGTCGTCGACTTGGAGATGCCGATGGAGATCCGGCTGGTGGAGGGCCACCCGCGCATCGAAGAGGTGCGCAACCAGGTCGCAATCCAACGCGGGCCGGTGGTGTATTGCATCGAGTCGCCGGACCTGCCGGCCGGCACCCGAATCACCGACGTCTATCTGCGCGCCAGTGCTCCGCTGCAGGTGCAGCATCGGCCGGATTTTCTCGGTGGGGTTGCGGTCATCACCGGCGAGGTGCTCCTGCGCACGGATCGCGCAACGGGGATGTATCGGGCCGTGACGAAGCCGCAATGGCGGCCGCATCCGGCGACCTTCGTGCCGTATTTCGCCTGGAGCAACCGGGGCGCGAGCGAGATGACGGTCTTCCTGCCCACTGTCTGGGGAGAAGTGGCGACCGATGATGGAACCGGAAATTTGGAACGAACGGGAGAAAACTCATGAAAAACCCTGCACTCATTCGAATGGTCGCGTTGTGCGCCGCCGTCGGCGCCCCAACGGACAAAGCCGTGGCCGTCGAGGCGGCGAATCGGCCCAACATCCTGCTGATCCTGGCGGATGACCTGGGCTACGCGGATGTCGGCTTCAATGGCGCGAAAGACATCCGCACGCCGGCACTCGACCGGCTGGCGAAGGGCGGAACCGTCTTCACCTCGTTTTATGTGGGGCACCCGTTTTGCGGCCCCAGCCGGGCCAGCCTGATGACGGGGCGTTATCCCCAGGTGATCGGGGTGCCGTACAACCTGCCGAACAACAGCAGCGAGGACGACCGCGCCAATGCCGGCGTGCCCCGGTCGGAGACCTTGATGAGCGATGTGCTGCACGATGCCGGCTACCTCACCGGCGTAATCGGGAAATGGCATCTTGGTGCGTCACCCAAGTATCACCCGAACCAGCGTGGCTTCGACGACTTCTTCGGGTTTCTCGGGGGCGGGCATGAATACTTCCCGACGCGCTACAAGCGGCCCGCGGATAGGCCGACCGGCCCCGGGAGCAAATTCAACTGGGAATACCTGAGCCCCTTGGAACACAACGGCACGCCGGTCGTGGAAAAGGAATACTTGACCGATGCGCTGTCGCGGGAGGCGGTGCGTTTTATCGGCGAGGCGAAGCGGCGGCAAAAGCCGTTCTTTCTGTATCTGGCTTACAACGCGCCCCACGTCCCCTTGCAGGCCAAGGAGGAGGATCTGCGCGAGTGTGCCGCCATCCCGGATGTCTCGCGCCGGAACTACTCGGCGATGGTCCATGCGATGGATCGCGGAGTGGGCCAGCTGGTGGAGGCCTTGAAAGCTGGCGGGCAGTATGAAAACACCTTGATCGTCTTTCTCAGCGACAATGGCGGAAACATCGACCACGGCGCCGACAACACCCCGCTCCGGGGGACCAAGGGGGATACCTGGGAGGGGGGATTCCGGGTGCCCATGTTTCTGCATTGGGCGGGAACCATGCCGGCGGGCCGGCGTTTCGACCACCCGGCGTCGGCGTTGGACTTGTATCCGACATTTTCCCATCTGGCCGCCGCCCCGATCCCGCCGGGCAAGAAATTGGATGGCCGGGACATTTGGGATGATGTACTGGCCGGGCGCGGCCCGCACCAGGGACAGATGATCTACGCCCTGCGTTACCGCTACGGGTATTGCGACGTCGCCGCGCGGATGGACGGGTGGAAGATTGTCCGGGTGGCAAACGAGCCGTGGCGACTGATCAAGCTCGACGACGATATCGGCGAAATGCGGGATCTGCGCGGCCGGAATGCCGAACGCTTCCGGAAGATGGTGACGGAGACCGAGCAGTGGAGCGCGACTCACCTGGCACCACTCTGGTTCAACTCCGCCGGGGAAGCTCGCGCCTGGAAAGAATACGGGATGCCCAATTACCAGCGGACCTTCCGGACGGACGATTAACATGACTATACGGAATTTCTTACTCTCTATCGTGTTGCTGGTTGGCAATCAGGAGGTGGGTTTCGCCGCGGAGACGAACTACCTAGGCGAGTGGCCCCCGTATGCCGGAGTGTGGGTCAATACATTCGGCAAAGCCTATGACTTCTCCCCGTACCATCAGTTTCTCGCGGGTGAAGCCGGGCGGCTCATGTGGCCCAATCTGCAAACGGGTCCGGATACCTATGATTTTACTGAAATCGAGCGGGTTCTCCGCCGCGTACAGGCCGCCGGGCAATACTGGTATTGTGAGTTGTGGACCGGCCACAAGTGGGCGCCTGACTGGCTCTTCTCCCACGGGGTTCCCCGGGTCTATGATCAATCGGGTGATCTATACCCCTACTACCTTGACGCGCGCTACCGGAACTATCTCACCGGCTTTTTCAACGCCCTGGCCACCTATATCGCGCGGCTGCCGGAGGACCTGCGCAAGCGGGTCGCGTTCATCCAGCCGGGATTTGGCTCCACGGGCGACCGCCAGCTTTACAAGGAGACCCTCCAGGATCCGCAGTACCATAGCCGGACCATCTGCCTGGTGAAGGTCGTGGCGGACGACGGCAGGTACGGGTGGGGCGAAGGCTACGGTCCCGCCTTGGTCGTCAAAGCCGGCATCGAACTGCTGAAACCACTTGTGCTCGGACGCGATCCACTCGCCACGTCTGCGCTCTGGCAGACCCTGTAGCCCAATGAAACTGATCCACCTCGTTCCCGGCCTTGCAATCCTGGCTGGCGTTGCGGAGACCCGGGCGGCGGACGCACCCCGCCCCAACATCCTCTTCATCGCGGTCGACGATCTACGGCCCGAACTCGGCACCTATGGCGTGAAGTCCGTCAAGAGCCCGCACCTCGACCGGCTGGCCGCGACCGGCGTGCGCTTTGATCGGGCGTATTGCCAGTACGCGATCTGCGGGCCGACGCGGGCCAGCCTGCTTACAGGGTTGCGTCCCGACACTCTCAAGATCCAGGAAATCGATACCTTCTTCCGCCACACCGTGCCCGACGTCGTCACGTTGCCGCAGCATTTCAAGCAGCAGGGGTATGAGTCGGTCTACGTCGGCAAGGTGTTTCACCCCGGCCAGACCGACGACGCGATCTCCTGGACCCGCCATATCGCGCCCAAGGGCGGGGGCGGCGAATACAAGCTGCCGGCAAGCCTTGCGCTCGTGCGCCAGCGGCGCGCCGATGCGCTCGCGAAATACGGGACCACCGCCAATCTCGCGGGCATCACCGCGGGCCCGGCGTGGGAAGCCGCGGATGAGCCCGACAGCGCCTACCAGGACGGACGCATTGCAGACGGGGCGATCACCGCCCTGCACGAACTCAACGGCAAACCATTCTTCCTGGCGGTCGGATTCCATAAGCCGCATCTGCCGTTCATCGCGCCGAAAAAATATTTCGATCTCTACGACCCCGCGACGTTGCCGCTGACCGGCCTGCCGGAGCCACCCACCGGAGCGCCGACGATTGCGCGGCACAGCTCGTTCGAATTGCGCACCCGCACGGGGGTGCCGCAGGACGGACCGATTGATGAGGCGACCTCGCGGCAGTTGCTGCGCGCCTACTACGCGTGCGTCAGCTTCATCGACGCGCAAATCGGCCGCGTGCTGGCCGAGCTCGATGCGCTGGGCCTGCGGGACAACACCATCATCGTCGTCTGGGGCGACCATGGCTGGCACCTCGGCGAATATGGCATCTGGGGCAAGGCGACGGACTACGAGGTCGCGACGCGCGTGCCGCTGATCGTGTGCGCGCCGCAAGGCACGGCGCGCGGCCAGGGATCACGGGCGCTGGTTGAGTTTGTGGACATCTATCCCACGCTCTGCGAACTCGCGGGCCTGCCGCGACCGCCGCACCTCGCCGGGCGGAGTTTCGTGCCGCTGCTCGCGCGGCCGGATCTGCCGTGGAAAGAGGCGGCGTTCAGCCAATTCCCCTCGCCGGCGCTGCGCGAGTGGGCGGCGCGGCCGCTCTCGCGCGAGATGCGGCAGACGTTTTTCGGCCCACTGATTTCGCGGGTCGAGGCGAAGCTCCGCCAGGAACACGGTGCCCGCTATGATCAGGATCTCTTCGAGCATCACCTGATGGGTTACAGCATGCGGACCGACCGATATCGCTTCACCCTGTGGGTGGATCGGCGCGATCCCGCAAGCGAACCCTTTGCCCTCGAACTCTACGACCACGCGCTCGGAGCGCGTGAGCTGACCAATATTGCTGCCGCCCCGGAAAACGCCGCGTTGGTCGCGCGTTTGCGCGCGCAATTGCTCACCGCGCTGCGGCAGACCCCCTATGTGCGCTGACGGTCTCTCGCGCATGCCGTCCCTCATGCCAATGAATACACGTTTTCTTCTCCTCTGGCTTGCCGGAATGATTTTGGCGTCCAGCACCAGCGCCGCAGAATCCAGGGTGGTCCAATCGCTGGATGGCAGTTGGGAGATTCTCTTCGACGCGCAGAATGAGGGTCGGGCCAAAGCCTGGCACCAGGACCAAGCCTTCACGGCGCAGGCGGCGAAGCGCGCCATCTCCGTGCCGAGCTGCTGGGAGGAGGTTGAGAAGGACTACGAAGGCGTCGCCTACTATCGGCGTACCTTCAAGGCTCCGGCCAACTGGGCGGGCCGGATTGTCCGGCTGCACTTTGACGCGGTCAACTTCATGGCCGAGATCTGGCTGAACGACAAGGCGGTGGGGTTCCACGAAGGCGGATTCACCCCGTTTGAGTTTCGCGTGGATCAGATGATCAAGGCCGGCGAGGAAAACACCCTGACGGTGCGCGTGGCCGGGCCAATCTTGATGGAGAACAAGCGGATCGAAGGCGTCGGGCAGATGGAGACGACGCAGTGGCGCGGGGCGATCACCGGCGGGATCTGGCAGTCGGTCAGGCTCGTCGCGACTGGGGACACCTACGTCAACGATGTCTTCATCGAGCCGAAGATCGCGGACAACACCGCGACCTTCCACTTGGAGCTCGAAAATGCCGGTGTAAAACGTGCGTCGGCGCAGGTGAGCGTCGTCCTCCGCCCGGTGAAACGCCCGGAGCAGATTGTCGCGCAGGTGGAGAAAACCGTGGAACTGCAGCCGGGGGCCACGCGCTTCGACTGCGTGCTGGCCATTCCGGAGGCCCTGCATTGGTCGCCCGACCATCCTCACCTTTACGAGGCCGTGGTGACCCTGGCCGCCGGCAGCGCGGGGGCGGACGAATGGCGCACCCGCTTCGGCCTGCGGGAGTTCACGCTGCGTGACGGCCGGTTCCAGCTGAACGGCCAGCCGCTTTATCTCAAGGCCACGTTTTTCGAGGGCCTCTACCCGGTCAAACTGGCGTATCCCGACAGTCGCGACATGGCGATCCGCGAGATCCGGTTGGCCAAGGAGGCGGGGTTCAACATGATTCGCCCGTGGCGCAAGCCACCGCCGCCGATGTGGCTGGATCTCGCCGACGAATTGGGCGTGTTGACCGTGGGCAGTCTGGCGATCGAGTGCATGGATTTCCCGATCGAATCGGCGCGACTCCCGGGCTGGGTGGAGAACGAAGTCAGCCAGAGCATCCTCCGGGATCGCAACCGCGCCTGTGTCGTGCAGTGGGAGTTGTTCAACGAAATCAAGCGCCCGGTCCTCGCCCAACTCTTGCACCCGATGGCGATGCGTGCCCGCGAACTCGACCCGACGCGACTGATCCTCGACGAGTCGGGGGGCTGGGCGCAGGGGGCGAATCTTTATCTGCCCTACGAACGCGAGCCGACGAAGTTTAACGACATCCACCATTATCCCGGACCGCAGATCAACCGGGACACCTACGACTCCCTGTTGCACGTGGCCCGCAAGACGCCCGAGGAAATGCGCGCGATGGGCGTCCTCGGCCGCCTGCCCGGCAAGAACGTGCAGCTCGGGCTGCCGTCCTACATTTCGGAGCTGGGCTACGGCAGCCTGCCGGATCTGGTGGACAACAACCAGCGCTTCGTGCGCTCCGGCAACCCCATCGTGCCGCCGACAGCTTATCATCGCCGCCTGGCGGAGGGCCAGCGGCGCGCTTTGCAGGAGAGTGGATTCGATGCGCTCTATCCCGATCTGCAGCGATTCTGCCTCGATCAGCAACAACAGCACGGGGTGGCCAACCAGCGCATGATCGAGGCGGCCCGCTGCAATCCCGCGGTCATTGGCTATTGCATTCACGCATTGACCGATGGCGACTGGATCATCGGCGCGGGTTTGTTGGACCTGTGGCGCAACCCCAAGACCCATGCCTACGCCGCAACCCGCAAGGCCAACCAGCCCCGCCTCGTCTCACTTCGCCTGCTCCCGCGCAATGCCTATGCCGAGCGCGGCACGCGGCTCGAGATCACCGGGATCAATGAACTCGCCGCGGTCGCCGGCCGGTTGCACGTCGAAGTGGTCGCGGCGGACGGCTCCGTCGCCTACCGCCAGGAGGTGCCCGTCGTCATGACGTCGGGCATCACGCCGCTTTTCGGCGAAGCCATCGCCACGCGGTCGCTGGCGGGGCACTACACGGTCAAGGCGCGGGTCATCGCCGCAGATGGCGCGCTGATCACCGAAAACACCCAGGAATTGGACGTGTTCACACCCCGGCAACTCGCGGCACCGACCGCGCCCATCGCAGTGCTCGATCCGGCCAACCTGCTCAAACCGTTTCTGAAGAAGACCGGCGTGGCGTTCTCGGACTTCGATCCGGGGGCGAACCCGTTGGTGCCGGTGTTTGTCTCCGCCACCACGGCCCGCACGCCGGAACAAAAGCAAAGATTCGCCGAACTCGTCCGTTTCGTCGAACGCGGCGGCACGGCCGTTTGCCTGCAGGGCGTCGGCGCGATCTCCGATCATCGTTTTGCCGGGGCCGCGGCCAGGACGACGTCGCCGCTGCTGCCGGTCACGTATCGGGCCGTGTCGGCCGTGGGATCCTGGACCGGCATCCCGCAACTGGTGAAGTCGCATCCGATCTTCGAGGGCCTGCCCACCGGCGGCATGATGGGGACAGTTTATGAAAACGTCTGGTCGCCCGTCGCCCTGTGCGACATCGGCGGCGAAGCGATCGTCGCCGCCATTGGCTTCGATTGGTTTCCGGAAGGCGACCGGATGAAGCGCCACTACTACGGTCCGGGCGACTCGTGGTGGGGGGCGGTCGTAACCAACCTTCCCCGGGGCGAGGGGCGGCTGATCCTCTCGCAACTTCGCCTGCTTGACAACCTGGGCAAGGACCCGGTTGCCGACAAGATCCTGTTCAACCTGATCCGTTTCACCACCAAGTCCGAATAAATCAACGACAAGGCATGAAGAACACTACTGCTGGCTTCCTGATCGCGGCCCTGCTGGCCACCGCCGCGTCCGACGGCATCGCCGCCGGCCGGCAAATCGTCAACGTCTCTGCCAGTCCCCACGTGAAGTTTCGCGCCATCGGGCTGGACGAGGCGCGCTGGACCGGCGGGTTCTGGGGCGAGCGCTGGGAGCAGGATGTGCGCGTGACGCTCCCGACGATGAAACAGGTGATGGAGCTGCCGGACAATTCGGCCACGTTTCACAATCTGCGGGTGGCCGCGGGCCAGATCGAGGGAAAGTTCTTTGGCAACAACTGGAGCGATGGCGACTGCTACAAGTGGATCGAGGCGGCCGCCAGCCTCTATGCCCTCAATCATGACCCGGAACTGGATCGCCAGATGGACGAGGCGATTGCCGTCATCGCCAAGGTCCAGGCGCCGGACGGTTATGTCTCCACTCAGATCCAACTGACGGACAAAGGCCGCTGGACGAACCTGCAGCACCACGAGCTCTACAACATGGGTCACTTGTTGACCGCGGCCTGCATCCACCATCGCG
Organism: Opitutales bacterium; assembly: GCA_038249085.1. Lineage (GTDB taxonomy): Bacteria > Verrucomicrobiota > Verrucomicrobiia > Opitutales > Opitutaceae > ER46. The sequence goes on from JBBRWR010000003.1 coordinate 32,236, forward strand.
TGACGGGCAAGGAAAACTTCCTCACGGTGGCCCGCCGGCTCGCTGATTATCTCTGCACCGTCTTCGAGTCGCGCCCGAAGCAGTTGGCGCACTTCGGTTTCAACCCGTCGAACATCATGGGGGCGGTCGAGCTGTATCGCACCACGGGTGACAAGAAATACCTGCGGCTGGCCGGCATCTTTGTCACGATGCGCGGCTCGCAGCCGGATGGCACGGATGTAAACCAGTCGAGAGTTCCGCTCCGGCGGGAAACCGAGGCGGTCGGTCATGCGGTGACCGCCACCTACCTCTGGTCCGGCGCGGCGGATGTCGTGGCTGAAACGGGCGAGCCGGCCCTGCTCACCGCGCTCGAACGCCTCTGGAACGAGGTGACGGCGGCCAAGATGTATATCACGGGTGGGACCGCGGCGCTGCATCATGGCGAATCCTTCCGGACGAAGCTCAAGCGCAAGACGGATTCCGTGCACGAAGCCTTCGGCGCGCCTTATCAATTGCCCAACCGCACAGCCTACAACGAAACCTGTGCCAATATCGGCAACGCCATGTGGAATTGGCGCATGCTGCTGCTGACGGGTGACGCCAAGTATGCTGACGTGATGGAGCGGGTGTTCTACAACAGCATGCTCTCCGCGATTGGCCTCGAGGGGAAAGACTACTTCTACACCAACCCGCTCGGCCGCGGTCCGAAGGAAGTCCCCCTCTTGAGCCAGGATTCGACCACCCGATGGGCGAATACGACCCCCGCCTCGGAGGTCCATTGCTTCTGCTGCCCGCCGAATCTGGCCCGCACCATTGCCCAGTTGCACACGTACGCCTATGGCCTCTCCGCCGACTCCGTGTGGGTTCACCTCTACGGCTCCGGCCAGCTGGAGACGCAATTGCCCGGCGGTAGCGCGATCAAACTGACTCAAACCACGGACTATCCCTGGGACGGCAAGGTCACGCTCCGGATTGACCAGGCGCCGAGCCAGGCGATGACCCTGCGGCTTCGCATCCCTGGTTGGGTGGAGCAGCCAGGGTTGCAGATCAACGGCCAGGCGTGGGCGGGAAATTTGACGCCGGGTGCTTACGCCGATGTCCGCCGCAAGTGGAAGACGGGCGACGTCGTGCAACTGCAACTCCCGATGGCCGTCGTGCTGACGGAGGCCAGTCCGCTCGTCGAGGAAAACCGCGGTCAGGTGGCGGTGATGCGTGGTCCGATCGTGTACTGCCTTGAAGACAAGGACCTCCCGCCTGGGGTCGCGCCCGAGCAGGTGCGGATTGATCGCCGCGCCCGCTGGCAGGTGCGTCATGACGCGAACCTCCTGCACGGCGTCACGGTGTTGGAGACGCAGGCGATGGCGCTGCCCGCGCCGAAAGCCACCGGCGCGCTCTATCGTCACGCGTCGAACAACACGGGCGACGCGATTCCACTGCGTTTGATTCCCTACTATGCCTGGGCCAACCGCGGGATCAGCCAGATGACGGTCTGGCTGCCCGTGCAATGATGAACGGGTCGCGCCAGAATCGCCTTCAGCGGGTCCCTCGGGTGCTGGCGGTCGCCTGCTGGCTGGTGGCAGGCGTGCTGACGGCACAACCACCGGCGCGGTCCGGCGCGGGGGACTCCGCTCCCACCGAGGCGCCCGTGCCGACCTGGCGCGCGCAATGGATCTGGCTGCCGGAAAGGGAGGACGCCGACATGCTGCTGGCCCGCCGGACCTTCACCCTGGCGGACCAGCCGCAGCAGGCGACCGTGGCGATCACCGCCGGCTCGCGGTACGAGTTGTATGTGAATGGCGCTTACGTGGGTCGCGGTCCCGCCCGCTCCGCGCCCCATCACCAGTCCTACGATGTGTTGGATGTCACCGCCGCGCTGCGGAAGGGGAAAAACGCCCTGGCCATCCGGGTACATTATCAGCGCGAGGATGTCTCGTATTATGATTCCGGCCGCGCCGGGTTGCTGGCGCAACTCGACGGGGCCTCCGCCTTGATTCAGACGGATGCCAGCTGGCGGGTATCGCCGGACAAGAGCTGGCAGAACGAGTCGCCGCGCATGGCCCGGTTTCATCTCGAGGTCGCCGATCGGGTGGACCTGCGTCGCAGGATCCCGGCGTGGAGGGAGGCCGACTGCGATGACGGCGCCTGGCCGCAAGCCCGCGTGCTGCAGCGCGAGGGCGGCTGGCCGCTGCCGCAGAAGAACGATCGTCCCACCTCTCTCATCCCGCCGTGGACGGCGCTGGTGCGGCGCGACCTCCCGCTGCTGAAAGAGAGCGTAACGGCGGCCGGGAAGCCGGTCCACGTGGGCAGCCTGCGCGCGCCCGATATCAGTGGAAAGTCCTGGATCGACGCGGCGGTGATTCCGCGCATTTCCGTTGCCGCTTCCGGTGGAGCTGCGGCGGTTATTCCGGCGAATGCTCCCGGCGAGTGCCGCTTCGTCGTCTATGATTTGGGGGAAGTGCAGAACGGCCGGCCCTACCTGGAGATCCAGGCCCCCGCTGGGACGGTGGTCGACATCATGGCGGCGCCTTATCTCGTGGCGGGGGCGATCGTGTCGCCGATCGTGACTTCGGGTTATGTGGATCGGATCGTGCTCGCCGGCGGCCGGGACCGCTGGGAGGCGTTCTACCTGAAACCCACGCGTTGGCTGGCGGTGGTGTTTCGCCAGCTGGCCGGTCCGGCCACGGTGTTCGACGCGGGCCTGGTGCGGACGGAATATTCCTTCGAGCAAAAGGGTTATTTCCGGGTGCCCCAGGCGCCCGGGTTGGAGGCGCTCTGGACCGCCGCCGCCAAGACCGTGCGGGTATGCACCACCGACGCCTACACCGACAATTACCGCGAGCGGCGGCAGTATTCACAAACCAGTTATTACGCCGGCCTGGGCAACTACGCCGTCTTCGGCGACACGGCGCTGCAGCGCCGTTACCTCACGCAGATTGCCCAGGAGCAGCTGGCCGACGGTCTCATGCCGGCGTACGCGCCCCGCCACGGCAACGATTTCATGGTGATCCTTGACGGCAATTGTTTCTGGCTGCGGGGCCTGCACCAATATCTGCTGTATTCGGGTGACCGCGAAACCATCCGCCACCTCCTGCCGCCGGCCCGCCAATTGCTCGACCTGCTGCACCGCTTCACCGATGCCGCCGGGCTGATCGACCACCCGCCCCAACCGTACTGGCTGGACCATGCGCTGCTCGACCGGCGGGGAGCCAATTTTTGCCTCAATGCGCACTACCTCGGGGCCGTCGGGGATTTCGCCGAGGTGCTTACGTGGTTGGACGAACCCGGGGTCGAGATCTACCGGGGGCGGGCGGAAATGATTCGGCAATCACTGCGTACCCCGTTCTGGGATCCGCAGAAGCAGCTCTTTGCCGACGCGGTGGTCGACGGCGTACGCTCCGGCCAGTTCAGCGAACAGACCAACGCCATGGCCCTGGCGCTGAAGATCGCCGACCCGCAGCAAACGGCGGCAATCGCGGCGCAATTGGGAGTAAAAGACACCGGCGATTTCATCCGTCGCGCCAGCGGCCTCGTGATGGTCACGCCGGCGATGTCCTACTTTCTCCACGCCGGGCTCTGCGAGGCGGGGCGGGTCGATGACTCTCTGGCCCTGCTCGAGTCGCGGTTCGCCCATATGCTTGCGCCCGAGACCAACGGCACGCTGTGGGAGGAATGGTGGCTGGATGGGACCGGCCGCACCGGGAAATTCCAGAAAGTCCCCAGCGGTCGCAGCGATGCCCAGACCGAGAGCGCATTTCCGCCGGCTCTCTTCGCCCGTTACATCCTCGGCTTCGAGCCGATCTCGCCCGGAGTGCGGGAAGTCGTCCTGCACTATCACCCCTCCGATCGCCTGACGCGGCGGCAGGGTGCCATCCCGACCCCGGCGGGGCTCCTGGCGGTGGACTGGGAGATCGGTGCGGCCGAGATCACGATTACGCTGCAGGTGCCTTTGGCCACCACGGTCTACCTCGACTTGGCCAGCCTCGGTCGCCCACCCCTCGACCGCATTTCGATCGACGACCATCCCCCGGCCCGGGATCAGCCCAAGGCCGGTTTCCTCACGCTTCCGGTCGGTAGCTGCCGGGTGCGGGTGCAGCGCTAGCGGGGTGGGAGAGGGTGGGCTCCAACCGGGTCCGTCACCACTTTCCATTGGTTGTCGAGGCGCCGCGAAAAATCGAGGGGATCACCGACCCCCACCGTGTCGCGGGCCACTTGATACGCCCAGACCTCAAAATAGGTGAGACTGGCCCCGCCGAAGATGGTGGAGAAGGCGCCATCCACGGCGTCCTGTCCGCACGACACCTTGATCCGGCCGATTCGGGGGACATGGAAGCGGGCATCCGTGGTGAACCAATTGCCGCCCAGATAAACCTCCGCGTAGGCGTGGAAATCCATGTGTCCCGCGGGATCGGGAAACCCGATGTCGGGCAGATGTCCGGTCACATAACGCGTGGGCAGGTTGAAGGTGCGGTTGAGCGCCACGGTGAGATGCGCAAAATCGCGGCAGACCCCGTAGCCCCGCTGCAAGACATCCCACGCCGAAAGGTCGGACTGACCGGACAGGTAGCGGTACTCGATATGGTCGTGCACCCACTGGCTGATCGCCTGCACCCGCGGCCAGCCGTGTTCAATCTGGCCGAAGTTTTGCCAGGCGAAGTTGACGAGCTTGTCCGAGTCGCAATACCGGCTCGGCAGGGTGTAGCGCAGCACCTCGGTGGGCAGTTCGAGCGGAGGGACGGGGCTGGTGGGCGGCAGGTCGTGGTTGTCCGGCTGCGACGTAAGGCGGACGATGGCATCGTGCCGGAAAAAATTCTGGCCGGGCGCCAGGGTCACGCGATGAACCCGATTGCCATGGCTGTCGGTAAACTGATCCGCCGGCAGGTGGTCGCCCAGGGTGAGCGCTTCGAAAACCACGGCGTGGCGGCGACTCGGACAGGGCTGCAGGTTCAGCAGCAACATGGCCGGTCCGGTCACTTCATAGACGAGACTGCAGCCCACCCTTACCGTCACGTCGAAAGCGGAAGAGTCGGGAGCGGAGGCGGTCATGTTGCCTGCAAAGGGTCCCACGATCGGTCATCTGGCAAATGCCAGTCAGGGAAGCCTCCACCCGACGAATCGTCTCCCGGCGTTTGGCGCCCGCCTGGTCCTCGAGTTCGGCCACCTTTTTCCAGCGAGGCTGCGCCTCAGACCAAGGGACCAGGGACCAAGAGACTAAAGGACCGGAAACAACACTTGACCTGTTCACAACGAATTCGGGACTTCAAGGACTCAAGGTGGGAATGCCGTCGGTATTCGGCCGCGCGCAGCGCCAAGCCCGCCGCGGCAGGAACGTCCGTCCCCGGTCGGGAGACTAGCGCCCCGCAGGCGTGGTGCCCGCCAGTCCGTCCAGACGGGGCTCGATCACCACCCGGAAGCCCACGTTAAAGACCCTCTGGTAGGCCGGGTAGCTCCACCGATAGGCCGAGCGGGAGAATTTCGGGCGATCGCGCCAGGACCCTCCGCGGACGACTTTTTCGCCCGGCGCCGAGATCGAATCCCGGCCATCGTCGGTGCGGTAGGGGTAAGGCTTATACGTTGTCCGGGTCCACTCGGCGGCGTTGCCATGCATGTCGTGCAGGCCCCAGGCGTTGGGTTGATAGCTGCCGACCTCGGCGGTCACGAGCGCGCCGTCGTCAAAGCGGGCATCCCGCGGCACGAGATCGGGGGACTTTGGTCGCCAGCCTTCGTCGGCAAGCCGGCGCATGCTGATGTCCGCCAGGTTGGCGAAGCGTGAAAAATCGGTGTCGAGGTCGCCGTAGGACAGCGGGCTGGCACTGCCGGCGCGGCAGGCGTACTCCCACTGCGCCTCGGTGGGCAGCGTGACCGGCTCGCCCAGCTGCCTCGCGAGCCAGCGGCCGAACTCCATCGCCTGCTGCCAGGAGACGCGGATGACGGGCTGCCTGGCACGGTCGAGACGCCAGCCCAGGTATTCCTCGCTGAAGATCCATGAACTGCGATGTTCGAAGCGGCTTTCGTGCGCCGCATCGAACCGGGCGAACTGTTCGTTGGTCACCTCGTACTTCGCCATCCAGAGCGGGCGATCGATGCGCACCGCGGCCAGAGGACGTTCATCGGTCTCGCCGCCGGCGTCACCCATGACGAATTGTCCGGCGGGAAGGCGGACGAACTCCATGGTGACGCCACCGCCAAGATCCACCGTCCGCGTGGCAACCCCATTGGCCGTTTGCCGTTGGCGCGCCTGCCCGGGGGAGAACGGCCAGTTCTGCACGCTCACCGTCTGCACGACCGCCGGGGGCAGCGGCGGTGGCAGGATCGCCGGCACCGGGAGAGGAGAGGGCGACACGACTTCCTCGCAATTCTCCACGATGCCGCCGTAAAGCTGCCGCAACTCGAGGCGCCGGTCGCGTTGGTTCCCCGGAATGCGGGTGACCTCGCCCCACGACCCGTGGGCCGGGGCATTCAAATCGATCCACGTCACCAGCCGGTCCCAGGCCTCGGCATCGAGTTGGACGTTATGGTGGCCCTTCTTCAAAATGCGGATGAGTTCCGAAGTGTCGGCGTGAAACTCCTTGGGCGGCAGCAGGTGCAGATCGCTTTCCAGCCCACCCACGCGCACAAACTGGCGCAGGGCCAGGTAGGAGGGGTCAAAGACCCCGCCATACTTGCCCAGCAATTGCGGCTTGGGCACGCCGCGAATCGTCCGGCCGTCGATGTTGCCCTTGGCGTAGACCACGTAGGCGCCCTGGTCTCCGCGCAGGTCCAGCGGCGTCCCATCCGGCTGGCCGTGGTGGCAGCCGACGCAGAACTTGTCCAACACCGGCTGCACCTCGCGGTCGAAACTGAATCCGCGCACCGGGCCGCGCCAGGGGGTGATCTCCGAGGCGGGGCGTTGCAGCGCCAGGGCGTGGCGGGTGGTGGGCGGCGACAGGTTGCCGTGGTCGTGGCAACCGACGCACGAGACGTTTTCGCCGGGCATGGCGGTCATCCAGCTGCGCATGAGCGCCACCGCCTTGCCCTCCGCGTCGAGCGGCTGGAGGGAGATCGGCGTCTTGGCGGGCACGCGGAAGAACGCCGAGCCGTCGGCCTCGACCGGCACGGTCCCGAGCACCCGCTTGATTTCCCACGGACCGTCGGCGCCGACGCGATGATCGATGCCCGCGAGTTTCTGATAGCCGAAATGGTAGGTGAACAGCCGAAGCTTCTTCACCGTGCCGCGGGGAATATCCTGCAACCCGGGCCCGTTGTAGATATCCTGCACATAGACCTGGGCGTCGTCGCGGGGTGGCTGGGTTTTGTCCGGAATGACCGGCGGTGTCGGGCGCGCGCGGAAGGGGATCGGCTCGAGCAGCGCGAAGTGTTCCTCCTCCCGCACCAGAACCCGGTTGTCGAACGTATCCACCAGGTAGATGCCCCAGAGCGAACCGGGCTCCGGTTTGCCCGCGACGAGGAAGTAGTGGTCGTTGAGCGGCCAGGGATGCATGAACTTCGGCCAGCTGTGCTCGGTGAGCTTGTCTTCGATGGCCGGTTTGACTTTCCGGCCGCGGCCGGGAATCCGCTGCACCACACCGTCGGCCTCCTGCAGGCCCTGGGAGGTGTCGAGGACAACGAGTTCGCCCAGGCGGCCCTCGTGATGACCGGTGACGATCGTTGCCACCTTGGTCAGGCTGCCCGGGATCGCGCGGGTGTAGAAAAAGGCGTTGGGCCAGTAGGAATTGGCGCCATAAAATGACATCTGCCTGGTGCCGTCCGGGTTCATCGTCATCAACAGGCGGTTCCAGACATGCGGCGTGTCGGTGTAATCCCAGCGCAGATACAACACCCGTCCGTCGTTCATGATGCTCGGGGTGTAGTTGTGATCCTGCTCGAACGTCATCTGGCGGATGTTGCCGCCGTCCCGGTCCATCTTGTACATCATGCTGACGATGACGCCGGCATTGCAGGGCACGCCCTGCAGGGGTGCGGTGGAGAGGAAGATGATGTCGCCGTTGGGCAGCCAGGTGGGGTCGAAGTTGTGCACGTCGGGATGGATGCCGGGAGTCAGCTGCCGGAAGCCGGTGCCGTCCGCCCGCACCTCGCAGACCTGCCAGTGCTTGTTCTGGTCCGGCATGGAAAACAGCAGCTTGTCGGCGTCCCAATCCAAATCGACGTCGGCCACGAGGCCGGGGCGGCCGGCGTCGAAGAGCGTGGCGAGCGCGCCATCCGGGCGCAGCGGTGAGAGGACGGCGATTTCGTTGGTCCACTTGTCCACGTTGGGCATCGTGCCGTGGTTCCAGGAGCTCTGGCGCGGCACGCCGACAAACTCGCCCACGCCCTTGTCGTCACCCTGCGCGCGCCGGGGATCGCCGACGGGCTTGCGCTTGACGACGAGCAGGCGATCGAAATCCAGCAGCGGGTTGGCCAGCAGGGCCTCGCGTTTCAGCGCGCCGAGTCCGTCCTCGAGATGCGCCACGGTCGCAAAGGCGGCGAGCTGCGTGGGTTCGAAGGTGGTGAGGGCGGCGCGGAGATCGGCCTGAAGTTTGGTGAACCGGGTGCGGTAGGTCGCCGGGTATTTGCCGGGGAACGTTCGCTCCAGATCCTCCAGCGCCAGCCGCAGAGCCTCGAAATCAAACGCGCGCGCCTGCTCCAGGGACGCGGCGAGCTGCCGCGACCGGTAATACACATCGCGCACCGGCGTCAGGGCCGCCTCATCCCGCGCCCCGGTGGCGAGACCCGTGGCGGTCGCCACCAGGGGTGGCACGCGATGGCACGCCCTGGCGTAGCGCGCCGCGAGACCCGCCCAATCGGCCGGGTTCCACTCGAATTCAAAGATACGGTCCTCCCGTTCCCAGGCCATCTGCCGGCGCGGCGTGCCTTCCGGAAAGTCGCGGGCCACCCGTTCGAACAGCTGCTTCCGGGCCGCCGCCCGCGGACCGGCCACGCTGAAGCGGACGGTGCCATTGGCGCCCGCCCAATCATCCACCCCGATCCAGGCTTCGAAGCGGGCGAAGGCCGCGTTCAAGGGCACCCGCACCACCGTGTCGGCATGCACATTGATGCCACGCCCAAACTGACGGCCGCTCAGCCGCATCTTCTGATAAAGCCCCGACCGGAGGGTCAAGTCTGCTTCCATCCGGCCGGTGAGGAGTTCGAGATCATCGAGGTCGGTGAGGGCCGTGGTTTTACCGTCCCTGGTCACGACGACCGCGTCGGCCCAGTCGGCGACGGCCCATTTCGGATCAGGAATTCCGCTGGCAAACAGGTAGATCTCCTTCGCCCCGGAGATGTCCAAGCTGACGCGCTGCGGAGGCTGACCGCCGCGCAACATGTCACTCTCGTAAGGCAGGAAGCTGTCGGCCGGCGCCTGCTTCATCAGGGCCTCGAGTGAGGCGAGCATGGTTTGCTGCCAGGTCGCTTTCCGCACGTAATGCGCCGGATCCGCGTCCGCGGCCCGGGTGCCGACGGGCCAGAGTGCGCCCAGCAAAGTGAGACCGGCGATGAGAACGCCAGCGCGCTGGGTGCCGGTCGGGCCGGCGGACGTTGAGTGAAGGGTGGAATTCCACCCCGGTGGTTTGTTGCGCTCGGATGGCATGGGGTTTGATGGCAACTGACAATGGGGGACTGCCGGAAAACCGCTGTGCCCGATCCGACCTGCATCCCGGGGCGAAAACGGAGGGCAGAACCGGCGACTGCATCCCGGACCCGCGTAATGCTGACAGCAACTCGATACCCCGGCGCGGAAAGCTGTCAGCATATTTCAATCATTCGGGGCCCGCGCCTTTCCCCATCGATCCGATCCCATCTGTCCTCCGCTCCCGGCACGGCGACGGGAATCCGCCGGATGCCGGTTTCGCCCCTTCCCGGCCGGTGCGAGGCTGTGCATTTTTTGCCAAAGAGCGGGCGCCGGCCCGAGATCCCCTTGCCGAGTTCAGACGGCTGCGGCAGGTTGCGGGAAATCCTGCGCTTTCTTTTACCGTGATTTTCCCGAACGGATTGGGCCCGGCCTCCGACCCGATCCTCAACCGGGTGGCTACCCTTCGCATGAACCAACCCAGCATCAGCCGACTGGTGGCGCTCACCCTGGCGGGCTTCTGCCTGCAGCCCGCTGGCGCCGCTTCCCCGGCGGGTGCGGCGCCGGAACACCGATGGTTCTCTCCCACGGCGCTGGCCGCTTCGCCCGACGGGCGGATGCTCTATGTCGCCTGTGCGACGGCGGCACGAATCGTGGTGTTGGACCTCAAGAACCGGGAGGTTTCCCGCTCCATTGTGGTACCCGCGTCGCCGCTCGGCCTGGCGCTTACCCCCGATGGGAAGACGTTATATGTGACGTGTGCGGCGCCCGAGAGCACGGTCTGCGTGGTCGATGTCGCGCAGGCCGGCGTCGTGGCCGAGATCCCGGCGGGCCACACCGCCATGGCGCCGGTGCTCAGTCCCGACGGCCGGACGCTCTACGTCTGCCAACGCTTCGACAACGACGTGGCGTTCATCGACCTGGCCTCCCGCCGGGTGGTCCGCCGCGTGCCGGTGTCGCGGGAGCCGGTGGCCATCGCGGTGACGCCGGACGGGAAGTTCCTGCTCGTGGCCAATCACCTCCAGGCCGCCCGTTCCGATGTCGATACCGTGGCCGCCTCGGTCAGCGTCATCGACACGGCGGCCGGCCGGGTGACCACGGAAATCGGCCTGCCCAACGGCAGCGTGCTGCTGCGCGACGTGCGCATCGCTCCGGATGGCGCCCATGCGGTCGTCACGCACCAGATTGCCCGCTTTCACCTGCCCACCAGCCAGGTTGAGCGCGGCTGGATCAACACCAGCGCCGTCACCCTCATCGACTGCCATGCGCTGCAAGCCATCAACACGGTGCTGCTCGACAACATCGACTCGGGCGCCGCCAACCCGTGGGCGGCGGCCTGGAGCGCGGATGGCCGGAGCTTCTGCGTGACGCATGCCGGCACCCACGAGTTAAGCGTGGTGGATTTCCCCGGGTTGCTGGCCAAACTCGCCCGGGTCGCCGCGCCGTCCTCCGCGGGTCCGTCGACTGATGAGGCGGTGACATCGCGCACCGCCGCTGAGGTGCCGAACGACCTCTCCTTCCTCGCGGGCCTGCGGCGGCGCATCCAGTCCGGCCCGGTGGACCGCGGACCGCGCGCCGTGGCTCTGACCGGCGGCAAGGCCTATCTCGCCAATTATTTTTCCGACACCCTCACGATGATCGACCTCGTCGTTCCCCGGCCGTCGGGGATCTCGGTGCCGCTCCAACCCCCACCGGCGGAGGACCTGGCGCGGCGAGGGGAGGCTTTGTTCAACGACGCGTCCATTTGTTTCCAGGGCTGGCAGAGTTGCGCCAGTTGCCATTCGGCCGATGCCCGCGTGGACGGCTTGAATTGGGACAACCTCAACGACGGCATCGGGAATCCGAAGAATACCAAGAGCCTGCTCTTCGCGCATCAGACGCCGCCCGCGATGTGGCTGGGCGTGCGGGAGGACGCCGGGGTGGCGGTGCGTGCCGGGATCCGCAACAGCCTGTTCACGGTTAGGCCTGAAGCGGATGCCGTGGCGCTCGACGAATACCTCCAGTCGCTCGATCCGATTCCCAGCCCCCACCTCGTAAAGGGGAAACTTTCGCCGGCCGCCCGGCGTGGGGAACAGGTGTTCATGGCGAAGACGACCGGCTGCGCCGAATGCCACCCGCCCCGCCTCTTCACCGATCTCCAGCGCCACGAGGTCGGGACCGGCGGCAGCCTTGACCGGGCCAAAGACGAGTTTGACACGCCCACGCTGCTGGAAGTGTGGCGTTCAGCGCCGTATCTCCACCACGGTTCCGCCGCCACCATCCGCGAAGTGATCATCACGCAAAATCGCGCCGACCACCATGGGCGGACGTCCCAACTGACACCGCAGGAGACCGAGGACCTCGTCGAGTTTGTCCTGTCGCTTTGACCGCACCCGGGCCGCGCCGCTGGTTTGGGGTGGCTCCTTCGATCCGGTGCGAAGGAATCGTCGATGCCAGACGCGCCTTAGCGGCCGGCGGCGCCCACGGAAACCCGCACGGCATAAAGGGATTTCCGGGCGGTCATGAAAAGCGTCTTTCCGTCGTCTCCGCCGAAGCAGAGGTTGGCGGGCGACTCGGGCACCAGGATGCGGCCGATGCGGCGGCCGTCGGAGCCGAAGATCTGCACGCCGTCGCCGGCGCTCGACCACACGCGACCGTCCGCATCGACCCGGATGCCGTCGGGTCCACCCTGGTCGATCGTGCAGAAGACCTGGCCGCCACCCAGCGTGCCATCCGCCTTTACGGTGAAACTGCGAATGTGTTTCGGGGCGCCGGAGTCGGCGATGTAGAGTATCTTCTCGTCGGGCGAAAAGGCGAGGCCGTTGGGTTGGACGAAATCCTTCACCACGGCGGTCGTGCGCCCGGTCTTGGGGTCATGCCGGTAGACATAGTTGCCGGGCTGCTCCTTCCCCTCCTTCTGCTTCGTCGTGGGGTTCGTCTTCAATCCATACTCGGGATCGGTGAACCACACGGTGCCGTCCGACTTCACCACGACGTCGTTCGGCGAATTAAACTTCCGGCCCTCGAACGCATCGACGAGCGTCCGCACGGTGCCGTCGGCCTCCGCGATGGCGACGCGGCGGCCGCTGTGTTCGCAGGTGAGCAGGCGGCCGGTGCGGTCGATGGTGTTGCCGTTGGCATTGTGGCTGGGCTGGCGGAAGGTCGTCACGCCTCCGGCGGGGGTCCAGCGGTTCAGCCGGTCCTGGGGAATGTCGCTGAAAACCAGATACGCTCCCGCCGTGATCCAGACGGGGCCCTCGATGAAGGCGAAGTCGCCGGCCAGTTTCCTGACCACCGCGTCAGGTGGAACGCACCGTGCGAACTCCGCGGGTTGGTCACTCTGAAAATCGGCAGCGCAGGCGGTGCCAAGCAACAGCGCGAGCGTGGGCAGCAGCAGGATATTTTTCATGGGAAGGCGGGCGATCTGGGGTGGAAACGAGCTGAAAGGTGAGGATTTTTCGCGGCCCAAACCTGACATTTTATGTCAGGTGATTTTTTTCAACGCTCAATTGACGTAAAAAGGCAACGAAGCAAGTATTTCACAAGAATATGGTTAGCAATCGCATAAGTGGTATCGGATTGAGCCGCTGGCGACCTGGCGCGGTGGCGCGGGGAAGGGGAGGCGAAAAAAAACTCATCATACAGGTTTGGATTTTGAACGTATGGCCCACGATGGCGTCTACCTCGTGGTAGTTCAATGGTTTGCTTGGTGTTAGGTGCGAGGGCCGCCTAGGGGTAGGCGGCCCTCACTCTTTTCTGAAATTGAGATGGGCGCCCGGTTGAGGGCTGCGCGCAGAATGACTCCAGGCGGAAGTTCAGCCCACCCAGGCGCGGGCGTTGTTGAAGAGCCTCATCCACGGGCTGTCTTCGCCCCAGGTTTTCGGCGCCCAACTCATGCAGGCGGAGCGAAAGACCCGCTCCGGGTGCGGCATCATGATGGTCACGCGTCCGGTGCGGGTCGTGAGCGCCGTCAGGCCAAAGGGGGAACCGTTGGGGTTGAGGGGGTACTGCCCGGTGACCCGGTGGTGATTGTCCACGAAGCGGGCGGCGACCAGGCCCGACGTGCTGCAACGTTCCGCGGCGGCCGCATCGGGAAATTCGGCGAAACCCTCGCCATGGGCGACCGCGATGGGCAGGACCGAACCTGCCATGCCGGCGAAGAGGAGGCTGGGGCTCCGCTCGATCTTGACGGAAACAAAGCGGGACTCGTAACGCTCGCTCTGGTTCTGCACGAAGCGCGGCCAGTGATCGGCGCCGGGAATGATCGCGTACAGGTTGCTCATCATCTGGCAGCCGTTGCAGACGCCGAGGGCGAAGGTGTCGGGCCGCGCAAAGAACGTCGCGAATTCGGCGCGGACGCGCTCGTGGAAGAGAATGCTTTTCGCCCAGCCCTCGCCGGCGCCCAGCACATCGCCGTAGCTGAAGCCGCCACAGGCGGCGAGGCCGCGGAAATCGCGGAGGTTCACCCGCCCGGCCAGCAGGTCGGTCATGTGCACGTCGACGGCCTGGAAGCCGGCGCGGTCAAAGGCGGCGGCCATCTCCACTTCGCCATTGACCCCCTGCTCGCGCAGGATCGCCATCGGCGGGCGCACCGCGTGATCGCGGAGGACTTCGATCGCGAAGGTGAGCTTCGGGGTCACGCCGGGATTCTCGGCGTCGAGCCTGAGCTGATGTTCGGATTCCACGCAGGCCGGGTTGTCGCGCAGCGCGGCGATCCGCCGGGTAACGTCCGACCAGATGGCGCGCAGGGCGAAAAGATCCTCGTCGAGCAGCGTGGCGGGGCCGCGGCGAACGGTGAAACGGTGCCCGCGGCCAATGGCACCGATCGTGGAGGTCGCGGCATCCAGTTGGTGGGCGTGAAACACCCGGTTGACCTGATCGAGATCGGAACGGCGCACCTGCACCACGGCGCCGAGTTCCTCGCTGAAAAGCGCGGCGAAGGCGTCGACGGAATCGGAAATCTCCAGCGCCACGCCGGTGTGGCCGGCGAAGGCCATCTCGACCACGGTGGTCAGCAGGCCGCCGTCGGAGCGATCGTGGTAGGCCAGGAGTTTTTGCTCCCGGCCGAGTTGCTGGATCGCGTTCCAGAAATTGCGGAGATCCGCGGGGTCATCCACGTCGGGCGTGGCCTCGCCCATCTGGGAAACGACCTGGGCGAGAATCGATCCGCCCAACCGATTCCGGCCGCGCCCGAGATCGATTAGGAGCAGGACGGAGTCGGCCTCGGGCTGCAGTTGCGGCGTGAGGGTGAGCCGGATGTCGGTGACCGGCGCGAAGGCCGAGACGATCAGCGAGACCGGGGCGGTCATGCGCTTCGCCACGCCACCCTCCTGCCAGACCGTCGACATGCTCATCGAGTCCTTGCCGACGGGAATCGTGAGGCCGAGGGCGGGGCAGAGTTCCATGCCCACGGCGTGCACGGCGGTGAAAAGATCGGCGGCGTCGCCGGGCACGGCCGGGGCGGCCATCCAATTGGCGCTGAGGTTGACCCGGCCGATGTCTCCGATCTGAGCGGCCGCGAGGTTGGTGAGGGCTTCGCCGACGGCGAGGCGGGCGGCGGCGGCGGGGTGGTTCACCGTCACGGGGGTGCGTTCGCCCATGGCCATGGCCTCGCCGGTGGTGACGTCAAACGTCGCGGCGGTGACGCCGCAGTCGGCGACGGGGACCTGCCACGGGCCGACCATCTGGTCGCGGGCGATCAGGCCGCCGAGTGTGCGATCGCCGATGGAGATGAGAAACGTCTTGTCGGCGACGGTGGGGTGGGAGAGGACCCGGCGCACGGCTTCACCGAGGGAGAGGGAGAGTTCGAGCGGAAAGCGCGGCCGGGTGAGCGAGTGTTCGCGGCGGTGCATGCGCGGCGGCTTGCCGAGCAGCACCTCGAGCGGCAGGTCGATGGGAGTGTTGGCGAAATGCGGATCCTCGAGCACGAGCCGCTTTTCCGCGGTGGCCTCGCCGACGACGGCGAAAGGGCAGCGCTCGCGCTCGCACAACCGGCCGAATTCGGCCATCCGGTCCGCGGGGATCGCGAGGACGTAGCGTTCCTGGGATTCGTTGCACCAGATTTCCAGGGGGGTCATGCCCGGCTCGTCGTTCGGAATCTGGCGGAGGTTGAAACGGCCGCCGCGCCCGCCGTCGTTGACGAGTTCAGGCAGGGCATTGGACACGCCCCCGGCGCCGACGTCGTGGATGAAAGAGATGGGATTGTCGGGGCCGAGCGCCCAACAACGGTCGATGACTTCCTGGCAGCGGCGCTGCATCTCGGGGTTGTCGCGTTGGACACTGGCGAAATCGAGATCTTCGTCACCGTGCCCGCTGGCCATCGAACTCGCCGCCCCGCCGCCGAGGCCGATGAGCATGGCGGGACCGCCGAGGACCACGAGCTGGTCGCCGGGGTGGATGGCGCCTTTTTTGATGTGATCGGCGCGGATGTTGCCGAGACCGCCGGCGAGCATGATCGGCTTGTGATAACCGCGGAGTTCCGGGGCCCCGGAGCCGGCGCCCGGGACCTCCTGCTCGAAGGTGCGGAAATAGCCGTTGATGGCGGGGCGCCCGAATTCGTTGTTGAACGCGGCCCCGCCGAGCGGTCCGGCGATCATGATGTCGAGGGCGGAGACGATGCGGCCCGGTTTGCCGTGATCCTTTTCCCAGGGCTGGATCGCGCCGGGGAGCCGCAGATTGGAAACCGTGAAGCCCACGAGGCCCGCCTTGGGCTTGGCGCCGCGCCCGGTGGCGCCCTCGTCGCGAATTTCACCGCCCGAGCCGGTGGCGGCGCCGGGAAACGGCGAGATGGCGGTGGGATGGTTGTGGGTCTCGACCTTGCACAGGATGTGAATCTCCTCGTCGTGCGCGGCATACTTGTGAGTCCGGGGATCGACGTAGAACCGGCCGCCGCGGCTGCCGGTCATCACCGCGGCGTTGTCGGAGTAGGCGGAGAGAATCCCCTCGGAGTGCAGCTGATAGGTGTGCTTGATCATCTGGAACAGCGAACGGTCCCGGGCCGTGCCGTCGATTTCCCAGGTGGCATTGAAGATCTTGTGGCGGCAATGCTCCGAGTTGGCCTGCGCAAACATCATCAATTCGATGTCGTTGGGGTCGCGGCCGAGCTTCGTGAAAGCCTGCACGAGGTAGTCGATTTCATCCTCGGCCAGCGCCAGGCCGAGGGTGCGGTTGGCGTCCACCAGGGCCGCGCGGCCCCGGCCCAGCACGGGCACGCTGGCCAGGGCGCGTGGGGCTTCATGACGGAAGAGCGCGGCGCAGGCCGCGACGTCGGGGAAGACGACCTGGGTCATGCGGTCGTGCAGGCGCTGCCGGAGGCTTTCGGCGGCGGGCGCGGCCGGCGCGACTCCGGCGGGGAGCCCGAGGTCGATCGTGTAGCGGATGACCCGTTCGATGCGTTTGACGCCGGCGAGCCCGCAGATGTGGGCGATATCGGTTGCCTTGGAGGACCACGGCGAGAGGGTGCCGGGCCGGGGGGCGACGACCTGGGTGAGCCCGGTGACCGGGGACGCGTCGCGTTTCGGCCCGTAGGTGAGGAGTTGCCGCAGGACGGCCTGCCCGGCGGGGTCGAGTTCGCCCTCGACCTCCGTCAGGTGCACGAAATCAGCCCCGAGGGCGCGCACCGGCAGCCCGGCGGCGGCGAGATCTTGCCGGAGCTTCTGGAGGCGGAAATTCGAGAGGGCGGGCGAACCGCGAAGGATCAGCATGGTCGGGAAGGGCGTGACGCTCGCGCAGCGAGGGGATGCGGTCAAGGCGACCGCGCAGTCCGCACAAAATCGCGAAAAAGCGGCGCGGAGAGAAAGCCGTTGACCAATCCCGCCGCGTCGCCGAGATGAGCGGCTTTTGATGACGCGCGCACCGAGTTTCCCGGCCCCAGGGCAGGGTCGTTTTCCCGACCCGTCACCAGTTGTGCGTGACCAGCTCGAATCCGTTCCCTTCCATGTCTGAACGCATCACCCACGAATGCGGCATCGCCCTGGTGCGATTGCTGAAACCGCTGGCCTATTTCCAGGAAAAGTACGGCTCGCCGCTGTGGGGCTTCACCAAGCTTTTCCTGCTGATGGAAAAACAGCACAACCGCGGCCAGGACGGCGCGGGGGTGGCGTGCGTGAAGCAGGACATGCCCGCCGGCGTGCCGTTCATGTTTCGCGAGCGCAACATCAAGTCCAACCCGCTCGACCGGATTTTCCGCCAGCTCCTGGGCCAGTACAACGAGCACGTCGATCGGGGCGTGATTCACCCCGAGTTCGCCGAGACGGTGAAGCAGAACTTCGATTTCGGCGGCGAACTCCTCCTCGGTCACCTCCGCTACGGCACGAGCGGCGGCTACAACCTCTCCTCCTGCCATCCTTTCTTCCGCCGCAGCCCCTGGCCGACGCGCAACCTGGCCCTCTGCGGCAACTTCAACCTGACGAACACCGAGGAGCTGAACCGCTCCCTGATCGCGATGGGCCAGCACCCGATCTTCGCGACGGACACCCAGGCGGTCCTCGAAAAAATCGGCTTCTTCCTCGATGAGGAGCACGAGGACATCTACCGCTTCCTGCGCAAGCGCGACCTGGCCGGCGCGGAACTGTCGCAGCGCATCAGCGAGGACCTCGATCTCACGCGGGTCATCAGCCGCGCGTCCCAACGCTGGGACGGCGGCTACGTGCTGTGCGGACTGGTCGGCAACGGCGATGCCTTCGTGGTGCGCGATCCCTCGGGGATCCGGCCGTGCTTTTATTTCCAGAACGACGAGGTGATTGCCTTTGCCTCGGAGCGCGCCCCGTTGATGACCGTCTTCGACCTGGCGGTCGAGGAGGTCAGGGAGGTCACGCCCGGCCACGTGGTGGTGATCAAGAAGCGCGGGGCGGTGGCGGAGTCGCCCTTCACGGCGCCGTTGCCGCGGGCGTCCTGCTCCTTCGAGCGGATCTACTTTTCGCGCGGGAACGACGTCGACATCTACCGCGAGCGCCAGGCCCTCGGGGGCGAACTGGCCCGGCCGTTGCTCAAGGCGATTGAATACGACTGGGCCAACACCGTGTTCAGCTTCATTCCCAACACCGCCGAGACGGCGTTTTACGGCCTGATGTCGCAGCTGCGCAGCGTGCGCCGCGACGAGGTCAAGGCGGCCATCCTGGCGGCGAGCCGCGACGGCACGCTCACGGAGACGCGCCTCGACGAGTTGGTCCTGCGCAACTGGCCCCGGGGGGAGAAGGTCGTGAGCAAGGACATCAAGATTCGCACGTTCATCGGGCAGGAGAACCTGCGCAACCAGCTCGCGAGCCATGTCTACGACATCACCTACGGCTCGGTGCGGGCGGGGGAGGACAACCTCGTGGTGGTCGACGACTCGATCGTGCGCGGGACGACGCTGCGCCGCTCGATCCTGCGGATCCTCGCCCGGTTGCATCCGAAGCGGATCGTCATCGCCTCGACCGCCCCGCAGATTCGGTATCCGGATTGTTATGGCATCGACATGTCGGAACTCGGCAAATTCATCGCCTTCGAGGCGGCGGTGGCGCTGATCAACGAGCGGGGGCAGTCCCAGCTGCTCGACGAGATTTACGCGCTGTGCCGGGACGAGGTCGCGCGCGGCGGGTCGGAGAATCATGTGCGGCGGATTTACGAACCGTTCACCGCGGAGGAAATCTCGCAGCGAATCGTCGAGTTGGTGCGCCCCAGGAACCTGGAGTGGAAAGGGGAAATCACCGTCCTCTTCCAGACGGTGGAGAGCCTGCACCTGGCGGTGCCCGATCACGTGGGGGACTGGTATTTCACGGGCCGCTACCCGACGCCCGGTGGTTATCGCGTGGCCAACCAGGCCTTCGTGAACTACTACGAGAAGCGCGGCGTCCGGGGCTACTAGCGAATGAGCGCGGGGACGCAGTCGGGGCGGTTGCGCTCAGGATTTTTCGGAGCGGCGGTTTGCAACCGCCGTCCGGCGCTTGGAAAAGCGCCGCTCCCGGGTCCATCCCCAAATGCTGAGGTGCATCCGTTGGCGCGGGGTGCATCTGCGAGTTGGCGGTGATGCCGCTGGGAGTAGCGCCGCGTCTCTGACCGGCGGGCGCCAGTCGAAGACGGGCGCTACGGGGAGGACCGGGCTCAATGCCACCGCCACCTCGCAGATGCGCCCGTTCCCGCAGCCGGGCCAAAGATCGGCTTCCCTCGCGGCAATCGTTAGTCTCTGCTCTCCGGTCCATGTCGCTCAGCTACGAAGCTTCCGGAGTCCGCTACGATCAACTCGACGCCTTCAAGCGCGCGTGCCAGCGGGCGGCGCGCACGACCGTCGGGCTGCTGCCGGCGCACGGTTATGCCGAACCGGCGTCGACGCGGGGTGAGAGCGCCTACCTCATCGAGGCGGCGGATCATTTTCTGGCGCACGTGGAGGAGGGGCTCGGCACCAAGAACCTGGTGGCGGACGCGGTCGCCGCCGCGACCGGGCAATGCTTTTATCGCGAGGTCGCCATCGATACGGTGGCCACGATCGTCAACGACCTGATCACCTGCGGGGCGCTGCCGATCTCGGTGGCGATGCATGCTGCGGTGGGCGATTCCGACTGGTTTGCCGACGCCGGGCGGGCCGCGGCGCTGGTGGCAGGTTTCGCGGAAGGCTGCCGGCAGGCCGGGGCCGTGTGGGGCGGGGGAGAGACTCCGACCCTGGGTGGGATCGTGGAACCCTCGTCGATCGTGCTCGCGGGATCGGCGATCGGGAAGATCGAGCCCAAGTCGCGACGAATCGTGGGTGAGGTGCGCGACGGCGATGCGATGCTGTTTTTGGCGAGCTCGGGGGTGCAGACCAACGGACTGTCGCTGTGCCGGCGGCTCGCCGCGCAGCTGCCCCAAGGGTACCTGACGCCGATTGGGCACGGTGACGCCCGCACCTTCGGCGAGGCCCTGCTGGCGCCATCGGTGATTTACGTCGCCTTTGTGCGCGAATGTCAGCGGCGCGGCTTGAAGCTGAATTATGTGTCGCACGTGACCGGCCACGGCTGGCGGAAGCTGATGCGGCTGGAGGACCCCTTCGTCTATGAGATCACCGCGCCGCGGGCGGCGCCGGCGTTGTTTCAATTCATGATGGACGCGGGCCCGATCGCGCAACGCGAGGCGTATGCGACCTTCAACATGGGCGTGGGATTTGCGGCCTACGTCGCGCCGGAGACGGCGGCGGCGGTGCTCGAGGTCGCGCAGGCCACGGGTTACGATGCCTGGTTCGCCGGCCGGGTGAGGAAGGAAGGCACGCGCAAGGCGGTCGAGGTGCCGTCGCTCGGTCTCACCTTCGAGGGTGACACGTTGCAGGTGCGCTGACGCGGCGCGGCGGGATCGGCGGGATTGAAGATCCGTTCGGAGCCAGCAGATTCACCGTTCCTCCCATGAAGCGCTCTCAGAAACGATTGCTCGTCCTCGTGCTGTCGCTCGTCGCGGTGCTGTTGTTCACTTCCAGCCTTTACATGTTGGGCATGGCCCACCTCGAGGGCAACGTCATGAAACGCGTGGCTCTCCCGGAGGCCCGGGCGCTCATTTTGAACGGCAGCGATCACCACAACGCCGCCACCACGATTGTCGCGCGCCAGCTCGGCTATCGGGGCGACATCCTCGGCTTGGTGGAAAATCCGCTGCACCGGCAGCCCACGATCCTGGCCGGAGCCACCGCCGCCTACACGCCGCGCCACGTCCTCGGCGCCGCCCTGGCGGCCCGCGCCAGCCGCAAGGTAAGCCCCACCGTTGCCGGCGTGCAGAGCCTCGGCGACCGGCTGCTGGTCAGCGAAGTCCGCATCACTCCCGGCAGCCTGCTGGCCGGTCGGACGCTGGCGGAAGCGAAGATCGGCCAGGAAACCGGGGTGACGGTGATCGGGCAATGGGTTGGCGGTAGTTTGATCGCCCCGCCCACCCCGGGCATGACCTTGGAGCCCGGGGGCATTCTGATTTTGGTGGGCAGCACGGAGAACATCGAGAAGTTCAGCGAGATTTGCTCGGGCAGCACGACCTTCCGCCAGACCGGCCGGTTTATCGTGGCGGGGTACGGCGAAGTCGGACGCAAGGTCGTGCAATTGCTGCAGGATGCCGGCGAGGAAACGCGCGTCATCGCGCAGACCGCCGCCCCGGGCGTGGAGGTGGTCGGCAACGTGCTCGATCCCGACCTCCTGGAAAGTGCGGGGGTCAAGGAGGCGCAGGCCGTCATCCTGGCCTTGAGCGAGGATGCGACCACGCTGTTTGCCACCGTCATCCTCAAGGACCTCGCCCCGCACGTGCCCGTGATTGCCCGCGTGAACAGTCCGGACAACGTGGAGCGCATCCACGGCGCCGGCGCTGAATTCGCGTTGTCGATCAGCCAGGTGACCGGACAGATCCTCGCCCGCAAGCTCCTGGGCAAGAGCGCGGTGTCGCTCGATTCGTCCCTGAAGGTGTCGTTGGTGGCCGCCGGCGGGCTGGTGGGTTCGCATCCCGCCGAACTGCGCATTCGCGAGCGTACCGGGTGTTCCGTGGTGGCGGTCGAACGGGGCCAGGAGTTGCTGGTGGTCTTCGATCGCGATTTTCGTTTCGCCGCCCAGGACTCGGTCTACATCTGCGGCAGCGAGGAGGCCACGCGGTTGTTTGCGCGAGAGTTTCCGGCGACGGCGCCCGCGGCGGGGTAGGCCGGTGGCGGACTCGGGGCGGCGCATTGCTCCTTTGCGCCGCTTCGCCGCCCGCGGCGATTGAGCCGGGGAAGCAGTTCGTTCGGATCGACCCGGCCCATCCCCACCACCTCGTGTGCGATGGCCGTCTGCAGATGCGCCTGCCGAAGGGCGAGTGTTCACTTTCGCCGGACGCATGCGCTGGCACTGCCGGACTTCACGGATGACTTCCGCTGAGGTTGATCCGCGCGGTGGCACGGAAGCAGGCGATCAGCTCCGGCACCCGCGGAAGGCGCTAGGGGCAATTGTCCCTAGTCGCCTAGGGGCAAAAGACAGGAAATGCGCTGTTGTCGACGGGGCTCCGCGAAGGGTAGAGTATCGCCTGTGAACACGTCCCGGCGCTTTTCCCCAGTAGTTGCGGTTGGCCGACACGGACGCGGCATGACCCTCGTGGAAGTGATGATCGGAACGACCATTCTCGCGATGATTGCGACGTCGCTGGTCGGCCTTTTTGTCCAGAGCTTTCGGATGTCGAAACTCCAGGCGTTTCGTTCGCAGGCGGTCACGACCAGCCTGACGATCCTTGAGCAATTGCGCTTCATGCAGTATCCGCAAGTCGAGGCGGTCTACAATGCCGGGACGGGCGCCGCTTTCTCGGTCCAAATCGTCGATCCCACGCAGTCCGCCGACTACAGCAATCTTTCGTTGCCCGTAAATGTCCGCGATGGCGTGCAGATGAACGGCACGTGGACCCAGGCTGAAGTGGTGGTTGATCCGAATCCGCAGAGTCCGCGGCTCCCCATGCGTTTCTTTCTCTCCCTGCGGCAAAACCGGCAGACTTCCGGCACCAAGGTCGATTTGTTTGAAGTGGTGCTGCTCTACCAATTTCTCGGCGGCGGCAAGGGGTCCACCAACTGGCAGACCGGCAACATCCGGCTCGTCATCCCCAGTCTCAATTCCATGAACTGACATGAAAGTCGCACCTTCACCCCGCTTCAGGACGTTGGCCTACACCCTCGTGGAGGTCATGATTTCCGCCAGCGTGTCGCTGCTGGTCGTGGGCGCGGCGCTCTGGCTGCTGGTCGCCGGGACCCGCAGTTCCACGCTCGCCACCTCGGGATCGATCAACGATCTCGCCCAGTGGGGCATCGCCAGCCGCCTGTGGATTGACGCGCGGATCGCGAATGGGATCACCCTGTATGAGAGCTACGACAACGCCAACCTCGAGCGCTGGCTGCGGCGCGTGGTCAATGATGGCGGCAACTTCATGGTTTTCTCCCTGAGCGAACCGTCGGGCATCCAAACCCGCTACAAGAAGGTGACCGGGTTTTATTTTGTCGCCACGGCCAACACCGTCCCGGCGCGAGGCACGATTTACCGCTTCGATTACACCGTTTCGAGTTCCGAGCAGTCGGGCTTCACCCCGATCGAGGACATCCTCAAAAACAACCGCACGGCCATCATGAATTCCGCCACCGTGGTGGCGCGAGACGTCAAGACGTTCATGACGACCAGCGTGCTGGCGAGCGGAGGCACGATGACCACGCTGGCCAACGTTTTCCTGAGCCGCGCTTCGGGCAAGTCCGCCACGCTGGCCTGTTCCGTCGAGTCCGGCGACACCAAGCAACGCACCTTTCAAGAGAAGGTCATCGAAGCGACGTTCTTTGTGCGCGGCTAACCCCTTTTCCTCCCATGAAACATTCCCGCCGCGGCTCCACCATTCTCGTCGTGCTGATTGCCACGTTGATCACCGGCATCGCCGCGACTTCCGTGATGTCGCTGATCCAGACGCAGCGCCGGCTGGCCCTGCGCAAGGAACTCGAGATGCAGGCGATCAATGCCGCGGAGGCCGGGCTCGATTATGCCTATTCGCTCTTGATCAACCAAATCGAGACGGCCGGAAATTTCTCCATCAGTGCGATTCCGGCGAGCGAGAGTGCGCCCATGACGCTGACTTCGGCGGCGACATCGTTCCTGAACGGCGGGGTTAATTTTCCGTTGGGCGGCTACACGGGGTCGACCGGCAACATCGTGCTCACCGGCGCCCAGGTGCGCGTGCAACCGGCCACCGCCTACCTCGATCGCCATTGGATTGACCCGGCGGATCCCGCCAACCAGGACGATCCCAATCGGGGCCAGTGGGTCTGGGAACGTACCGTGCCCCTGGTGGCCCGCGTCACGGCGACGCAGGGTGCCGACAGTTACACGGCGTATGTGCAAAAGAGCATCGTATCGCGGCGGATTCCGATGTTTCAGCACGCCATTTTCTTCCAGGGCCAGCTGCAATTGCACCGCAGTTATCGCATTGTCGGCCCTGTCCACACCAACGGGACGTTGCTGTTGAACGCTCAGAATGGCGACACTTCCGTTTACAGTGGCTCGCTTACCTCCACCGGCCACTTCTACCGGGGTTCGTCCAACGATCAGGGCGGCACGGGGATCAACCCGTTTGGCCTGACGCCGGTCGACGCCAATGGCGACCTCGACTTCAGCACGGCGGTCAGCCCGTTCGTCAGCCTGGCGGCGACGGGAAACAATCGCATCAGTCTCTACGTCGAGAGTCGGACGAGCGGGGGCACCACAAGCTACGTCACGGATTACGTCAATCCGGGCTTCGATTCGCGGATGGCGGATTGGACGGTGCAGGCGCTGCGCAAGTTCAAGGGCAACCTCCAGGACAAATCTCATCAGATTCCGGCGTATGTGCCGCAGGGCTCGATGGGCTATCGGCAGGACTTGGGGGCGACCACCACGGTCAATGAATTCAGCAATGGTACCTATTCCCTAATCGAACCCTTGTTGCCGAGCGGTCATGCGAGTCGGAAGAACGCCAACGCCCGGGCGAGCAAGATCGCCGCCCGAGCGGGTTTGATCCTGCGGATTGAGCGTGCCAAGGCCTTCGTCGCCAAGACCTCGGCTGGAGTGGCGATTTCCCCCGTTCCCTCGTATGCCAACGAGTGGCAGGCGGCGAATCGGGGCGAGCGTTTCATCGTCAAGGCCTACAAGTACTCCACTCCCCCGTCGGCCGGGGTGGAGCCGGTGCTTGAACCCGTACGCCTGCCGGATCGGCTCATTGGCCAGGCGAACTCGACGATCACGGCGGTGAACACGGGCAAGCCCTATCAGGAAGAATATGAAACGACCCCGACTTCAGGGTCGCCGACGGTGGATTCGGTCGTGGTTACGGGCGGTCTGCACAACCCGCGTTTGGGCAGAGGCGTCGAACCCTTTACGCTCGACATGGCGCGGCTCAAGGCCGTGGTCGAGGGAACCGCCACGGATACGACGGCCAACGAGTTTCGCGCGGACTTCGCCTGCTCGGGTGGGACCCTCGATTGGAACGGGGTGGTCTACCTCGAAATGCCCACCTCAATCACCCCGGACTTATCGGCGCCACTGAACACCACCAAGACGGCAGGGTTGACCGGTACGGCGGCGCAGTCGTATCCGTTTCTCGTCGGCTCGGCCGAGTTGCGCCATCCCGACCGCTGGTCGGAATCCGACAATTTCGCCCGGATGAACCGGACCGACCGTATCGTGCCGTTTGCCCCGGAATTGCGGAAATACCCGTCGACTTCCTCCCTCACCAGCAGCACCTACATCGCGACGATCCGGAGCGCCGAGTTTGCCATTCCAGCCCTGCAAATCATTAATGCCGGGGCGCTGCCCAACCCGACCGGCGTGGCGGGGTTCACCCTGGGCACCAATCTGCCCCTCTATACCATCGGCGCCTACAATTGCGACGGTGACACGGCCACCGGAACCTACCTCAACAGCATGAACCCCAACGCGTATGCGACGGCAGATGCGGGTGAAATCCCGGCGGCGATTTTCTGCGATACGCTCACCGTCCTCTCCGCGGGCTGGGCCTCCTCCAATCGCGGCCGGAGCTTTCGCGGAGCGAGCGGTGATGCGCCGGATCGGCCGGCGTCCGCCAGGCTGGAGTTTTCCGCCTGTATCGCCACGGGTGAATACCCGGTGTTCGAATTTTTCACCAATGCGCTGGAAAATTGGGGCCCGTTCTACTCGTCCACCAGCACTCCCATCGTCTTCAAGGGTTCGATGATCGGCATGTTCAAGAGCGAGGTGCAGGTGATCAAGCAGGCCTACGGTCGCAACATAAACAACCAGATTGAGGACTATTGGAACGATCACGGCGCGTTCGCGATTCCCTCCGTGCGTTTCCACAAGGATCTCGTCGACGGAAAATTTCCCCCGGGCATCCCGAACGCGATTATCTTTCGCCAGGGTTCCCACCGTTTCCTCCGCCAGGGCAATACGGAAGACGGGGCGATGATCACTGCCGCGGGTTTCTGATTTTCCGCCTCACCTTTGACCCCGAACGGGATCGCCTGGCCCATCGCCCGGCGGGGGCGGCGTGACTTGGGCCGGGTGCCGGGGGCGCAAACCGGCGGCCCCGCGGGTAGTGCCCCGACCCTCGCGGGAGCCACTCAGCGCCGGTCGCACAGGCGGACGAGAATGAAGTCGCGCAACTCGGGCTCGAGCGACGGTGCGCTCTGCGCAAAGAGATCGGTGACTTGCGCCCAGGGCACGGCGCCGTCGGAAATCAGCAAGGGAGTCTGCTTGCCCAATAGATGATCGCCGGAATCGACCCGGCTGTGGGCAAAACCGAAGTCGCGTCGCCACGTCAGGGCGCATTCTCTGCCGTCGAGCTGATAGATTAATTGGAAGCCCGTGCTGATCCCGGAATCGTCAAGCCAGAGGACAAGTTCGATGGCGGAGGACTCGAACCAGCGGCGGCGGCCGCGCGGTTCCTGCCGCACTGACTTGAATTCACGAAACACAGTTGACGGTTGCTCGGGTGCACCGGTGGGCATGAGGGGATGGTTCGGGCGGAGTTGAATTTATACCGCGAGGTATTCCAGCAGGACGGCCGCAACTTACGAGCCGATTGCAAATAATTAGCATACCTTTTGCCGGGGATTCTGTTTCTGATGATTTACGGGGGAGGGTGGACTTCTTTCATCCGTCTGCGCGGCGACTGAAGATGAGGAAGCAGTTCACGCGTTGACGTACCGGGCACCGCGCCGACACGCTCCCGTTCTTTCCACCTCATGCGCCCCATCGTCCAAATCTCCCTCGACCTCACCGATCGCGCGGAAGCGCTGGCGACGGCGGCGCTCGCTCTCCGGGCCGGCGTCGACTGGCTTGAGGCGGGCACGCCCTATATTCTCGCGGAGGGTTTGCACGGAGTGCGGGCGTTGCGGGACCAGTTTCCGGGCGTGCCCATCGTGGCCGATCTCAAGACGATGGATGGCGGCTACCTCGAGGCCGAGATGATGGCGAAGGCCGGGGCGACCCATGTGGTCGTGATGGCCCGGGCGCATGCGGAGACGCTGAAGTGTGTGGTCAAGGCCGGCCGGGATTACGGGATCAAGGTGATGGGCGATAACCTCGGCTGTCCCGACATGGTGGCCGGCGCGAAGTTTATCGAGGACCTCGGCTGCGATTTTGTGATTCACCATATTGGCTACGACGAACGCCGCGGGATCGCCGCGGCCGGTCGCCGCATGCCGAGCCCGCTCGACCAATTGCGGGAGGTGGTTGCCGCCGTGAGCGTCCCGGTGCAGGCGGTGGGCGGGCTCACGCTCGAGCAGGCGGTGCGCACGCCCGAGTATGGGGCGCCCCTGGTCGTGATCGGCGCGCCGCTGGCGGTGGATGCGGACGCCTTCCGCACCGCCGATGGCAATCTCGAGGGCACCCTGCGCATCATCTGCGAGCGGGTGCACGGGTACGGCGACGTGATCGTAACAACCAAGGTGAAGTCATGAAGAGCCCCGCAGTGGTCAACTTTTCCTCCGCGCCGCACAGCGTGGAGCTGCGCGAATTCGAGCGGCCGGAGCCCGGTCCCGACGATGTCGTCCTGGCGGTCGAGGCGATTGGGGTGTGCGGCAGCGATCTGCACCAGTGGACGGGCCAGCACAGTTGGCCGGTGAATTATCCCGTCGTGCTCGGGCACGAGTTCGGTGGCCGGGTGGCGGCGCGGGGCCACGGAGTGAAAGGGTGGGAGGAGGGGGACCGGGTCGTGAGCGAGACGGCCGCGGTCATCGACGCGAACAGCCCGATGACGCGCGCGGGCCTCTACAACCTGGATCCGCGGCGGAAAGGTTTCGGTTACGGCGTGGATGGCGCGATGACCCGCTACGTGCGGGTGCCGGCCCGCTGTCTGCATCGAGTGCCGGAGGGGCTGGCGATCGAACAGGCTGCGCTCACGGAGCCGTGTTGTGTCGCGTACAACGCGGTGGTGCAGAACGGGCGCATCCAGCCGGGCGACCGTGTGATCGTCCTGGGCCCGGGCCCGATCGGCATCCTCTGTGCGGCGATGGCGCGGCTCGCGGGCGCGGAGGTCGCGCTGGTCGGCTTGGAGCGGGATCGGGCGCGGCTCGAGGTGGCGAAGGGCTACGGTTGCGAAGTCATTGTCGGCGACGCCAGCGGGTGGGCGCGGCAGCGCGACGGCCTGGGGGTCGATGGGGTGGTCGATGCGGCCGGAGCTTCGGCCGCGCTCAAGATCGCGCTCGAACTCGTGCGGCCGGCGGGCTGGATCAGCAAAGTAGGCTGGGGGCCGCAGCCGCTGAATTTCTCCCTCGATCCCCTGGTGCAGAAGAACATCACGCTGCAGGGGAGTTTCAGCCATAACTGGCCGATTTGGGAGCGCGTGCTGGCGCTGCTGGCGTCGGGGCGTCTCGACGTGCGGCCCATCACCGGCGGGGTGTGGCCGTTGGAGGAGTGGCACACCGCGTTCGAACGCATGCACTCGGGCGAGATCGTGAAAGCCGTGCTGCGACCGGCATGAAGGCGCGACTTGATTTCTCATGTGGGCGGGGTGCCCTCACCCCGCTGTCCCCGGCCCTCACGTGGCGGGGTGCGGGCACCCCGCCCACCAGTTCGGCCGGTCGCGAAGGGCCGCCCGGCAGGTGACACCTTCGTCCCAGCCCGGCAGGAGCCGGTGGCAGGGCGCAATCCCATTTACTCCCCGAATCCCCATGAGACTGCAGAACAAAGTCATCATTGTCACCGGCAGCACGACCGGCATTGGCCGGGCGATCGCGGAGCGGTGCGTCGCGGAGGGGGCGCAGGTGCTGGTGCACGGGCGGGATCACGCCAAAGGCGCCGCGGTGGTGGCGAAGCTGGGGCCGGCGGCGGTGTTGCACACCGACGACCTCGCCGACCCGGCGTGTCCCGCGCGCATTGTCGCGGCGGCGATGCAGGCCTTTGGCCGGATCGACGGCGTGGTGAACAACGCCGCCCTTATCCCGCGCACTACAATCCACACGGCGCGCCTGGAGGACTTTGAAACCACGATGGCGGTCAACGTGCGCGCGCCGCTCTTCCTGATTCAGGCGGCTTTTTCGCAGCTCCAGGCCAATGAGGGCAGCGTGATCAACATCGGCTCGATCAACGCCCACAGCGGCGAGCCGACGTTCCTGTTTTACAGCACCACCAAAGGCGCCCTGCAGACCCTGTCACGCAATCTGGCGAACGCCCACGGCCAGGACCGGGTGCGCTTCACGCACTTCAACGTCGGCTGGGTGCTCTCGGAGAACGAGTATGCCAAGCAGATCGCGGAGGGTGCGCCGGCCGACTGGCCGGACCAGCTGTCGCTCACCTACGCACCGTCCGGACATCTCATCCAGCCGGAGACCATCGCCGCCGCAGCGGTCTTCTGGTTGAGCGACGAGTCGCGTCCGATCTCCGGCACCGTGATGGAGCTGGAGCAATATTCGGTGTACGGCCGCAACCCCGCCAAGACCTGACCATGCCCCGACTTGCCGCTTTCCCGAAGGCCTACATGCAGGCGCTGGTGCGCGACGGTTCGATGACCCTGCGCGACTGGGTGGAATTGGCGGCGCCGCTGGGGGTTGACGGTCTCGAGTACTACAGCGGATTTCTCGAACTCGCCGACCCGGCCGGGTGGCCGGCGGCCCGCCAGTTGGTCGAAAGCCGTGGCCTGGTGATCCCGATGCTCTGCTGCTCGCCGGATTTTTCGCAGCCCGACCCCGCGCGGCGACAGGCCGAGATTGAACGGGAGAAGACATGGATTCGCATGGCGGCGACGCTGGGGGCAAAATTTTGCCGGGTGTTGTCGGGCCAGCGCCGTCCGGAACTCACGCGGGCCCAGGGGCTCGACCTCGTGGTGGGCTGCATCGAAGCCTGCCTGCCCGAGGCGGAAGCCTGCGGGGTGACCCTCATCATCGAGAATCACTACAAGGACGATTTTTGGAGTTACCCGGAATTCGCCCAGAAGATGGACGTGTTCTGCGAACTCGTGGGCCGCATCCATCATCCGCACTTCGGCGTGAACTACGACCCCAGCAATGCGTTCCTGGCGGGCGATGATCCGCTGGAACTGTTGCGCCGGGTCAAGGAGCGCGTGGTCACGATGCATGCGAGTGATCGCTTCCTGCTTGCGGGGACCCTCGAGGATCTGCGGCGCGAGGAGGGTGGGGCGGAGGGCTACGTGAAGCGCCTGCGCCACGGCACGATCGGCAAGGGGCTCAACGACTACGATGCCATCTTCGCGGAGCTGCGCGGCGTCGGTTTCGACGGCTGGGTGAGCATCGAGGACGGGGTCGACGGCATCGAGCAGCTGGCGGAGAGCGTGCGTTTCGTGCGGGGGAAGCTGCGACAGTATTGGCCGGAGTAGCGGAGCGCCGGTGGTCTGGCCGCGCGCCGTGGTCCGCCGGACTTCTCTTCTCCCGCAATCCATGCTCCGCGATTGGCAAGGTCTGCGTAGTCCGCCACGGGGGGTGTCTGGCACACTGGAACCGCGTTCGCGATTTTCCTCGGGACGCACCTTAAAAGCCATGCCCACCCAGTCTTCCAAATCGGAGTTTATCACGTGCGACGGCAACGAAGCCGTCGCTCTCGTTGCCTACCGACTCAACGAGCTGATCGCGATCTACCCGATCACGCCGTCCTCGAACATGGCGGAGTCCTGCGATGAGTGGGCCGCCGTCGGCAAGCTCAACCTCTGGGGCGAAGTGCCGCGGGTGGTGGAAATGCAATCCGAGGGCGGAGCGGCCGGCACGGTGCACGGCGGCCTGCTCGGGGGTGCGCTGACGACCACCTTCACGGCTTCGCAGGGACTCCTGTTGATGATTCCCAATCTCTACAAGATCGCCGGCGAATTGCTGCCGCTGACGATTCATGTCAGCGCGCGCGCGCTGGCGGCGCAGGGGTTGTCGATCTTCGGGGATCACCAGGATGTGATGGCCTGCCGGGCGACCGGGGCGGCGCTGCTCGCCAGCAACTCCCCGCAGGAGGCGCACGACATGGCCCTCGTGGCGCATGCGGCAAGCTACAAGAGCCGGGTGCCGTTCATCCATTTCTTCGATGGATTCCGCACCTCGCATGAAGTGCAGAAAATCTCCCGACTGACGGACGACATGCTGCGGGCGGTGATCGATGAGGCCGACATCGCGGCCTTCCGGGCGCGGGCCATGACGCCGGACGCACCGACGCTGCGCGGCACGGCGCAGAATCCCGATGTGTATTTTCAGGGGCGGGAAGCGGTGAATCGTTTTTATGATGTTCTGCCCGGTCACGTGCAGGACGTGATGGACAAGTTTGCGAAGGTCACGGGGCGGAGATACCGCCTCTTCGACTACCACGGCCATCCGGAGGCGGAGCGGGTGGTGGTGGCGATGGGCAGCGGGGTGGAAACGATCATCGAGACCGTCAACTGGCTCGTGGGCCGCGGGGAAAAGGTCGGGGTCGTGGCGGTGCGGTTGTTCCAGCCGTTTTTTGTGAAGTCGTTCCTGGCGGCGTTGCCGGCGAGCGTAAAGGCCATCGGCGTGCTCGACCGCACGAAGGAACCCGGTTCGATCGGCGAACCCCTGTATCTCAACGTGGTGGCCGCACTGGCGGAAGGCCGGTCGGCCCTGGCGGGTTCACCCCGCGTGGTGGGCGGGCGCTACGGGCTCGGCTCGAAGGAGTTCACCCCCGGCATGGTGCGGGCGGTCTTCGACAATCTCGCGAAATGGGAGCCGCGGAACCACTTCACCGTGGGCATTCTCGACGATGTCACCGCCACCTCGCTGCCGCACGACGCCGACTTTGACCTCGAGTCATCCGAGGTGCGCCGCTGCGTGTTCGTCGGCCTGGGGGCCGACGGGACGGTGGGTGCCAACAAGAATTCGATCAAGATCATCGGGGAGCAGACCACGAACTACGCGCAGGGGTATTTCGTCTACGACTCGAAGAAATCGGGTTCGATGACGATCTCGCACCTGCGCTTCGGGCCGCGGCCGATCCATGCGCCCTATCTCGTGCGGCGGGCGGAGTTCGTGGCCTGCAGCGAGTTCAGTTTTGTCGGGCGGGTGGACGTGCTGGGTTATGCGGCGACCGGGGCGACGGTGTTGATCAATTCGCCGTATCCGCCGGAGGAGTCGTGGCGGAAGCTGCCGCGCGAGTGGCAGAACACGATCATCGCGAAGAAGCTCAGGTTCTTTGTCATCGATGCGACGCAGGTGGCGACTGACACCGGCATGGGCCGGCGCACGAACACCGTGCTGCAAACGTGCTTTTTCGCCCTGTCCGGGGTGCTGCCCCAGGACGAGGCGATCACGCAGATCAAGAAGGCGATCGCAAAGACGTACGGCCGGAAGGGCGAGCAGATCGTCAAGAAGAACTACGCGGCGGTCGACGCGGCGCTGGCCGGACTGCGCGAGGTGAAGATTCCCGCCGATGTCGAGGTCGGCTCCCTGGCGACCGTTCCGCCCAGTTATGCCGGGCACTCCGATTTCGTGCAAAAGGTGACGGCCCGCCTCCTGGCCAACGAGGGCGACCTGATGCCGGTGAGCGCGATTCCCCTCGATGGCGTCTGGCCGACGGGCACGGCGCGGGTCGAAAAACGCAACATCGCCCTCGAGGTGCCGGCGTGGGATGCGTCGATCTGCATCCAGTGCAACAAGTGCGTGATGGTGTGCCCGCACGCGGCGATTCGCGCCAAGTTCTGCGCGCCCGAGCAATTCGCGGACGCCCCGGAGGGCTTTACCTCGGTGCCCTTCCGCTCCAGTGATTTTCCGGGCCAGCACTACACGCTGCAGGTGGCGCCGGAGGACTGCACGGGGTGCTCGCTGTGCGTGCAGGTCTGCCCGGCGAAGGACCGGAGCAACCCGCGCCACAAGGCGATCGACATGGTGGCCCAGGCCCCGCGGCTCGAGGCCGACCGGTTGAATTGGAATTTCTTCATGAAGCTGCCCGACCCGGACCGGACGAGGCTCGACGTCTCCTCCGTGAAGGGCACCCAGTTCATGGAGCCGCTGTTCGAGTTCTCGGGCGCCTGCGCCGGCTGCGGCGAGACCCCGTACCTCAAACTCCTCACGCAATTGGTGGGCGACCGGCTGCTCATCGCCAACGCCACCGGCTGTTCCTCCATCTACGGCGGCAACCTGCCGACCACCCCGTATTGCAAGAACCGGGACGGCCGGGGTCCGACCTGGGCCAATTCCCTTTTCGAGGACAATGCCGAATTCGGACTGGGTCTGCACCTGGCGGTCGAACAGCGCAGCAAGACGGCGCGCCTGCTCCTGCAGCGCCTGGTGGCGAAGGTCGGCCCCGATGCCGTTACGGCCCTGCTCCAGGCCGATCAGTCGACCGAGGCTGGGATCGCGGCCCAGCGGGGCCGGGTGGAACAATTGAAGACGGTGCTGCGGCCGATTGAGACCGCGGAGGCGCGCCGGCTGCTGGCGGTGGCCGATGACCTCGTGAAAAAGACCGTGTGGATCGTGGGCGGCGACGGCTGGGCCTATGACATCGGTTACGGCGGCCTGGACCACGTGCTGGCTTCGGGGGCCAACGTGAAGGTGCTGGTCCTCGACACCGAGGTGTATTCGAACACCGGCGGGCAGTCGTCCAAGGCCACGCCGATGGGGGCGGTCGCCAAGTTCGCCTCGGGCGGCAAGCCAGTGGCCAAGAAGGATCTCGCGCTGATCGCCATGCAATACGGCCACGTCTATGTGGCCCGGGTGGCCTTTGGCGCCAAGGACAGTCAGACAGTAATGGCGATGCGGGAGGCGGAGGCCTACGACGGGCCGGCCCTCATCATCGCGTACTCTCCCTGCATCGCGCACGGCTACCCGCTGCACTTGGGCCTCGACCAACAGAAACTGGCGGTCGACTCCGGCTACTGGCCGCTCTTCCGCTATGATCCGCGACTGGCGGCGAAGGGCGAGGTCCCGCTCAAACTCGACTCCGGGGCCCCCAAGGTCGATCTCGCCAAGTTCATGGCCAACGAGACCCGGTTCGGCATCCTGCGCCACATCGCGCCGGCCCGGGCCGAGGAACTCGGGGCCCTGGCCCAAGCCCAGGTGCGCCAGCACTACGCTCTCTATCAACATCTCGCTGCTCCTCAGGGCGCGGCAGGCAACGGTCAACCTTCCAAATGAACCTCACAACGAAGTATCTCGGCTTGACGCTGGAAAACCCGCTGGTGGTCGGGGCCTCGCCGTTCTGTGACAACACGGCGGTCGCGCGCCAGCTGCAGGACGCCGGTGCCGCGGCGATCGTGATGCGGTCGCTCTTCGAGGAGCAGATCGATGCGGAGCAGGAGGCGCTCGTCCATCATGTCGAGACGCCGGCCGAAAGCACCGCGGAGGCCACCTCGTATTTCCCGGCTTTCTCCGAATACCAGCTGACGCCTGATCACTACCTGCGGCAGATCGAACACCTCAAGGCGTCGCTCACCATCCCGGTGATCGCCTCGCTCAACGGTTGCCGGCCGGGCGGCTGGACCGACTACGCCCAGCGCTTCGAGGCGGCCGGGGCGGATGCGATGGAACTGAACCTCTACCAACTCGTGACCGACCGGGCGGTGCGGGGGGATCAGATCGAGGCCGACATGCTGGAGACGGTGGCGAGCGTGGTGCAGTCGGTGAAGATTCCGGTTTCGGTCAAACTCTCGCCGTTCCACACTTCGCCCGCGAACTTCGCGGCCGAGTTGGAGGGTGTCGGCGCGAAGGGGGTCGTGATCTTCAACCGCTTCTATCAACCCGATTTCAACATCGACGAACTCGAGGTGCAGCCGCTCTTGCGACTCTCGGATCCGTCGGAACTGCTGTTGCGGCTGCGCTGGCTGGCTATCCTCTCACCCCACGTGAAGGGTTCGCTCGCGGTCAGCGGCGGAGTGCATGCGACCGAGGACATTGTGAAGTCGCTGCTGGCCGGAGCCCACGCGGTGCAACTGGTGTCCGTGCTCCTGCGCAACGGCCCGCGCATCCTCTCAACCCTGGTCAGCGGGCTGACGCACTGGATGACGGAACGTGGCTACGAGAACATCGATCAACTGCGGGGCGCCTTGAATCTGGCGCATTGCCCGGATCCCGCGGCGTTCGAGCGTGCAAATTACATCCGCATCCTCCAAAGCTGGCGGGTGTAGGAACCTCCCCTTCCTTTGCTGGTCCCCATCGCCATGTCGCCCCCCGAGTCCCCATCGTCCGTCGATCCGACGCCGCCCGCGCCGGTGGCGGTGATAGCGGGTAATCCCAAGTACGCCTGGGCGGAGGTCCCGGTCAAGTCGCCACCCAAGCGGGAGGCGGCCGAGCGCATTGCCGACTTTGCGGAGATCTACGGGAGCCACGACGAGGCGGCGGTGCAGGCGCAGGCGAGCCGCTGCATCCAATGTCCCGATCCGCTTTGCCGGCAGGGTTGCGCACTCTGCAACCGCATCCCGGAGTGGCTGGCGCTCGCCGCCAAGGGGGAATTTCTCGAGGCCGCGAAGGTATCGCGATCGACGAGCAACCTGCCCGAGATCTGCGCCCGGGTGTGTCCGCAGGAGAAATTGTGTGAAGGCGCCTGCATTCTCGGCGCCAAGGGTGAGCCGGTTGCCATCGGGGCGATTGAGCGTTTTATCAACGACTACGCGTTTGCCCATCACGGGGTCGAGGTGGCCCCGGTGACCTCAAATGGCTTGCGGGTGGCCGTCGTCGGCTCCGGGCCGGGCGGACTTTCCTGTGCCGATGAGCTGGCGCAAGCCGGGTATGACGTGACGATTTACGAGACGCAGATGATCCCGGGCGGGTTGCTGGTGAACGGCATCCCCGCCTTCAAGCTCGACAAGCACATTGTCGAGCGCCGCGTGGATCTCCTGACCAAGCGCGGGGTCAAGTTTCTGCTCGGGGTGCAGGTGGGCCGCGATGTGTCGCTCGACTGGCTGCGCCACGAGTACGACGCCGTTTTCCTCAGTTTCGGCGCGCAGAAACCGAAGGTGCTCGATTTGCCGGGGGCTGAACTGGCGGGGGTCGTGGAGGCGCTGCCGTTTCTCATCCAGAAGAACGTGAAATCGCCCCTGGTGGACATTCCGCCGATCGACGTGACGGGAAAGTCGGTGGCGGTGCTGGGGGGCGGCGACACGGCCATGGACTGCCTGCGCACGGCGCTGCGCAGTGGGGCCAAGGAGGCGGTGTGCGTTTACCGGCGGGATCTCGCCAACATGCCGGGGAGCCGGAAGGAATACGCCAACGCGTTGGAGGAAGGCGCTCGTTTCGAGTTCCTGTCCAACCCGGTGGAGATTGTCGCCGGCCCGGGCGGGGTGGTTGCGGCGATGCGCTGTGTGCGCATGGAACTTGGGGCGCCCGATGCCTCGGGACGGCGTTCGCCACGCGCGGTCGCGGGATCCGAATTTGTCGTGCCGGCGGATGTGCTGATCGTGGCCTACGGCTTCGATCCGGTGCCGTTTGCGACGGGTAACGACGCCACCCCGCTGCTGACCGATCGCTGGGGGTCGCTCACGATCGACGCGCACCAGATGACGAACCTGCCGGGAGTGTTTTCCGGGGGGGATTCGGTGCGCGGTCCGAGTTTGGTGGTGCACGCCGTGCGGGATGCCCGGAAGGCGGCCCAGGGCATTCACCGGTATCTGCAGGCGCGGAAGACGGAGGTGGCGAAGTCCTAAGCGGTGGCGGGCGGGTCGCGGTTAGGCTTTGATCGGAAGGCCCGCCGGCTCGATGCGTGCGGGGAAATAACCGGGACGATCATCCCAGGAAGGTCCCAGGATGGTGCCAGGATGGTGCCAGGATGAACGAACGATGAGGCCACGATGAGTGAAGGCAATCGGCGGCCTTCCCGATTCTTCCAAGGCGACTCGAAGGATCGGTGAACGGCCGGCAAATCGATGGCGTAAATGCGAATTTCTTTACCCCAGCCCCATGGCCATGGTCGCAGCCCTGGTAGGAGACTCGTAGCACTGCCATTCTGACCAACACGGGCACACAGCCCAAGGCAGTCATGGGCCACAATTGGATCCTTCTCAAGGCAGGCTCTGATGCGGCGGCGTTTTCAAACGCGGCGGTGGCGGCGAAAGAAACCAACTATGTGCCGGCAGCGTTCAAGGACCAGGTCATCGCCAGCAGCGATCTGCTCGGGCCCCGGAAATCCGGCGAGGTCGTGTTCACGGTTTCCGGGCCCGGCGAGTATCCGTTCCTGTGCAGTTTCCCGGCGCATTTTGCCGTCGGCATGAAGGGCCCGCGGATGGTGAAGCAAGCTCGATGCTGTGCGCGGAAAAGGACGATGCCGGGCCGCAGGCCCGGCATTCTGATGGACGCACTCGGCAGGAAGGCACCCGGCCGCGGCCCTCTTGCGGCCGGAGGCGGCGCTGGGTTGCCGAGCCTGGTTCGCTCAGCGCTCCAACAGAAAACCGTGGGCGGGTTCGTAGGAGAGAACCTGGAGGTGGCGGGCTTCAGTTTGAATCTCCGCCGCCCAAGTCTGCGGCTTGGCGTCGCCGGCGGTGCTCGTCGTGAGGCTGACCGCGACCCGGTGTGCGCCTGGCGCCAGCGGCACCCGAAGTTCGCCGACGGACGCGCCGTCGGACTTGAAGCCTTTCGCACGAAAAACGTGCTCCTGCGCGTGCCCGTCGATTTCCAGGCGAACCGTTACCGCCGAGCGGGCGCGGTCGGCGGGTTGGGCGGTGCGCATGTGGATGGGACGCGGGTCGTGCGCCGGATCGGGCAGGGCCACGGCAGCTCCCGAGAGCCAGTCGCCGTTCGCCCGGAAGGTGAAAATAAATTCCGCCTCCGCTGGCGCCGGGTTGCGAAAAGGTGCGTCGCTGACCGCGAGCACTCCGGCGAGCGTCGCGGCGGTCAGCAACACGCCAACCAGCCAGGCAACGGGGCGGGAGCGGACGGAGCCGGCGATGGTCGCCGGCGGACTGGTCCGCAACAGCGCGGCAGCCGCAGTGAGCAGCTGCGGACGCAGAGGATCGAACGTGACGTGGGCGACCTTGCGGGGATCGGCACGATTAGGCCGGAACGCGGGTTCGCGCGCACCGCTGAGGCGCGCCGGCAGCCAAGTGTTGCCCTCCTTGCAGAAGGCCTCGCTGGAGCCGCAGCCGACGATCAGGATCGCTGAAGCACCCTTACTGATGAGCCGCTCGACGACCTTGGGCTCGATCCAGCCGACGCACGGAATCGGTTTCACCGTGTAACCGGGCAGTCGCCGCGCCCACGCGAGGACGTCGAACAATTCCCAGCCGCCGTCGGATTGCGCGCAGACAAACGCGAGCGCGGGCGCAGTTCCGCGCGCCACCTCGGCAAGGACGAAGGCTTCCCATTCGCGCGTGACCTGCTGGGCGTCGAACCAAGCTAGACCGATGCCCTGCGTGTCGCAGGCGCCGGCGCATACCCCACAGCCGATGCAACGGTCGGGATCGATCTGCGCCTGCGACGGGAACGGTTTGCCGTCGGTGCGCGGCACCATGGTGATCGCGCCAAACGGGCAGTCGTGCGAACACAGCGTGCACGAAAAACAGCGGGAGATGTTGACGGTGGCCTGAAAGACGGGTCGCGGCCGCCGTCGTGCGAGCCACCACGGCACGGTCATGAGTCCGGTCGCGGCCAGGAACGTCGCCAGCCAGATCCCTCCGCCGGACAATCGCGCGCTGAACGTCAGCGGCCAGAGGTACCACCAGTCCATCGTGAATGCAGCGGGCTTCACCGCCATGTGCGCGACGGGGGCGTTGGTCGCCGGATAAACCAGCGCGGCGATGACCACCGCTGCGGTGAGCCAGACGGAAAGCCGCCAGTTGGGGAGGAGCGAGGTGCGGCTCAGGCGGGCAAGGTGCAGACACAGGCCGCCGGCGATGCCAAGCGGCAGCACCATGTGCAGGAAGAACACGACGAAGAAGAGGAGCGAGGGGACGGTGCGGTCCGATGCGAACAATCGCAGCATCGGCTCGCCGAAGATCGGGAGCACGTCGAGGGTGCGAATGGTGTCGAGCGAGAGCAGCTGGGCGCGCACATCCCACACCAGCCAGTAGCCGCTCCAGCCGATGAACCACACGAGCCCGAGCAGTGCGATGCCGCTCGCCCAAGCGAGCCAGCGGGCATCCGCAAACTTGCGGGCGAGAAAGGTGCGCAGCGCGTGCGTCAACACGAGCAGCATGAGCAGGTCCGACGAATAGCGGTGAACGCCGCGCACCAGACTGCCGAGCGAACGCGGGGCGAGGTCCGCCAACGAATGCCACGCAAGTTGCACGCTTGCCGAATACCAGACGAGCATCAGCACGCCCGAGAGCGTGGCGAGCAACAGCATGGCGTTGACCGCGGCTCCGAGGTGCGCCAGCGGATTCAGTTCGCGCGGCAACGCGCGCTCCAGCAACGCGTCCAAACGCGTGAGCAGGGCGTCGCCCGCGGCCAGCAGTCGGGCGGCGCGGACCGGCGGCGGCGGCGGCCGGGAACCGGGCGCATCAGGCGATGGCCCCAGCGCGTCCGCCAGCACCTCGCAATCGACGTCAGGGTGCTCGGGCGGCGTCGACATGGGATTCGCTGAGCAGGGCGCGCAGGCCGGCCCGCAGCCACGCCCGGTGACGCGGGTCCAGCGTGAAACGGTAGGCGATGTGATTGGAGCGGTCGACCAGCAGGAAGAGGTTCGCGTGGTCGATCTGACCGGTCTGCGGATTGCGTGTCGCCGAGAATTGCAGGCGCGTCAGCAGGTCGTGCATCTCGGCCGGCTGCGTGGTGTTGGCGTAGCGGAACTCAGGATGGGTGAACCCGCGGCCTTCGGCCAACGCGTCCATCAGCGCCGCCGTCTCATATTCGGGATTGAGCGACAGCGCCACGACGCTCAGGCCGGCGCGTTCGGGAGCGGGCAACTCCTCGAGCAGCTGCTTCAGTTCGAGAAAGATCTCCGGGCAGGTCGTGGTACAGGCGCCGTAGACGCCGGTGACGAGGACCACGCGTCCGCGCAGATCCGCGAAGTGAAACGCCGCGCCTTTCTGGTCGACCAAAGGAGTGTCCGGCAGCGCGAGTCGCACCCGGATGCTCTCCCCTGGGAAGGGAGGAAGGATCCGCGCGCGAATCACGTCGGTGCGGGCGTAATACAGCAAGCCGCCGGCGCAGCCCGCGACCAGGGCGACGGCGGTCGCCGCGGCCCGCAGGTGACCCAACCAGTTGCGGGGATCGAGGAGACCCACGAACGTCGAACGCCACAGCAGCGCCGCGACTCCGACCACGAAGAGGGGCTCGCCCATCATGACCGAGACGGCCAGCCACGAGATGCCGCCAGACCGCGGATCGCCACGGTAGCACCAGCGTTGGAAATCGCGCACGAAGTCACCAAACCAGCCACCCTCCGTCGGCCCGAAGATCGTCAGCAGCAGAAACGCCTCGTAACCCGCGAGGGCGGTCAGGAGGAAGACGAGCAGGCCTGGTCCGGTCAGGAACCGCGCCGCCGCCCTGCGGCCGGAGATTCGCGGCGATGCCATTTTTCCCGGCATGAGCGTGCTGGTGGCAGGTTCAGACATGAACAGAGAGGCTTCGCTCAACGCACCGGCCAGACGTCGGTGAGCGCTTTCCAGTTCGCGAAGTAGTAAACCGCGAAGCACGCGAGGAAAACGAGTGTGAGGACCATGGTGCCCTTGACGGCGTAATGGTCGTGGGCCAGCGATCCCGGCTGGCTGCCCGCGAGAGCCGGGGGCGTGCCCCAGTCCGCCATCGCGCGGTTTTCGATTTTCGCCCCGAAGAGCAGCGTGCCGACACACAGCAGCGCAAAGACCAGCAGTCCGAGGAACGCCAGGATGCCGCCGATGCCGAGCACGGCGAGCCAGAGGTGGGCGGCGGGACCGTAAATACCCTGTGCGTCGATGTCCCAGCTGCGGCGGGACACGCCCATTGAGCCAGCGAACGACATGCCGAAGGCCACGAGGGTGATGCCGATGCCGAACAGCCACGGCTGGACGCGGGCGACGTTGCGGAAGATGAAGTCGCGCTGGAAAATCAGCGGCACGACGTAGTAGGCGAGGCCCATGAACGCGAGGGTGGTGCCGCCGACGACGGTGACGTGGAAGTGACCCGGGATGCGCAGCGTGTTGTGCGCGATGATATTTATCTGCTGCGTGCCGAGCGTCACGCCGGTGATGCCGCCGAGGAAGCCGAAGATCACGACGGAGAGCGCGGTGGCGGAGAACGCCG
Organism: Opitutales bacterium; assembly: GCA_038249085.1. Classification (GTDB taxonomy): domain Bacteria; phylum Verrucomicrobiota; class Verrucomicrobiia; order Opitutales; family Opitutaceae; genus ER46. Next base: position 73,755 of record JBBRWR010000003.1, read on the forward strand.
GGTTCCTCCACGGCAGGGCGTTGACCCAGCCAAAGATGCCGTTGGTGTAGCCCTTCTCGCGCATCGCAAGTTCGACGCCCGCCGGCACGGTGAAGCCGTGGACCATCGAGGCCAGCACCGCGAGATACATGGCGTAGGACGTGTTCCAGATCTTCCAAGTGGCGCCGACCCCCGGATCCACGAGCAAGTGGTGCGCCGAGGCGAGATTGATGAAGAGAATGTATAGGACAAACGCCGTGCGGCACACCGCTTCGTTGATCGGCTTCGCGCCGACGGTGATGTGCGAGAGCAGATACCACACCGCGACCATCGCGCAGACGTTTACCTGCTGCGACTGGTGGCCGAGGCCCCACCAGATAAGGCGATACCACGCCGGATCCGGCTGGGCGGTCCAGCCCAGCGAGTAGGTGAAGGTTGGGATCATCACGACCGCGCCGTGCAAGAGGGTGACGACCGCGATAATTGCGGCGGCCAGGGCGCCGAAGGTCACGATGGGAACCGAACCGGTGTAAGCCTTGTCGCGCTTGGCCACATAGAGCGTGGCAAAGAAATTGAACACACCAGTCAGCGTGCCGACGGCGACCAGGATGATGCCGAGATAGAACAGCGGATGCGCCAGCAACGGCAGGTAGGACGTCATCATCACGTCCGCTTTTCCGGCGATGATGATGTAGTCCACCATCACCGCACCAGTGAGCATCATCGTGAATGACGCATAGGCCACTTTGCGGGAGAAGAGCCGGGCATTGAGGGGCGTGGTGCAGGCGAAGTAGAGGATCGCGACCTCAAAGAACAGGATCCACAGGATCAGCATGTTGATGCCATGGAACGTCAGGATCCGGTAGAACCAGTCGACCGGCAGCAGGTGCACGGTTTGCCAGCGCGTGAGTGCGAGCAGCAACGCGGCGATCCCACCGAGGAGCAGGAACACGATGCCGGAAACGGCGTTGAGCTTGATGAAGCGCTGGGCGTCGAGGCACACGCTCAGGCCGGTGGTGCCGCACACGCGGCCGGGGGTGCCGGGGGCGGTGAGGGAATGAGAGGAAGAGGACATGGCGGGGCGGTTATTCGACGATGATTTTTCCGGACATGGCATGGTGGCCCGCGCCACAGAATTCATTGCAGACGATGGTGAATTCACCCCGCGAGGTCGGAGTGAGGGTGAGAACGTGGTCGTAACCCGGCAGCACCTGGAAGTTCATGTTCAGCGGCTGCAGCGAAAATCCGTGCTGAAGGTCGATCGACGAGAGATGCAGCCGGTAGGTCTCGCCCCTGCGCAGGCGCAGCGCGGGATACCACTGCCACATGCGCGCCAGCAGGTAGGCGTCGCCGCCGGCGGGCGGCTCGACGAGCGGCAGGTCGCCCAGGAGCGCGTTGCCCGTGGTGTTCTTGAAGGTGCCGACCTTGTTGGCCGCGACGAACTTCTCGGTGCGGGCGTAATAGTCGGTGGGTTTGACGCGATAGGCTTCGCCGGTGCTGTTTTGTTTCCCGCGAAAATGCCAGTAGGGCATCATCAGGGACATCACGAAGCACCAGAGGATGGCGCAACCGAGCCAGATCTTTTCGAAGCCGGCCGGGGCGTGGAACCACGGGGTGGTAAGAGGGCGGAGACTCATGATGGGGTGGCGTTCAGGGCAGCAGCGCGGGTTTGGTGAGCATCAGTTCGATCCAACCCCACACGGTGTAGGAGAGGACCGGAATCAGGACGCCGAGGACGAGCAGCAGCCACGGGTTATCGAGCACTCGCTGCCACGGGTGTTTGTTAGGTTCGTTGTTCATGGAGGAATTGCGGAGCGGGGAGGGAAGCACGGCGCCACGCGCTGATGCGGCGCAGCATCAGGACGAGAAAGAAGATGCCGCCGACGACGGCCACGAGACCGCCGAGACCCATCACGCTCAGGCCCAGGTATTCGCCGAGGGAACGCACATGCTGCTCGGTGCCGTATTGCTTGCGACCCATGCCGTAGGCGCCTGCCAGGGCAAAACCGAGGCCAAAGACCGCCTGGCCGGAGCCGAAGAGCACGAGTTGCAACCGCGCCCGGCGCGGCGGGGTGGCCGCCGGACCCGCGGGTGCCACCGCCGTGCAGAAGTCGTAGGCCGCAGTCATCAACGCGATGGTCACCGCGCCGATGGCGCAGTGGTAGTGTCCGGGGACCAGGGTGCTCGAGCCGCGAATCAACGAGCCGAGGACGACCCCGAGGACGGTCAGGATCGCGCTGCTGGCAAGCCCCACGAAACGGTAGTCGCGCCAATCAAGTCCGGCGCGGTGCCGCCGGACGTGGACCGTGGCCGCAGCCAGCATCACCAGCACCACGGGGAAAATCGTCCACTGCATCAGATGCGTCGCCATCGAGAAATAGACCGTCCGGGTCGTGCCGCCGAAAGCCAGCGGCGGCATGACGAACTGCGGGAGCACCAGGGCGACGAGCATCGCCGCAGCGATGGTTGGCGTCAGCAGGGCACGGCCGGTCCACCGCTGCAAGAGGTGCAGCCACAATGCGAGCATCGCCGCAACGTTCGCAACCTGCAGCACATGCCCGCCACCCCAGAACACCAATTCGTAGTAAGCGATGGGCGCCGCGTCGGGGGTCGTCTTCCAGGCCCCGAGAAACGTCACGATCCCAAGGACGTTGGCCGCCGCCGAGGCGCGCAGCGCGACGACGGCCGCGGGAGTCAGCGCCTTCGCATCCGTGCGCGCCGGCGTCGCCAGCGCCAGGGTGAAGAAAAGTCCCGCGCCCGCAAACCAACCGATCAGCCCCGCGAAGAAGACCGGGTGGTCGATCACCGGCACGTAATTGGAAAGCACAGGCTGCGCGCCGGGCATGACCGCGCCCACCAACAGCCCCACGACCCCGGCGGTGGCGAGGACGAGGGCCGCGGCGGTCACGCCGCGGTGCAAACGCGGCCCGAGCGCGAGGCCGAGAAAAGCGAGCGTGCCCGCTTGAAACCACACCACAATGGCAAGAACCACATGCACCACCAACGCGCGTTTGAAAAACAGCGGATCGGTAAACAACCAGCTGAGGAACGGCAGCCGACCCATGACGAGCGTTAGCGAGAGCAGTCCCGCCAGCACCAGGCTGCCGATTGCGAACAGAAACCAACGACGCGCGGGCGCGTTGCCGGGTAGATCCGCCGCCACGTCGGACCATCGGGCTGAAGCGGACGGGATGGTCACATCGAACACAGGGTGATGGGGCAGATGCACCGTGGGGGGAGGCATGGCCATTGTTGTATCCGAATGCGGCGGGCACGACCTTGATGCAGGTCAATGCTTTCGCGGGCGGTTTCCGATAGGGTGGCTCATCGCCGTGACGACTATCCCCCTCGTTTCACCGCTCGGCACCGTCCCCGCTCGCTCCGCGTGGCCACGGGTCGTTGGCGCGCTGCTCGCGCTCACCAAGCCGCAACTGGCCTTCATGTCGGTGCTCACCGCGATGGTGGCCTACGCGACCGCGCGCCCGGCCGGCGGCCCGGCGGTGGCCCTGTTCGCGCTCGCTGGCACTGCGCTGGCGGCGGCGGGTGCGCTTTCGCTCAACCAGTGGTGGGAGCGACAGGCCGACGCACAGATGTCGCGCACGCGCGGACGCCCACTGCCACAAGCGCAATTGACGCCCGCGGTCGCGCTGGGCTGGAGCCTCGTGCTTTCCGTCTCCGGTGTCAGCTCCTTGGCGGCAGGGGTGAATCTTTCCGCAGCCGCCGTCGGCGCATTGACCATCTTGCTCTACGGACTCGTTTACACGCCGCTGAAACGTCGCACGCGCTGGGCGACGGAAATCGGAGCAGTCTCCGGCGCGCTGCCCGCGCTGCTCGGGAATGCTTCGGCCGGCAACCTGTGGGCGGCTCCGGGTGTCGCGCTCGCCGCCGTGCTGCTGTGCTGGCAGCTGCCGCACTTCTACGCAATCGGCTGGCGGCATCGCGCGGATTATCGCGCGGCTGGATTTCGTGTGCTGCCGGCGGTTGATGTCACCGGACGCGGAACCGCCGTTTGGTCCCTGATCTACTCTGCCGTGCTGGTGCCCGTTTCACTGGCGCCCTGGGCGCTGGGGTATCTTGGCGCACTATATGGGGTGCCCGTGGCCCTCGCCGGGGCCGCCTTCCTACGCTACGCGTGGCGGTTTTCCTCGGCCGTGGGCGAACGAGAGGTCGCCGCCCGCGAACTCTTCCTCGCGTCGATTGCCTACCTGCCGCTGGTCCTGGGCGCACTCATCGCCGACTGCGTATACTTCGCCCAATTCCCATGACCGTTCACGATCTCCCGGCGATCAACGCGACGCTTAACGGCTTGGCAACGATCCTCATCTCCGCCGGTTTTGTCCTGATAAAATCCGGCCGGAAGCAGGCCCATCGCAAGGTCATGCTCGGGGCCACCGTGGTGTCGGCGCTGTTTCTCGTCGGCTACCTGACGTATGACGCCAACCTGCGCGGCGTGCACACCCCCTTCGGGGGCTCCGGTGCGATCCGCACCCTCTACCTCACGATCCTCTGGACCCACATCCCGCTCGCCGCCTTGGTCGTTTTTCTTGTGCCCCGGACCTTTCTCTTCGCGATTCGTGGCGACTTCGTCCGCCACCAGGCGTGGGCGAGGTGGACCTTCCCCATCTGGTATTACGTCAGCATCACCGGCGTGCTCATCTATCTTTTCCTCCACCAGTGGTGGCCGTCTGCGCGGTGAACGAGGGATGAAAGCTGGTCCTAAGGCTGGGAATTTTTCTTCCGTGCCCCCGGAGAGCGAAGCTCTGGCGGCGGCCTGCTTCCAGCCCTGGGGGGCCAACCGCCTCAAACCTTTCAGCCCCCCGTGTGAACATCGTTCGGCCGGGTATTGAGGAATCGTCGGAGCCGGGGGAGACAAGAAGGAACCCTATTTGCGCTGAGGCCGGGATTCGGTTCAGGGGGGCAACCCGCTGATTACTGATACAGGCGCGCCAGGTACGCTCGGCCGGAGGAGGGAGCGCCCACGTTGAGCTGCTTGGCGGTCCAGCCATCGGGCGCAGCTCCAGGTCGACGGTGGCATTGCGCCCGGTCCTCCCCGTAGCGCCAGACTTCGACCGGCGCCTGCCGGTCAGAGACGCGGCGCTACTCCCAGAGGCATCACCGCCAAACGCAAGAGGTACCCAGCCATTTGGGGCGGCGAGGGTGGGGGTGGCAAGCTGCCCGACCCGCCACACCCTGCCCCCATGCCACTCACGCTCGATCAAATCGTCGCCGAGGCGCGGTCGTCGCCGTTTGAGCAGTCCGCCGAACTCATCGACCGCCTCCTCGCGGAAGCGATGGAGGCACCCGACGCCGACATCGAGCAGGTGTGGAAGGTCGAAACGAGCCGACGCATGGCCGAAATTGAGGGTGGGGTGGAGCCAGGCGTACCGGGCCGATCAGGCGCTGGCAGAATTGCGGCGCATCGTCGGCCGGTGAAGCCGTTCCGCTTCCACCTGCGGTTCATCAAACCCCAGGGAATGGGAACCACCCACGCCGGGACCGCTGGCGGAGTGTCTCGCCATCGCCCGCGCCAGCCTGGCGTTGCCGCTTCAGTTCTTTTTCTTCTTCTTGCTCCCCTTGGTGGCGCCAGCCTTGGCGGCTTTGCCGGCGGGTTGGTACTCGGGCCGGGCCTGCAATTGCTCGAGGTACGGCGCATATTCGGGTGAAGACTGCCAGTCGCGCGAGGGCGGTTCCTTGGGATCCACGCGGCCTTCGGGGTAGTCTTTGCCGTCCACGCTGGCCTTCACCGACTCATTCCAGGCCAGCAGCGCCGACTGCAAACGGGCGGTAATCTCCGGCTTTTCCGCCGCGAGGTCCTTGGTCTCGCTGGGGTCGCTCTCAAGATCGTAGAGTTCAAACTTACCCTTCGTGAGGCTTTGCGTCAGGATTTTGTAGCGGCCGTCGATGAGGGCGGCGCGGTCGGTGTGGCGGAAGACGAGCGGCTTGGGGCGCACCTTCAGGTCGGTCGTGAAGAGCGGCCGCAGGCTGATGCCATCGATCGGGGCGAGCAGGGCGGACGCGGGCAGATGGGTGATCTCCGCGATGGTGGGAAAGATGTCGAAGGTGCCGGCGTTATAGTTGGTGAGGCGGGGCTGGGTGATTACGGAAGGCCATTCGATGATGCAGGGCACGCGCAGGCCGCCCTCGTAAACGGCCCCCTTGAAGCCGCGCAGACTGCCGACGGAACTGGGTTTGACCTCGGGGAGCCCGCCGTTGTCACTGTTGAACCAGAGGAGCGTGTCATTCGCCATGCCGAGCCGGCGCAAGCCGGCGCGCAAGGTGCCGATGCTGCGGTCCAGCGCCACGAGTTCACCGTAGTGGTTGGCCGAATTTCTTTCCAGGGCGCCGAAGTCGGTCATGTCTTCGGGCACCGAACGCATCGGCGCGTGCGGCGAACCGTACCAGATGACGGTGAAGGTGGGCCGGCCGGAGCCGCGGTTGCGGTCGAGGTGCTTGAGGGCCTCGGCGACGATAATCTCGGACGAATCGCCCTTGAACTCCTCCCACTTGCCCTTGCGGCTCATGATGGGATCGCGGTCGAAGAAGTTCGTGACGGAGAGCCACTCGTCGAAGCCGAACTCGCCGGGGTTGTGGTCGTCGGTCCCGAGGATGGGCGCGCCGGGTCCGCGAAAACCGTTGAGATGCCACTTGCCGAAGTGAGCGGTGAGGTAGCCCGCCGCGCGCAGGGCCTGGGCGATGGTTTTCTCCTGGCGCCGGAGGGCGTAGCCGTGGTTCTGCACGCCGCCGCGATCGTTGGAGCGGCCGGTCATGACGGTGGCCCGGGTGGGCGAGCAATTGGGCGCTCCGGCGTAGAAGTGATCGAATCGCAGGCCGGCGGTGGCCATCGCGTCGAGGTTCGGGGTCTTCAGGACCGGATGGTGGTAATAGCCGGTTTGGGCATAACCCATGTCGTCGGCCATCACGAGGATGATGTGCGGACGGTCGGCGGCGGCGGCGAACGCTGCGCCGGCGGAGGCGAGGAGGAGGGCGAGGTGGCGGGGGAGTTTCATCGAAAAGAAAGTTGAGCGTGAGGTTGGGGGCGAAGCAGCACAAGCCCTCGCGATGCGGGCGGGCGCGCCTCGCCCAGCGTGAGGCGCAAGAACATGGTAATACCAACCGCTCGTGATTGTTGGACCGTAGGGCGTCACTCTGGTGACGCCGTTTCGCACGGGAGACGCGGGCCAAGGTCCGGCCCTACAAAATCCAATCATTTCGAGCCGTCGGCATAACCCGCGCGGTGAGGGCACCACGCCCACAGAAGGAGACGCGCCATGGTGAGCGTTTGCCCCGGTCCGCGGGCGTCACCAGACGCCCTTGACGCCGAAGGTCCAGAGCGAGGCGTAGTCGATGCGGGTGCGGAACCGGGCGACCTCCGGGGTGCTGGGGCCGTAGATTTTAACGTCTTCCGTGGCGTCGCCGAGGTTGCGGAGGTTGAAGAAGAATGACATCCGCTTCCAGAAGAAGACTTCGCCGACGACATCGATGTAGAGACGCTTGGAGGTCCAGTTGAACGTGCCGGGTTCGGCGCCGACGACGGTGATCAGATTGTTGCGCGACGCACCGCGGTAGTTCCAGTTCATCCGCACATTGTACTTCGGGCGGGTGAGGCTGATGCCCCAGCTCCCGCTGCGCGGAATGAAGCCGGCGAACGACACGGTGTCGTCGCCCGTCACCCGCTGCGCGCTGCCGTTGACGAAGACCTGCACGCCCCGGGCCCACGGCGGCAGGAACGTGAGGGCCTGCTTGTAGTTGAAGTTGATGCCCTCGGTCCGGACCGTGCCCGCGACGTTGTACTGGGTCGCCACGTCGTAGCCGCCGTAGACGGTCGGGTCCAGGCTGTACAGCGAGAGAAATTCCGGGGTGGGGGCGAAGACGGTGTCGCCAAACATATTCTCGATTTCGCGGCGGAAGGCGCCGACCGAGATCTGGCCCACGCCCTCGAAATAACGCTCCAACCGCAGGTTCAAGGTTTGCGCGCTCCAGGCCTTGATGCCCGCGTTGTTGACCGTAATGCGATTGTTCGCCGCCGGCAGGACGCCCGTATCCGGCAGGGTGATGCCGCCCGAGTACTGGACGAAGTTGGGCCGGCCGACGGAATAATAGTACGCGGCGCGCGCCACCAGGTTCTCCCGGATATTATAGCTGGCGTTGAGGCTCGGGAAGTAGCGCAGGTACTCCTTATTCGTGTGCGATCCGCGATCAAGGTATGTGAGCTGTGACACCCCGAGCGCATTGGACGTCGGCACGATCAGCACCGGGGTCCCGTTGGGGTTGCGGAGGATATTGCCGCTGGCATCGCGCTGGTAGTTGAGGGTCGGATCGCTCAGGGCGCCTTCGCCCTTGGCGTTCGTTTGCTCGGCCCGGATCCCTCCCACCAGCTTCAACCGGTTGTCCAGGAGGCTGACGTCGCCGCGCAGATAGAGTGCGGAAATGATCTCCGCGGAGTGCCGCGAGGCGGCCACCAGGTTGCGATAGACGGTGTTGGTATTCTGGGTGAAGTGGGTCGGGTTGGCCACGTAGTCTTCATAGACCTTCCGGTTGCTCACGGTCTCGAGTTGGGGAAAGCCATACGGCAGGACCCGCTGTGAATAGATGGGATCGAAGAACGGCAACGGGCTGTCGTCGCTGCCGACGGGGGTCGTGCTGGCCTTGCCATCCTGGCCCACAAAATTGAAGGTCTGGGTGCCGCCGCGGTTGTCCCGCACGGTCTGACGGACATCGAAGCCGGTCTTCAGGGTGAAGGGGACGCGGGTGAAGAAATCGCGGCGGAGGCTGCCGTAGGCCGTCTTCTGCCGATCGATGTTGGTGTCGACCTGGGTGGTCGTGGACAAAATCGTGTAGGTGGAGAGGGCAAACGGATCCACCGCGGCGCCCGTCGTGCCGTCCTTCACGGTGATCTCGCGGGGCCGCAGGTAGAACATGTCGTTGAACGCGATGGTGACGCCCGTCCGCTGCGCGGTGACATTGCGGAAGTAGCCCTGCTCGGTGTCGGGGTTGCCGTCGTCCTGCAGGGAGTACCCGAGGCCGGCGTCGGCCTTCCACACCGGTCCGTCGTGCCGCCAGACGAGGGTGGGCATGCGGGTGCGGTTGAAACGGTTTCGTTCCTGGTGGGCCGTCTGCAGGGTGCCGGCGCCGGCGGCCCCGTTGGTCTGCGTCGTGCTGAAATCGCCCGGCAGGACCCGGACAACGTTGAAGTTGACGTTCGACACGACGTACTGGCCGTCGAACGAGGAATATTGAAACCCGAGCGCGAGGCGGTCGTGGGGCGTGAACTTGTAGTCGATGCTGGCGCCGAAGGAGCGGCGGGACGTCACCTTGGGGGCGTCCTGCACCTGGTAAGCCGAGAGGTAAGGATTGCCCGGGGTGGTGTGCGGAAACGCGTTGCCGTTGGTGGCGGCCTGGAGACTGCGCCAGGTGTTTTGATTATTATCCTGCGGCGAATAATTGGTCGAGGTTCCCGCCGACAGGGTGAACCCGAAGGTCTTGTTGACCGGTGCCACGTAGGCAAAATCGAAGGCGGGATGCACGTTGCGCGTCGGGCTCGGCTTCGGTCCCGGGACCTTGTTGAAATTCCGCGCGTTGTCGCGCATCTGCACATAGAGGCTGGTATTGAGGACGGGCTTGGCGCGTTCAAACGAACTGCGCGGCACCATGTTCACGGAACCAGCCAGGGCCGATCCCGGCGACTCCGGGGTCGGGGAGTACGACACCTCGATGCGCGACAGGTTGTTGATCGAAATCATGTCCGCGGCCACCGAGCGGCCGGTGGCATTACCGGGCGCCGAGGCGATGCCGAAACCCGCCAACGTCACCGGCACGTTGTCCGACGGCACGCCGTTGATCGAAATGTCGCGGGCGTTGCCGCCCGTGTAGTCGATCGTGACGCCGGGGAGAAACTTCAGGAACTCCGCGACGTTGCCCTCGGAGACGTCGCCGAACTCATCCGTCGAGAGGACGTTCTTGATGTTGGAGGCAAAGCGCTGCTCGTTGATGGCGAGGGCGGCGCCGTCCATTTCGCGGGAGGTTTCCACCCGGAAGGCGTCGAGCTTGACGATGGAGCCGTCGGTCTTTGCTCCGGCGGCGGCGAGGGTGATGTCGAGTTGGGCGGTCTGGCCGGCGGAGACGGTCGTCGACACCGTCAGGGCGGGCGTGCCGGTGTAGAAGGCGACTACGCGAGCGGGGCCGGCGGGCACCTGGGTGAGACGATAGATGCCATCGGAATTGGTGAACGTCTCGAGCTTGGTGCCTTCGACGGTGATGCGGGCGCCTTCGAGGTACTCTCCGTTGCGCGCATTGAGCACGCGGCCCTCGATGGTGCCGCGCGAGGCCACTTGGGCGGTCGCGGGCAGGACGAGAGCGAAAAACGCCAGGGCGGCGAGACAAGGACGGGCGAGCGCGGTAAACGCCTGGGGGGGGATCATGGTAGTCAGGGTTGGTTTGGGTTTTCCGGTAGCAGGTGGCCCGCAGGGTCGACTGCGGTTGGCCGATGACCGGAAGGATCAGGAGAAAGAACCGGGCGTGCCGGCTTGCCGGCAAGGGTCACGAGGGACTCACCTTCTAGTTACCAGACGCGGGGGACTCCGCCACAAGAATAAATTCTGTGACCGAGTGATCCCTGACCCGGGGTCGGTGTCGATGGCGCGCGCGCGACGGCGGCTTCAGGCGCAGTACACGCCGCCGTTGATGTCGAGGGTGGCGCCCGTGATGAAGCCGTCGAACTCACCGGCGAGAAACACCACCGCGCGGGCGACGTCGTCGGCACTGCCACCGCGGCCGAGGGGAATACCCGCCACCGTGGCGCGGGCGGACTCCGGGGTCGTATGCGTATTGTGGAAACTCGTACCGAGGATCAGGCCGGGGGCGACGGCGTTGGCGCGGATGCCCTGGGGCCCGAGCTCGGCGGCGAGCGCGCGGGTGAGCGTGAGCACGGCACCCTTGGCGGTGGCATAGGCGAGGGAGCCGGCATGGCCGCCCTTGCGGCCGGCGAGGGAAGAGAGATTCACGATGGCGGCGCCACCGTTGGCCGCGGCCGAGGTGGCGAGGTGGGGAAGGGCGGCCCGCGTGACCCGGCGCACGCTGCCGAGATTGAGCGACAGGGTCTCGGCCCAGAAATCGTCGTCGGCTTCCGCCAGCGAGCGCCGGGCGATGAGAGAGCCGGCATTGTTCACCAGCACGTCGAGCCCGCCGAGAAACGCCGTTGCCTCCGCCACCAGGCGCTCGCACTCGGTCGTTTCGGTCAGATCGGCGCTGGTGCAGCGATACTGGCGGCCGAGGGCGGCGGCTGCCGGGGCGAGAGAAAGCGCGGCGCCGGCGCTGCTCCGGTAGTGGACGAAGACGTCGCAGCCGGCGCGCAGGAGATGCTGGCTGATGGCGAGACCGATGCCCTGTGCACCGGCGGTGATGAGCGCGCGTTTGCCGAGGAGTTTGCTCATGAAGCGCGGAACTGTGGGCAAGGTTCAGCGCGGGTCAATCGCGGGGAGCCGGTGCTTTTCAGGTCGCCGGTACCGGTAGCGGTTCCCAAGCTGGAGGGAATGGGGATTTCCACGGCGACAGTTTACACGCGGGGCGAGGAGCTGGCGAACGTGATTACGCACGCGATCGGGGTCGCGCTGAGCGTGGCGGGCCTGGTCGTACTCGTGACCTGCGCGGGCCGGCGGGGGAACGCGTGGTGCGTGGCGGCGGTGGCGATCTTCGGCGCGACGCTGGTGCTGCTCTACACGGCGTCGACGCTCTACCACGGTTTTCGTCGCGCGGAATTGAAACGGCTGCTGCGTAAATTCGATCACGCGGCGATCTTTCTCCTCATCGCCGGTTCCTACACCCCTTTTCTGCTCGTCAACCTGCGCGGGCCGTGGGGCTGGAGCCTGCTGGGCGTGGTCTGGGGGCTGGCGGCGGCGGGGGTCGCCGCGAAGTTTTGGTTCACCGGCAGGTTTCGGATCCTTTCAACCCTGCTCTACCTGGCGATGGGCTGGCTCGTCGTGATCGCCCTGCGCCCGATGTTGCACGCCGTCGCGCCGGCCGGAATGGTGCTGCTGCTCGCGGGCGGTTTGACCTACACGGCCGGCACGGCGTTCTATGCCTGGAAGCGCCTCCCTTATCACCATGCCATCTGGCACCTCTTTGTCATGGGGGGAAGTGGGTGTCACTTCTTCGCCGTATTTGTGGCGGTGATACCGCCGGGTCCGGCCTGAGCCTGCCGGTTCCTGCCGCCCGCACCTGCGCGGATCGGGGGTAACACCGGGTCAGCGGCCGGGAGGGCGGGGCTCCCGCGCGGGCCGCCCGGGCCAGCTTGCCGGCCGGGCCCAAAACGCGTCGTCGCGTCCGCCATAATAGCCGGCCAGCACCTGATCCATGACGGCCGAAGTGCGCCGGGCCGACTCAGCGCTGCCCGGGCAGGTCCCACGGCCCAGCAACTCGTCGACGATCGTCTGGATGAAGGGTTGGGCGATGGGCGGCGGGTTGGGCAAATCGAAGTGCTCGACCCCCCGGGAGGTCTCGAGTCGCACCGGGTCCGCGCTGAAGACCGCCAGGGAAATCCGGCCGGCGGAGCCCAGGAACTCGAGTGTATCCTCGGGCATGAGACTGGAGAAATTCCACGAGGCCGCCCCCGGGACGCCGGCGGCCGTGCGGAAGGTCATCGCCACGGTATCCTCGACGTCGTAAGCGGCGACGAGGTGGGCGGCACGGCCGTGAACCCCGGCGAGAGGGCCGACGCAGAAATCGAGGAAGTCGAGGAGGTGGGAGCCCAGGTCGAGGAAGAGTCCGCCGCCGGCGTCGGTGGCGTTCACCCGCCACGCGCCGTTCGCCGGGTCGGCGTTGGCGGGCGTCGGCGACGCAAAACGATAGGTGATGCCGGTCAAGGCGCCGACGGCTCCCCCGGCGAGAAGTTCGGGCACTTTCAGGAAGCGGGGCAGGGCGCGTCGATAGTAGGCGACGAAGAGTTTCTGCTTCGCCGCGGCGAACGCCGCCAGCATCGCGTCGCACTCGGGGGCATGGCGGGCCATCGGTTTTTCGACGTAACACGGCTTGCCGGCAGCGGCCGCGAGGAGGGCGCCATCGAGGTGGGCCCCCGGAGGGGTGGCGACATAGATGGCATCGACCTCGGGGTCGTCGACGAGGGCGCGGGCATCGTCGTACCAGCGGGGAACCCCGTGACGGCGCGCGTAGTCGGCCGCGAGGGCGCCGTTGCGCCGCATGACGGCGACGAGGGCAGAGCCGCGCGCCCGCTGGAAACCAGGGCCGCTCTTCACCTCGGTGACATCACCGCAGCCGATGATGCCCCAGCGGATGACGGCGGGGGAGTTCATGGGGACGCGCGCGGCGCGCGCGCGCCGCTCAATTGGTGACGTCGAACGTGGTGCTGCGTTCGCGAATCGTGAGGTAGACCTTGTACCATTCCTTTTGCGCAGCGCTGTCGGTGTAGTCCTTGAGCGCCTGCTCGCTGGCGAATTCCATCGCGATGACGTGGGAACGATCCCCCTGGGCCTTGAGGGTGCGGGTCCAGACGCGGGTGATCCCGGGGTAGGCGGCCGGGAGTTGGTGGGCGCCGTCGAGGGCGGCCTTGATTTGGTCCGGAGTGGTGTCGGCCTTCCAGGAGACGGTGATCACGTGCATCACGCTCGTCGGCGCCGCGGTGACGGCCGTGGCCGGGGCCTTCTTGCCCTTCTTCTTGGGCGTCTGCGCGGAAACGACCGAACAGCCCAGGGTAAGGATGCCGGCGGTGATGAGGGTCAGGATGGTTTTTTTCATGGGAAAGGAGGGCGCCGAACGGATGGGCGTCGGTGCGCGGTTAAGGGATTACGAGTTAGAACTGGCTCTGGATGCCCGCGGTGAATCTTCTTACCCTGGATCAGGACGGTATCCAGCTGATCCGGGCTGCGGTGGGAATAACGCTGTGGCTCGTCGAAGAGGTTGGCAATATCGAGGGTCAGTTTAAGGTTGCCGGGTCCGTTGGAGACAAACGCAAGGTTCACCGTCTCGCGGGAGAACAGATCCGGGCGTTTTGGCTCGACTTTCACAGGGAATATCATTGGCTGGCAAACTTTTCCCTGGGCGGGCAGCAGGCCCACCCTCCTCCCTCACAACCGTACCAATGACCAGTAAACGAAACATTCCGACCCGCCGCTTCATCAAGCCTTCTTTCACGTACCTGATTGAAAAGAAGCGGGATGGCGGCGAGTTCACGCAAGAGGAGATTCGCTACATCATCGACAGCACCCTGGATGGGGAGATGCCCCAGCACCAGCTGGCGGCCCTGGCGATGGCGATTTATTTTTCGGGGATGTCGGCCCAGGAGACGGCGGACCTCACCGAGGAGATGATGCTTTCGGGGGAAGTCATTGACCTGTCGCACATAGCGAAACCCAAGATCGACAAATACTCGACCGGCGGCGTCGGAGACAAGACCTCGCTGGTGCTGGTGCCGCTGGCGATGGCCTCCGGGGTTGTGGTGCCCATGATGTGCGGGGTGGAGCACGATTACGTCATCAACACCTTGGAGAAGCTTAGCGCCATCCCGGGCTTCAAGAGCGAGCACTCCAACGAGCAGTTCAGCGCCCAATTGGCCCGCATCGGCGGGGCCATCGTCGCCCAGACCGAAGATCTGGCCCCGGCTGACGCCAAGTTCTACGAGTTGCGCAAGGAAACGGGCACGATCCCGAGCTTGCCGCTGATCACCGGGAGCGTGCTTTCCAAGAAGCTGGCGGAGGGTTCCGAAGGCCTCGTGATCGACGTGAAGTGGGGCAACGGCTCCTTTATCAAGGATCTGGAGCAGGCCAAGCAACTCGCGCGCTCGATGACGCGCGTCGGCCGTTCGATGAAGCGCCGTTGTGTCGCGCTGGTGACCGACATGAACCAGCCCCTCGGTGACACCGTGGGGACCGCGCTCGAGGTCAAGGAGGCGATCCAGCTGTTGAAGGGAGAAGGCCCCGAGGACATGAAGGAATTGGTGCTCAAGCTGGGCATGGAGATTGTTCGTCTCGCCGGGGTGGCGGGTTCGACCCTTTCGGCGAAGCAGACCGTCCAGCGCCATCTGACCGACGGTTCGGCCCTCGAGAAGTTCAAGGATCTCGTCAAGGCCCAGGGCGGGGATGTATCCTACATCGACCACCCGGAAAAATTCACGCCGGCCCGCCATATCCGGAAGTTGCCGGCGCCGAAGCGCGGGTATGTGCACACCATCAATGCGGCGATGATTGCCCGCGGAGTGCACCTGCTGGGCGCGGGCAAGGACGACAGCCACGGCAAGGTCGATCACGCCGTGGGGGTTTCTGAAATCAAGAAAGTGGGCACGCAGGTGAAGCAGGGCGAGCCGCTGATGATGATTCACTACAACGACGAGGCCAAGCTTGAGCAGGCGCTCGAGTACTTCAAGAACGCCTATCGCCTCGCGCCGAAACGCCCGACGCCGCCGCCGCTGATTGTCGAGCGCGTGGCCTGAGTTGAACCTTGCGGGCCCTGCCCTGGCCGACCGGGTGACCGGCCGGCCTTTTTAGTGGCCGCGGCCGGGATTGTCTGGCTCCCTCGCCCCCGTGGAAAATCCGAAAAAAGCCGACGCCGCCCGGGCCGACGCGATCGATCGCTCCGGCTGGCCGCGGCCGTGGGCCCAGCTCAAGTATTTCACCTTTCAGCCGGCCATCTTCCCGCGGTTGCTGGGGCAGGTGTCGCCGGATGCCCGGCCCGGCGACTTCGTGCACGTCTTCGACAAGAACGGCGAGCTGGCCGGCGGGGGCCTGTTCAATCCCCGGGCGAAGATTCCGTTGCGCGTGGTGTGCCATTCGAAGGAGGCGATCGACGAGAGCTACTTTGACCCGGCCCTCCAGCGCGCCGTCGAGTTGCGCCGGAAGATCTTCGCCCTCGAGGAGACGACCGACGCCTACCGCCTCATCAATTCCGATGGGGACGGGCTCAGCGGTCTGACCATCGACCGTTACGGCGACACGCTGCTCTGCGAACTCTACAGCCTCGGGATGGCGCAGCGGCTCCCGGGCTGGCTGCCCCGGCTCCACGAATTGGCGGGCACGAAGTTCGCGCGCGTGCAGGTCGACCATGATCTGGGCAGTCTGGAAGGGATCAAGCCCTCGACCTTCAACGAGACCAACGCGGCGGCGCCACGCACGGTGAAGATTCGCGAGCACGGCGTGCGGTACGAGGTCGATTTCGCCACGGGGCACAAGACGGGATTTTTCTGCGACCAGCGGGAAAACCGCCGGATGATCACGCGCTTTTGCCGCGACGCCCGGGTGCTCGACCTGTGTTGTTATACCGGCGGGTTTTCGCTCAACGCCAAGGTGCCGGGCGGCGCCGCGGAGGTCACGAGCGTCGACCTGGACGAAGCGGCGATCGCGCAGGCCAAACGCAACGCCAACCTCAACCAGGCCCGCCTGAAATTCGTCCATGCGGATGCCTTTGCGTACGCCCGCCAGATGCAGACCAACGGGGAGAAGTGGGATGTGGTGATCCTCGATCCCCCGAAGTTCATCTTCACCCGCGACGAGCACGGCAACTGGGAGGGGCGCCAGAAATACGAGGACCTGAACCTGCTGGCGATATCACTGGTCAAGCCGGGCGGGGTCTTTGTGACGTGTTCCTGCTCGGGCTTGCTGGCGTTGGAGGACTTCGAGGCCCATGTGATCAAGGCGGCGCACCGGCAGGGCCGGCGGCTGCAGTTCTTCGATCGCACGGGGCCCGGCCCCGACCATCCCGTGTATTCGAATTGTCTGGAGAGCCGCTACCTGAAGGTGCTTTGGTCGCGGGTATTCTGACGCCTGCTCTCCCGTGTCGAAGTACCTGCAAGTTCAGAATTGCTGTGTCGCCCGGCTTCCGTAGGACTCTTGTCTGTTCCCATGCCGTCAATGATCGCCCCCAGCCTGAGACTGTTTTGCGTGGCGGCATTCCTGCTGTTTTCGGTCGTCCGGGCCGCCGACCCGGCGTCCGCCTTGCGGGGCGCAACCCGCGACCAGGTGATTCGGCAGATGGGCGAACCGCGCAGCCAGATGGCGGTGGGCAACCGCCTGGTCATGCTGTATCCGCAGGAACGCGTGGTATTCCGCGACGGGGTGGTGGTCGACGTCGAGCCAATCTGGGTTGAACCGGCGCGGCGGGCGCCGGCACCGGCGACAAGCCCGACCCTGGCCGCAGGGGAGCAAGCCGCCGCGGCTTCAGCCGCGGCACCGACGGCGGCACCGACGACTGCCGCGGTGAAGGCGACGCCAGTTCCGCCAAACGCGGAACAACCCATTCCCCCGGCGGCGGAAGCAACCCCAGCGGTGCCTCCCGCGGAACCGGCTCCGGAGCCCAAGCTGGAGATCAAACTGGTTCGTCCTCCGTCGTCCGGCCGCAGCCCCCAACCGGCGCCGTGGGTGCCAGCTCCGACGCCCCCGCTTCGGGTCAGGCGGAGCCCGGCGCCGACCCCGGTGGCGCCCACTCCGGAACCCGCCACGGTACCTCCGTCGGTTTCACCAGCCCCCGAGCAGTCGTTGGCGGCCAAGACTGCGATACCGGCGGTGCCGCCAGCGCCGGCGGCGCCAGAAACTGCCCCCCGTCAGCGGACTCCGGACGTCCCGCCGGTGGCCGAGTCGGAGGTTCGTCCGCCAGAAGCGGCTCCCGCGCTCGAAGAGAAGTCCGACGTCGAGGATCGCGCCGAGCGCAAAGAGGAACTGGCGGCGGAGAAGGATAAAAAGGCGAAGGTAATCCAGGCGGCGCGCCGGCGCCTCAACGTGGCGTTGGACAATGCCGAGCCTGATCCGACTCCCAGCATCTTTTCCCTCCGGACCTATCTCATCGCGTTCGTGACGGTGGTGGGGGGAATAGGATATCTCGTGTGGCGGGGTCGGCAGCGCCAATGGGAGCTGGCGGCAACGGCCGTCTCGCAGACGCCGTTTTCATCGTCGGTGGCCAGCCCGGATAGTGGGGGCGCCCAATTCTCGGCCGACCTATTTTCGAAGATTGAGTGGAAACGCTTCGAGGAGCTCGTGGAGGCTTATTACAGCAAGACCGGGGTGGTGGCGGAGCGGGTGAAGGGCGGACCGTCCCGGCCGGCGCAGGTCAAAATTTCCTGGAAGGGCGAGCCCCGTCCGTTCGCCTACGTCCGCTGCATTTTCCTCCCCGCCGGCCTGATTGAGGTCAAACCCCTGCAGGAACTTTATACCCTGCTGGCCGCGGAAGACATCCGGCGCGGTTACATTGTCACCACCGGCAAGTTTACCGTCTCGGCCCGCGATTTCGCTGAAGAGAAGCACCTCACCCTGCTGCCGGGGGAAATTTTCCTGGAAAAACTCAACGCCCTGCCCGGAGCGGCCCGCACTGAAATCATGCAGGCGGTGACGGCAGGGGAGGCGGCGACGCCGTCGTGCCCCATCTGCGAGGCCAAGATGGCCCTCTCGAACGATGATCCGCCAATGTGGCGCTGCGCGAGCCACCCGGACATCATCTTTCCAAGCTAAGGGCGGCCGACCGGGATCAGAAAGGCGCGGCCGGGCAGGGGGCCCCGGCCGGTTTGTTCGTTCCTCAGACCCGGCCCATGTAGCTGCCGTCGACGGTGCTGACGCGAATGACCTCACCTTCCTTGATGAAGAGCGGCACCTGAACGGTCAGCCCCGTTTCCATGCGGGCGGGCTTTTGGACGTTGCTGGCGGTGTCGCCCTTCACGCCATCCGCGGATTCGATGATCTTGAGCGCGACGGACGCCGGCAAGTCGACCGACAGCGGGCGCTCCTCGACGAAGAGGATGTCGACCTTGCCGCCCGGAGCCAGGTAGTTCTTGACGTCGCCCAATTGGGTCTCGGTCAACTCGATCTGCTCGAAGGTCTCGGGATCGATGAACGCGAAGGTGTCCCGATCCGCATAGCTGAATTCGAGGGTCTTGCGGTCGGTCGGCATGACCTCGATGGTTTCGGTCGAGGCGAAGCGCTGGTCGAGCGCCTTGCCGTAACGCAGATTGCGCATCTTGATCTGGACAAACGCCCTCAGGTTTCCCGGGGTGCGGTGCTGGGTTTCCATGACGAGATGCGGCTCGCCGTTGAATTTGATGACTTGTCCTCGGCGGATATCGTTGGCTGCGGGCATGGCGGATACGGTACGGACTGACGATTTTGCGGGTAGAAAGGGTTGAGAGTGGCCAGCCGGCTGCGCGAGTGTCAAGGCCCCGTCTGGATCTTTGGCCGCCTGAGGTCGTTTCCGGCTGCCACCGGGGTGCGCGGCTCATCTCCGCGCTTGCCCTTCGGGGCCGGGCTTCCCGAAACTCCCCGCAACTCCATGAAGCAACGCACGCTGGCGCGGGAAGTATCCATCAAGGGCAGTGCGCTCCACACGGGCGACCGGGTCACGCTGACGCTGAAGCCCGCCCCGGTGGGGTCGGGGATCATCTTCCGGCGCATCGATCTGAGTGGCGCCCCGGAACTGCGCCCGCGGGTCGATCAGGTGACCGACCTGGTGCGGGCCACCACGATCCAATCGGGCCACGCCAAAATCCATACGGTCGAACACGTGCTCAGCGCCCTGCATGGCTCCGGGATCGACAACGTGGTCGTCGAGATGGATGCGTCCGAGCCGCCGATCCTCGACGGGTCGGCGCGACCGTTTGTGAACCTCATCCTGCAGGGTGAGCCGGTGGAGCAGGAAGCCGATCGGGAATATTTTGAACTCGATGTGCCGGTCTCCGTCACCCGGGGGAATTCGTCCATCATCGCGCTGCCCTGCGACCAGCTGAAGATTTCCTGCACCTCGGCGGACGACCGGGGAATCCACACCCAGCACCTGTCGATCACCATCGATCCGGACGTGTACATGTCGCAAATCGCGGCGGCCCGCACCTTCACGATCTACGAGGACATCGAGGAGTTGTTGAAACTGGGCAAGATCAAGGGAGGCTCGCTCGACTGCGCGGTGGTCATCCGCGGGGACAAGATCATCTCGAAGGAGCCGCTGCGTTTTCCGGACGAGTTTGTGCGGCACAAGATTCTCGATCTGATCGGGGATGTGATGCTCCTGGGCCTGCCTCTGAAGGCCCACCTGGTGGCGACGCGCCCCGGGCACGCCATCAACGCGGAGTTGACGAAGGTGCTGTACGCCAAGCTCGAGGAACGGAAGAAGGGGCCGAAGAAGAAGGCCCGGCCGGCGATGGTGCTGGCCACGGAGACCTCCCTCGATATCCGCCGGATCCTCGACACGATTCCCCACCGTTATCCCTTTGTGATGATCGACCGGGTCATCGAGTTCATCGGCAACGACGAACTGGTTGCGATCAAGAACGTCTCGATCAACGAGCCCTACTTCGTGGGGCACTTTCCGGCCAATCCGGTCATGCCCGGCGTGCTCCAACTCGAGGCCATGGCGCAGGCGGCCGGCATCGTGATGATCCGGCGCACCGGCAACAGCGGCAAGACGGCTTTCTTCATGAGCGCGGACAAGGTCAAGTTCCGCAAACCCGTCCGCCCCGGGGATCAAATCATCGTCAACGCCAAGATCACGAAGGTGCGCGGCGAAAAGCTGGCCGTGGCGGAGTGCAATTGCACGGTGGGCGGCCAGGTGGTGTCGTCGGCGGAGCTGATGTTTGCGGTGGTCGAGGAGGGCGAGGAGTAAGGGTATGGCCGCGCCGATTCACCCGACCGCTGTGATCGAATCCGGCGCGGAACTCGCCGCCGGGGTCGAGATCGGGGCTTACGCCTACGTGGGGCCGCAGGTGGTGCTGGGGTCCGGAACCCGCCTGCACCATCATGCTTCGGTCGAGGGCAACACCGTGCTGGGGGCGGACTGCGAGGTGTTCCCCTATGCCTGCATCGGGGGCAAGACGCAGGACCTGAAGTTCGCCGGCGGCAATCCCGGCCTGCGGGTCGGCGATCGCAACGTCTTCCGGGAATACGTCACCGTCCATGGCGCGACCAACGACGGGGATCTCACCCGGGTCGGCTCCGATAATGTCCTCCTGGGCGCCTGCCACGTCGCGCATGATTGCGTGCTCGGCAACAACATTGTGATGAGCAACGGCGCCATGCTCGCCGGTCACGTGGAACTGGAGGACCACGTCGTGATCGGCGGTTATGGTGGCATTCACCAATTCTGCCGCGTCGGGGCCTACGCCATGCTTTCGGCGACGGCCAAGCTGGTCCACGATTTGCCGCCCTATTTCATCGCCGACGGCACGCCCGCGGAAGTCCGGGCGATCAACCGGATCGGGCTGGAGCGCAGCGGATTCACCGCCGAACGACTGGATCGCGTGAAACAGATTTATCGCATCCTGTATCGGGAAGGACTCAACCGGACCCAGGCGTTGGCCAAGCTGGCCGATCACACGGAGGCGGGTTCGGAAGAATTTCAGCGCCTGCTCGCGTTTGCGCGCAACAGTGAGCGCGGTCTGGCACCTGGCGGACGGTAGGGAGTCCGTTTCGATCCCACGCGGAACCCGCCGCCGCGCTCTCCAGCGCCTTGGCCAATTTCGGACGGTAGGGAGTCCGTTTCGATCCCACGCGGAACGGAATCGTTTCCGGCACTGGACGCCGTGTTTTTAGGGTGCTGGTTTCCACCGGTCCAGTTTTCGGGCGCGGGCCGTTCAGATCTCGGGGCGCCGGCGGAGCGCCGCAGGCGATCACGCGCCAGGTGCAGGTGAGGCCTGGCCGGCGCCCGCCCGCTCCTCCACCCGTGATGGTGCGATGCCCACGCGCCGCCAGGATCCAACCCCGGCTCGCCAGCGGTGGGAAACGCGCGCAAGTTGTCGTCCAAGTCATGAATGCACTCTATCCGCGCCAGTTGCGGTATGCGGCACGATCAGCCGTCGGATTCGCCCTCGCGTTTGACGCGCTCGCCGGGGAAAGCGCCGCGCTCGCCACCGTCACGGTCTCCGCGACACCCGTCGGCCACACCCCCGCGGTCATCGCCTACAACATGGGGGAAAATCTCCCGGGCAGCAACGTGACGTCCTGGCTGCGTTACAGTGAGCTGAACGGCGCCCGCCTCTGGTGGTCCCAGGAGGCCTGGCCGGCCGACCCACCCGCGTGGCCGGCCGGCGGGGCCAGCCTGGCGCGGTTCATGGCAGAGCGTGCCCGGCTGCGCGCCGATCCGCGGGCCGGCGCCGACCGCGCGGCGCACGCCGCCGCCATCGCGCAGGCGTACGGCGGGGTGCCGGCCGGCACCGTGGGGCATTGTTACTCGCTCTCCGAGTTGCACCGACTTGGCGCCGAGGTGCTGGTCATGATGTCGCGCAGCACGCGTCGCGCTCCGTTCGATCTGGCCGGCGGTACGCCCGACTGGTGCGGCCGCTGGACCTACTGGCGCGGGGTGTATTTGAACGCCTTCTACGTCGCCGAACACTATGGGGTGGCGCGGTTCCAACTCTTCAACGAACCCGACCATCCCAACAGCCAGCACCTCCCCCAGGCCGATTATTTGCAGCGGCTGCAACTCGGCTCCGACGCCGTTCAGGCGGCGGTCGCCGACGTCAACCGGATCTTCGGACGGTCATGGCGCGTCCAGGTTTCGGCCCCGGTGAGTGCCGGGCTCATGGTGTTCAACGCCCGCACCGGCCGGCCCGATGCGCGTGATGCCACGACAGGCTGGGGCGCGTTGCTGATGCGCCACCGCCACGACGACTTTCCTGCTCGCAGCGAGCGGAGCTGGCCGCTGTTTCACACCTATGCCTTCCAGAACTACGGCCGCGATCCGGAGCGCGTCGCCTCCGGCCTGCCCGAATTGCGCGGATTGATCGCGCACGGCAACGGCGGCACGGCGCTGCCGATCATTGTCTCCGAAATGAATGTGAGCACCGCCGCCAATTTCTCGAAAACGACCGACACCCTCGACACGCCGTCCTACTACGCCGCATTTGGGAGCATCGCAGCCGCCTACGTCAACGCCGGCATCGACGAGATCTACGTGTTCCGGCTCACCCAAA
Organism: Opitutales bacterium; assembly: GCA_038249085.1. Taxonomy (GTDB): domain Bacteria; phylum Verrucomicrobiota; class Verrucomicrobiia; order Opitutales; family Opitutaceae; genus ER46. The sequence continues at coordinate 96,616 of JBBRWR010000003.1, forward strand.
ACGCCTATGAGGGCGCCGGCGGTGTGAAGAAAAACGGCACGCATTTCATCCGTGAGGCCGACCCGTTGAAGAACATCCTCGGCAGCACCCGGGGCGCGGAGGCCGTGCGATTGCTCATGCGCGGTTTCAAGGGTGGGCGCGTGCGCCTGGCTCCGCCCGCGGCCACCAGCCCGGACGTCCACACCGTCGCTGCGCACGACGCGGCGTCCGGCGCCTACACCCTGCTGATCGCCAATCGCAAGCAGCGACGAACGCTGGCGCTCGATCTCGCCGCCTGGCGGATCCCCGACGGCGTGCTTACCGTGACCGACGAAGTGAGCGCCGCCCACCACGGCGACGTGCGCCGGGCGGAGGTGTTTCCCGCCGGCGGCCGCCTCACGTTGCCGATGGAGGCGGATTCAGTGGCGCTCGTGACAGTCTGGTCGCGACAACGCGGCGCGGGGCGTATCGTGGCCGCGACAAAGACGGCAGACGAGCTGTGGCGGGTTGAGCCGGCCGCGCCGGGCAACGGCCGGCAATTGCTGGCGGTGCGGGCGGCGGCGCAAGCCCCCCGGCGCGTGCGCGTATATGGCGGCACGGGCGATCCGGCGCGCGCGGATCTCCTCGGGCAGATCACGCTGAAAACGTCAACGACCGAGACCCTGGTGGATGTAACTCGCCACCTCGCGACGTCGCCCGGTTCGCCGGCGGTTTTCCAGCTGGTCCCCGACAATCCGTCGCAGGGGACGTTCAAGGTGGAGGCGGTGGAGTTGCGCGCCTTCGATGGGTGGAATTCTCGAAAATGAAGAATATCACGGCTTCGCCTTCGATACGAACGGTCGCGGAGACCAAGACACCGGATCGAAACTGGCGGGAGGAAAGCGGCGTTGGGCGGGGTTTCGCCATCGTGGCGGCGTTGGTGCTCGCGCAGGGCGTTCCCTCTGTGGCCGCGGCCGATCGCGCTGCCACGTCCGTTGCGGCCGGCCCACTGTTCATCGGCGGGGTGGGAGGAGTCTACTTCCTGGCGGAGCCCGGGGAGTTGGTGATCGACGTCGAGAAGCGCGACCTGAACCGGCGGGACGTCCGCACAGAGCTGCGCGCCATCCTCGCCGGGCCCGACCGGCGCGTGCGGCAGGAGTTGACGATTCCCGATGACGGCCGACCACGCGGCAGCGGCTTGGGACCGGCCCAACGCGTCCGCCTGTCGATCCGCGTCGAACGCAAGGGCGTCTTTGTCCTCAACGTCACGGTCTCGCAGGATCGCTACGGGCAGGAAATCGTCTGGGGGTTTTCCACCAATTGCCCGAAGTATCTCATCGAGACCGCCCGCGGCCACAAAGACGAACGGCACCAGGAGCCCATCGTGCTGGCGAGTCCCGGCCGGGCGGCCGATGTGTGCTTTCAGCCGCGCCGGGAGGCGTTCGGCCTCAACCTCGCCGGGATGCCGGCAGGTGTGGCGGCGCCTCAGGTGTATGATGCCGACGGCACGCTCCTGGCAACGCTGGGCGTGAAGGGGCAAGGGGAGGCCGCCCACGAGTTTGCGGCGGCTGCGGTGCGCACCGCCACCCCGTGGCGGATCCATTTCCCGTCGGCTCAGGCCACGGTGAACATCGACGGCGTGACGCGTTGGGAGGCTCGCGACCTTCATCCGGATCTTGCCTGCTGGACGCCGGATCCCGCGTCGTGGTTTCCGCTGCTGGAAAACCGCTGGCTCCTGTCGCCTTACCACCGCCGCGCCGGGGGAACGCCGGGCGATCAACCGGAAATTGCCTTCCAAGTGCGCAACGACTCGGACCGTCCGCGCACGATCCAGCTCGCCCTCGAGTTTCCGGCCGAATCGTGGTCGGCGCACGTCGTCCCGGAGAGCGTCGCGTTGGCGGCGAATCAGACCAAAACGGTGCTGGTCCGTGGCACGGTGCCCGCGGCCGGGCGGGACCGCACCGTCCATTTGCGGGCGACGCCGTCGGACGATCGTGGATACTCGACTTACTCGACCCTGACGCTGCGCGGGGCAACGGCGCCGGCGGCGCAATCGCTGGTCCTGCCCCTCGTGTTGAAACCCTATCAGCACGAGAACGAGCAGTTCGGCCACTGGCCTGACTTTCCGGAGGAGAACCAGGCGTATTTTGACCTGAACAACCGGCCGTTCGTCCGGACCGGCGCTGGAGTCTCCGAGTGCCGCGAGGGGCAGTGGACCGTCGCGCCCGCGGGTACGTCGCCCTTGGGTTCCAAGGTTGCCTTCGATCGTGACAACAACGTCTACGTCCTCGCTGCGGCGGGTCGCGCGCCGGCCCTGCTGTGTTCTTCGGATGGCGGAAAGACTTTTGCCGCCAGCGCCATCCCGGGGCGGGAGCGGCCGCCGCGGGCATGGGAAATCGAGGAGTTCACCGGGCACAATATTCCCGACGGTCCGCCGCCGATCCTCCGTTACACGCAGACGGCCAGGGACGAAAAGCTGTTCTGGCGATCGCTGAACGATCTGGAGCTGTTCCTCCCGCGCCGGGAGGGCGGCCGCATCGTGTTCGGCGAGCCGATCCTGATCACAAAACAGTGCATCGGTCTGGCGTCGCACTCGGGCATTCCGGCTTCGGTCGTGTCGCGCGGCGACAAGGTCCATGTCGTGTGGGGCGAAGCGACGGATCCCGGCGGGAAGGTCGCCGGGGTGCCGGCCTTCGTCGTCACCTATGATCGCACGACGGGTCGATTGGGCAAACCCGCCCTGGTTGGCTACGGCGCGCCGGCCAACGACCTTCACAATTCGCCCAGCATCACGATGGACAGCCGGGGTTATCTGCACGTCCTCGGTGGCACCCACGGCAAGCCGTTTCCCTACGCGCGTTCGCTGCAACCGAACGAGGCCGGTGCGGGCTGGACCGAGCCGGTGCCCGTCGACGGCAACAACAATCAAACCTACATCGGTCTCGTGTGCGGGCCGGACGACTCCCTGCACGCGGTGTTCCGGCTGTGGCGGTACAACACCGAACCGTTTCCCGCCAGCGCGCATGCGACCCTGGCATACCAGCGCAAACGCCCCGGCCGGCCGTGGGAGGCCCCGCGGGTTCTGGTGGTGTCACCATTCTCGGAATACAGTGTCTTCTATCACCGGCTCACCCTCGACCGGCGGGGCCGGTTGTTCGTCTCCTATGATTACTGGTCCACCTATTGGTTCTACCGCAACGACCACCCCGGCCGCCGCCGCACGATGATGCTTTCCCCCGACGGCGGGGACTCCTGGAAACTGGCCCTGACGTCGGATCTGCAGTGACGCGACGGCGGCGTGGTTGCCCGCTGGCGTGCAGCGGGCGCCGAATCGCGGCTGGACGGCTGACCGTTGCTATGTGGACCTACTCCTCCCGGGCGTGACGGAGAAGTTTCTCGACGTGACGATGGCGGCGTACCAACGCGAAGTGGGGAAGGAGTTTGGCAAGCGCATCCCCGGGGTGTTCACCGACGAGCCGCACCTCCGGCCGGCCGGGGGACTGCATTGGACCGAGGACTTGCCGCAGCAATTCCAGCAGCGACGGGACTCGCCGCCCTATCCGATGAGGCGACGAGGCACGGTCCGAAGACCAAGGGATGTTGGTATGAGGCCTCCCGCTTGAGGCCCGCCCGGTCCTACTTCTTTTTGTATACTGTCGCGGGATCGAAGAGCCGCTCGGCAACGTAGGTGAGCTTGTAGCCTGACGGCTCGGCGGCGCCGAGGTCGGCGAGTTTGCGGTAGAAACAGGACTTGTAGCCATTGTGGCAGCTCGCGTTGGCCGCGCCGGCCTGCTCGACCTTGAGCAAGAGCACGTCCTGGTCGCAGTCGGTGCGAAGCTCCCGCACGTGCTGCACGTTGCCGGACTCCTCCCCCTTGACCCAGAGCTTTTGCCGCGAGCGGCTCCAATACGTGGCTTTTTTCGTCCGCAGGGTGTGCGCCAGGGATTCCGCGTTCATGAACGCGAACATCAGGACCTCGCCGGTCTGGACGTCTTGGGTGACGCAGGGGATCAGACCGTCGGCGCCGAATTTCGGTTGCAGCGTGCGCCCGAGTTCGATCTCGGCGGTGGTCGTGCGGGCAGGGAAGACGTACGTGCTCATGTTTCGTGGTCTTTGCGGAGAACGCCGCAACGTGGCAAACCTATTGACCGCGCCCGCCTACCCTGGGCTCGAACCGGTTTTTTGTCACACCTGTGACAAAAAACTGTATCGGGGAAATCAGGCGGGAAAGCGGGGCAAGGGGGCGGACGAGGCTGGGGAACGGGCCGGGGTCAGGCCGAGGCGCTGAGCGCCCGCAGGTAATCGAAGCTGTAAAGGCCGGTGCGGTGGCCGTCGCTGAAATCGAAGCGGATCGCGTAATTGCCCACCCGTTCCCAACCCAGCACGGTCACGCCGGGAAATTGTTTCGAGCCGCCGCCGCCGTACTGGTTGCCGAAAATGTCGCGCTCGCCCAGGTTCGACGCGCTGGGGGAGGCGGCGCGCAGTCGTTCGCTGGAGAAGTAGGACTCGGTGCCGTCATCCCAGGCGATGGCGATCTCGTCGCCGATGAGTTGGAGGTTGACCGGTGCGTTCATGGTGTCGACCGGAACATCTACGAAGCAAATGGCGGAGAAGAACAGAAGTTTTTTCGCGGCAGGATCAGCCCTCGGGACGGGGTCGTTCCCGAATTCTGCGGGAGAGACGACCACCGTGTCGCCCGCGGCCCGCCCGGCGGCGGGCGCTCCAGCCTGACCCCGACCGGGATAAAACCCACGCCCCGGGCCTTGTGGACTTGGTCGTCGGCTGCACCGGAATTCGCCCGAAAAGTGTCACGTATTACGTGACACTGGCGGGGACGAGTCGAGGTGGGTTTGCGCGGTGCCCGACCGGGTGGGGCCGTTTGCACTCCAGCCTCGAAATTGAAACCCGTTTCGTCTGTGCTGGCGCTTACCATGCGCACTCCACGTTGCTCCGTCATTCGCACGGGCGTTTGGGCTTTGGCCTTCGCCGTGATCACGCTCGCCGGGTTGTCGCCGGCCACCTGGGCCGCCGGGACCGGGTCGGCTGGCGCCACTCTGGGCGCGTTGCGGGCGGGTTGGGCGAAGCCGGCGCGGACGTTCAAGCCGCACACGCGCTGGTGGTGGCCCGGCAATGCGCTCACTCGCGCCGAGATCACCTGGCAACTCGAGCAGATGGCCGCCCAAGGCTTCGGCGGCGTGGAAATCATGAGCGCCTGGAAGATGTACGAGCAGGGCAATGTCGAGTACCTGACGCCGGAGTTTCTCGGCCTGGTGCAGCACGCCGTGGCGGAGGCGAAGCGCCTCGACCTCGAAGTCGCCCTCACGTTCAGCCCGGGGTGGAGCTTCGGCGGGCCGTGGGTGGCGAAGGAGGATCAGAGCAAGGTGCTCTGTGTCGGGCGGACGGATTTGGACGGCGGCAGCCGCTTCCAGGGCGCCTTGCCCTTGCCGGTGTTCAAACGCGGGCGCCGCGCGGGCGAAGAAATCCCGCCGGAGCCCGGGTCCGTGATTGCCGTGGTGGCGGGACAGCTGGCGGGAGCCGACACGCTCGACGCGGATTCGCTCACCGTCCTGACCGGGCGGCTCCAGCCCGGCGCGACCGCCCTCGATTGGGAAGTCCCCCCGGGGCGCTGGCGGCTCATGGCGTTCTGGCTGAAGTACACCGGCCAGGAATGCCAGGCGCAGAACGCCCAGCCCCCGGCGATGGTCATCGACCACCTCAGTCAGGGGGCGATGCAGCGCTACTGTGATTACCTGGGCGGCGCGCTGGAGAAGGCCGTGGGCAGCGAGTTCGGCCGGACCGTGGATTCCTTTTTTTGCGACAGCTTCGAGATTCATCCGCTGCCCGATTCCCTGCTCTGGAGCACCGACACGCTGGCGGGTTTCCAAAAACACGCCGGCTACGATCTCACCCGCTACCTGCCGGCCATCTGGTTCGACGTCGGGCCGCTGACCCCGCGGGTGCGGTATGACCTCGGCCTTTACCTTCACGATCTGGGACTCCGGACCGTCTTCAAGACCTTCAACGATTGGTGCGACGCGCATCACGTGCAGGCTCGCTTGCAGCCGCATTACCGTTTCACCGAGGAATTGGTCCAGGGGGCGGGGGCGACCGCGCGGCCCGAGACCGAGGTGACCACGGCCCGGTTTGAGCCGGTGGCCGATCCGCGCAAGGCCACCGCCTCCGGGGCGCGCTTCTACGGGCGCGACATCGTCTCGGCCGAATCGTACACCTTCATCCACCCGGCGCGGTACCGCACCGACCTGCAGGACATCAAGATCGCCACCGATGCCTTTCTGCGGGACGGTGTCACCCAATTCTACAACCACGGTTATTTCGCGTCGCCGGAGATGCACGTGGCTCCGAGCCGCGACATGCCGTGGGCCAACCGGATCAGTCATTGGAATACGTGGTGGAAATACTTTCACCACACCGCCGCGTACGTGGCACGGAGCTGCTTCCTGCTGCGCCAGGGCCGGTTGGTGGCGGATGTATTGATCTACTCGCCGCAGGCCACGACCTGGAGCGAGACAGCCGTCTTCGGTACGGAGCGCCGGGTCATGCCCTATGGCAACCTGGCGAAGACGCTGGTGGCAAACGGCTATGACTTTGACGTCGTCAACGACGACCTGCTCCAGCACCACGCGACGTTCCGGGACGGTCAGGTTGAGATCCGCGGCCACCCCCGGCGCGTGCTGCTGCTGCCGCGCACCACCGTGGTGCCAATCGAAACGATGCGGGCCATCCGTGACTTTGCGGAGGCGGGAGGCACGGTGGTGGCGTTGGAGAAGCTGCCCACGGCCGCGGCAGGCATGAAGGACCACGGGCAGAATGATCGCGAACTGAAGGCAATCGTGGAACGGCTCTTCGCCGGGCGGGCGGGCGGTACCTTTCTCCCCGACTACAAGGTGGAGCAGAAGCCATTCAATCCCATGCGGCAGCCCTATGCGACCACGGCGCCGCTTACGACCGCGCAACGCCAATTGCTGGCGGCCCTCGAACGCGTGACCCCGCCGGATTTCGCGTTGGCGGGACGGGCGCAAAGCGACGGCCTGACCTTCATCCACAAGCAGGTCGACGGGGCGGACGTCTATTTCGTGTGCAATCTGGAGCCGAAGCGAATTGCCACAGACGTGACGTTTCGGGTGAAGGGCAAGATTCCGCAGCGCTGGGATGCCATCACCGGCGCCATCGCCTCTGTGACGAATTATCGCGCCGACGCCGGCGGCACGACGATGCCGCTGGCCTTCGAGCCGTGGGAGTCGGCGTTCTTCGTTTTCACGGCGGACGGCGCGCCCGCCGCGGTGGCAAGGGCTGCTGCACCGCGGGCGCCGCTGGCTGCGCCCTTCGCGATCGAGGGTCCGTGGCGGATGAAGCTCGAGGGGTACGGGTTTGAGACGCTCGAGACGAGCGTGGAGGCCCTGACCTCGTGGACCGACGCAGCGCGGACGCGGCATTTTTCGGGCACGGGCCGTTATGAAAACGAGTTCACCGTGCCGGCCGGGTTATTGGCAAACGGGACCCGCGTGATGCTCGACCTCGGGAAGGTGGGCAATATCGCGGAGGTCGAGTTGAACGGCCAGTCCGTGGGCGTGGCCTGGATGGCACCGCATCGGCTGGACGTCACCGACGCGATTCGGGCTGGGAAGAACCATCTCGTGGTGCTGGTGACGAACACGCTCATCAATTACGTGACCGGCCTGAAGGCACCGCCGGAAGTGCCGGTGGAATTGCAGGCGCGGCTGGGCCGGGCCAACCCGGCGATTTACCCGCAGAGCAGCCTGGCGAAGCGCGAGATGAGCGAGACCGACCTGCCGCCTTCGGGTTTGCTGGGTCCCGTGCGCATCGTGGGGGAGCCCGGACCGTAGGACCCGGACGGGAGGGGCGGCTTGATACCGCGACGGGAAAGCGGAGGAGTTGGGTCCGCAATACCTCCGACCTCAATTTGGACCTTGGTTGCGCGGAGAAAGCAAAGGGCGGGGCCTGAGAGGTTGGGACGTGTTCTTGCCAGTCGCGGCCCACGATAATTGCTCGACTCGAATCGCCGCACGGCCTGTTTCTAGCGTTTGAATGCCACGATCACCGGGAAGTGCCGCGCCTTCAACCCCCGCGCCCACCGGCGACCGGATCTTGCCGCTGGCGGCGGTGCTCGTGTTGGCCGTCTTTGCCGTTTATGCCAACACACTGTCGGCGCCCTTCGTGTTCGATGATATTCCCGCAATCGAGGAAAACCTGACCATCCGGGATTTGGGCAATCTGCGCGCGGTGTTTTCTCCTCCCGCGGATGGATCGAGCGCGACCAACCGTCCCCTCGTCAACCTGACGCTCGCGTTGAACCATGCGGCCGGAGGGATGAACCCGTTTGGATACCGGCTCACTAACGTGGCGCTCCACGCGCTGGCGACCCTTGCGCTCTTCGGACTTGTGCGCCGCACCTGCCTCAGCCCGCTCCTGCGGCTGCGCTTCGGTTCCGTCGCCCCATCCGTCGCATTTGGGACAGCCCTGCTCTGGGCGGTGCACCCCTTGCAGACGGAGACCGTCATCTGCGTGATTCAGCGCACGGAGGGACTCGTAGGATTATTCTATCTTCTCGCCTGTTATGGTTTCGTGCGGGCCGCAGAGGAGCCTGCTCCGGGGGAAGTCCAGACGGGTGCGACGGCGCGAGCCGGCTGGATGGCGCTGACCGTGGCTTCGGGCCTGCTCGGGGTGGCGAGCAAGGAGGTGATTGCGACCGTGCCCGTGTTGCTCCTGCTCTATGACCGCACCTTCGTCGCGGGCACCTTCCGCGAGGCATGGCGCCGCCGCCGCCGGCTTCACCTCACGCTCGCGGCCACGTGGCTGCCTCTCGCCTGGTTAATCCTGAGTGGAGGCCGCCGGGGCGGGACGGTCGGATTCGGGCTTGGGATGAGCGTGTGGGAGTATGCCCTGACGCAATGCGAGGCGCTGGTGCGGTATCTTGGCCTCTCCGTCTGGCCGCATCCCTTGGTCCTCGACTATGGCGGGAGCCTGGCGGGAGGTCTCGGAGAGGTCTGGCTGCAAGCGGTGTTGCTTCTCGCCTTGCTGGGCGCGACAGCGGTGGCGCTGCGGTGCCGCCCGGCAGCAGGGTTTCTGGGCGCTTGGTTCTTCGTGATTCTCGCGCCGAGCTCGAGTTTCATTCCACTGACCACCCAGACAATGGCGGAGCATCGCATGTACCTACCCCTGGCGGCGATAGTGGTGGCGGTGGTGGGCGGCTTATGGCTCCGCTTGCGGCGGGGCGCGGGGGCGGTCGTGCTGGCGCTGGCGGTCGGGTTGGGCGCGCTGAGCATGCGGCGCAATGCGGACTACCACTCGGCCCTGGCGATCTGGACCGACACGGTCGCGAAGCAGCCGTTGAATCCCCGGGCCCGGGACAACCTGTCAGTCCAGCTTTCGCTGGCCGGACGAATTTCGGAGGCGCTTTTCCACGGGAAGGTGGCGTTGGCGTTCGTGCCGACTGATCCCATGGCGCACTTGAATTTCGGCAATACGTGTGCGCGGGCGGGCCTGGTGGAGGAAGCAAAGACGGAATATGAAACCGCGCTCCGACTGAAACCCGGGTACGCTGATGCTCACTACAATTTAGGCAACCTGTTCGCCGGGACGGGACGCATGGCCGAGGCGCTGGCGCAATTCGAGGCGGCGGTGCGCTTTAATCCGCGCCACTTGGGTGCGCGGGTCAACCTCGGCAATGTGTTGGAGTCCATGGGCCGCTTGGGCGAGGCAATTGGGCAGTTCGAGGCGGCACTCCGGCTGGCGCCCGACAACCCGGAGGCCCACTACAATTTCGGCAATGCGCTCCTTGAGTCGGGCCGGTTGCCGGAAGCTGCTGCTCACTACGGCGAGGCGTTGCGGCTGCGGCCCACCTATGAGAAGGCGAGAACCAATCTGGATCGGGTCCGTGCGCTGCTCGGCCGTACCGGTGCTGCTCCGGGAGTACCGTAGGTGCGGCCTGGGGTACGACGCGAAACCAGGGATGGCGGGGCCGCGGCGTAAACGGGGGACGCCAACCATCTGGCCGCAAAGCGCCGTGCCGGAAATTTCCGCGCCGCCTCAGAGCTGAAAGAACGATCGGACCTTGTGCAGCAGGCCCTACCGTTTGAACATCGCGTCGCTCGCGTTGCCGGCGCTCAGGAGGTAGGCGAGCAGGTTTTGCAGTTCGTCGGGGTTCAGGCTGTTGATGAGGCCGGGGGGCATCATCGAGAGCGGGTAGATCTTGCGCCCCTTTACGTCGGCGGCTTTCACGCGGGTCTTTTCGTCCGGCATGAACGGATTCGACATCAGGATGAGTTCGCCGTTTTCCTCCCCGACGATGCGGCCGACGAGCGTGGTGCCATCGGCGAGGTCGAGTTGCTGGCTGTCGTACTGGTCACTGATCACCTTCGAGGGTTCGATGATGTTCTCGAGCAGGTCGCGCACGCTGTAGCGGCTGCCGGCGCCGGAGAGGTCGGGCCCGATGCCGCCGCCCTCACCGTTGAAACGGTGGCAGACGACGCAGGCCGTGGCGTTGAAGAGCGCCTTGCCCTGGGCAAAATCGCGGCCGGTGAGCCCGCCTGACGCGAGCGCGGTGGCCTCGGCGACCGTGTAGTCGCGGCCGGGGCCCTTGGGGGTGTAGGTGCTGGCGGCGAAGGCGGGGGCGGGCGGCTTCGACAGCGCGGTGAGGGCGGCGCGTTCGGCGGGATCGACGACGTTGGCCAAAGACTCGGTGCGGATGTTTTGCAGGAAACCGCTGAAGCTGGCGCCGCCCTTCCAACTCGTCGTGCGCGAAAACCACGAGAAGAACTCCACGTGCAGCTTGGGGGTCCAGCCCACGGTGGCGTTCCGCAGGTTGTAGGCATAGGCGATTTGCTGGCGATCGGGGCGGCTGGCGCCGACGCTGGCGACGACCTTGCCATACTGGTCGTTGCGGGCGATGAGGCCGGCGCCGCCGAGTTCCTCAAAGGTAATCGTGGCGGGTTCGGCGACGCTGAGGAGCGGGATGGTCTTGGCGACGACGGTGGGTGAATCGAGGAAGATGAGCAGGGAGATGAGCTCGCGGTTCACGAGCGCATCGGCGTGGGGGAAGAGGGGATCGAATTTCGCGGCCAGAAGCGCGCAGGTGGCGCGATTGGGTTTGCCCATGCGGGTGAACGCGAGCTGCCAGGCGCGGAGCAGCGGCAGGCGGAGCTCGGCGGGTTGCCGGGCGAAGTCGAGGCGGCTGAGCGACTCGATCAGGCGCGGCTGAAAATACTTTTGGCCGACGCGGGCGAGGGCGATGAGGGCCTCGATGGAGGCCTGGGGATTGCGCTCGTTGAGGGCGCGTTCGGCCCAGTTTTCGGGGAATTGACGTTCGAGGGCGGCGCGGGCGGCAAAGCGCACGAAGCGGTCCGGGCTGGCGAGGTGCGGCCAGGCGAGATCGATGGCGGCGGGGCTCGTGCCTTCGGCGTGAAGCGTTTCGAGAGAGCGGCGGATTCTCGCCGCCGCGGTGGGGGCGGCGGGTTGGGCGGGGGCGGTGCTCTCGGAGCCGGTGTAGGTCACGCGGTAGAGCGCGGCCTGGGTGCGGCGGCCGCCGACGGCGAAGTAGAGGGCGCCGTCGCGGGGGTTGACGATGAGATCGGTGAGCGGCAGGGGCTTGCCGGAGACAAACTCCTCCTTCGCGCCGCGGAAGGTCGCGCCGTCGGGCGTGAAGTGGATGGCGTAGAGCGTGCCGTAGGTCCAGTCGGCGGCGAACAAGGCTTGTTGATACTTGGCGGGGAATTTCGCGCCGGTGCCGAAGACAGTGCCGGTGGGGGAGCCGGGGCCGATGTTGAGCGCGGCGGGCAGGCTGTCGGCGTAATAGTCGGGCCAGCGGCCGGCGCCGGAGCGCCAGCCATAATCGCCGGCGTCGACGACGTGGTTGATGCGCGTGGGCATATACCAGGGGGAGCCCTGATCCCACTCCATGTCGGAGTCGTAGGTGAAGAGTTCGCCGTTCTGGTCGAAGGCGAGGTCGTAATGGTTGCGGAAACCGAGGGCGAAGAGTTCGACCGATTTGCCGTCGCGGTCGGTGCGGCCGACGTAGCCACCGGGGGCGTATTTGTTTTTTGCATGGCCGCGGGCATCCCACATGCGGGGGAGGAGATGATCCTCGTCCCAGCGGACGGCGCGGGATTTCTCCATCAGCGCCGGCAGGTCGGTGTGGTTGCCGTTGGAGAAGTAGATGGACTGACCGTCGGGGGACAGCGCGAGGGAGTGGGGCCCGTGCTCGCCGCTGCCTCGCATCGCGCGGAGGTATTTGAACTCGTCGAACTGGTCGTCGCCGTTGGTGTCGCGCAGGCGCCAGAGGCCCTGTTTGCCGGGGACTTCGTCGACCATGACGTAGAGGCTGTCGAAGGCGTAAAGCAGGCCGTGGGCGCCGATGGCCGGCGGGGCGCCGTTGGCGCCCTGGGCGCGCTTCGGGGCGGGGCGGGCTTCGGCGCCGGGCGGAAGCGGGACCTCGGGGAGGGTGGCCGCGAGTTGCTCGACGCGCGTGCCGGTGGACGTGCCGAGGGGCGGGGGAGTGACCCGATAGAGGCTGCCATACTGATCGGCGGCGGTAATGCGGCCCTTGGGATCGACGGCAAGGGCGACCCAGGAACCCTGCTCCTCCTTGGGCACGGCGTAGAGCAGTTCGACCTTGAAGCCGGGAGCCACCTGCATCGCCGCCGGATCAGTTGCGGTGGCGATCTGCGCCATGAACGCCCGGGCGCTCTGACCGGGCGGGGCTTTCTTTTCCGCCGATTTTTCCGCGGCAAGGGCGGCAGTCGTGGCGAGGAGAACGGCAAGGAGGGAAGCGAAGCGAGGCATGGACAGGGGTAGTGGGATGGCGGAGCAGGCCGGAGGATGGGAAAATCAGAACTTGTAGGTGGTCGAAAGGAAGTAGGCCCGCGGCTGCACCGGCACGTACTGGAGCATCGTGTCGTGGCCGGTGGCGGGCAGTTCGGTGAAGCTCTGGCGGTCACCGGGATTGATGCCCCAGCCGCGCCACGTCATCACGCCCTCGCTGTCGGTGAGGTTGTTGATGTTGAAGTTGACCGAGAGCCGGCGCGAAAACGTCCAGCCCATCGCGAGATCGAATTGATTGAAGCGGGGGAGGGTGATCACGTTGGCCACATTGCCGGCGCGTTCGCCCATGTGCTTCCAGGCCAGGTTGGCGAAGTATTTTGGGGTCCGGTAGGTGAGGGTGTTCCGGAGGATGAAGTCGGGGTTGTTGTCGGAAGGCTTGCCGGAGAAATCGCGGTAGGTGTCGTCCTCGCGCCCGTTGGAGCCGGCCTGGAAAATCTTCCAGACCGTGCCTTCGGATTTTTGCGCGGTGAACACGGTGCGCAGGCTCCAGCGTTCGGCGAACTTGTAGGTGCCTTCGAGCTCGAGACCGTAGGAGGTGGTGACGTTGTAGATCGGGTCGGGGTAATAAGGGGTGACGCCGTCGGACTCGAGGGCCTGCGGGTTGCTGTTGATGTTGCCGAGCCGGCTCCAGAACGGGGTGGCGGTGAGGGTGAGGTTCTGCCGTTTCCAGCGGTATCCGAGTTCCCATTGCTTCACGCTCTGCGGGCGCGGCTTGAGGTTGTTGAGCCGGAAGACCGAGTTGTAGGTGCGGAAGAACTGGTAGTCGGGCGCCTTTTCGCCGTCGGCGTAGCGCACGTAGAAGGAGTTTTCGCTGTCGATCACGAAGCTGCTCGCGGCCGACCAGGAGAAGCTGCTGACGTCCTTGTCGAAGTCCCACTTCGCGGCGGGATTGGGCACGGTGAAGCGGTTGTCGTACATCGTGAAAGGATCGCCGTCGCCGCCGCCGTAGGTCGGGTCCCAATTGCCGCGGGCGTTTTGCGAACCGGACTGGTTGTACCCCTTGACGCGGAAATTTTCGCCGCGGAAGCCCCAGTCGACGCCCCAGCGCGAGGTGAGGTCCCATTTGTGGCCGAAGAAGAAGGCGAATTGGCGGGCGATGGCCTCATCGCGCGTGTAGCCGACGCCGAGGGCGGTGAAGCCCTCGGGGTTGGTGAGTTGCACGGGGCGGCCGCCCCAGGGGGCGACGGCGGCGAGGGTGGCCGCCGTGGTGCCGGCGGGGGCGGAGCCGGCGACGGCGGGAATCCAGGTGATGGCGAGCGGCTGTGGTTGTTCGGTCAACGGCGAAGCCGTCTTGCCGCCGCTCGACTGGCGGTCGGAGATGCCGGCATAGCCGAAGTAACCGCCGCCGGTGAAGGTCATGTTGTGGAAACGCTTCGAGACCGAGAAACGCTCCATGATCTCATCGACGTGCTCGTTGGCGACGCGGCCGGTGTTAGTCCAGAGGGCGTGGGGGAGGATTTGCCCATTGGGCAGATGGGCAAATTTGACGATGAGGCCGGGGTTGGACGGAGTGTTATTGGCGTTGACGGTGAAGGCACCGTTGGAGGTGACCTCGGCCAGGACGGCGCCGGTCGAGCGGTCGGAAAATTGGTAGAGGCCGGGCGGGACGCGGTTGGTGAGGCCGGTGCCGCCATTGAATTGAAGGCCCATCGCGCTGAAGAAATTGGGCCATTCGAGGCTGCGCGGGGTGACGCCGGAGCTGGAATTCCAATCGGCCCAGTTCCGGCTGATCTTCCCGTTTTGGTTGAAGGACCAGCCGTCGCCGAACTCGTGTTTCCACTCGGTGCCAACGTACCGCTCGCGGGAGCGCACGGCGTCGGCGGTGTCGAAGGTGGCAAACTGGTTGTCGGCTTCGCGCGGATATTGGAACGACGCCTTGGGGAAGAGGTTGGTGCTGTAACGGCTGAGGCCGGGATACTGTTTGGGATTCTCCGGGTCGCGGGCGAGCAGGTACTCGTACCAATGGTTCCGATCATCCATGTACTTGCCGTAAATCTTCACGGAGCCGTGGCCGTAGTCTTTGAACAGATTCCCGCGCAGGGCGAATCCGTTGTTCATCGGGTAACCGTCGGGCGGGCGGTGACCCTCGGCGTAGCGGTAGAAGCCGCCGACATTATAGGCCCAGCCCTTGTAGCCGAGCGGACCGCCCACCGTCAGGTCGGAGCGGTAGGTGGGCGACCAGCGGCCCTCGATCCCCACGCGGGTGCGCAGCTCTCCGCCAAATTGCGCGCCGCCGGTGCGGGTGATATAGTTGAACGCGCCGCCGGGGGAATTCGACGACGTGATGGCGGCGCTACCACCGCGCACGGCTTCGATGCGCTGCAGGGTCGCGTCGGGCCGGTTGAAGTAACTGGCGTTGTAATTGCCAAACCCGATGTTGGTGATCGGCAGGCCGTCCTCCTGCATCGAGACGTAATACTGCCCGCTGGATCCGTCCGCGCTATCGGCCGAAATCCCGCGCGAGTAAACCATGCCGCGGATCTCGCCGAGCGACGAGTTCACGAACACCCCCGCGACGTCGAGCAGCATATCGTCGGCGCTCAACGGCACCTGTTCGGCCATGGAGGCGGCGTCGAGGACGGAGATGGCGGTCGTGGCCTTTTTGGCCTCGGTCGCGTTGAACACCCCGGTGACGACAAACTCCTCGAGTTTGACGGTGTCGGACTTGGGGGAGGAGGCGGAGGGAGCAGGTGCGACTTGGGCACCGAGGCTGGCGGCCAACAGGCAGCAGGGACCGGCGAGGCGGAGGCGGGTTGTCATGGGATAGGTGGAGGTGATCGGGAAATTCGAGGGCGGTTCCAAACGCGAACTGTCGCGGGACGGAGCGGGGCAGGGGAACGGGGCGGTGTCAAAGTTGCTCGGCCCATCTTTCTCGTTCCTCTTTATCTTTCTCTTTCGTCAGGGTTTGACCGCCGGAGAGAAAGATCACGAGGCGCGAGGCCGATCTGGAAGCAGCCCGGGGCCGGGGAACGTTCGCCCCCGGCTACGGGGGTTGCGCGGGGGCGAACGGAAAGCGAGGCTCAGGGCAGCGTCTTCAGCTGGAGGTCTTTGAACTGGATCGTCATCGGCTCACCCTTGTGGATTTGGAGGGCAAGGACGCCGGACTTGGCCCCGGCGACGGAGTCGGTGTCGGTGACGTCGGCCGTGAGCTTGCCGTTGAGGAAATGCTGGAGGTGGTTGCCCTTGGCGATGATCACAAAATCGTTCCATTCACCCAGCTTGTAGGCGGCCTGGATAACCTCGGCGGTGGTGGCGGTGCCGAGCACCTCGACCTTGGCTTTCGCCTTGGCCTTGCCCTTCTTGGCGTCGGCGCCGGCCATGGGCGGGCTGACGCGAATCTTCTGCCCGGTGGTCATCAGAATGCCGCGGCCCTTTTCTTCGTAGAGCATGCCGGTGTATTTGAAGGGCGAGTCGATGTCGGCTTGGTAGCCGCCGACCACGTACTTGGCGGCGTCGAGGATCTTGCTCCGATACTGCACGCCGGAGTTGCCCCACTTCTTTTCGTTCTGGGCGGTGAGCCGGAATTTCATGCGCAATTCGAAATTGGCGGGTTCGCCGGCCTTCCAGATGAGAAAGTGGTTGGATTCGACCGGCCGCGCGGCCGTCGACTGACCGGTGATGGCGCCGTCGCGCACGGACCAGAAGCCGGGCATGCCTTCCCAGCCGGACAGATCCTTGCCATTGAAGATGGGTTTGAAGCCCGAGTCGGCGGCCGGGGCGCGGAAGGAGCAAGCGGCGAGGGCCGCGAGCGCGAGGAGGAGGCGGAGGTTTTTCATAGGGAAAGTTGGAGCAAGTGTGGGCGCGGTGCCCTCACCGCGCTGGAGCAGAGGAAAGCGGGGTGGGGGCACCCCGCCGACAGGGGATCGAAATCAAGGCGTGGCGTGGGCGGCGTGGCCGGCGGCGGGAGTCGGGGTCGCCGCGGCGAGGAGTTGCGGATTGGCCTTGAGGTAGGCATCGACGTTTTTCGTCACCACGAGTTTGCCGTACATGATCAGCCAGTGACCGGGAAAGGTGCAGACGTATTCGTACTCGCCCTCGGTGCGGATGGCGTTGGCGGCAATGCGCAGGGTCTCGCTGTTTCCGGGCTCGATGAGCTTCGTCGCGGCGATGACGTCCTTGCCCTTCGGCACAAAGGCGCGGCCCTGGGCGTCGCGTTCGTCGGGGGTGAGGGCCATTGCGGCGGTGCCGACTTTCTCGCGGGTGCCGGGTTTCACGACCACGAGGTTGTGCGGCATCACGTCGGGGTTGTCGAAGATGATTTCGAAGGCGCGGCCGGCCTCCACGACGATCCGCGGCGTGTCGTAGCGCATCTGCTCCACCACGGTGCGGACCACGAAGACAGCGACCCGCAATCCCTTGAGGGTCGCGCGGAGGGCCTCGGCCGCGGGGAGGGCGCCGGCGAGGTCGCCGGCAATCTGGACAGTTTCGACATAGTCGCGGCCGGTGCGCTCGCTCGGGTGGGCCTTGCCGGCCCAGGCAATCAAGGTGCGGGCCGCCGCCGCCGCGGCCGGGGCCGGCCAGGAGGCGCGGGGCAGCGTGCGCAGCCCCTGCGCCGCGGTCGGCACCTGGTAGCCGCGATCGATCATGGTGGCCAGGGCCGCAAAGACGGCCGCGGGTTCGCGTCCGGTGCTCACGGCGGTGCGGATCGCGTCGCGCTGAATCGCGGCGACGATGTGATCGGGCCCTTGGATGTCGGTGATGTTCTGGGCGAGAATGGGCATGACCCGCTCATAGGCGGTGGCGCGCAGGGTGGCGTTGGGAATGAGGGGAAGGCCGCCCAGCAGGCTGGCATAGGACAGAGGCGAACCGGACGCTTCCGACCACGCGCGCTCGAGGGAGTTGTCGGCGAGGGCGAGGGCGGCCCACGCGTAGGTGCGACCCTCGGCGGTGTCACTGAGGGCGAGCTTGAGGAGGGCGGGTCGTTGGGCGCGGAGGGCCTCGGGGGACTGGGCCAGGAGCAGGCGACCGACGCCCTTGACGTCGATTTCGGCGGGCGAGTCGATGGACTGGAGCAGGAGTTCGACCGGTGGGGCGTGGCGGGCGGTGGCGAGCGTCGCCAGGGCCTCGAGACGGACGGTGTCGGTGATGCCGGAACGGCCGAGGATGTTTTCCGAGACATCCGCGCTGCGGGGCATCTTCAGGAGGTCGGCGACCGCGAGGGTGCGGAGCAGGTAACGCACGGCCTCGGGGTCGGCGCTGGCGAATCCGCCACCCCCGCCAATGCGCTCCCGCCATTGCGGACGTAATTGGCGGAGAGTTTCGCCGATCGTATAATCGAGATAGTAGTCGACGGGCTGCTTGACGGCGGTGAGGGCAACCTCCGTGGCTTCGGCCACCGGGAAGAAACTCGCCGCGCGCACGGCCTGCAGCCGCACGCGGGGGTTCTCGTCGGCGGCCAGGCGCTTCAGCTCAGCGAGGGGCTGCGGCACGCGGTCGCGCCAATAACAAAGCACGCGGGTGGCGGCGGCGCGGGCGTCGGCATTCGGCGAGCGCAGCAGGCGGGCGAGCAGGTCGGCATCGACGCGGTTGTGCCATTGGTGCACCCACAGGGCCTCGGTCAGGTGGTGGGCGTAGTCGGGCGCCTGCGGGTCGAGGGCGGCGGCCCATTTTTTCACGGCGGCGACGACCTCGTCCGCGTTGCGCTGGCCGAGCTCGATCTTGGCGAGGTTGCGAATCTGGTTTTCCTTGCGCTTGAGCAATTCGATCAGGGCCGGGATCGGCTCGCCAGCGATCTTCGGCTGCCAGGCCAGGGGGCGGCCTTCGGCGGTGACGCGATAGATGCGGCCGTGATCATGGTCGCGGTTGGAGTCGCGGAGATGGCTCTGTAAATGGCCGATGAGGGGGTTGTGCCAGTCGACAATGTACAGCGCGCCGTCGGGGCCGGTGCTGGTATCGATCGGGCGGAAGTTCCGATCGGTGGAAGAGATGAGGTCGGTCTGGCGCTCGCCCTTGAGGCCGGAGCCGTCGTCGAGGAGTTTTACGCGGTAAATGCCCTGGAAACTGATCACATTGGGATTGAGATAATTTCCCCAATACTCCTCCGGGAAATGCGCGCTCGTGAGAATGGTGCTGCCGGCGGAGGGGCGGGCGGGCCGATCCCAGATCGTTTTCATCTTGGGGTGCTTGTCCGGGAAGTCGATCTGGCCGCTGAACGCCGGGCCGAAGTAGGTGTTGTTGCCGGTCGCATCGGTGATGATGTCGTTGCCCCAGTAGTCGAAGGCGCGGCCGTGCGGGTTCGCGAAACCGTAGGCGATATAGCGCTCGAATTTTGCGGTGAGCGGTTCGTAGCGGTAGATGGCGCCGTCGACATTGCGCACCGCGCCGGCCACCGTCTCGACCTGGGTGCGGTGAAACACCCCATCGCTGAGCAGAATCGCCCCGCCGGGTTCGTAGATGAGGGAATTGGCCGTGTGGTGGCTGTCGGCCGAGTCCATGCCCATGAGCACGCGCTCCTTGGTGTCGGCGCGGCCGTCGCCGTCGGTGTCGCGCACGAACCACAGGTCGGGCGCCTGCATCAGCAGGATGCCGTCTTTGAAAAACTGGAAACCCGTGGGGCAGTTCAGGCCGTCGATGAACGTGGTGATCTTGTCGGCGCGGCCGTCGTGATCGGTGTCCTCCAGGATGATGATCTTGTCGGTGATCTTCGAGGTGGGGGTGCGTTCCGGATAGCTGGGCCAGACGGCGACCCAGAGGCGGCCCTGGGTGTCCCAATTCATCTGCACGGGCTTCGCGAGTTCGGGAAACTGCTTCTCGCTGGCGAAGAGATTGGCCTTCAAGCCGGGCGCGAGGGTCATGAGTTTGATGGCCTCGTCGCCGTCGACGAACGGATAGGTGCCGTCGATGTTGGGCCCGGGTTTGTTGGTGCCGAAGGCCTCTACGACCGGGAGCGGGAGCATGTCGACCGGACCGGTCTTGCCGCTGGCGAGGGCCCACGCCTTGCGCTCGAGGTTGGCGGTCATGACATCGCGCTGGCTCATCTCTTCCGCCATGACTTGCGCGTTGGTGATCTTGGGGGTGTCGGGGTGGGAGACGTAGGCGATCTTGGAGCGGTCGCCGTGGATGTTGTAGCCATCGACCGAGTGGTAGCGGGAATGCCACATCTCGTTCTTCTCGTTGATGACGGTCCGGAGGGCCTGCGCGGTGGGCGTGTTCATCGCGGGGGCGCTGGCGCCGAGCAGAGTGGGGTAGATCACTTCCGCCAGCTTGCCCTCGCCGGCCGCGGTGAGATGCACGCCGTTGATCGTGAGCGGCTGGCCGTCGCGGGCGGCGGCGGCGAAGAGTTGCTGCGAGGGCTGGAAGAGATCCACGAAGGTGACGCCGGCCTGGTCGCGGGCGACCTCGGCCATCGCCTGGGTGTAGGCGGCGAGGTTGGCGTTGATCTCCGGCTTGTATTCAAAATTTGGGTCCGGGAGCTTCTCGACCGCGATGGGCGAGAAGAGCACGACGCGCGGGGCGGCGAGGCCGTTGTACTTCTTCGCCCGCGTCTCCCGCAGGAATTTTTCGAGGTCCGCCTTGAACTGGGGCAGGCCGGCCGGGCCGGCGAACGACTCGTTGTAGCCGAAGAAGGCGAACACGACGCCGGCCTGGACCTTGGTGAGCCAGTCGTCCGGCGTGCCGTAATCCTTCGAGCGGGCGCGGGTGGCGACCTCGTCACCGGCGTAGGCGAGATTGCGGACGACGATCTGATGGGCCGGGTGCTGCAGGTCGATCATCGTCTCCAGCCAGCCGTGGTGTTGCATGCGGCCGGCGAGACCGTTGCCGATGATGGCGATGTGATCGCCGGGGTTGAGCTGGAGCGGGGCGGGGGTCGCCGCCACGCCGGTGGCGGACGGGCTGCTCGAGGCGGCGCCGTCGGCCCGCGCCGATTTGCCGGCTTTTTTGGCGGGTGCCTTCTTCTCCGGCATCGGCGGGGGCGTGCCGCCGGCGGGCACGGTCTGGCCCAGCGCGTAGTCGTCGGGCGTGAGCTGGTAACGGTATCCCTTGAAGCCATACCGCCGCGGCGCGTAGGGGTCGACAAAGCGCACGTCGGCCCGGGCGGGGACCTCGAGGCCGAGGCCCCAGTACACCCCGTTGATGACGAACCGGCGGATGCTCTCGTTCTCCAAATCCGTCGCGGCGCCCATGGTGGTCGTAAAAATCCGGTTCTGGGTGCCGGCCTCGTTGCGGAAGAGGCGCGTCCAGGCGATGGCCATCGCGGGGGAGTTGACCGGCTGCTCCTGTTTATCTGAGGCCCGCTTCTTCACGTGGTCGGCCGGGGCATCGGTGGCGTTCATGCCCTTGAGCACGAGGCCGCGAAAAAGGATCTTCGCGTCGGCGGGCGGGTAGGCCTCGTAGACATCGCTGTCGCAGAAGACGTCGGTCACGCCGTGCAGCAGCGGGTCGTTCTGCGCGCCGGGTTCGACCACGCCGCGGGTGGCCTCGAATTTGTGATGGCCCCAATGCGACACCCAGGTTTCGCCCAGCACCTGTTTGCCGAAGCCGCCCGGCCACGGGGCTTTGCTGTTCCAGGTGTACTTCGCCCACTTGCTGTCCGCCGGGAAGTTGAAGGCATGCGTCGAGGTGCGCAGCGCGATGATCGGCACGCCACGATGGACGGCGGCGACGAAGCGCTGCATGTCGGCGTCGGCCCAATGGCGGAAGCGCAGGGAGGTGACGATGGCGTCGGCCGAGTCGAGCGCGGTCGAGTCGGAGAGGGAGCCGCCGTTGTCGGGATTGATCGTGCCGTCGGGATCGAGCGCGAAGAGCACGGTGCATTTGAAGCCGTGGCGCTGGCTGAGGATCTTCGCGAGCATGGGCAGCGCCTCCTCGCTGCGGTATTCTTCATCGCCGGAGAGGAGGACGACGTGTTTGCCCTGGGCGGCGACGCCGGCGGGGGGATTGAAGACGAGGGACGTGGAGGCGGCGCGGGCGGCGACGGCGCCCAGCAGCAGGGCGAGGCAGACGAGGGGACGAAGCATCATGAACGTGGGAAACCGAGGTGGGGTGGCGGAAAAAGGGCGGCGGCTGGACGTGGCCGCCGCCCCGAAGGATGCGAACCGATCGACGATCGTGGTCAAGCGACAGTGGCGGCGAAGGGACTCGCCGCCCTACCGGTACGAAGATCGGTAAGGGTGGGGCGCGGACTCCGCTCCGCGCCGGAGAAACGGAAGGAAGATCGCAGGGAACGAACGGCGGCGAAGGGACTCGCCGCCTCTACCGATACGATTTTCGTGAGGATCATCCGTAGTTCCGGTGCGGTCGCAGGAGAAGAATCCGGCGCTCAGGCCTGCTTGACCTTGACCCACTTGCGGGACTTCGCGGAGCCCAGCACGGCGTCCACCACGTAGTCGGTGGCGAGGCCGTCGCGGAAGTCGGGCTTGCAGCCCTGGCCGCTCTCCAATCCCTGGATGAACTCCACCATCGCGTGCACGAAGCTGTGCTCGTAGCCGAGTTGGAGGCCGGGCACCCACCACTTGCCGCAGTAGGGATGGTCGCCATCGGAGACGTGGACGCTCTTCCAGCCGCGCTCCTGACTCTCGTCGCCGTGATCGAAGATCTGCAGGCGGTGCAAGTCGTGGAGGTCCCACTTCAGGCTCATGTGCTCGCCGTTGATCTCGAAGGTGTAGAACGCCTTGTGTCCACGGGCGTAGCGGGTGGATTCAAAGAGGCCGAGGGAGCCGTTGTTGAAATGGCAATGGAAGAGGCAGGCGTCGTCGATGCCGACCTTCTCGACCTTGCCGGAGAGGTTGTGTTTGCGCTGTTTCACGAACGTCTCGGTCATCGCGCTGACGTCCTTGATGCCGCCGTTGAGCCAGAGGGCGGTGTCGATGCAGTGCGCGAGCAGATCCCCGGTGACGCCGGAACCGGCCACCTTCACGTCGAGCCGCCACAGTCCGGTGCCGCCCTGGGGCAGGTCGGGGCTGATGGTCCAGTCCTGCAGGAAGTTGGCGCGGTAGTGGAAGACGCGGCCGAGCTTGCCGGCGTCGATGAGGTTCTTGGCGAGGACGACCGCCGGGCAGCGCCGGTAATTGTACCAGACCATGTTCGGCACCTTGGCCTTCTCGATGGCCTTCACCATCACCTCGGCCTGCTTGGAGTTCAGCCCGAGGGGCTTTTCGCACAGGATCATCTTGCCGGCCTTGGCGGCGGCGAGGGCCATCTCGGCGTGCAGGTTGTTGGGGGTGGCGATGTCGATCACGTCGATGTCGTCGCGCGCGATCAGCTTGCGCCAGTCGGTCTCGGTGGACTTGAAGCCCCACTTCTCGGCGAACTCCTGCACCTGGGCCGCGTCGCGACCGCAGACGGCCTGCGGGATGACTTCGTAACTGGAGGGGAAGAAGTGGTTGACCTGGTGGTAGGCGTTGCTGTGGGCGCGGCCCATGAAGCTGTAGCCGATGAGACCGATGCGGAGTTGTTTCTTGGACATAAGCGAAGGAGTGAGGAGCTGGGGAAAGGAGAAGCGCGAAGACGCGAAGGGGAGCAAAGGTTCGCGAAGGAAGGCCGCAGCATTCACTCCGGGCGGCGCGAGTCTTGGCGGAACTTCGCGTCTTTGCGCTTCAGGGTTGGAGACTCAGGCTTGGTGCCAGCCGTGGTTCTTGCGCACCTCGATCATGGCCGAGAGGATGTCGTTCCACGTCTGCTGCTGGGTCATGACCGCGTTGGGGAACATGCAACCGTCCCAGCAGATGTGTTTGATCTTCTTCGTGACCTTGCCCTTGGCGTCGCGGAGCCAGTAACCCGAGTCGCGCGCGATGTTGAGCTTGCCCTTGGGATCGGTGGCGAGGCAGTGCTTGCCGGTCTGTTCGTGGCCGCCGCTGCCGTGCACCGTGCCGTCGTTTTGGGCGACGTGGAAATCGATCGTCCACGGGCGGAGGGCGTTGGTGAGCTTGACCATCGCCTTGTGAAACTCGGCGGGTTCCCAGTGGAAGGTCTTTGGCACGATCCGGTGCGCTTCGGCATTGGCCCCGAGCGTGTAGAGCAAGGTGTGCGACATGTCGGCCTGGAAGCCGACGATCCTGGGCATGTCGACCATCTCGAGCAGGTGCACCATGTGCAGCCACGAGTGCATGCCGCCCCAGCAGATTTCGCCCTCGGCGGCGAGGCGCTCGCCCTCGCCCTTGGCGATCTTGCCGGCCTCCCGAAAACTTTCGGCAATGAGCTTGGTGGTGCCCTTGGGATTCTCGTCCCAGACCTTCACGCCCGTGGCGCTGTCGATGCGAACGACGCCGTAGGGGCGCACGCCGAGTTCACGGAGTTTTTGGGCGATGTGGACGGCCTTGCGCACGTGGGTGACCCAATTGGCGCGGGCCGTCGCGTCGCCGCCGGCGGCAGCATCGAACCATACGGGCGCCACGACGGAGCCGACGACAAACCCCTTACCCTTGATTTTCTCGGCCAGGGCCTTGATGCCGTCGTCGGAGATGTCGATGTCGGTGTGCGGATTGTAGAGGAAGAGATCGACGCCGTCGAATTTGACGCCGTTGACCTCCGCTTTCGCGGTCAGGTCGAGCATCGTGTCGAGGTCGATGAACGGCTCGGCGCCGGGACTGCCCTTGCCGACGAGGCCGGGCCACATTGCGTTGTGCAGTTTGGGATAGTTGTTTTCAGTCATGGTAGTGGAGGGACTAAGGGAGGGGAGGAAGATGGGGGAAGACGGGGAAGAACTACGGCGGGATTTTGTTCCGAGCGCAGAGAAGAATCCAACTGGACTTCCGCTGCGCAGTTCAAGCGAAAGGTTTGGGGGCGGTGACGTTTTCTCGCCAAACCGGTCGAGTTCCAAAGACTCGCCCCCCCTGCCACTTCCACGCCCCTTCCCATGACCGCCCCGAAAAAGAAGCCGAGAACTCCCTTGGGCAGCAAATTGGGACGTCGTCGCACCACGGGGGAAAGGAGGGCTTTGGGCACAAAGCCGACGAGGAAAGTTACCAGGATTTCCTCCAGAACTCGGTCATACGCCGGAAAGGAAACCGTGGCGCGGGAGCGTCCGGCACCGGGTGCGCTCCCCGGACCAGAAGTGAAAACCCGCCCTGTCGCCTGGCTCACCCCGGCTTCGGGACTGCCGGCGTCGTGGGATCCATCGGCACGGCGTGTCCCTGCTCGAGCAACGTGTTGTTGAGAAAGACCGCCGCACCCGAGCGCAGGCGCAGGTGTACGTCGGCCAGGTAGCGATCGTATTTGTCCACCTTCGAGGTGACGATGGTGAGGTCCTGCGTCGTGGCGATCAATCCGTCGACG
The DNA here is from genome assembly GCA_038249085.1 of Opitutales bacterium. Classification (GTDB taxonomy): domain Bacteria; phylum Verrucomicrobiota; class Verrucomicrobiia; order Opitutales; family Opitutaceae; genus ER46. Next base: position 121,645 of record JBBRWR010000003.1, read on the forward strand.
AACCGCTTCGCCGCCCGTCCTTCCGTCGTGCCCATCTCGGGACAGTCGATCCCGCGCAGCCGGAGCTTCTCTTCGAGGCGAAGCCCGGGTGCGACCTCCAAGACAATCACAAGCGTGTCGCCGTCGACCACGCGGCGAACCGCGGCGGTGTACGTAAACAGGTCGGACTTGGTGGCGTCCTCGACGCGCGAGATTTGTCCGTCGTCCAGCCGGACGATTGCGCCCGGGGCGAACCGGCGCGTTTGCCCGGGATCGAGGGGCCGGTACAGTTTGAAACCCAGATCCACCGCCGGCCCGTCGCCGCGGTCGACGATGAGGTGGAGTCCCGGCGTGCCGCGCTTGGGCGTCAGCAACTCAGCGGCGGGCTTTCCGGCCCCGGTGCCGTCGGTGGCTGCCTCCTCCACGGGGTGCGCCTTGACTTCGATCGCCCGCGCGGCATTCAGCGCCCGGACGCGTTGTTTCAGCTCCGTCACCTTCCAGCCGCGGCGGTCCGTCTGGTCGGTCAGGGTCGCGCGCTGCTTCGGGTCGCCCACCTGGGCCAGCAGCACGTAATGGCTCCAGCCCAATTGCGCGGAATTCCGCGCAATGGGAAAACAGCGCTGCACCTGCGCGCATTCCTGCAGCGAGCGAACGCTTGCGCCGGTGCCCTCCGACAAATCGGCGTAGACCTTGGCGCCGTACGCGGCCCGGGCGTGGCGGTCCAGGAGGTGGGCGTTGATCAACCGCCCGGTCTCAAGGTACGAGTGCACCCAGGCGCGATCGATCTCCTGGCGGCCCGTGATCAGCACCCGTTTTACGCAGCGGAGCAACGCGGCGAAGGTATGCGGTGTGACCGGGAGGGCGGGAACGGGATCGGGCATGGCGGGCGGCGGGGTGAGGGACAGGGTGGGCGAACGCCGCTCTTCTGCCCCAAACCAGCGCCGGTGTCGCGGGAAAACGTTCCGATGATGGTTCGTCAGGCAGGGCCGCACCTGGGTGCGCGCCGATGATCGGTGCGGAGGTCGTGACCTGACCCCGGCGCTCGATTCTTTCATGGGGTCGCAACTTGCAAACCGGCTTCGAGACTTCATCGTCGCCGTATGCGCACGAAGAAGGTAAGTCCGGCGGGCGGGATTTCCCCGGGGGTTTCGGGCCGGTCAGGCATCGCCCCCGAATGGCTCGCGGAGTTCGAGGCCGCCGCGGCGCGGCCCCTCGCGTTGCGGATGCGTTATGCTTTTATCCGCACGCATAAACCGGTGCTGGACGACGCCCCCTTTCGCGCGTTCGACTCCCTGACGGAATATCGCGAGTGGTGCGAGCGCAGCCTGCCGGTGTGGCTGGGGTATCGCCGCTGAGGGCATGGCGGCCGAACACCTCAGGCTTCACCCTTACCCTCTTTGAAGAGTGGGAGGAGGGAGGTGATGCCGGCGGATGGTTTTCGGCGGGTGAGGCCGAGGTACTTGGAGACGTAGGCAGCCGAGCCCAGGTCGAGCGGTTGCGCGAGCCAGCCGTTCGGGACGTCAGTCGATTCATCCTAAAAGGAGCAGTTGGAAACACGGAGGCACAGAGGGCACAGAGAGAAATCAGGTCGCCGATCCGATTCACCCACGGGGTGATGCAGCGTTTGAGGCGGAGTTTCCCTAACTGCCTTTCTTTGTGATCTCTGTGTCTCTGTGGTCAATTTCATCTGCGGAATTTAGGTTCATGGAGATGGGGAGCGACCGCTCGCTTCCAAGGCGCAGAACGATGCTGACAGCCTCGGAATTCAGCTGGAATCCGGCGCCGCGCGGGATCGAGCGACTCGGTCCAACGGGCGATCCGGGCACCCGCGGGACCGCGCGCCTCCCCAGCGACGTGTGGCAGCGACGCCGGCCGGATCGACCAACCCGCGCGCTTTGAACTCGTCGCTGCCGATCGTCGAAGATCCACGAGCGGTAGTTCCCGCGATTAATCACCTGGTGGATCGCGCCGGGATATTGCACTCGTAGTCGGAAGGCCACGCCCACGATGGAACCGGCGCAGATGCTCGCTGCCAGCGTCGCGTTTACCCGAATTTGGGGTAGGAGGGTGAGGGTGAGGCCTGAGGTGTTCTGTTCGAGTAGACTGGAAGCCATCCGAGCCGGCCTGAAGGGGACACGTCTCACCTCGAACCTTAGAGCACCGATCGATGCCCGGAGTCATGAAGCTGCTTCTGGCACGCTCTTGATTTGTCGCAAGGTGAGACGTGACTCCTTGCCAGTTTCCTAAGGCCCCGGGGCGAATCCATCCTCAGTACCGGATTGTGCGTGGTACTGCCCTGTGCGGGTTGTGCCGGAACGGTAGTTGTAAATTTCGATCACTCGGGTCAGTTCCAACAGCGATATCTTGCCGTCGTGGTTTGAGTCCGCAGCGTAATAAGTTGCGAAATTTATGGTCGTACCGCCTGCTCTAACCGGATCGGCGGCGAACCCATCTTCGGTACCCGCTTGTAGCACGTAGCAGCCGGTACGGGTTGTACCATTGCGGGTGTTGTACAATTCGATTACCCGCGTGAGTTCCAGCAGGCTGATGCGGCTGTTGCCATCGGAGTCCGCGCTGTGGAAGGTCACCCGGGCCACCGTGAGCGGATCGGGTTCCGCCAGGACGTTGGCCGCACCTGCCGCCACCCGGAAGATCGCGAGCGCCGTGAGGTTCTTGTCGCCACTCTGATCGGCCGGCACGTTGAGGGTGGCCGTAAACGTCACCGGGCTCGGCGGCACGTTGGTCCACGACCACTCAAGCAGGGAGGTCGTGCCCACCACGGGTTTCACATCACCCTCCGTGCCGCCTCCCGCGGCGTAACTCCAGTCAACCGGCAACAGCATTTGCCACCCCAGGCCGCTGCACGTCCCACTGTAGGTAAGGGTCTGCGTAAGCGTGACGGTACCGCCGGCGAAATAACCGGGACCGGCGACAGACTGCGTAGCGTGGGCGTCAATCACCGCGAGCACGGCGGCACTGGAGGCCATGCTACCGCCGGTGTTGCTCACCACCACCGTGTAGGTGCCGGCATCCGTAGACTGCACGGTAGAAATTGAGTAGCTCGCGTTTGTCGCGGCCGATAGGGCTGCGCCATCCTTCTTCCAAACGTAAGTCAACGGTGTGGTACCCGTGGCCACTACAGTGAACGTCACACTCGCGCCACCAGTGACCACCTGACTCACCAGCGCCGTCGTGATCGTTACATTCTCATCAAGGAGCGGGTCTAGGGTATCAATTGTAAACCAGCCGCTCTCTTTCACTGCGAAAATTGAGATAGCACGCGTGAGAGTATCGGGATCTCTCGTGTCGATGGTGAAGTAACCCGACTCGGCTAGCGTGGAGCCGTCGGCCATCGTGTCGATGGTGAAGTAGCCCGACAACTCGCTAGAAGTCCGAGATACCGCAAATACCACGGAGTCAGGATCGAGGGTGTTGATAGTGAAGAAGCCGAAGATTTTGCTCGAAGCAAACGCGCGTGCCTGCGTGACAGAGTCAGGGTCGCGAGTGTCGACAATGAAGTAAACCGAGTCCTTTGATGCCAACAGCGACGTTCCTCTGACCAGCGGGTCAGCGTCGAGAGTATCGATGGTAAAGGAGCCTGACGATGCGACGCTTCCCGCTTGATCGCCAGTGTAGTAGGCGAACAAGAGGCCCAATATCGTCAATAACCCGACGACCGCATACCGGCGACGGAATCGCGCTTTCATATCGGGCTGATGCATTGCCCGCCTGAGAATCAGAGACCTCGAAGGGTACGGAGGCCGACTGCGGTTAATGCACCGTTGTCGAAGGCGTTGTCGGGGTAGTAGTAAAAAGCAGAGATTGATACATACGGCTGCACGCGAAAATAGGCGTAATTATTTGAGGTTCCGTATATCCCCGAGAAACAGCGAGTAGTTCCTAATCCAGTCGTTGGACCTTTGGAGTTATCATCGCGAGCTTCAACCAGCGAATACCATCCGTTGAAGGAGCGATCCCAACACCACTCACCCACGTTTCCAACCATGTCGTAGAGCCCGTAACCGTTCTTGTTATCGGGTCCTGCGGGGGATTGCGCGCCATTGTAATAACCGACCGGAGTCGTCGCATACTTGCTGCTTGTTGATTCAAATGGATCGCCGCTATCGTAATAGTTCGCCATTCCACCGTTAATGTGGTCGGTCGCTGAACCGCCATAGCTTGGCCATGGGAAGAACCCCGAGTTGTTGCCGCCCCAGTACGCCTTGATCCATTCAGCGCGAGTTGGAAGCCTGTAACCATTGGCAGCCCAATCCGCGAAGTCATTGTTCAAGACCACTTGTCCAGTGCGGTAAACAATGGTCCGGGAAATGTCGGTGAAGTAGATGGGATTTAATCCACCCATCTCGGAACGAGCATTACACCACTTTACGGCATCCCACCAATTGATACCTGTTATTGGATGAGTGCTGTTGGGAGCGACGCCGACGTTGTCGAACGAGTAGCCGTGAGCAATGGCCCAGTTGTAGACGGAGGACCATAATTGCTGGCTGACCTCAGTTTTATCCATGAAGAATCCACTGGAATAGATTTCATAGCCAGAGCCGTCGGGTTTTCCAAAACCGGCGGGCACGTAAGCCATCGCTGCTGACGGCGGGATGTTGGACAGATCATCGGCGATGATGCGAACTTTGCCTGTTGTTGTGTAGCGACGGTTCCAGTCTTGGCCGGCATTCCAGATAATCAGCTTGTTTGCCCCCGGGGTCACACTGGCGCCTACCGCACCTGTGACAGCAAACGAAGGCAACGGGGTGTTGTTATCGTAGAGTTGGACCGAGACGAACACCGACTGGCTGTCCGAGTCGGCCAAGTCGTAGTAGATGTCGATGATTTTGGTGCCAGCCCGCTGGCTTGCACGGATGTTGGTTACCTCAGGCGTAGCTGCCCAGAGTCCAGCTGCCATCAACGTGATGAGTGCTGAGAGGAGAAGTCGGCTACAATTCATCCTGTTGATGCTACCAGAGGATCTTCTAACCACGAAGACATATGTTCTGTTCCTCGTGCTAGTAGCCCCGCTCGCAATGGGTATCAGAAGACTTTTGAGCCGATCCCACGTGGTCTGCCTGTTACGTGATAACATATCCTGAGTCCTGTCGTCTCGGCCGAAGGCGGACCGAGAGGCGGACCGAGAGGCGGACCGAGGGGGTCCGGCCTGTCGGCGAATCGCGGGCTGCATTTGACGGGGACCGACAGTGATCTTGGCGAGCGTGCGCTGCAGTCTGGAAGACCGCACGGCCGCGATTCTGGATCGTGTAGATTTTTATTTCGTGCTGACTGTTGGCGAGGAAGATGGGTTGGTTCATGACTTCGGTTGGGTTGTCAACCGCGTGTCATGCGCGCCTCACGATGCGGCCCATCTCGTTGGCCAGATGGGAAAATCGTGTCACCTTTTGGGTGACACGCTCGCTCCCGATTGGTTGGGACAGCCGAACACCTCAGCCTCAACCTTACCCTCTTTGAAGAGTTGGAGGAGGGAGGTGATGGCTGCGGATGGTTTTCGGCGGGTGCGGCCGAGGTGCTTGGAGACGTAGGCGGCCGAGCCCAGGTCGAGCTGTTGCGCGAGCCAGCCGTTCGGGACGTCAGTCGATTCATGGAGATAGAGGGCGACCGCTCGCTGACCCCTGCCCCTCCGATCACCGTCGGTTTTTCAGGAAGCCTTCGACCTCATCATGCGTCCCACAGAAGTGGAAGACGAGGGCCCGTCCCTCGCGCTGGAAGACCCGCCTCAAATCGAGACCGCAGCGGCATTCCATAAACGGCCGGATGCGTCGCAACGCGGCCACCGCACCCGAATGAATCCGGAAATCGTGAAATCGGGCATCGGCCATCAGCAATCTGTCATTGGGCAAAGCGAAACGAGTCTGCTCAATTACAAGATGACCGATGCTCGATGCCCGATTTCAAGATCTCTAAAATCGTCGAACCGCCTCATCCTATCAGTCTCTCTCCGGGCTGGCGATGGTTTGAGGCTGGCCCGGACGAAAGAGAAAGTTTAAGAGGAACGAGAACGAGGGCGGCAGAGCCGACCGCCTGCTTCAGAACGGATTATTCCGATACGCACCCATGGCGGGGGCGCCGGGATTCACCTCGGGGCCAAAGTAGCGCAGGCAGACGAGGGGCTCGGTGCCGCTCGTGTTCTCAAACGTCACACCCGCCTTGGCGCCGTCCTCGGTGCAGAAGTATTCGTCCTCGGTCAGTTCGTGGAAGCGTATCAGCTTCGGACTGACGAGGGGCTGGCCGTTGATCTTGCCGCTGCCCTGCACGCAGATGAGACCGTAGGCGCCGGTGTCCTTGATCGTGGCCTTGGTGCCAGGCTCCACGGTGAGTTCCTTGGCGGTGAAGAGCTGCGCACCGTCGACTTTGCCATAGACGATCCAGCGGTCGACATAACCCTCGGCGCGGGTGTCAGCGACGGGCACGGGCTCGAGGTAGTGGTTTTCCTTGAAGTGGGGGTCGACGTTCTTGTCCCAGTCGAGCTGGTCCACGATGAAGTCGATGTCGCGGTGTTTGCTCTTGGGCATGTCCTTTACGAGGAGGCTCCACGGGACCTCGCGGCCCTCCACGAGGTTCTGGTACATGCCGAAGACGTCGCTGCCCCATTGCGGCTCGTAGGTGCAGAGGCTGCCGGGGGCGTGCAGGATGCAGGGATCGATCAGCCAGCCGCTGCCGGGCTTGAGGCGGTAGGCCTTCGAGAGATCGAGGATGCCGTTGTCGCCCTTGTTCCAATTCTCGATGCACTGCCGGACCTGCGCCCTGGTCGTGCCGGGTTCCAGGCCCATGAAGGTGTAGGGAAAGTTGTTGCCGACGTTGTTGTGTTGCGGCGGGAAGTAGTAGGACTCCGGCTTGCCCTCCTGGCCGACCAGCTTCGCTTGTTTCGCGTTCTGGTGCATGTGGTGCGGAATGGGTCCCATGTTGTCGAAGAACTTCGAATACACGGGCCACTTGCCGTACTTCTTCCAGATCGACTTGCCCACCAGCGTGGCGCCGCACTCGGCGACCGCCTGATGCAGCGTGAACCGCTCCTTTCCGACCACGCAGTAGCTCAGGCCTTCATCGGCGGCGCGCCCTTCGTTGGCCGTGACCGTGGTGGAGGCGAACCAGCGTTCGTCGATGCCGCCGCGGTTCAGGCCGTAGGCGTACGTGTCGTCGGGGTGCAGCTTGATGCGCAGCCCCGGCTGGAGAAACGAGCGTGGCACCCAGGCGGGCGCGAGGCGCAGCAGGCCGCCGGTCTCGGCGAGGGCGGCTTCCACGCGGTTCTGGACTTTGCTTTTGACCGTCTTGAGGTCGTTGACAGTGGATATCGACATAGGAAATGGGGGTGGTCGGGCGGTGCCGGCCGGAGATTAAGCGAGACGAAGCAAGCGAGGAATGAGCATCCTAACGAGGTCGGAGGCAACCGCCTAGTGGCGCGGCGGCGATTTTTTTGCAAATGCGGCGGACCAGCCTCAGATCTGTACGGCGCCGGGGATGCCGGTGTCGAAGGTGGCGAGTTTGAGGCCCGCCGCCGCGGCCAGCTGCTCGAGGTAGGCGTCGGAAGTGCGGCCGGCGCTGCTGGCCCATGGGGCCAGCCGGGGTGACGGCGCCGTGGCGATGAACCCACCGGCAGATTTCTTCATCTCGGCCAGCGCGGCCTGGGCCTCGGCCAGGGTCAGTTGGAAGGTCTGCATCGAGACGCGGACGAAACCGAGTTCACCCTGCGCGCACGTGGCGAGTTGGTCAAAACCCTCGCGCCGGGCCCAGGCGTGAAAACGGCCGTGCCCATGGGCGGTCGCATGGCGCCACGCGATCAGGGCGTTTACGTCGAGGAGAAATTTCACGGAAAATCGGCGAGCGCGGCCTTGATTTGGTCGAGCGTGACCGTCGGACCGCCTTCATCCGTGGCATCGTAAGGCAGGCCGGAAACCGGATGCCGCTTGATGATGCGTTTGCGCCGGCGTACCGGGGAGGGGGGCAACACCGCGGCGCGAATGTGGGCGGATACGCTGCGATGCGCCGCCCGGGCAGCGTGCCGGATGCGACGCGCTTCCTCCGGCGAGACCTTGAACGTGATGGCGACCATGGCGGTATGACCGTCTTACCCACCGCGGGGTTTGTCAAGGGGCGGGCCCTCCCGCCGGGCCGGCTGCCAGGGCGGTGTCAAAGTCGTTTGGCCAATCTTTCTCTTCGCTCTTTATCTTGGCTGATGTCGCTGCGCTCGGTACTCTTTCGTCAGGGTTTGCCCGCAGGAGACAAAGATTAAGAGAAAGAGAAAGACTACGAGGCGAGAGAACGACTTTGACCCTGCCCGGGCCGGTTGCGCGCCTTCAAGGAATCCAGCCCGCCGCGTTCCGCGTTCAAAGCGGATCCTCCTCACTCGAACGCCATGCGCGAATTCTTCGTGAGATAGTCCGCGATCTCCGCGGCGAAGGTCTCGCCGAACTCGGCGCGCTTCTTTTCGCCCATGCCCGGGATGCCCTCCATCTGCGCGACGCTCTCCGGATAGTACCGCGCCATGGCGCGCAGGGTGGTGTCGCCGAACACAATGTAGGCGGGCACCCGGCGTTCGTCGGCCAGTTCCTTGCGCAGGGCGCGCAGCCGCGCGAAGAGGATCTCGTCGCAGGCGATGTCACCGGCACGGCGGGCCGTGACCTTCCTCGCCTTCGGCAAATCCATCGGCTTGGTCAGGGTGACGGGGGTGCGCGCCCGCAGCACGTCCCGGCCGGCCGCGGTCAAATCGAGGGTGGCATATTCGCCCTCCGCCACCGCGACGTAGCCGCAGCGCATCAACTCGCGGCCAACCGCGGCCCATTGCGGGCGGTTCAGTTCGCCGCCGATCCCGAAGGTCGTCAGCCGGTCATGCCCCCAGCGCCGGATCTTTTCGGTGTCGGCGCCGGTGAGCACCTCGATGACGTGGTTGAGGCCGACGCTGAAGCGGCTGTGCTGGGCGATGCGGTAGATGCAGGAGAGGAACTTTTGGGCGACGATGGTGCCGTCGTACTTTTCGCGCGGCTCGGTGCAATTGTCGCAGGCGGCGCAATTTTCGAGCGGGAATTTCTCGGCGAAATACTCCAGCAACTCGGCCCGGCGACAGCCCGCGCTCTCCGCGTAGTGCACGATCTGCCGCAATTGGGCGCGCGCGATTTTCTGCTCCTGCGCGTCGGTGATCTCGTCGAGGAAGTGCGTCTGTTTTGCGACATCGCCGGCGCTGAACAGCAGCAGGCAGTCGCCCGGCAGGCCGTCGCGCCCCGCCCGCCCCGTCTCCTGGTAGTAGCCCTCGATGTTCTTCGGCAGGTCGTGATGGATGATCCAGCGCACGTTGGGTTTGTTGATGCCCATGCCGAAGGCGATCGTGGCGCAGATGATGCGCGTGTCGTCGCGGAGAAACGCCTCCTGGTTGGCCCCGCGCGTCCCGGCGTCGAGCCCAGCGTGATAGGGCCGGGCCGCGAAACCGCGTGACGCCAGGCCCTCGGCCACGCGCTCGGCGGTCGCCCGGCTCGCGCAGTAGATGATGCCGCTCTCCTCCTCCCGCTTGCGGACAAATTCGATGATTTGCTTCAGTGGATGATCCTTGGGCACCACCTTGTAAGTCAGGTTGGGACGGTTGAAACTGGCCACGAACACCTCCGGTTCGCGCAGCTGCAGGTGGGTGATGACGTCCGCGCGCACGCGTTCCGTCGCGGTGGCGGTCAGCGCCATCATCGGGACGCCGGGGAGCGCGGCGCGCAATTGCGCCAATTGGCGGTATTCCGGGCGGAAGTCGTGTCCCCACTCCGAGACGCAGTGGGCCTCGTCGATGGCGAGGCAGCTCACATTCCACTTCTTGAGGTTCTCGTCCCAGCCTTCGAGCATCAGTCGCTCCGGGGCGGCGTAGAGGAGCCGGTATTCGCCGCGGTGCAGTCCGCGCAGCCGGGAACGCGCCTCCTCCGCCCCCAGGGTGGAGTTGAGGAAGGTCGCCGCCACTCCACTGGCCTGCATCGCATCGACCTGATCCTTCATCAGCGCGATGAGTGGGGAAACCACCACCGTCAGGCCGTCGCGCACGAGGGCCGGGAGCTGGAAACACAGTGATTTGCCGCCTCCGGTGGGGAGCAGGGCGAACACATCGCGGCCGGCCAGGGTGGCTTCGCAAATCTCCCGCTGCAGCGGGCGGAAGGTGGAGTAGCCGAAGGTGACTCTCAGAAGATGCGACAGGTCGGGCACGGGAGCGCGACGATGGAGGCGGGTGGGCGGCCTTGCCGACGAAAAAGTTCGTCGCGGCGGCCCACGGCGGCTTTTCTCCCGGCATGTTCGAGTCTGGCGTCACCCTGGGCCGGAGAGGCTCGCCCCTCGGCCGCGCGATCGCGGGGTGGCGGCGGCGGCTCGCTGGGTGCGTCGCGTTCGCCGTGCTGACGTTGGGCTGGGCGCAGGATTCCCCGCTGCTGCTGGGTCCCGGGGCGACGAAGGAGGAAGTGATCAAGGCCTACGGCTGGCCCACCGGGGAGTCGCGGCTGGGTGCCAAGGAAATCCTCTCCTATCCGCAGGGTCGCGTCATCATGGAAGATAATCGGGTGGAAAACATCGAATTTACGATGAAGCCACCCTGGCCGGCGCCCCGGCCGCGGCCGGCCTGGGCAGTGCCGGCTGTGGCCGCGGCACCGGCGGCGGATACCTGGCGGTCGGACTTCGATGCGGCGTTGGCAGAGGCGACGGTCCGCCACGCCCCGGTGCTCGGGTGGTTCGTCGCCGCCGACGGCCCGCCCTCCGGCCGGCGGTTCGAGGAAGAGGTGGCGCGTCATCCCGATTTTCTCCGCATTTTTGCCCCTGAGCTGGTGCTGCTGCGACTGGACCTTGCCCCCGCCACGGCGACGAGCGGCGAGCGGGGCCAACTGGACCGACTGCGCACCCGTTATGGCCTCAAGGTTTTTCCGCAATTGGTCCTGCTGTCGCCCGCGGGTGACCGGCTCGCGGGCCTGGTGCTGGCCGACGTGCAGGAAGACGAAGCCTATCGGTCCCGGGTGATTGCCGCCGTGTCGGAGCTGCGCGACCAAGCGTTGCGCGCTCCGCCCCTGCCGGCGGTCGCCGCGCCGGAGCCGGAAACGAAGGGGGTGGCGATTTCCGCCAAGACGGTCGCGCTCATGGCTTCGCTTTTTCGGGCCCGGGTCGTGGTGATCGGGGGACTCTTCGTGGGGTTGCTGGCCGTCGGATTTCTTTCGTGGTTCGTCTGGCGTCGTTGGGTGCCGTCGCGCCCGCCGGTCGGCGAGATGACAACCCGCATCTCGGATGCGGCGAGCGGGCTGCCGTCGCAACTCGAGCTGGCGACCTGGCCGCGGGCGCGCGTGGTGGCGGTGATGGCGGCGTTCGTGGAGGCGGAGGGCTATCGCGCCGAGGTGCAGCCGCCGGGAGGCGAACGCGATATCGTGCTGCGCCGCACGGAGAGCGAGCGACCCCATGTGGCCATCCTCTGTGCCGGGGGCGACGACGGCGAGATTGCGGCGAAACAAGTGCGCGAGTTCCTTGGCACCCTGACGGCGGAGGGCGTGGAAACGGGGTGGTACGTGGCGCCGGGCGGCTTTGCGGCGGATGCCCGGGACTTTGCCGACCAGCACCGACTGCAGTTGATCGATGGCCCGGGATTGGTGGCGCAGCTGCGGGAACTGCCCCCGCTGGTGCTGCCCAAGGTGCTGGCCAAGGCGCTGGGCTAGGCGGAGGGGCCTCCGTGCAGAACCCCGTGCGGACTCCGGATGGGCCTCCGGTCAAAGCGCCCGTTGGGCTGCCCGATGTCCTTCATTTCGACTTGTTTCGTTTCGATCGTCAGGGGTGCATCTCCGAGTTGGCGGTTGTGGGCGGGGTGCCCCCACCCCGCGATAGGTCGTCCCCGCCGGGCTGCGCGGTGAGGGCAACGCGCCCACAGGGAGGTCAGCGTCAACTCGGAGATGCATCCATCGTCAGCGGCAAGCCGCGTTCCGCGCGGACTTCGAGGCAAAGCTCGATAGCATCCCGGACGTTCCTGAGCGCCTCGGGCTTTGTCGCCCCCTGGCTCACGCCGCCGGGGATAGCCGGACACGGTGAAGTTCACTCCCGAATTGCGAGCCACGAAGGCCGAGGCGGAGCGTCTCCTCATTGCCCTTCACGCTGAGGCCGCTGGGATTGGCGTGCTCCTCTGGTGAGATCCAGTCGATGAAGCGCCGCCTCCCACTTAGCGTTCAGCGGTGGGGCCTCAGCGCCGCAGCCCGAGCCAGCCGGCGAGTTCGCGCAGCGCCGGCGCCACCTTGACCCCGCGCTTCACGCGACGGGAAACCACCACCAGATCGCGCGCCTCGCGATCCGCGCGGGGCTCGACGTGGCCGGCCAAGGCCAGGCCGGACAGCACGGGCAGGGCATAATAACCGCGGACGCGGCTTTGCGGCGGGGTGTAAACCTCCCAGGTGTAGTCGAAATCCCAGAGTGCGGCCGTCGTGCGCCGGTCGTAGATCAGTGGATCGAGGGGGGCGAGCAGCCGGGGCTGCTGGGATTTTCGATTCTCGATTTCGGATTTTTGATTTACGACTTCGGCCAGGCGGGGCGCGTCCTCGCGCAGGCAATGGAGGAGCGGGCAATCGGCGTCAGTGACGGTCACGGGGACCACGGCGTCGGCGGCGGCCTTGAGTTCCTCGCGTTTCAACCGGACCAGGCGTCGCTGCCGGAGTTTCGTCAACGCCAGCCAGCGGCTGGTCTCCGCCGCGGAGGGTTCGGGTCGATCGAACGTGGCGGCGGGGAGGACGCGTTCCGGCAAATCGTAGAGGCGGCGGTTGCCATCGCGGCGGGCGATCAGCAGGCGACCGTGGAAGAAGAGCTTTTGCAGGGTCGACTTGGCGAGGGTGGCGGAGCCCCAGATGCTGCGATGGGCGCGGCGATCGTCGTCGATGTCGGCGGAGCAGAGTGGGCCGCGTGTCGCGATCTCTGCCAGGATGCCCGGGGCGAGGTCGCGTTCGCGGGCGGTGAGTTTCCCGGACCAGGCGCTGTGCCGCCGGGTGCGCGCCCGCATGGCCGCCTGCAGGTAGGGCCAGGCCTCGAGGGGGAAGGCCACCAGGGTCCCGGCGTCGGGCAGATGATGTTCGAAGGCCGTCCGCCCGGATGCCGGCAGAGGAGTGCCGTCGCCGTGCAGGTGGCGCATCAGGTCCCCCTCGCGGTACTGGGCGACGCGGTTGCGGAGGATCAGGTCGTGCATCCGGCCACAGACATTGATGGGGTCGATCTGAACATAGCCATGATGGGTGAGCGCGGCGGCCACCGTGGCGTGCGGGGCGTCGAACCCGAGCGTCTGCCGCAGAAAGCGGCGGGCGGCGACGCGGCTGACCCTGAGAGGAAGGGTGGGGACCACGGTTGCGATTCAGCGGTTGGGGCCGGAGAAGACAAGTCCGCCGAACTCGAAGGCATAAGGCGGCACCGCCACCGGGAGGAGGCGCGTTACCAACCGGCGTCGAACGCGAACCTTTTCCGGCTAAGACTTGACTGCCAAAATGCCCGGCCTCTTGCTGCGCCTTTCCGGACTGCCAACGGTACGGCCGACACATTGAAACCTAGCTACAAATTAACCATGAAACCATCGTCTCTCTTAACACGCACGCTCGGCGGGCTTCTTGCCCTGAGCCTGGCGCTGGCGAGCAGTTTGTTCGGACAGGGTATTACGACCGCCGGTCTGACCGGCTTCGTCACGGACAAATCTGGAAAGTCTGTGGCCGGGGCCACAGTCGTGGTCAAACACGAGCCGACCGGAACGATGTCGACCACGACGGCGCGTTCCAACGGCCAGTACAATCTTTCCGGCCTGCGCGCGGGCGGACCGTACACCGTCACGGTCTCGGCGGCGGGCCTCCAATCAGAAACGAAGCGCGAACTCAGCCTCGATCTCGGCGACGCGATCAACGTCGATTTCACGCTCTCCACCGATGTCGTCACGCTCGACAAGTTCACCGTCGTCGGCGACCGCGATGTGACGTTCGGCGCCGGTAAGATCGGCACCGGCTCCACGCTGACCGCCGACGAGGTGATCGCGGTTCCCACCGTGCGGCGCGACATTCAGGACGTGGCGGTGCTCGACTCGCGCCTGGCCCTCATGTCGCTCGACCAAGGCGGCCAGCTGAGCGCCCAGGGACAGAATTTCCGCTTCAACTCGCTGCTCATCGACGGCGTGCAGGCGGTGGACACGTTCGGTCTGAGCAGCAACGGCTTCTCCTCGCTGAAGGGGCCGATCCCGCTCGATGCGATCCAATCCTTCTCGGCCGAACTCACACCTTACGACGTCCGCCGGGCGGGCTTCACCGGGGCATTGCTCAATGCCGTCATCAAGAGCGGCACCAACACGTTCCACGGCAGCGGTCGCTGGGAATACACCGATCAGGACATGCGCGCCAAGAACCCCGTCAGCGGCATCAAGGAGACCTTTGAGGAGCGCACGTATGCGTTCACGCTCGGCGGCCCGATTCTGCGCGACCGCCTCTTCTTCTTCCTCGCCTACGAGGACTACCAGCGCACCTCCTCGCCGCCGCAGGCGAACTTCGTCCCCAATGCGACCCAACTCGCCGCCGTCGTCGCCCGTGCCACCGCGTTGGGCTACACGCCGGGCGACCTGAGCGCCCCCGACAATCTTGCGTACCAGAAGACGACCATCGGCAAGATCGACTGGAACATCCTGGCGGGCCACCGGCTGTCGCTCACGTACCGCAAGAACGAAGGTTCGTTCACCTCCTTTGCCAACTACACGGGTTCGACGGCCACCTCGCTCAGCAATTACTGGTACACGCAGCCGCGCATCACGAAGAGCTACAACGGCCAGTTGAACAGCCAATGGACGCCGGACTTTCGCACGGAGTTGACGGTCTCTTCCACCGACTTTGACGGTTCGCCGCAGAACAAGGGCACCCCCTTTCCGCAGGTGCAGGTGCAGGGTCTGACCGGCACGCGTTACGACACCGGAGCCACCATCACCAACGGCGCGGTGTTCTTCGGCACCGAATCGTCCCGCCAGCTCAACGCGATCACGACCAAAGAGAAACAGATCAAGTTCTCCGGTGAGTACTCGCTGGGCGATCACACCGTCACTGCGGGTGCAGAGAGTGTGAAAACGAAATACAACAACGCCTTTGTCCAGTACACCGACGGCTACTACACGTTTGCGAATGCCGCCAATTGGCAGGCCGGGACCCCGGCGAGCTTCTACCAACTGGCGAAGCCCTTCCCGGGCTCGTCGATCGAGGATGCGGTGGCCCGCTGGCAGTACAATGCTTACGGTGCCTTCCTCCAGGACACATGGCGGCCCAACACCAACCTGACCGTGCTCGGTGGCCTGCGGCTGGACTACCCGGATGTATCCCAGCACCCGGTGGTGGCGGCGGGCTTCTCCGCCGCGGGCTTCAAGCGCGACAGCGGCGAGGCCGTTTCGCGCAACGACACCACCAACAGCGGCAACTACACCGTGGCGCCCCGCGTGGGCTTCATCTACAATGTGCCCGGCCTGGACCGCAAGACGCAGCTCCGCGGCGGCGTCGGCTTGTTCCAGGGCAAGAGCCCGGCGGTGTGGATCTCGAATGCGTACTCCAACGCCGGTTCGGTCGGCGCCGTCTCGGCCACGAATCCTGCCGGACTCGTGTTCAATCCCAACGTCAACACCCAGACCGCGCCCGCGGGGAATCCGGCCGCGCCGAACATCAACATCACTGATCCCGATTTGGTGCAGCCGGCGCTGTGGAAGTCCAACCTCGCGGTCGACCACAAGCTGCCGTTCGGTGAACTCACCTTCACCGTGGAGGCTTACTACAACAAGACCTACCAGGCGTTGAATACGGAGTTCCTGAATTACGCCGCGCCCACGACCGGACCTGCCACGACCCCCGACGGTCGCCGCCGCTTTAACGGCGCGGCCACGAGCAACACCAGCGCCTCCTCCACTGGCCGCCGCCGCGTCAACACCGGAGGCCCGGCCGGCACCGGGTTTGCGGACGTCTTCTATCTCACCAACACGGACAAGGGCGAGAGCCGCGGAGTCACTCTGAGCGTGCGTCGTCCGTTCCGCAACAACTGGTCGAGTTCGCTCTCGTGGACCCATGGTCACGCGACCGAGGTCAGCCCGATCACCTCTTCGACCGCTTCGTCGAATTACTCCAATCGGGCGAGCTTCGACCCGAACGAGAACGTGGCGTCGACTTCCAATACCGACATCCGTGACCGGATCGTCGCCTCGCTGACCCGGCGGTTCAACTTCGTCCAGAACGCTCCGACGACGATCTCGATGGTGTACCAGGCTCGCACCGGGCACCCGTACTCGTGGGTGTTCCGCGGTGACGCCAACGGTGACGGCTACACCTTCAACGACCTCCTCTACGTGCCCACCGGCCCGACGGATCCAAAGGTCACCTGGGCCAACGCCGCCGAGCGCGACGCCTTCTTCGCCTTCGTGGATTCGACGACGCTCGCCAAGTACAAGGGTGGCCACCCGGACCGCAATTCGGAGCGGTCGCCCTGGACGCACGGGCTTGACATCAAGATCACCCAGGAACTGCCCATCTGGCAGCGGGTGAAGGCGGAAGCCTACCTGAGCATCCTGAACGTGGGCAATCTGCTCAGTGACAAGTGGGGCCTTTACGAGGAGATTCCCTTCTCCTACCGCCGCGGAGTCGCGGGAGCGTCGAGTTACAATCCCGCCGGCAATGGTGGCCAGGGCTCGTGGGCGTACACCTTCAACAGTGGCACGCTGGACGGCCTGCCGATTATCGCCAACGATAATCCGGTGTCGCGCTGGCAGATCCAGACGGGCATCGCGATCAAGTTCTAAATTCGCGCGACGCGCACGGCGTCGATGTTTTTCGGGGGCGGCTGCGGCGACGCAGCCGCCCCTTTTTGCGTCTCAAGCCGGGCTGCTTCATGGGCCTGGCCGGCTGGCGGTCAGGGTTGCCGCAGTTGCTCCAAATGCCGTCGGGCCGCGATCAGGCCGGGCGCCAGGCGCAGCGCGGTCTCATCCTGGAGCATCGCCTCCGCAGTGCGACCCGCGGCCGCCAGGGCCAGCGCAAAATTGTGATGCGCCTGTGCCGAGGTTGGAAGCTGCCTTAGCACCTGCTCGAACAGCGGAATCGCCTCGGCCGCCCGGCCGGCGCGGGTCAACGCGAGCGCCAGATTGTGTTGCGCGGCGGCCCAGCCGGGTTGCAGGCGCAGGGCGGTGGACAGGTTTTCCACGGCCTCGGTCGTCCGATCGAGCTGCAGCCAGACATTGCCGAGATTGTAGTGGAGGGCGGCGACCGTGGGCTGCAGCCGGAGCGCCGCGGTGTAGGGTGCGGTCGCTTCGAGCGCCCGGCCCGCCCGCAACAGGGCGTCGCCGAGGTTCACCTGCACCTCGAAATTGCCGGGCTCAAGCCGCGCGGCGGTGGCGAAATGGGTCAGGGCCTCGGCCGGGCGCCCGAGAGTCCCCAGCGCGACGGCGGCGTTGTTGTGCGCCGCGAAATGGTTCGGATCGATGCGCAGGGCCGCCTCGAATTGCTCCAGCGCCTCCGCAGTGCGCCCCGCCTTCAGCAAGGCGTCGCCCAGTTGGTTGCGCGCCGTGGGACGACGCGGGTCCCGCGCCACGACGGCTTGCAGGTGCGGAATGGCGGTGGCGGCCCGGCCCGCCTGCACCAGCGCCCGGCCGAGGTTCGAGCGGATGTCCAGGTCATCCGGCTTGAGGCGCCAGGCGAGTTCGTAGTGCTGCAGCGCCTCCTCCGGCCGGCCGGAGCGGGCCAGCGCCAGGGCGTAGTCGTTTTGCGCATCGGCATAGTCGGGCCGCAGCCGGAGGGTGGCCTCGTAGTGCGGGAGCGCCCCGGCCCATTGTCCGTTCCGGACAAAGACCCCGGCCAGGCTGGCGTGGGCCCGGGCGTTTTCCGGTCGTTGCGCGAGGGTGACGCGCCAGAGCCGGCTTTCGGATTGGTAATCATCGAGGCGGCGATGGGTGAGCAGCGCCAGGGCGAGCGCGGCCGGGGCGACCACGAGCCAGGGCCGGCGAAGGGCCCGGTGCAGTGCGACCGTCAGCAGCACGAGCACGGTGGCGAGCGGGAGGTACATCCGGTGTTCGGCGATCGGTTGGGTGGTCAGCGGCACGAAACTCGAGCTCGGGGCGAGCAGGAGGAAGAAGCCCGCAGCGGCGGTGCCGATCGCCGGCCGTCGCCACAAGGCGAATACGGTCGTGCCGAGCAAGCCGAGCACGAACAGACCCCGGCCCCAGACGGCGCCCGCCCCGCCGACCACGTCGGTCCCGTAGTCGACGATCAAGGGATGCGGCCAGGCCACCAGTTTCAAGTACGTGGTGACGGCCTCGCATTGCGTGAGCAGGTACGGCCACGCGCCGACGCCGAGCCCGAAGCCCACCGTACCGGCGCGCTGTTCGTGTCCGAGCATCAGCCCGGCGAGCAGCAGCCACGTGCCGGCCAGCGCGGCATAAAAACGGCCGCGGCGGCGCCAGGCCCCGGCCCAGGATCCGCTGAGGAATGCCCGATCGTAAAGCAACGCCACCAGCGGGGCCGTCGCCATCACCTCCTTGCTGGCCATGCCCAGCAGGCAGGCGGCGACGGCCGCTCCCTGCCACGCGGCGGACCGGGCGGAGCCGACGGATCGTTCCAGGCCGTAAAGCGTGAGGAGAAGAAAGAAAGCGGCGAAGATCTCGTTGCGCTGCACAATGCAGGCGACCGTCTCGGTCTGCAGCGGATGCACGAGCCACCCCAGGGCCGCGGCGCCGGCCAGCGATTCTGCGCGCCCGCGCAGTTCGGTCCGGGCGAAGGTCCGGCGCAGCAGTCCCCACCAGAGCAAGCCGGTCAGGGCATGGGCGAGCACGTTGACGAGGTGGTAGCCCCGGGGGTCGAGCCCGCCGACCGCATAGTTCAAGGCGAGGGAAAGGTTCACCAACGGCCGCCCGGCGGCGCCGGCGCTCGTCACCGGGGGAGCAAGGGGCGTGGTGAGCGGCCACAATTGCCGGATGGACTCGTTGCGTTCAATGGCGGGCCGGTCGTCGAAGATGAACGGAATTGACAGCGAGTGGTGGTGGACCACGAGCGCCGCGAGGAGCAGGCCCGCGGCGATCGCCCACCGGGCCGCGGGGTGCGGCGCGGGCGCGGTCGGCGCGATGGGCGCGGGTGCGGGTGGAATCATCCGCGCGAGTTCCTAGGGGGCGGTTGGCGGCGGTGCGAGCACGGTGTCGGATGGTAACCGATCGACGGGCTGGCGCCCTTCAGGCGGGTTGCCGGGGCGTCTGCCGGGGTACGAAGGTTCCAGTTCGGGCCCGGCGCCTGCCCTCCCGGCCCCCTTCATCGCCCGGTAACCTGCCGCAACTGCGCCCGGCTGCGCTGGGCATCGGCATAGTCGGGTTTGAGCCGCAGCGCCTCGTCGAAGGCGAGGCGGGCCTCGTCCCAGCGTTCGAGACGCGCCAGGGCGATCCCGAGGTTATGCCGCGTCTCGGCGTTCTGGGGCGATAACCGCAGGGCCGTCTGATAGTGGGAAATGGCCGCGGAGACGTTGTCCAGGTCGAGCAGGGCATTGCCCAACTTGAACTGTGCGCCGGCATGCTGCGGCGACTGGCGCAGCACCGCTTCGTACTCGACCACGGCTTCGGCCGGTCGGTGCAGGGCGGCGAGGGCGTTACCCGCCCCATAGTGTGCGGCCACGGCCCCGGGTCGCGTTGCCAGCACGTTTCTGAACTGGATCAGGGCGTCCGCCGGAAGGTTGGCGGCGAGCAGGGCGTTGCCGTAGGTCGTGGCGTGGTCGGGGTCATCGGGCTGGGAGTGCAGGGCCTTCCGGTAATGCTCCAGCGCTTCCGGCTGCCGCTGGAGCCGCATCAGGACCGACGCCAGATTGAGGTGGGCCTCCGGGTGATCGGAGTGGAGCCGGAGGGCGGCTTCATAGCTGGCCACGGCTTCGGTGAGCCGCCCCGCGCGCATCAGCGCGGTGCCGAGATTGTAGTGATAGAGCGGTTCCGCGGGCGCCAGGCGCACGGCCTCGGCATAGTGCGACAGCGCCTCCGCGTTCCGTCCGGTGGCGGCCAGCAGGATTGCGAGATTATTATGACTGCGCGGATGGTCGGGCTGCCGCGCCAGAGCCTCCTCGTATTCCTGTCGGGCCTCGTCCGTGCGCCCCGCCGCCGCGAGGGCCAGGGCGAGACTGTAGTGCAGCTGCGCGTCATCCGGACCAAGCCGGAGGATTTCCCGGCGCTCCGCGATCGCTTCCGCGTGGCGGCCCGCGGCGGTGAGGGCCTCGGCCAGGCCGTCGTGGGCCCGCGGGTTGAGCGGGCGTTTGGCCACGGTATCGGCCCACAAGGTGAGGGGACTCCGGTAATCCTGGTTGCGCCGCACCGTCAGCGCCGCGCATCCAATCGCCAGGATCGCGCCCGCGAGGAGTACCCGGCGACCCGCGGCGCGGTGCAGGCCCCAGGCGAGGCCCGTGATCACCGCCGCCAGTGGCAGGTACATCCGGTGCTCCACGATCATCTGGATCGTGCCGGGCGCGAGCGAGGTCGGGGCGAGGATGACGAAGAACCAGGCGCCGAGGAAACCTGCCACGGGCCACCGGCGGAGCGCCACCACCGTGGCGGCGAGCAACGGCCCCACGACGGCCGCGTAGGGCAGCACGTCGCCTGCGCGGCGGGCCCAGCCGGTGCCGTATTCAAAGACCAGGGGGTCGGGCCACACGCTCAGGGCCAGATAGCACGCCACGGCCTTGAATTGAGTCAACGGATACGCCCAGGGGGGGATCCCGGTGCCGAAGCCGATGGTGCCGCCGCGGTTGCCGCCGGTGCTGAGCACGAGGGCGGCCAGCAGGAGCCAGGTGGCCGCCAGGGCGAGATAGTAGGGGCGCCGCCGCCGCCACGCCGCCGCGAAACTCCCGGCGGCAAACGTCCGGTCGTAAAGCAGCACCAGCAACGGCGCGGTTGCCATCACTTCCTTGGTCCCCATGCCCAGCGCGCAGGCGAGGACGCTCGCCGCCTGCCACGCGCCGACCTTTCGATGTTTGTCACTTATTAAGTGACATTGCGAGGCGCGGATGAACGCATAGAGGGTCAGAAAATAGAAGAAACCCATCAGGGATTCGGCGCGTTGGACCGTGTAGGTCACCGCCTGAGTTTGCAGGGGATGCACGGTCCAGAGCACCGCGATGGTGAGCGCGAGCGGGTCGGCGGGTGGGGACGCGCGGTTGCCGCCCGAGCGAACGTCGGGCAGACGCCGCATCGTCCGCCGTACGATCCCGAAGAGCAGCAGGCCGGCCCCGGCGTGGATCAGCGTATTCACGACGTGGTAACTCCACGGGTCCGGGCCGCTGAGCGCGTAGTTGAATGCCAGGGACAAGTTGAGGACGGGGCGTCCGCTCACCGTCAGCCCGCCCTCGACTGGCGGGAGGAGGACGCGGGAGAGCGGCCACAAATGGCGAATCGTGGGATTCTGCGGAATCGCGAGGGTGTCGTCGTAGACAAAGGCGGCCGTCCAACTGTTCACGTAGGTGAGGAAGGCGGCGGCCACGATGAGGCCGCCCGCCCAGGCGCCGCGGAGCCGAAAAGCGGAGCGGGGGGGGGTGGGAGGGGCGGGCATGAGCGCAGCGCTTCATTTGCCCGGCTTCCGGCGGCCCGGCAAGGCGACACGTGAGCCGGCGGCGCGCCGGGGCGCATCGGTCGGTTGGCGGTGATGCCTCTGGGAGCAGCGCCGCGTCTCTGACCGGCGGGCGCCAGTCGAAGGCTGGGGCTACGGGGCCGACCGTGCTCAACGCTTCGTTCAAATCGGAGATGCGCCCGGCGCGCCGTCCGAATCGTGGGCGCCAGGGGGCCGGCGGCCGGGCCTCCGGCGCCGGAACCGTTGCTCCGGCGGAACCAGGGGAAATATTTCGGAATTTTAACAAAATGCCGGCCACAAACTCATTGACGGATTTCGGCTCGTCTCCCATCGGTGGTGGTTGTCGCGGAGAGGGACCACATCCTGTTGTGGTCAACACCGCGTTGATAACTCCCACCATCTTTTGTTCGCTTTGGGCCTTTCCGTCCCCAAAAAGCCCGTTCTGTTCAGCCGTTTTTCCGTCCTTCCAGCCTCCAACTTCCTGCCCGGTTCCATGCAAAAAACGTTTCAAGTCGGCGCCAAGACCTTCGTGCTCGACCAGACCAAAGCCGAAGCGGCCTTTGCCGCCAAGCGAGTCATCAATGGTCGCGCGACCATGACGTTCAACCTCCTGCCGTTGAAGTACCAGTGGGCTTATGACTTGTATCGCAAGATGAAGGCGAACCATTGGGAACCGGAAGACGTCCCGATGGGCAAGGACATCGAGCAGTGGCGGGACGAAAAGGTCGTCTCGGACGTGGAGCGCTGGATCATCCGGATGGGGATTGGCTATTTCTCGGCGGCGGAAGGCATCGTGGGTGACAACATCCAGCACGTCGTGCGCGAACTTGTCACGGCGCCGGAACTCAAGCTGGTGCTCGGTCGCCACGCGCATGAGGAAAACATCCACGCGGATTCGCTGCTGTACATGATCGCCTCACTGCAGATCAACCCGCACGAGTGCGAGGCGATGTTTGAGGACATCCCGACCATCGTGCGCAAGAACGAGTTTGTCACCAAGACCTCGCACGCCCTGCGCCGGGACCTCGACCTCACCCGGCCGGAAAACAAGATGCTGCTGGCGAAAAACATCTTCGTCTTCGGCCAGTGCATGGAGGGCACGCAGTTCTACGGCCTGTTCGGCATGGTGCTTTCACTCTACCGGCAGAACAAGTTTCCCGGCATCGGCCAGATGTTTCGCTACACGCTGCGCGACGAGTCGAACCACATCGAGGTGTTCCGCAATCTGTTCATGGATCTCGTCGACGAGAACCGCGAGATCTGGACGGCCGAATTCAAGGAGGAACTGCGCGGCCTCATGCACGAGGCGGTTGAGCTCGAGAAGGAGTTCATTCGCGATTGCCTCCCGGTGAACTCCATCGGCCTCTCGGCCGAGGATTTTCTGACCTATATCGACTATATCGCGGACCGCCGGCTGGAGAGTTGCGGTCTCGCCCCGCTGGCCCCCGGCGTCAAGAACCCGCTGCCGTGGCTCGCCGAGATGATGGACATCAAGAAGGAGCAGAACTTCTTTGAAGGTCGCGTCACCGAGTACCAAAAAGCCTCCTCCCTGACCGTCGCGCACGACGACGAACTCTGAGGCCCGGCGACGCCGGGGCGCGGCTGCGGCCGTGGTTCCCTGCTGCGGCGCATCCCCTTTTCCCCCCGCCCACTTCACGCGCCGTCCCCTCGCGTTTTCCGTCTGCCCGCCCGTCGCGCCGCCGCCTTTGCGGTCTCGCCCGGGATATTTGATTTTTCCGCCTTCAACCTCCGCCGCTTCGCTTCAATTCCGTTAAATTTCCGCCATGAGCCATCCGTCCCTCGCGCACGATCTCGCCCTCAAACGCACCGTCCACGCGCCCGTTGAACAGAAACCCCACTACGCCTGGCGCGACGTGGTCGCCGGGGAAAAAATCACCGTCCCGCCCGTCATTTTGCTCTGCCCGCACGGCGAGGAGCGGTTTGTGCTCACGGAGGTGGCCGACACGCTCGGCAAGGCCCTGACCAACGTGCACCTGGCCAGGGGGGAGAAAGATATCTTCAACGAGGCCAACCGCGCCTGGCTGGCGAAGATCTGTCGGGAGGTCGCGGCCAACCTGACGGAACTCGCGCGCCAGCAGTCGCCGGTGCGGCTCTCGCTCAACGCCCTCTACGAGCTGATCGAAAAGACCCTGGTCGACAACAACGCCTACTTCGTTGCCAAGAGCCTCCTGCTCAACCGTGCCCGGAAGATTGCCGTCGACCGCGACTCCGCGGCGACTTCCACGCTGCGCGTCATCCGCCGCAACAACCAGGTCGTGCCGTGGAGCGAGCACAAGGTGGAGATCGCCGTGCGCAAGACCTTCCTCTCCCTGCAGCGCGACTCCGCTCCCGCCATCGCGATCACCCGGGCCGTCGCCGAGCGCGTGCATTCCTCCAAGCAGTCGTTCGTCCACATCGAGGAGATTCAGGATTTCGTGCAGGAGGAACTCATGAAGGCCGGCCACTTCAAGGTGGCGGAGGCCTATATTCTCTTTCGCGCCCAGCGGGCCGCCGCCCGCGACCTGGGGATCGACCCCCCGTCCGACACCGCCGCGCCGTTTGAGTCCGATGCCGCCGCGACCCCCGGGCAGGCCGCCATGATCCTCGTTAAAAAGTCCGATGGCACCAATGTCTTTTGGGACGGGGTCGACCTGCGGAAGCGGATCGAGTTCGCCCGCATTGGCCTCGATCTCTGCCTCTCGAACGACGAAATCGAGTCGGAGCTCCGCCGCTCCGTCTACGATCAGATCACGCAGAAGGATCTCGACGCGACCATCATCCTCAACTCGAAGACGCTCATCGAGAAGGACGCCGATTTCGCCAAGTTCTCCGGCCGCATCCAGCTCACCTACATTTACGAGGAGGTCCTGGGTTGGGACATCTCGACCGAGGGCATCGGGGCGCTGAAGGCGGCCCACCAGCGTGCGTTCAAGAAATACCTCGAGCACGGGGTCGCGATTAAGCGGCTCAACCCGCGGCTCCTCGAATACGACCTGAACCGACTGGGGGCGGCCCTCGATCCGTCGTCGGACCTCGAGTTCGACTTTCTCGGCATCCAGACGATGTACGATCGCTACCTGATCATCGACAAGACCGTGAAGCCGTCGCGCCGGATTGAGACGCCGCAGTTTTTCTGGATGCGCGTGTCGATGGGCCTGATGCTGGATGAAAAGGGAGACCGCGAGACGCGGGTCACCGGCCTGTACGAGCTCTACAAGAGCCGGCGTTTCTGCAGCAGCACGCCGACGCTCTTCAACTCGGGCACCCTGCATTCGCAACTCTCCTCCTGCTATCTCTACTATGTGGACGACTCGCTCGAGAGCATCATGCTGCGCGGCATCGCCGACAACGCGTTCCTGGCCAAATGGGCCGGCGGCCTCGGCGGATCGTGGACGGCGGTCCGCGGCACGGGGGCGCACATCCACGGCACCAACGGGGAGTCGCAGGGGGTTATTCCGTTCCTCAAGCTGCACAACGACCAGCTCGTCGCCGTCAACCAGGGCGGGAAGCGCAAGGGCTCCGGCTGCGCCTACCTCGAGACCTGGCACAACGACATCTTCGAGTTCCTCGAACTGCGCAAGAACACCGGCGACGATCGCCGCCGCACGCACGACATGAACACGGCGAACTGGATCCCCGACCTCTTCATGAAGCGCATGGAGGCCCGCCAGCACTGGACCCTCTTCCGCTCCAACCAGGTCAAGGATCTCCACGACCTGTACGGCCAGGCCTTCGAAAAGCGCTACCTCGAGTACGAGGAACTGGCGGAGGAAGGGAAAATTGCCGGCCAGAAGATCGAGGCCCTCGAGCTGTGGAAGAAAATGCTCTCGATGCTGTTCGAGACGGGCCATCCCTGGATCACCTTCAAGGACGCCTGCAACATCCGCTCCCCGCAGGACCACGTGGGGGTCATCCACTCGTCGAATCTCTGCACCGAGATCACCCTCAACACCAGCAACGAGGAAACCGCCGTCTGCAACCTCGGTTCCGTCGTCCTCGACGCCCACCTGCTGGCGGACGGTTCGCTCGATCATGCGAAGCTGCGGGCGACGATCCGCATGGCGGTGCGTGCGCTGGACAACGTGATCGACATCAATTTCTACCCGACGCCCTCCGCCCGGACCTCGAATCTGCGTCACCGCCCGATTGGGCTCGGGGTGATGGGCCTGGCCCACGCGCTCTACCTGCGCGGCCATGCGTTTGCCTCGCCCGAGGCGGTCGAGTTTAACGACGAGGCGATGGAGGCGATTGCCTTCTACACTTACGAGGCCAGCTCGGATCTCGCCGCCGAGCGCGGCACCTATTCCACTTACGTGGGCTCAAAATGGGACCGCGGCCTGCTCCCGCAGGACACGCTCGACCTCCTCGAGCAGGAACGCGGCGTCGAGGTGGAGGTGCCCCGGGGCGGGCGGATGGACTGGGCGCCCCTGCGGGCGAAGATCGCCAGCCAGGGCATGCGCAATTCGAACTGCCTGGCGATTGCGCCCACGGCGACCATCTCCAACATCACGGCCACTTCGCCCTGCATCGAGCCCACCTACAAGAACCTGTTCGTGAAATCGAACCTCTCGGGCGAATTCATCGTGCTGAATCCCTTCCTCGTGAAGGATCTCAAGGCCCGCGGCCTCTGGGACCAGGACATGAGCGACAACCTGAAGTATTTCGACGGCGAGTTGAAGGACATCGAGCGCATCCCGGCCGACCTCAAGGAAAAGTACCTGACGGCCTTCGACATCGACCACAAGTGGATCGTCGAGGCGGCCGCGCGCCGGCAGAAGTGGATCGACCAGTCGCAGTCGGTGAACCTCTGGATCAAGACCCCCGACCTGAAGACCCTGAGCCACATGTATCGCCAGGCCTGGCACGCCGGCCTCAAGACCACCTACTACCTCCGCAGCCTCGGCGCCTCCAACATCGAAAAGGCGACGGTGGGATCGCGCAAGGAAGTGCGGGGCGTGGCCGGAGGCCATACCGAGGCCCTGTCCGAGGAGACGGCGTCCGCCCCGCAGCCGGTCTTCACGGCGGAGGAAAAAAAAGCCTGCAGCATCGAAGCGATGCGTAACGGCGAGAGCTGCGAGGCCTGCCAGTAGCGCGGGGACTCCTGCCCGCATCTGCGCCCGGCGGCAGGCAGGAGTGCCTGTGCTCCCTTCAATTCCGCCGCCGTCAACTCGGAGATGCGACCGCCCGCCACGGGGAGAAATCCCTTGTGTTGCCGGCGTGGCTGAATGACCTTTATTCCGACGGCAATTTCCCTTCATGACACCCAAAGGCATTCTCGGTTTGATGGCAGGAGCGCTGGTGATCTTCATCGTGGTCATCGCCGGTTCCTCTGCGACTTATGTCGTGGAACCGGGGCATCGCGGGGTCGAGGTCATGCTGGGCCGGGTGTCGCCGGGATTCAAACCGGAGGGGTTCGGTTTCAAGCTGCCGCTGGTGACCGTGATCGTGCCGCAGTTGATCCGCCAGCAGACGGCCAAGATGGTCGCCAACTGCTACTCCTCGGACCTGCAGCAGGTGAAAATTGACGTCCGGGTGTTGTATCGCGTGCCGGAGAGTTCGGTGGTCGCGATTTTCCGCGATTATTGGGGCGAGCCCTTCGATTCGCTGGTCAAGCCCCGGGTGGCGGAGGCGCTCAACGAGATTACCGCCAGCCGCACCGCGGAGTTAATCGTGCAAAAGCGCGAGGAGGTCAAAAGCCAGGCCCTCGAAAGCGCGCGCCGGAAGATTGGCGGAGTCCTGATGATCGAGGATATCGTGCTGGAAAACATCACGCTGACGAAGGCGCTGGAGAACGCCATCGAGGCGAAGATGGTGCAGGAACAGGAGGCCGCCCGGGCGCGCTTCGCCCAACAGCAGGCCCAGACCGAGGCGAGCACCGTGGTGATCAAGGCCAAGGGCGAGGCCGAATCAATCGTCCTGCGGGGCAAGGCGCTCCAGGAAAATCCCAGCGTGCTTGAGTTGCAGATCATCGAGCACTGGGACGGCGTGACCCCGCTGGTCGTCGGTCCCGGCGCCACCGGCGCCAACATGATGCTGCCCCTGGGTGATTTCAGCACCGGGGCGAAGGAGGTGGCACGATGAATCCACGGGCTTATGGCGGTTCACGCGATGGCGAGATCGATCCCCAGGTCCTGAAACGGATGGTGGGCGTCGCGATTTTGGTGTTTGCCGTCATCATCCTGGCTTCCTCCGCCACCTACGTGGTGCAACCGGGCACGCGGGGGGTCGAGGTGACGCTGGGAACGGTGGCGCCGGCCTTCAAACCCGAAGGCTTCGGCTTCAAGAAGCCCTTCATCACGCACATCCTGCCCATCTCGATCCGGCAGCAGACGCGGCCGATGCCGGCCGAGTGTTACTCCTCGGATCTGCAGCAGGTGAAGATGGAGGTGCACGTGCTCTACCGGGTGCCGGAGCATTCGGTGGTGAAGATCTTCCAGGAATATGCGGGTGAGCCGTTCGACAATCTCATCGCCCCGCGGGTGCAGGAGGCGTTGAAGGAAGTGGCGGCCACCCAGAGCGCCGAGCAGATCGTGAAAAAGCGCGAGGAGATCAAGACCCGCGCCCTCGAACTGGCGCGGCGCAAGATCGGCGCGGAATTCCTCATTGTCGCCGACCTGGTGATTTTCAATCTCGCGCTGTCCCCCGAACTGGAGTCGGCCATCGAGATGAAGATGGTACAGGAACAGGAGGCGGAGAAGGCGAAGTTCACCCAACTCAAGGCGCAGATCGAGGCCGACACCGCCATCATCCGGGCGAAGGGCGAGGCCGAGGCCATCCAGGTTCGCGGCACCGCGCTGCGCGCCAATCCCGATTTCATCAAGTTGCAGATCCTCCAAAACTGGAACGGCCGTTCGCCGCTCGTGGTCGGCGGTGGCAGTGGCAGCAATGTCCTGCTTTCGCTCGAGGATCTCATCAAGCGCGCCGCTCCGGCCGGCCGGCCGGGAGCCACGCCGCCGCCGCCGACTCGGTCGCGATGAACCCGCGTTCCCGGGCTGCCCTCCAACTGCTCGTCCTGGTCCTGGTCGGCGGGTTGCTCTGCGTGATCTTCCCGGCCGTCTTTAAGCTGGTCGAAATGGCCGCGCGGGAACTGCGTTACCTCTGGTGGCTCGTCCTGCTCGTGGCCCTCGCCTGCTGGCTGATCTGGGGCGTGGGCCGCCGGCCCAAACCCTGAACGCACCGGAGGTGGCGTCGGGCCGGCTCATTGTCGCCCGCCGACCGGGCTTGCCGCCGGAGGAACTTACTTCTTGGCCTTTTCGGCGGCCTCGAGCTTGGCGGCCTCTTCGTCGGTCACGAACATGTAGACGTGGGCCACCTCGACCACGAGGGTGTAGTTCCGATCCAGGGAGAAACCATACGCCTTGCGCATCTTGTCGTTGTTGTCGTTCAGCTTCACCATCAAGGCATCGAGCTGGCTCTGCAGCTCCTTCTTCTTGGTGGCGTTGGTCTCCTTTTCGAGCGTCGAGTTGAGTTCGATCGCGGCCTGGCGCTGCGCCTGGAGCAGTTGGACGTTGGCCTGAAATTCCCGGTTCGCCTCAATGGTCTTGAGGGTGGAGACCTTGTAGAGTTTCTGGGAGTTTGGGGCCGGGGTGGCCGTCGTGGCGGGGGTCGCTGCGAGCAGGGAACCCGCGGAAAATAGAGAGGCACTGAGGCTGATGAGGGCCAGGATCGATTTCTTCATGGAAGGATAGTGATTGGAGGTGGCCTCGGTTCGAGGCTCCGATGCCGGTTCTTTAGGAGGAAAAACAGGTAGCAGGTGGATTTCTCGTTTCCTTGGCTAGGCTATTTTTGTTGATCCCGGCTTTTTGGGGCGCGTCTGTCGTTTGCCGGTGATGTCTCTGGGAGTAGCGCCGCGTCTCTGACCGGCGGGCGCCAGTCGAAGACTGGCGCTACGGGGAGGACCGAGCTCAATGTCACCGTCAACTTGGAGAAGCGCCCGGCTTTTGGGGGCGGACAATCCGGGGAAGGTGCCGGTGTGGAGAGCCCCTTCGATTCACCGAGGCGCGGTCGGGCTTTAATAACCTGTCCCTTATCAGGAACACGGAGAGCCCCTCTCGATCCGCCGACGCGCGGTCGGGCTTTAATAACCTGTCCCTTATCAGCAACAACCTGTCCCTTAATCCCGGTGCGGGACGTCGGTGAAGTAACCTGTCCCTTTAAGGCTGGGGAGGGACGGACCCCGCACCGGGATCTGCGCGATTGGTATATCAGTAGGTAACCTGCAGTGGAAAAACGCTTTGAGGTGCACCAGCAGCGCGGTCTGGACGGCTTGGACCAACCTGTCGCGACTCTCCCGGAACCCCTTCGATCGGGCCCTGGCTTCGAAACGATTGCCAGCCGGGGTGGTTTGCCGTTGTCCCGTGGGTGCGGCCACGGGCCGCCCCATCTTACCCATGCCCGCCTTTGCCCTGACCATCTTTACCGGTGCCTTTCTGCTGTTTCAGATCCAACCGCTGATTGGGAAGTACATCCTGCCGTGGTTTGGGGGCGGCCCAGGGGTGTGGACCACCTGCATGTTGTTCTTCCAGGTGGTCCTCCTGGCCGGGTACGCGTACGCCCATGCCATCAGCCGGCGCCTCACTCCCCGCGCGCAGGCGGGGTTGCACCTGGTCCTGCTGGCGGCCGCGCTGGCGACGCTGCCGATAACCCCGGCCGAATCCTGGAAACCGACCGCGAGCGGCGACCCCACCTGGCACATCCTGGCCTTGCTCGCGGTGAGCCTCGGGCTGCCCTATCTGGTCCTGGCCGCCACCGGCCCGCTGCTGCAGGAGTGGTTCCGGCGGACGACTCCGGGCGTCTCGCCGTATCGTTTGTACGCCCTGTCCAACGTGGGCTCGCTGCTCGCCTTGGTCAGCTATCCCTTCTATTTCGAGACGAGTTTCACCCGCCAGGCCCAAGCCCGGTTCTGGTCCTGGGGACTGGTGGCCTACGCGCTGTGCTGCGGGTATTGCGCCTGGCGCGTGTGGCGCCAATCCGCTCCGGACGGCGCGCGGGCAACGACCGCCGCCGCGGGAGGGCCACCCCCGACCTGGACCCAGCGGTCGCTCTGGCTGGCACTGCCCGCCTGCGCCTCGATCCTGCTCCTGGCCGTCACCAACAAGATGTGCCAGGACGTCGCGGTCATCCCCTTCCTCTGGGTGCTGCCGCTGGCCCTCTACCTGGTGACGTTCATCATCAGTTTCGACAGCCCGCGATGGTATTCCCGGTTTTATTACACCCTCGCGTTGGTCGCGGCGATGATCGCCGCCAGCCAGACTTTGTTCCAGGGGGCGGACATGCCCATCGTGCAGCAGATCGTCGTCTATTCCGCCGCGTTGTTTGTCGGCTGCATGGTCTGTCACGGCGAACTCCACCAATTGCGGCCGCATCCGCGGCACCTCACGGCGTTCTACCTCATGATCGCGGCGGGGGGCGCGGTGGGCGGGCTCTTCGTGGCGCTGGTCGCCCCCGCCCTGTTCAATAATTTCTACGAGATGCACCTCAGCCTTGGCCTCACGGTGCTGCTGCTCCTGGTGATCGCCATCAAGGGCCGGTCGGCCCTGACGCCAGAGCGCTGGCGGATTCTCGCCGTGGTCCTCGCTCTCGCGGCCGCGTATGGGGTGGATCGGATGATGGTGGGCGCCGCCGTTTGGCTGCGGGAGCAGGACCTGCCACGGGAATGGGCGGCGTTCGACTGGGACCGGGTGGCGCGCTGGCACGGGCTGGTCTGGGTCCTCGCGGTGGCGCTCGGCGCGGGCGCGCTCTGGCGGGAACGCCGGCGGCGGCGGCCGCTGAACTGGCACGCCCTCACCTGCGGCCTGCTGGGGGCGGGCCTGGTCGCGCTCGTGGCGGCCCTGGGGGTGCAGATGCACGATTCCGTGCGCGGCGCCGTGGTGAGTGCGCGCAACTTTTACGGGGTGTTATCGGTGTTTGAATACGAGCGGGACAACCCGGCCGCGCATCACTACCTGCTGCAGCACGGCCGCATCACCCATGGCTTCCAGTTCGCGGAACCGGAGCGGGCGCCGCTGGCGACCTCGTACTTCGGCTCCCGCAGCGGCCTCGGTCTCGCCCTGCGCAATTTCCCGCGGCAGCAAAA
Source organism: Opitutales bacterium (assembly GCA_038249085.1). GTDB lineage: Bacteria > Verrucomicrobiota > Verrucomicrobiia > Opitutales > Opitutaceae > ER46. The sequence goes on from JBBRWR010000003.1 coordinate 153,265, forward strand.
CCAGCGCATCGGCCTGCTGGGCCTCGGGGTCGGCACGGTCTCCGCCTACGGCAAGCCCGGCGATACCCTGCGCATCTACGAGATCAACCCGCAGGTGACCGCCATCGCGCAGTCGCCGTTCACCTACCTCGCCCTCAGCCCGGCCCGGACCGAGATCATCATGGGCGATGCCCGGCTCTCCATGGAAAACGAGCCGCCCCAAAACTTCGATTTCCTGATCATGGATGCCTTCAGCAGCGACGCCGTGCCGGTGCACCTGCTGACCAAGGAAGCCTTTGCAATTTACCAACGCCACCTGAAGCCCGACGGTGTCATCCTCGTCAACATCTCCAACCGATACCTCGACCTGCGCCCGGTCGTCGAGAATGCCGCCCGGGCCTTCGGCTACCAGGCCTACAACATCGACAGCGACGACGGGGGAATCGACGAGGAGGACGGCGGGTGGTGGTTGTACGCCGCGTCCTGGATGGTGCTGAGCAAGAACCAGGAATTCATGGACCGTGACGCCCTGCGCCTCGCCGCCAACCCCCCGGTGCCGCCCCGCGACGACATCCCGCTGTGGACGGATGACTACACCAGCATGTTCCCGGTGCTGAAGTAATGGGCCGGCCCCCGGCCCGTCGCGAATCAGCAGGCGCGGGAATCATCCTTCCGGCAGCAGCCCCACCACCTCGAGGTCGAAGTCGGTGTACTTCCGGTACGTGCCGCGGAGCCAGAGCACGATCCGGCGTTCGCCGGCCTCGGGCCAAAGGGGGATGATGGGGCGGAGGTTGTCGGCCGTGGAGTCGCGCGTGACCGCGGTCCAGGCAAACGTGCGCCCGTGGTCGGGGGATGCTCCGCGAAAGATTTCCCAGTGACGGCGGCCGTCCGTCCGGCTTACGAGCGGTGCGCCCGTTGCCGGTTCGGCATTGGTGGAAATGAAGAGCGTGTCGGGATGCTGCGGATCGATTGCGGCCAAGCCCGCGTAATCATCCTCCCCGGCATACAGCCGGGTGCCGGCGTGGGCGATCTCGTTGACCTGCCACGCGGTGCCATCCCACCGGGCATAGTGATAACGCAGATCCATGCCGTCGTCGACCGCCCGGGGATTGCCCCGGCCGGCGCCGCCGCCGCGCTGCACCGAGAACACGACGCGGGGCCGGCCGTCGCGATCGAGGTGGAGATCACACATCCATGCCACGTGATCGCGGTCCCCGGGGTAGACGCAGGTGAGGTCCTTGGGGCGCGTCGGAGTTTCGCGTGTCCGACTCAAGGGGCCAATCACGCGGCCGTCACTGTGGTGCAGTTGGCCGCCGCGAATGAAGGCGTGGTAGATGCTGTTGTCGTAGGAGCGCGGATGGTCGTCGGTGGCGACAAAGTGGATCGTGCCGTCGCCCTCTTGGGCGTACTTCAGGTAGGGCCGGCCGCCGCTGATCCCGGTGAAGCCCGGATCGTCCATGGGCTGTCTCGGCCAGGAGAGAAGCCGCCCGCCATAACGGAACGTCGCGCCGTCATCGGTCGACACGAGATAATTGGGATTGAAGCCGATCCCGCGGTGAAACAGCAGGATGCGTCCACCCTCGGCTGCCAGCCGGAACGGGTTGCTGTAACTCACGCTCGCCCCCACCGGCAGGGTTTGCTCCGGCGTCCAGGCAGCGCTATCGTGAGGCCGGAGGGTGCGGCGCCAGCGCATGAGGTCGGGCCCGACGAGGTCCTTCGTCTGTCCGTGCGACTGATAGGTGGCAAGAATGCGGCCGTCGGGCAGGGCGAGGAGGGCGGGCACGTCGTGATCGTCGGTTTGGAAGCGGGCGTGCAACGTGCTGGTTTCGTGGTGCCCGGTGCGGAGATCGTACGACGTGACGGTCACGTCCCCGGCGGCGAACCCGGCTCGATTACAACCGGCAATGGAACCGAAGACGAGTTTGCCGCCGGTCACGATCGCGCGTTCATCCTGAAACCAGCACCAGCCGCCATTGGTCATGAGCACGACCGGGGAGGACAGGGGGGCGGCGACTCCGGCCGAAGCGAGGAGGAGCGAGAGCAGAGCGGTCCCGAGCCTGCGACGGATACGGCGAGACCGGGAAGCGTGGAGGCGCATGACCGGGGAGGTTGGGGAAATCTGCCGCGAGATACGAGCCGGCCGTTCTTGTCCGGGAGCAGCGCGGTGGGGCGCGCCGCACCGGACGGGCTCGTGCGGGATCTGCGGCGGTGCGGGTCCCTCTTAAACCGGTTCAGTCGTCGTTGGCTTTGCCACGCGCCGCCTTTTTTCCGTTCTTCTTTTTCCCCTTCTTCGCGCCCGCTCCAGCATCCGGATACGGGATCGCGTGGGCCCGGACAGCCCAGCTCTCCCACGTCGCGCTGAGTTCCTTGACCCGTTCGGGCTGGGCGGCGGCGAGGTTGTGGAGTTCGGTGCGATCGGACTTCAGGTCGTAGAGCTCCCATGGCCCGGTGCGGCCGAGGCGGACGAGCTTCCAGTCGCCGACGCGCACGGCGGCGTTGCCCTCATGCTCCCAGAAGATCGCCTCGCGGTCGATCGGGCGGTTGGCGAAGGCTGGCGCGAGGCTGCGGCCCTCCATGGGAGTGATGGCCTTGCCGTTGAACCGCGTGGGATAGCTGGCCCCACCGACGTCGACGACGGTGGCCATGATGTCGATGAGATGACCCGGTTGCTGGCGATACTCGCCCTTGGCCGCGATCCCGGCCGGCCAGTGGACGATGAGCGGAGTGGCGATGCCGCCCTCGTGGTTGTAGTGCTTGTAACGACGAAACGGTGTGTTCTCCAGATTGGCCCAGGACTCGCCGCAGTACCACGCCGAGGTGGCCTGGGTGGGATCGCCCTCCGTGCGCCCGTTGGGCCCGCTCTCGGCGTTGCCGCCGTTGTCGCTCATGAACAGGATCAGGGTGTTGTCGAGCACCCCGCGCTGCCGGAGGCCGTCGACCAACCGGCCCACCGCCTGATCCATGTGGTAAACACACGCCGCGTAGACGGCCATCAGGTGGTCGAAGCGATCCTGCTCTTCGGCGCTGAGCGTATCCCAGGCCTTCACGTTGTCGGCACGTGGACTCATCGGCCAGGCGGGATCGATCAACCCGATTTGCTTCTGGCGGGCGTAGCGCTCGGCGCGGAGCTTGTCCCAGCCCTGCTGGTAGCGACCGCGGAATTTCGCGATGTCCTCGGCGGGGGCCTGCAGCGGGAAGTGCGGGGCGTTGTGGGCGAGGTAGAGGAAGAACGGTTTCTTTGCCGTCCGCGCCTCGTCGATGAATTTCAGGCCGAAGTCGGTCCAGAGGTCGGTCGAGTACCAGCTCTTGGGCAGGCGCGGGTCAGCCATGGCAAGTTCCTCGCCGTTGAGGAAGAGTTTCGCCCGGGCGGAGTCGGGTTGGTAAAAGCCGCCCGCCGGGGCGTTCAGACTGCGCTCGAAGCCGCGTTTCCACGGCACCACGCCGTGCTCCTGGCCCACGTGCCACTTGCCGCTCATCGCCGTGAAATAACCCGCGGGGCGCAGTACCTCGGCGAGGGTCACACACGAGTCGTTCAATTGCCCGCGGTAGCCGGGGTTTTCCGGACCTTGGTCGGTGGTCATATGACCGACGCCGGTTTGGTGCGCATAGAGGCCGGTGAGCACGGTGGCCCGGGTGGGGCAGCACCGGCCGGTGTTGTAGAACTGGGTAAACCGCAGTCCGCCGGCCGCGAGACGATCGAGGTTGGGCGTGGGGATCTCGCTGCCATAGCAGCCGATGTCGGAGAAGCCCATGTCGTCGACCAAAATGACGATGATGTTGGGCTTGGCGGCGGGAGCGGCGGGCAGGGAGAGGGCGGGCGACAGGGTGAGGGTCAGCAGGGCAAGGAGGGATCGTTTCATGGGAGAGAGGAAAGGGGCGACGGGCGGGGCTTTAGGGTTTCTTCTTGGTGCGGGCCGGCTTCTTGCCGGCCGTACCGCCGGGCAGGCCGACGATCTCGCGGACGCCGCGCTTGGGCTGATCGACCCAGCCGACGAGCGCCCGGGCCTTCAATTCATCGGCGAGCTGCCGGCGGGCCGGGTCCTTGATCACATTGGTTTCCTCCCACGGATCGGCGATGAGGTCGTAGAGATATTCCTCACCGCCGGTGTAGAAGAAATATTTCCACTGCGCGGTGCGGATCATGCGGCCGGCAAAATTGCCGCGGTAATTCTCCGAGAGGGCGGTGCGGTTGCGGCCGTCATCGGCGCCGGTCAAGACCGGCAGGAGGCTGCTGCCTTCCAGGCCGGCGACGGGGGCGAGGTGGCACAGTTCGATCAGGGTGGGGACGATATCAATGTTCATCGCCGGCGTGGTGACGACCCGGCCCCGGGGCAGCGCGGACGGGAGGGACCAGATGAAGGGGATGCTCGCGGAGCCGTCATAGAAACTGTTTTTATACCAGATCCCGCGGTCGCCGAGCATCTCGCCGTGATCCGCGGTGTAGACGATGAGGGTCTGGTCGCGGAGTCCGAGCTGTTCGAGTCGGCGCACAATGCGCCCGAATTCCTCATCCACGAACGTGACCATGCCGTAGTACATGGCCTTCGTCCGCATCACATCTTCCTCGGTCGCGTCGGCGTGGTGGTACTTTTCCCGTTCGGACTTCGAGAGTGCCGGTAGTTCGGCGATCAACCTGGGCGAGGCGCGGGGGGGCGAAACCTTCCCTTGGTACAGGTCGTAGTACTTCTGCTGAATCGTGAAGGGGAAGTGCGGCCGCACGAAGGATACGCCGAGGAAGAACTTCCGGTCCTTGTTTGCCTCCAGGAATTCGAGGGCCTCATCGGCCGTGAGGTGTTCGGCATTCTTCTCCACCGGCAGGTTGATCACCTGGGAATCCTGCGGGAGGCGGCTGGCGCTTTCGTCCGCGGCCTCCTGCTTGGCCGCCTTTTTGTTCATGGCGCCGCCCCCGGTCTCCGGAAAGCGCGGATCGCCCCAATGAGTCTTGCCGAACCAGGCCGCCTGGTAACCGGCCTGCACGAACGCGTCGGCCAGCGTCGTGATGCCCTGGTACTTCTGGTTGGCGGTGTTGCCGAAGGTGGCGAGGTGCGACGCCATCCGGCCGCTCACGAGGGCGACGCGCGACGGTACGCAGATGGGGTTCTGGCAATAGGCGGCGGTGAAGCGCACGCCGGTGGCCGCGAGGGCGTCGAGCGTGGGGGTCTGGACCAGCGGATCGCCATAGCAGCCGAGCACGCGCGGGGTGTGCTCGTCGCACATCAGGAAGAGCACGTTGGTGGGGGCATTGACCCCGCCAGCGCCGCGCAGGAACGCGGTCGGGAGGAGCAGGGCGGCGAGGGCGGTGCAGGGGAGGAGTTTCATCGGCAGGGAGGGACTGGCACTCGGAGACGCCCGAGAATCCGGACGATTTCAGATAATCCTCCGGATGCCGCCCTTGGCCATGATAATCCTGAAAACCTCGGACGGAACCACGGAGACACCGAGTACACGAAGCCCGGGAAATTCAGTTGGCGTGGAGCGGCTTGACCCCAAGACGCCCAACGTGAGACGGAAGGGAAGAAGGCGCGTGGGGGACAACGCGCCCCACCTCGATCGCATCGCTGCGCGTGCGTCTCCCGGTTGACGGGGGCATTGAGCTCGGTCCTCCCCGTAGCGCCAGTCTTCGACTGGCGCCCGCCGGTCCGAGACGCGGCGCCACTCCCCGGGGCGTCACCGCCAACCGCCAGATGCACCCCCTCGTTACGGCCAGGCGCTGAAACGCGGCTCCGGTCCGATCAGCGGGGCGTGATCTTCAGGTTGGCGTAGTGGGCGATGGTCGATCCCTCGAACCACAGCGCGACAGCGCCCTTGCCGCCGGCCCCCGACTTCACGTCGTTGATGATCAGGGTGGGCTGTTCACGGCCGTCGACGAACAGCTTCGCCTTGTCACCGTCGACGTCGATCTTCACGTGGATCCAGGTGGCCGGCATGAGGTCGACATAGGACTCATAAACAGAGGGGGACTCCTCGCGCAGTTTGAACCAGGTGTGCTCGGGGTGGGAGATGTACTGGGCGGAATGGTTGCGCCGGTCCTGCTCGTCGGCGCGGCCGTTGGTGGGCCGCAGATAAAAGCAGTCGTAGGTCGCCCGGTCGGGTTGCACGCGAAACGCGACTCCGACAAACCCGCGGGCGCCCCCGCTGGCCCCGGCGCTCGGTTCGCCGGCCAGGTCGACCTCGATGGTCCCATTTGCAAACTCGAGGCCATCGACGAGGGCGAGGTGATTCACGCGGTTGGCTTCGCCGGCCCCCGGGCCGCCCCGCGCTCCCCCTTTCGTCGCGCCCTTCGTCCCGCCCGTTTTCTTGCCGACGGGCGCGGTGGCCGGTCGGGCGGCAGCTGCGGTGGAACTGGTCAGACGCAGGGCCGGCCGGCCGGCAAACGAGACGGGCGTGGCGATGGTGTTGTGGAGGGTGAGGCCGGCGGCGGTGTCGAGCGGAAGGGTCTTGCCCTGGGCCCGGGCGGTCAGAGGGAGCGCCGCCAGCACGAGGGCGGCGCCGGAGGGGAGGATGGAGACAAGGACGGATTTCATGGGCAGGAGGCAGTTGGAGACTTGGAGCGCAACGGTGACCCGATCGTGAGCAGCGGCACCCGAGGGCGGCCGGGGGAGAGGCAGACCGCCGCGACCGGGATCAACTCCTATTGTCGCCACGAGGCCCCATGTGACAAGAATCTCTTCGTGAGTGCATCTCCAGGTTGACGGTGGCATGGAGCCCAGTCCTCCCCGTAGCGCCAGTCTTCGACTGGCGTCCGCCGGTCAGAGACGCGGCGCTACTTCCAGAGGCAGCACCGCCAACTCGGAGATGCACCCCCTCCTGGTCGCGTTGGGTCCAATCGCGATCCGGGCCGGCACCGGTGAGGGCGGTCACTCCGCCAGTTCAAACGCGCAATTCTCCTCGACCTCCTCGATCGTCGTGAGGCCGAGCAGGACCTTGTTCAGGCCGTCGTAGCGGAGGGGGCGGTAGCCGCCTTTGTAGGCGGCGCGGGTGATTTCCTGCACGCTTTTGCGATCGGAAATCAACTGGCGGATTTCCTCCGTGATGACGACCAACTCATGAAACCCGATGCGCCCCCGGTAGCCGGTGTCGCGGCAATGCGGGCAGCCGCGTCCGCGAAAGAACGGCACCTCGGTGAGGCCCTCCTCCATGAAATATTTCAGCAGGACTTCCCGCGGCGGGTAGTAGGCTTCCTTGCATTTGTTGCAGATGCGTGCCGCCAGCCGCTGGGACAGCACGGCGGTGATGGAGGGCGCCACCATGTAGGGTTCCACCCCGATCTCCATGAGACGCACGATGGCCTGGGGGGCGGTGTTGGTGTGCAGCGTGGCAAAGACCAGGTGCCCGGTGAGGGCGGCCTCCGTCGCGATCTTCGCCGTCTCGGTGTCGCGGATTTCGCCGATGAGGATAACGTCCGGATCCTGGCGCAGGAACGCGCGCAGCATGGTGGCGAACTTTAGATCGATCGACGGGTTGATCTGGCTTTGCATGACGCCGGGCACCGGAATCTCGACCGGATCCTCGATGGTCGAGATGTTGATTTTCGAGGAATTGATTTCGTCGATCGCGGCGTAGAGCGTGGTGGTCTTGCCCGACCCGGTGGGGCCGGTGACGAAGATGATGCCGTTGGGGTTCTTGATGAGACGGCGGAACGGCTGCAGAATCCGCTGCGACATGAGCATGGTGTCGAGCGTGATCATCGAACGCTTGCCGGCGGACGACAACACGCGCACCACGGCCTTTTCGCCATGGATGGTGGGAACGATGGAGAGGCGGAAGTTCGCCTTGCCCGTGCCCATCGGCACGGAGAAGCGCCCATCCTGCGGGAAGCGGCATTCGGAGATGTTGAGATCGCTGATGATCTTCAGCCGGGAGATGATGGCGGGGTGCAGGCTTTTCGGCAGCATCAGGATGTCGCGCAACGTCCCGTCGATGCGGAAGCGGATGCGCGACTGGATTTCCATCGGCTCGATGTGAATGTCGGTCGCGCGTTCGCGCAGGGCGAAGTGGACGATTTCGTTGAGCACGTGCACGAGCGACTCGCTGTGGGCCAGGGCCGAAATCCGCTCGATCGCCAGGTCGGGCTCGGCGAAGAGCGCGTTGCGCGCCAGTTCGGCGAAGCTCTCCGCAATGGATTTTTCCGTCACGTAGATGACGGAAATGGCATCGTCAATTTCGCAGGGCAGGCAGAACACCGGGCTGAGCGGGATCTGGGCGATTTGCTCCAGGCGGTGCACCAGCTTGGCGTCTTCGGGTGTCGCCATGGCGACGGTGAGCACGCCGTCAATCACGTAGAGGCCGATGGCCCGCACCATCCGCGCAATCTCGACCGGGATGTGCCTTGCGGCTTCGAGGGTGATGCCGGAAGCGAGCACGTCGACATACGCGATGTTGAGGCAGTCACTCCACAGCCGGCAGGCGTCGTCCTTGAGCAGAAGTTTCTGGTCGATGACGGCCTGCAGCAGATCGAGCGGGCGGTCGTGCTTCGCGGCGAGCAACTCCAGCTTGAGGCGGGAATCGAAGCCGGGATGGAGCAGCACGAGCGCGACGAACGCGTTACTGGTGGGATAAGGGGTCACGGCGGGCGCGCTCCTGCTGCAGTTCGAACAGGGCGGTGATGGTGGGTTGGTCGAGCTTCTCCATGGCGAAGGCGCTGGAGGCACGATCGCGATTCACCTCCCGCAGCAACTCGGGCAGGGAGTAGCGGACCTCGACAAACGGCATGACCGGGTCCGACTCGGCGCCGGGCGGCAAAGGGGCTGGCGGCATGGCCATAGCGGGGACGGGTCAACCGGCCGAACCGTGGCCCGCCGCGCGCCCCCGGGGCGACGGGGGCCTCGGGTTCGCGGTCGAAGCTGCAAGCGGGTGCAGAGGGAGCGCGCGCATGGGAAGGTTTGGGTCAGGGGGTTGCCACCGGTGCGGTGGGGCAAGCCGCGCCGATGATCTTTTTCAACTGCGCCGTCATGTCGTCGGGTGGATTGTCCTTGCGCAGGTAACCGACCGCGCCGAGCCGCAGGCAGGCTTCCACCGTCTGCCGGTTGACCAGCGACGTGAGCATGACGACGGTGCAGGCGGGATCGTAGCGTTTGAGATCGCGCAGGGTTTGGAGGCCGTCGACCCGCGGCATATTGACGTCGAGCAGGACCAAATCGGGTCGTTCGCGTTCGTAAATCTGCAGGGCGTCGCCGCCGTTCGCCGCCTGGAGCAAGACCGAGAAGCCGCCGATGGACTTGAGCAGCAGGCTGACGAATTTGCGGATGTGGGCCTCGTCATCGACGATGAGGACTTTGCCGGCGCACTTCACGGGTGGAGGGGAAAAGTGATGCGAAATTCCGCTCCGCCGCCGGGCCGGTTTTGGACCCCGATGGTGCCCGCGTGCGCGTGCATGATGGCGCGGCAGATGGAGAGGCCGAGGCCGGTGGTCGACTCGCCCCCGGTCGGTTGCACCGAGGTGCGGCTGAAGTCCTTGAAGAGCCGGTTTTTTTCCTCCTCCGGGATGCCGGGGCCCTGGTCGACGATCGCAATCGCGCAGTGATGCGGGGTCGTTTCAAGCTCGATCGAGGTCACCGAACCTGGCGGGGAAAATTTGATCGCATTGCCGAGCAGATTGTTCAGGACCTGCCGAACCTTCGGTCCATCGAGGTCCAGTTCCGGCGGGAGCGGCCCAGGTCGCACCCGGATGGAGGAACCCTTCTCCGCGGCGATGGCGTTGTTCATCCGCACGCAGGCCTCGATCAGATTCGCGAGCGACGTGGGATGGCGCGAGATCTTGAGTTCGCCGGCCTCCAGCACGGAGATGTCGAGCAATTCGTTCACCAAATCGAGCATCGACTGGCTGGCATCGAAGACGGTGTCCAGGAGGTCGCGCTGTTCCGGCGTGATGCTGCCGACCGTGCCGGCGCGCATGAGATTGGCCAGGGCCCGAATCGAGACCAGCGGGTTGCGCAGGTCGTGCGCCGCGGTGCTGAGGAGGCGGTTCTTCGCCTGGTCCTCCTTATCCAGTTGGGCGAGGCGGAGCCGGTTCAGGAGGTGCACGCGGATGCGCGCCAGCACCTCCTGCTCGCGAAACGGACGCGAGAGATAGTCGACGCCCCCGGCGGCCAGACCCTCGACGACCTCGGCGGGCTCGCTTTTCGCAGCGATGAAAATAACGGTGGCGCCGTCGCGGGTGTGCCGGTCGCTGAAGTGGCGGCAGATTTTGAAAACCTGCGCGCCCGGCAGTTCCACTTCGAGCAGAACGAGATCCGGTTTGAAGCTGGCAAAGCAAGTCATCGCTGCGTCGCCGGAATTGACGTCGGTGACCAGATACCCCCGCGGTTGGAGGATGTCCGTCAGGTTGCGGACCATGGAACGATTGCTGGCGACGATCAGGATCCGGCGGTTCTTCAGGGTCAGTCCGGGATGCGAAGTGCCCATCGAGGGGCGAATCGAAGGGTTGGAATTTCGGTTCGGCATCACAGGATGCTTCGGTTTCGTCTCCCGCGGCAGCCGCCCCCACTCATCCGGGAGAGAAAGTTCGGATGTTTCGGCATCGAAGGGCTGAGAGGTCGGAGTTTTAATGACGACGTTTGTAGCGGGTTTCGCGACTCAATGGCAATAGTTGTCATCACCGTGCGGCACCATTGCCGCACGGCGATCAGGGCGGTGAAGATGGCCCAAGGTTACGCTGGAGATCCGACCTGCGATATGGGGTGTTGCCCCCGCCGGTAAGGCCAGGGCGGGGCAGGCGCTGGGTACCGCCGGCCCCCGGGGCTGGCTCAACCGGGCCCGGTGATTGCCGGATCGGCGTCACCGGCCGGCTCATCGCCCCTGCGGCGGCGATGGCTCCCGCTTCACAATCCCGCGCATGAGTCGGCCCAAAATGTCCGAACCGGTGATGACCCGTTTTTCGGTTCCCCAGACCAAAATGAAGTCTTCATCCACCACGTCGTCTTCGGGGGTCTGAGGATTGACCTTCAAACGCGAGAGGACCTGGCCCAGCGGAGTGTTGGGGTCCCGCACCACGATGGGTTTGTGCCAGCAGGTCTCGGGGTTGAACGGGGTGTCGTGCCGGAGTGCGCCGCGCAGGAACCGGTGCGCATCGAGCGCCAGGCACGGCTCGCCCGCGGGGTCGGTGATGATGATCCACTTGCGACCCGCCGCATCGACCTCCTGCAGAAACGGGTCATCCGCCCGGCGTTGAAAGGCCGGCAATTGCGGTCGACCCTCCCGCACCGGCAGGGACAGCACACTGCGCGGGTCGAGGAGTTCGCCCTCTTGACCCACCGGGATGTCGTCCAAATCCAGGAAATTGATGGCGCCCGCGCCTTCCACCGGGCTGACATCGGAATCATCGTGCCGCATGTGATGGCGAATGAGTTCGCGCATGCTGCGTTCGCGCCAGAGCACGATCACCTCGGGTCCGACCAGGTGATCCAGCAGCCAGGCGGACGGCTTGGCTACGGGGTACAGCAAGATCTGATAGCAGCGAAGCAGGGGAGAGAGCGCCGAGGCGGTACGCAAGGCGGACCGGGAGAAGTAGGCCTGGGGGAAGATTTCCCCGAAATAAGTAATGGCCACCGTGGAGAGGAGGAACGCCGTCACCCCGGTGAAGATGGAGTCCGCCAGGATGGTGAGCAGACAATTGACGGCGACATTGCCCCAGAGAATGGTGGCGAGCAGGAGATTGGGATCGCGGCGCATGGCCAGCACGCGGCGGGCATCGCGATCCCCTTCGGCGGCGAGCACCTCGAGGCGAAGGCGGCTCACGCTGAAGAACGCCAGATTCAGGCCGGAGAACATCGCGGACTGGCTGAGGCAAAGCGCGATGCCCACCCAATAGTAGGTTGTCATGCCCAATTAGAACCGGTTTCCGGCGGATGGAAAGCGCCACGGCCTTCCGGGTACGAGCCGGTCTGCGGTCGCGATGACCGCTCAAGCCCCGCGCTCAGTCCAGCGGCGCGGGTTCAAAGTCCGTCGGGTTAACCCAGCCGGCATTCAGCTTCTCTCCCTTCATGTAGCGTTCGTAGAAGTGCACGTTGGCGGGATTGGCATGGAGGTATTTGTCGAAGACGTCACCGTGGCCGAACATCCGCGGATCCCCCTGCGCCTTGAGCGTCGCATACAGGGTCTCCTTCATGGCGGCGCGCTGCCGATCCATCGCCGCCACGTTGACGAGGCTCTTCACGCAGTCGGGGTCGGTCGTGAGATTGTAGAATTCGGTGCCGGGGCGTTTGCCGAAGCAGAGGGCCCAGTAGGGGTCGGCCGGATTCTTGCGGTGGGCGTCGAGAATGAAGGTCTTGGTGGCGCCGCCGTCGACGTTGAGGTAACCCGTCTCGGGGTTGCAGGCGGGCCAGCGCGTGGGTTCGAAGTTTTCGAGGTACAGCATGCCGCCCTGCACCAGGCCGCGGATGGGGTAGCCGACGTCGTTGGGCCGGCCGATGTCGTGGCGCTCCATGCCGATCAGCACGCGGTCCCGGGCCGGGTTGACCTGGCCGGAGCGATCGGAACGGAAGATGTCGGTAAGGCTGCGCCCGGGGGATTCCGCCATGCCGCTTTGCGCCCACGTCAGGCCGGCGAGTTCGATGAACGTCGGCGCCAGGTCGATGAAGCTGACATAGTCATCGACGACGCGCCCCCGCCCGGCGATGCCGCCGGCCCACATCGCCGCAAACGGCACGTGGTTGGAATATTCATACTCGCTGCCTTTGCCGCGGGGGAACGGCATGCCGTGGTCGGAGGTGACGATGACAAGGGTGTTTTCGAGCAGGCCGCGCTTGGCCAGGGAGGCGAGCATGCGGCCGAGGTGCCGGTCGAAGTGCTCCACCTCGAAGGCGTAGTCGAGCATGTCGTTGCGGATGGTCTCGTTGTCCGGCCAGAAAGCGGGCACGCGGTCGATCTCGCTCGTGCGATGGCCGCCCTTCTTCACGCCGGAGCCAAACTCGTAGCCGCGGTGGGGCTCGATCGCCCCGTACCAGAACGCCCACGGTTTGCCGGCGGGTGCCGCGGCCAGGAAGTCGTCGAAGTTGGCGGCGTAGTCGGCCGGGCCGATGCCGGTCGCCGGCGGCTTCGCCTTGCGGTCGTTGAACGCCTGGCCGGTCATCAGGCGCGGTTTGCCGTTGACGTCCTTGGCCACGCCCGGGGCCCAACCCTTGGTGGTGTGGCCGACGAACCAACCGTGGTCGGCAAGGGCCTCGCCCCAGCCCTTGAACTCGGCGGGAAAGTAGCAGATGTGGTTCGCGGCTTCCTTGAGCTGCCACGAATTGCGGCCCGTGAGGATGCTGGCGCGCGACGGGGCGCACTTGGCGTTCGGCGTGTAGACGTTCTTGAACAGGATCCCGTCGTGGGCCACCCGGTCGAAATTCGGCGTCCGCACCCAGGGCGTGCCGTAGGCGCCGGCGTGCTGACCCCAGTCGTCCGCGATGGCGAAGAGGATGTTGGGCGGTGCGGCGACGACGGCTCGCGGGGCGAGGAGGAGGGCGGCGGCCAACAGGGCGAGGCGGAGGATCGAGGTATTCATGCGCGAGGAGGAAGGACGGACCGTACGGGCGGAACAATGAGGTGGCAAGAAGCGGCCACCGCAAATCCCCGCTGGCAGCCGTGGGCCACGCGATGGCGGGCCCTTCGGCCCAAAGTCCACCCTCACCCCTCCCTATCAGAACGATACCTGCTGCAGGAACTTCAGACTCCGCGGAATCTGCTCCACCGAGGAAGGTGACTCGTCCTCGATGAAGTAGTACTTCACGCCAATCTTCTTCGCGGCGGCGAGGATGGCGGGCCAGTTCATCTGGCCGCGGCCGAGGGCGACATCGTTGCTGACGTCGGTCTTGCCGGTGAGGGCGCCGGTGGCGACGCCCTGCTTGAGATCCTTGAGGTGGATCAGCTTCCAGCGGTCGGGATATTTCGCGAGCAGCTTCGCGGGATCCTGGCCGGGAAAGACGGCCCAGAGGAGATCCATCTCGAAGCAGACGAACTTGGGGTCGGTCTCCTGGATGATGAGGTCCATCAGCGTGCCATCGCCGAAGGGCTGAAACTCAAAACCGTGGTTGTGGTAGTAGAACTTGAGGCCGTGCTTCGCCAGGACGGCGCCGGCCCGGTTGAACACGGCGGCGATTTCGCGTGCCTGCTTTTCATCGAGGTTGCCCTTGTGATCGGCCCAGGCACAGCCGGCGTATTCGAGCCCGAGCGCCTTGGCCTCGAGCGCCATCGCCTCCGGATCGTCCTTGAACTTCTTGTACGGGAAGTGGCCGGCGACGGCTTTGATGCCGCGTTCCGCGAGCACCGCCTTGAATTGGTCCGGCGGCAGATCGTAGGTGCCGGCGAGCTCGGCGTACTTGATGCCAAAGCCCTTCGCGGTGTCGAGCGTCGCGGGCACGCCGTTGGCCTTGAATTGCGCGCGGAGGCTGTAGAGTTGGAGCCCGACCGGGCCCTGGAACGATTGGCCGATGCCAGCGCTGGCGGCGGCGAGAGAGGCGGCGGCGAGGGCCAGGCCGAGGACGATCCCGAAGGGGCGGGCAATTTTTTTCATGCGAACGGAGAGCTACCGTAAAGCGGGCGCCTTGGGAAGCCGGCAATGTGGGGGCAGGCGAAAGGCGAGCCGTCTGAGTCTGTAGGCGGGGTGCCCTCACCCCGCGATTCATGCGGGACGAAACGGGAATCCCAGGATGCGCGGGGTGGGGCACCCCGCCTACATGGGCCGTGTTACCGCGAGGTCCTACGTGTCGCCCAGGCAGGTTTCCACCAGCCGCGCGGTTTCGATCCAAGGGTGGTCCAGCGGGACCGTGCGCTTGACCCCGGCCACCTTCGCCAGGGGCACGGGGACGCAATGGCTGCCCTTGACCGCCACCATGCACCCATAGTGGCGGGCGGAGATGAGTTCCCCAGCCTTCGTGCCGAGCCGCGTGCACAGCAGGCGGTCGAACGCCGTGGGGGTGCCGCCGCGCAGGACGTGGCCCAGGGAGGTGACGCGCGCCTCCGTGCCGGTGAGGTGCTGCAATTGGCGGGCGATCCGGCTGGCGACCGGTTCCTGCACGTAATGCACCCCGAGCTCGGCGGCATCGCGGATCGATTGCTCATGCTGGCTCAGCCGGGCGTCCGTGCCGTGCTTGCCGCGGCGGGGTTTCATTTCCTCCTTCGACTTGATGCCTTCGGCCACCGCGACGATCGAAAAGCGCTTTCCCGCGCGCTGGCGCTGCAGCAGCGTCTTGGCCACCAGGTTCAAATCATAGGGGATCTCGGGAATCAGGATCACATCCGCTCCTCCGGCGATGCCGGCCCCGAGGGTCAGCCAGCCGGTGTCGTGGCCCATGATTTCACAAATGATCATCCGATGGTGACTCGTGGCGGTCGTGTGCAGCCGATCGATCGCCTCCGTGGCCACCGCCATCGCCGAATCGAAGCCGAACGTGACGTCCGTCTCGGCCACATCGTTGTCGATGGTCTTCGGCAGGGTCACGACGTTGATGCCCTGCTTTTGCAGGCGGAGGGCATTTTTCTGGGTGCCGTTGCCGCCGAGGCAGACGAGGCAGTCGAGGTTCAACTTCCGATAATTGTCCACCGCGACATCGGTCATGTCCATGACCTTGGAGCCCATCTGCATCTTGTGGGGTTTGTCGCGGCTGCTGCCGAGAAACGTCCCGCCCTGGGTGAGGATGCCACTCACCAGGCGGTTCTCCAGGGTGACGTAGCGGTTTTCGACGAGGCCGCGGAATCCGTCCTGGATGCCGACGACCCGCATGCCGAAATGCATCGCCGCCTTGGCGACGCCGCGGATCACGGCGTTGAGGCCGGGGCAGTCGCCGCCGGCGGTGAGGATGCCTATCGAGCCTCCGGATTTTTTCGCCATGCGCGGAAGCTTGCCGGCGGGGGCCGCGGGAAACAACGCCTTTTCCGGGCGGGGCGTCTGGGCGGCGGCGAAGGGACTCGCCGCCCCACTGCTCGCGAATTCCGGCCTGGGTGGGGCGCGGATTCCGTTCCGCGCCGGCTGGCGTTCCGACCGGCACCGGTGTTGCGGTCAAGACTTCCCTGGCCGCAGGTGCCGCGCGAAGAAAGCGAGCAACGCCTCCTGCGCCTGCGCGGCCACCGGCGGATCCTTGAGCCCGTGGCCGGCGCCTGCGAATGAGATCAAGTTGGCCTCCACGGCGGCGGCCTGCAAACGCTCGACCAGCCAGACGGCCTGCTCGTGCGCGACATTCTTGTCGGCGGTGCCGTGCAGGCAGAGGGTCGGGGCGTCGTCGGGCGTCACCCAGAAAAGGGGACTCGCCCGGATATGACTCGCCCGGGCGTGCTCCAGATCGCCGCCAAGGAATTGGGGGTGCACTTCCGCCGCGTCGATGCTTCGGCCGTAGGAACGGGTGAAATCGCTGGGTCCAAAGAAATTCACCGCGATGGCCGGGCGGAATCGCTGGGTTTAATCGCGGCATAAAGCCGCTCCTGCAGCCCGGGGGGGAGCGCCTGGGAGGCGACATCTCAACCGCGGTCGAAGGCCACGAGGTTGCCCGCGGCGTCGGTGGCCGGGCCGGGGGCGCCCAGCACCGTGACGTCGGGCCGGTCGCGCAGCGCGGCGACGGCGGCGGGCGAGGCGAGAATCTCCCCAAGGTGCAGCGTGTCGCGAATCCGAATCACCCGGGCCGCCAGGGGATCGAGGCAACCGCTGGCGCGGAGCGCGAGGGCGAAGGCCGCCGCGTCGGTCGGAGCGGCGAGGGGGATCTTGCCGCGTTCAAGAAAGCCGGCGGTGGCCACGTTGATGTAGGTGACCTCATGGTCGATCTTCGCGGCCAGCCGGGCGGTGATGACATCGACCAGGCCGGTGCCGACAGCGTTGCCGTGGGACTCGTCGGTGAGGTCGGTCACCACGATCGACTTGATGCGGGGCGCGGCGGGTTCCGGTTCGCCGGCGATGCGCAGGCGGCCGATGAGGTTGGTGTCGAGGCCGGTGCCGCTGATGTTCTTGCCGAGGCGATCCACGATGAGCACGTCGAGGTCGTCGAGGGGCAGGCGGGGTTGGTGCTGCCGGGCGATTTCCAGCAACTCGGGTTCGCGCTGCAGCATGCGGTCACCCGGAATGGCTTCGACCCGCGCGGTGGCGTCATAGGCGTTCTCGAGGATCGCGAGTCCGAACAAGATTCGGCCCGTCGCCAGGAGCTGCGCGGCCGCCAGCGGGATGAGGTCGCGCAGGCCGCGCACCCCGAAGCGATGGAGGGCGAGGGCGGCGGCTTCCTTGCCCAGGCCGATCACCGACATCTTGACGAGACCGCTCTCATAGCGGCCGTGAAAATCGGTGTGCGGTTTGATGCGGTTGATGAGCACGATGCCGTCGGCTGCGTCGGCGTGGCGGTCGAGGTAGAGCGGATGTTCCAGCCCGCGGGCGGGCAGTTCGACCACCTCCATCGTGGCGCGGATGGGGCAGCCCATGGCGGTTTCGGTCACGCCATAGCTCGCGAGCAGGTCGCGCTGGCCGTCGGCGGTCGCACCGCCGTGGCTGCCCATGGCGGGAGTGATGAAGACCTCGGCGCCACGATCCTTCAGCGCGTCGACAGTCGCGCGCACGATCGTGCTGAGGTTGGCAATGCCGCGACTGCCGACGGCGACGGCGATCCGGGTGCCGCGGGGAAACCGGGCCACGCCTTCGATCTGGGTGCGCACGGCCGCCGCGACGTCGTCGATCTGCTCCGCGGGAAACGCGACGCGCAATTTCTGCAGCGGAGGCAGGCGCGCGGCGCTCATTTCAGCGCGACGAAGGCGTCGCCGGACTCAGCAGCCCGCGGCGCGACAGCCACTCCTCGGCGCGTTTGGGCCACGTCGTGACCGGCAGCGTGGGAACGTACCGCAGGCCGTAGCCGTGGCCGCCGGTGTCGTAAACGTGCACCTCGGCGGAGCCGCCGGCCTTCTTCAACTCGGCGGCGAGCAGGAGCGAGTTTTGCACCGGCACGTTGTCGTCGAAAGCCTGGACGAAGAACATCGGCGGCGTGTTCTTCGGTACCGTGAGGTCGGCATTGAACGTGGTCTGGCCGCGCTCCACAAATCCGGCGGAGTAAATTAACAGCGTGAAATCGGGCCGGCAGGGCACCTGGTCGATCGCGTCGAGCACCGCGTATTGCCGCTGGTCGAACAGCAGCGAAGTCATCCCAGCGGTGGCGCCGCCGGCGCTGAAACCGAGGAGACCGAGGCGGTGCGGGTCGAGGCCCCACTCGCCCGCCTTGCTGCGCACGAGGCTGAGCGCGCGCTGGGCGTCCTGCACCGGGGCGAGCCAGCGCTTCTGGGGATCGCGGGCCGGCACGCGGTACTTGAGCACGATGCCGGTGACTCCGATGGAATTGAGCCAGGCCGCGACCTCGGTGCCCTCGAGATCGTAGGCGAGAATGCTGAAGCCACCGCCGGGGCAGATGATGACGGCGGCGCCGGTGTCCTTTTCCCGGGACGGGCGATAGACGGCGAGCTGTGGAGTGGAGACATTGCCGAGTTTGATGATGCGGCGGCCGGCGATGAGTTTGTCGGCGGGTTTGGTCTGGTCGGCTTCGGGGGGCAGGATCTTGGTATCGCCGGGGGGCGTCCCGGGCCAGACGTTGAGCACGGCGAAGGGCTCGGCGGCGAAGGCGGAGGTGAGAAGAACGCCCAGGGTGGTGAGCAGGAAGGCAGGGGAGAGCGCGGTAGCCATGGGAGGGTAACGCCCGACCCTACTGCAAAACTCCCGCGTGCGACGAGACATTCTCAAGACGGGTTGGTCGCAAGAAAGCGCAAAAGGCGCAAAGGTGCAGATACAACATCCCTTCGCGCTCATTGGTGCCTGGCGGCCAATGATCGCTGCGCGAAGCGTGAGAATCCAGAAATCGCTGTCAGTCCTTCGGCAGCGCGTCGCGATCGCGCGCGGCCATCTGGTCGAGCAAGGCCAGCATCTGGCGGAGACGCTCCGGCTGGCTCGCGGCGAGATTGTTTTTTTCCTGCGGGTCGGCGGCGAGTTCGTAGAGTTCGTTGCGGCGCTTGGCGCCTTCGCCGAAGGCAATCAACTTCGTCGAGCCGAAGCGCAGCGCGCGGGCGCGCCAGTTCGGGGCCACCGTGTAGAGCGAGCGGTCGGACATCGGCGCGTGTGCGGTCAATTGCGGCAGGAGGTTCACCCCGTCCCACTTCAAGTCGCGGGTCGGTTGGTACCCGGTGAGCGCGGCGAAGGTGGGCAGCCAGTCGATGATCTGGACGGGTGTCTGGATCTTGCCCGGCTTTGCCCGACCGGGCCAGGAAACGATCGCCGGCACGCGGGTCCCGCCTTCGTAGGCGTCGCCCTTCTGGCCGCGCCACGGGAGGTTGTTGCCGGGCAATTTGCCGTCCGGACAGTGATCGTCGGGATAGGCGTGGTCGTTGTTCTCGGCGTTGCTGCCGCCGTTGTCGCTGGTGAAGACGACGAGGGTGTTCGCGCGGCGGCCCGTGCGGTCCAGGGCGGCGAGAATTTTTCCGACGGAATCGTCGAGGTGCATCGTGCACGCGGCGTAGTGGCGGGCGACCTCGCCCTGAATCGCCGCCGGGACGCGGGCCACCCAGGCGTCGGGTTCCTTGATCGGAAGGTGGACGGCGGTGAAGGGCACGTAGAGGAAGAACGGGGCGGGGCCGCGCGACTCGATCCAGCGCACGGCCTCGTGGGTGATGAGATCGGTGACGTAGCCCTCCTCCTCGATGAGCTGGTCGTTGCGGTGCCAGGTGTCGGTGTATTTCCCTTTCTTGTACTTGTGGCTGTAGGGGGTGACGCCGCCGCCCAGCGAGCCGTAGGAATGGTCGAACCCGAAATGGCCGGGCCCCTGTTCGGGCAGGGAGCCGAGGTGCCATTTGCCGGTGAGGCAGGTGTCGTAGCCGGCCGCCTTCAGCACGCGCGGCAGGGTGACAGTGTCCCACGGCAGGGCGCGCCCGGACTGGGGCGACGTGACCCCGAACCGGCTCCAGCAGCGGCCGGTCATGAAGCCGGTGCGGGTCGGGCTGCAGACGGGGGCGACGTAGTGCTGGGCGAGTTCGAGGCCCTCGCGGGCGAGGCGGTCGAGGTGGGGCGTCGGCGCGTTGCCGCCGTGAAAAGCCACGTCGGCCCAGCCGAGGTCGTCAGCCAGGATGAACACGATGTTGGGGGCGGCCGCGGGCGCGGCGGCCCAATTGGCGGCTGGCGCCGCCAAGGCGAGACAGACAGCGAGGACGCCGGTGGAATGAAGGGTTGGCTGCATGGGTTTTCTGCGATCGGATTTTGGCCTCGATGTGGGCGGGGTGCCCTCACCCCATGAGGGGCGCAGCGGTCGGTCGGCGGTGGTGCCTCTGGGAGTAGCGCCGCGTCTCTGACCGGCGCCACGGGGACGACCGGGCTCAATGCCGCCGTCAACTTGGAGCTGGGGCCCCCCGCGAGAGGCTGAAAGGTCCGGGATCCGCGCGAAACAAGGCAAGGCGATGAACTGGAGCACGATTCAGCGCACGGGTTTCACCTGGATCTCCCACGCGGCCAGTTTCTCCCGCAGCCGGGTGGCTTCGGCGGGTCGGGCGGCGAGCAGGTTGTTTTTTTCACCCTCATCCGCGAGGAGGTCGAAGAGAAACTCCTCGCGTTTGCCGCCATCCTCGCGGACCACGAGTTTCATTGGGCCCTCGCGCACGGCGCGCCAGGTGCGGGCACCCCGACGGCCCCGCCAGAACAGCGCGCGGTCCGGCGGCCCTTCGCCGCGCTCGATGGTGCGCAGGATGTCCACGCCATCGAAGGGTCGGCCCTTCGGCGCGGATACGCCGGCCACCCGCGCCATGGATGTGGTGAAGTCGAGGGTCATGGTGGGGTGGGTGACCGTGATCCCGGCTGGGAGCACGCCGGGCCAGCGCACGATGGCGGGCACGCGGATGCCGCCCTCGAAGGTTGTGCCCTTGATGTCGCGCAGACCACTGGGGCGCGCGCTCTTGGTGCCGCCATTGTCGCTCATGAAAATCACCAAAGTGTGGTCGGCGATCTGCAATTCCTGGAGGGTGGTGAGAATCCGACCGATGACGAGATCGAGGCGCTCAATCATCGCGCCGTAGACCTTGGGCGGCGCGTTGCCCTGTTTCCAGCGCGAGGAATCAGCGGGCAGCGGTTCCGGTTCTTCCTCATCGGGGGCTTGGAAAGGCGAATGCGGCGCGGTGAACGGCACGTAGAGGAAGAATGGCTGGCGGGGGGCGCGGGCGACCTGTGAGCGCAGCCAAGTCTCGGCCTCGGCTCCGAAAAGATCCGTGGCATAACCGCGCCGCTTGATCGGGATGCCGTTGAGGCCCAGCACGGGCGTGTAGTCGGGAGGATCCTCGACGTGATGAAAGTAGTCCATGCCGCCGCCGAGGCAGTAGAACGCGTGGTCGAAGCCATGGCGGTTGGGCGTGAATTTCTCCTCGTAGCCGAGATGCCATTTGCCGGTGAGGGCGGTGGCGTAGCCGGCGTCGTGCAGCAGCCGCGCGATGGACGTTTCGGTGACCGGGAGCCCGAGATCGTGCTGGCCGGCGAGGCGGATGGCGTCGTCATAACGGCCCACGTTGCCTGTGCCGATGGCGCATTCCAGCCCGCCGACCCGCTGCTGATAGCGGCCGGTCAGCAGGGCGGTGCGCGTGGGCGAGCACTCCGGTCCGTTGGAGTAGAAATGGGTGAACTTCACGCCCTCGTGCGCGAGGCGATCGAGCTGGGGCGTGCGGATGTCCTTTACGCCGAAACAACCGATGTCCGCGTACCCGAGATCGTCGGCGAGCAGGACGACGATGTTGGGCGGTGGCGCCCCCGGTTGGGGGGGCAAACAAGCGGCGGGCGCCCCCCCGGGAGCGAGAAAAAAAGCGAGTGGGCCGGTGAGGGGACAGGGGAAAACGGTAAATTTAGGGTCACTCAGTGGGCGGGGGGGAAGGAA